>JAQBRI010000010.1 GCA_028286585.1 Candidatus Kaiserbacteria bacterium
ACTTCCGCACCGCCCTCATCACCTGGCTCGGTGCTTCAGACAATGGACTGAGCAGAGTCCGAGCAGATGAACTCTGTGCCGGCAACACCTGTGTGACCGAGGCACAACTCCAGCGGTTGCTGGGGACTGGAGGTGGGGGGATTGGGGGGACGCCGGTACAAGATACTTCTGATCAAACGGCAACGGACACACCGCATATTGTAGACCCCATCATAGACTCAGTGGCTACTTCGACTCCTTAGATACAGCATTAAAATATTTTTGCCTCGTACTACAATATGTAGTACAATCCGCTGCATATGCAACATCCAAAAAAAGAACGAACGTTTGTTATTATCAAGCCAGACGGCATTCAGCGCGGACTTATGGGCGAAATTATCAAACGCTATGAACGTACCGGTCTCAAGCTTGTTGGAATCAAATTTGGCATTCTCGATGAGAAGAAAGTATGGGTACACTACAACAAGGACGATGCGTGGTTTTTGAAAAAAGGAACAAAGATCGTAGAAGACAAGAAGGCAAACAATCTTCCTGTTGATAAAGAGGCCATCGAATATGGAAAGGATATTATCAAGCAGTTGGCAAAATTCATGACCAGCGGCCCAACACTCTCAATGGTATGGGAGGGTAATCAGGCCGTTGCAGTAGTAACCAAAATAACCGGCACAACAGAACCTGCAACATCCGATGTAGGAACTATTCGAGGAGATTTGACCGTGGACTCATACACTATCGCAGCAGTCGATGATCGTGCAGTACGCAACTTAATTCATTGTTCAGAGTCACCCGAAGAAGCACAGCGTGAAATTGGTATCTGGTTCACTGAAGGGGATATGACAGAATATCGTCATTTGGCAGAAGAGATACTATACGATGTAAATCTGGACGGCATTCTCGAATAATTAAAACCTTAAAAATCAGCGCACTTCTTTGTCGCTGTTCAAAAAATATTTTTCACCATAGGCATACATGGAATACATTCACCAATCAACATATGGTCATGCGGGAGGTTTTCATACGCTTAAGCCGTTGTTCGCAAAAAGCGGTGACCATATCTACGAAATGAAAGGAGGAAGACCCGACACAAAGCCAATTTATGCTGTAACTGGTGGGAAAGTGTATGCAACATCCTTTCATCCCAATGGTGCAAGTCAACATGCTTCGTTTGAAATACGAGGAAATAGTATGCACACAACATCCTACCACCCTGGGCACAGCCCCGTACGTTCCATGTCGATACGATAGATATAGACGCCCGTCAGATTTTAACGTATATAGAGCATAGGCTTGTTGCCTCTTTTGCCGGTGATATACTGAACAAAGCGATCGGCATGAACCTCTTGGATTACATCAAGGATGGTCGAATCGTTGCAAGCAATACGCTTGTATACTGAGACTTTCCACCTGGTTCACCCAGGCTATCCTGCCGATCGTCTCAAAAACCTCTCACTCTGTGAGAGGTTTTTGACATATAAATTTCAAACTCGTCGAAGCGTACGTTTGATAAAGCCTCTCGCAGCGCGGCGGCGCGAGAGGAGCAATTTGCCACCAGGCAAATATGCGTGCTTTAGAAAATGTATGCTGAGAAAGAGTTTGAAATCAATCACTGTGCTAGAATATTCCTATGAATGATAAAAAATCTGCATCCATCACATTCTATGGTGGAGCGGGTACGGTAACAGGTGCCAATTTTTTGCTCGACACAGGAAACAAAAAAATCCTGATGGATTGTGGTGCGCTACAGCGCGAAGGATATACCTGTGATGTCGAAAATCTAAAACCATTTGCATACGAACCCCACTCAATGGATGTGCTTATCGTAACCCACGCACACCAAGACCATATTGGACGTATTCCAAGGCTCGTGCATGAAGGCTTTTCGGGAGTTATCTACAGTACTCCTGCAACGCGGGATTTGGCCGCTATCATGTTTGAGGACTCACTTTCGGTAATGGCGCGCGAACAAGAACTGCATGGCTGTACGCCGCAATATGACGCTCATGCGGTGGAGCGAGCACTTTCCTTGTGGAAAACACACGAATATCACGAATCATTTTCGATTGGTGATGGAACATTTAGTTTTTTGGATGCAGGGCATGTTCTTGGTTCGGCAATAATAAAATGCGAACGCAATGAAAAGGTTCTTTTGTTTACAGGTGATTTAGGAAATTCGCCTGATCCGCTTTTGCCCGATACAGAATCTGCAGAAGGAGCCCATTATATTGTGATGGAGAGTGTGTACGGAGACAGGTTGCACGAGGACAAGGAAAATCGCACCGACATTTTAGCGGAGGCGATACGTGACACGCAAAAGATCGGTGGAACTCTCCTTATCCCTTCGTTTTCACTTGAGCGTACACAAATATTGTTGTTTGAAATTAAGGAACTCCTTGCACTCAAAAAAATACAACCAATACCAGTGTATCTTGATGCCCCTTTGGGAATTAGAGTAACAGAAGTATTTAGAAAATACGCTTCGTTGTTTAATGAGCATGTTCGCGATTCTATTCAACAATTTGGGGACGCGTTTACCTTTGATGGCCTGCATGTGGTGCATAATACACGCGCCTCAGCGAATATTCACGAAAGTGCCGACCCTAAGATAATCATTGCAGGCGCCGGCATGTCGAACGGCGGGCGTATTAGGGCACATGAAATGAAGTACCTGGGAGATAAAAATGCCCATGTTTTGTTTGTCGGATATCAAGCACCTGGTTCACTTGGACGGCGCATACAAGACGGTAATAAGAATGTAAAAATCGACGGTAAGCCAGTTACGGTGCGCGCGTCCATTTCCTCACTTGGCGGATATTCGGGACATCGAGATCGCGACGGTTTGATGCAGTTTGTCGAAGGATCGCTCAAAACGATACAAGAAGTATTTGTAACGATGGGTGAACCAAAGGCAGAATTATTTCTTGCACAACGTCTTCGAGATTTTTTCTCTATTAATGCACAGGTTCCGGAAAGTGGACAGACTATTTCTATTCAATGGTGATATACTTTGTGTATGAAAAAACCGATTCATCCTAATCACGTTACGGTGCCGCGAAATTTTTGTCGGCTACCAGATGGATATGGTGTAGTTAAGGTTGGTGTATCGGGTTCAGCTGACCTATCTCATAATTCACTCGATACGTTTGAAATTGCAAAAGCAGTTGGACGCGAAATCGCACTTGCGGGCGCAATTACCGTAACGGGTGCTACCACAGGATTTCCAATGTATGCAGCAATGGGTGCAAAAGATGAATGTGGATTTTCCATTGGTTATTCTCCTGCAAGCACCGAGCATGAACATATTGTTGAATATCAGCTCCCGCGTGATTATATGGATGCTGTTGTATATACGGGATTCGGTTATGCTGGGCGCGATTTGTTGTTTGTACGCGCTTGTGACGCACTTATCATCGGACCTGGACGCATTGGTACCTTGAATGAGTTTGCGGTAGGATTTGAGACTCATATTCCTATGGGAATTTTGGAAGGGAATTGGGATACTGACGAGCTCATCCATTTGATCATTGATGCGGCACATCGACCAAACCCCAACGTAATCTTTGATTCGGATCCAAAAGCGCTAGTTGAACGACTAATCGAGATGGTCATGAAGTCAAAAAGCGAACTTGAACGTGTATACCAAAACTATGACGGCTACTCTGCGACTGGTAAGAACGCTGACGTGATTTTGTAATCACATTAATCTTCTTGAGGTATGCAATTTTCAGAGCCTCTCGGAGCGCGACCATTTTTTAAAGATTGTACTCGATCTATTTAAAAAGGAAGTGTAAAGCCGACGGCGCGAGAGGGACTAATTTTTCAGCAGAAAAATATAGTGTGTTCTGAAAATTCGTATGCCGTAAAGAAGATCAAATAAAAAAGACCCTGTTGAGGGTCTTTTTTATTTGATTCAGATTTATTGAGCTACGTGCTTTACAACACGAGTAAAGATTTCTGGGTAATCCTTGGCGAGAGTGGAGAGAACCTTGCGATCCAATCCGACGTTTGCCTTTTTGAGGTTGCCGATCAATTTTGAATATGAAATCCCTTCTGGGCGAGCAGCAGCGTTGATGCGGAGTGACCATGTTGCACGCGCAATTCGCTTCTTTGTCTTTCGGTCACGAAATGCGTGAGTACCAGCGTGGGCAATAGCTACCTTTGCAGTCTTTTCCTTGTTTCCGCGATCAAAACGATATCCTTTGACTTGAGCAAGGACATTCTTTCTCCGCTTGTTTTTTGTAGTACCTCGTTTGACGCGTGACATAAAAATTAGTGATTAGTTGTTAGGGTATAGGGGTTAGGTCTTGAGAAAACGACTTTTAGCAGTGTTATTAAAAGCTGCATGAAAAGCTACTCCTCGCTTCTTGTGCTGGGAAGCTGTACCACTGTCCTTAGAATTAAAGTGGTTTTGACCCGGTGCGCGAGCGATGATTTTGCCAGTCTTTGTGACTCGCAATCGCTTCATAAATGATTTGTTAGTTTTCATGGTTGTCTGTTTTTGGTTCACTTTCTGGCTCACTGGCAATTGCGGTCTCGAGTGCTAAATCGGCGATTTTAGGCGGTTTTGTGGCACTTGGTCGCTTGGTAGTGTCTCGTTCGATGATCACTGAGAGGCCTTTTGGACTTTTCTTGATCTCGTCCGCTATTTTATACGATTCTGGCACAAAAGCAAGGAAACGCTCCAATCTCTCCTTGAGAAATTCGAAATCCATGTACTTGTAACGGCCCCACAAAAAGAGATCGATCTTGGCACGATGACCCTCTTTGAGCCATATTCCAATTTTATTTGCCTTGATACGCATGTCGTTGTCGGAAGTACCGATCTTGACCTGTGTTTCTTTAATTTCGACCACTTTTGCTTTGGACTTAACTTCTTTGTCCTTTTTCTTGAGTTCGTATTTAAACTTGCCATAGTCGGTAATACGACATACTGGCGGTACAGCGTTAGGGGATACCTCGATCAAATCGAAGCCCATTTCACGAGCTTTATCGAGTGCGTCCTTTGTAGCCAAGACGCCAAAATTTTCACCCTCAGGGCCGATTACACGCACTTCACGTGCACGAATACTCTCGTTCATGTTGACGCGTTCTTTTTCTGCTTGTGCTGTGTATTTTGTAAATCCCATCTTGTGTAAAGTTGTGTCCGAAGATTATACCATATATTAGACCTGATTACAAAATCCGTACCTAAATCCGGCGACCGCGGGGGTTAGGTACGGATGATTGAGGGACGTTACCGGCCGGCAATGAGGTGACGCAGATATACGAGTGCATTCGTAAGTTTTATTCTAAGATCGGTAAGTATTGCCTGAGTACGTTCAATCGCACTGCTTGAATTTGTAGTAGGGGTAGGCGAGTACGTGTCGGACCCTGATCCGCGAAGATCCGTCGAGGTAAACGTTTGTGAGCCAAAAGCTGGCTGCGTACTGCGTATCACATTTGAAGAACCGGTAGACGAGCCTTGAACACCAGTATCTTCAGAACCTTGTCCTGCGGTGCTTACCGAATTTGAACCGGAAGATACTCCTATTTGGGAAAGTGATTGAGAAAAAGGATTGAGTTGCGACACGTCTGTGCTGTCGCTGTTGAGAGCGATACTGCCGCCCGTGTTGCTACTTGTGTTGGTTGAAACACTGGATGTAGGAGATTGCATGAGGTTATAAAGCTGAGTACTGACTGAAGGAGATGTTGCGGTTGTTGTGGTAGCAGATGATATCGGAGTACCGGAAGTTATTCCGGAAAGTATTGAAGATATTCCCGTTTGTGAAGTACCAGGCGTTGATCCCAATGATGATGCAGGAGATCCCGAAGAAGAAGGGGAGCTAGCGCCAGTGGGTTGACTTGCCTGAGCTGGGGCTGGAGCAGCCTGAGCAGTTGGTGCAGCTCCATTGAGTGGATAACAAAAACCATTTGAAAATACAGAACCTGGTGCGCACTGATTTTGTGGGGCTACACACTGCATTACTCCACTAACGAGTACGCCCGTTCCCGCAGCACACTGACTTTGATTAGTAGGCTGACTCGCACAAACTAAAGGAGGCCCTACACTAACCACGGTCTGTCCGACACCACAAGAAGTAGCACATTGATAAAGACTATTACATGATGGCTGAGTACTAGGATCATTGGTTGGAGCAGAACCCGTGCCATCCTCATCACCCGGGGTGACCGTTTTATTGTTGACTGTTCCACTTGGTTCGATATGCCACATTTCATTTGAAAGTGGAAAGTGCAATTGAAATTGAGCTGATGCCTTCTGAATCGTAGTAGTGATGTTACTTAAGTCCGCCGCTAGTCCTC
Source organism: Candidatus Kaiserbacteria bacterium (assembly GCA_028286585.1). Taxonomy (GTDB): domain Bacteria; phylum Patescibacteriota; class Minisyncoccia; order Phycocordibacterales; family UBA2100; genus UBA10103. The sequence goes on from JAQBRI010000010.1 coordinate 6,298, forward strand.
GATTGTGATTCGATCCGTTTCCACATGTAACTGCATTTGTTTCTGCCGAACATGGCGGTGGAGCAACCCATTTACGTGCAGCTGCAGCGCTTCCGTATTTTTGGACTGCTGCATTAAAGAGCTGCGCCTGAGTTGTCGGTGATCGATATGCGCTAACAATATTAACTTGAGGATATGCCTGAATAAATTTAGAAAGACGGCATGCAAAGTCGGCATTTAACATCGTTATACCTTTGTTACCGGCTGCAGCGCTGGCTGCACCCGGTTTATAGTGCTGCAAAAGAAATGGATACGGGCTTGTTGGACAGCCTCCTGTTACCATATTTAAATCTTTGGGACATATCTGCCCTGGAGCTTTTTGGTCGAGTACAGTGAAGGAGGAAACTTCGTCGGCGGTTGGAGTGTGACAACCAGTTGTTATTTGCGCTTGTGCCAACGAAGGAGTGATGAACTGTCCGCTTACAATATACAAAACATATATCAAGGCAGTGACGCCTATCTTTTTTCTCATGCGCTCAGTATAACGCATTTTTACGCACCGCTCTTTTATGGTGTGTATACCGTTGATCGCAAATATTGTAGTGCATGAACAACTATTTCTTGTAGTTGAGAAAACTTTTGCTGACTGTTTTCGACGAATGTATTGAATGCCGGGGTAGGGGAATATCCAGGTTCATCACCAATGTTTTGGAGATTGCCGGACGTAAATGTGCTTGAGCCTGGTATTTGTTGAGTCGGTGCAAGTGTTTGTGATGATGTGTTTGGGTTTGTATCTTGATTTGCTGTAGTTGAAACCATTTGATCCGTCGAGCCGTATGTGTCGTTCGTGTCTTGTTCACCCATCGCATTCATTTTTTGAAAAAACGTTGCTGTAGTTTGGAGATCAGACACTTGTACGATGTCTGCATTGAGTGCGGTTGGTGTGGTAGTTGGTATTTTTGCAGTTCCAATAGTTCCAGGTGTGTTGATCTGTGTCGCAAGTTGGATTAACTGACTAGCTACGTTTGATTGTGTATTTGTTGACGTGCTTCCCGGGGTGACGATCCCATTAAATCCCAAAAAGAGTGATGAAATAGGATTGCTCGTGCTACCAGTGGAATTGTTTGTTAATCCAGTGCCAGTGAGTCCTGGAATTGATTGCTTTGAAATTGGAGGGAGTGAGGACGTGCTGCCGGTACTGCCTCCACTAGAAGAGGGAGAAGAGGGAGAAGAGGGAGAAGAGGGAGTCGAAGGCGTTGATCCTGAAGGAGAAGATTGTGGACTCTGTGCCGATGCTGGATAACAGATACCGTCAAATCCTTGTGTGCCGGCAGGACAGTTTTGCGTTGACTGATAATAATCTTGATATGCTTTGTTGCCGTCGTTATAAAGAGATGCAGGATTCGATCCGCCTCCGCCGCCTGCTATTTGGTTTTGGGTATTACTACCGCATACGTCACATTGATTGCGCGGAGGAAGTTTGGCCATAATCTGAATATGGCCAGGATCACAAAAGCCGGAAGTATATGAACATCCAGTCTGAACGTTGAGGGTAGGAATAGGAGTCAATCCGTATTGTGGTGCGTTGGTGCGCATCCAGCGCAATGTTTCTTTTGAGGCATTATTAAAATCTGCGGCAAGTCCGTATTGATGATATGAACCGCATGCACCAACTTGTGTTGCACCACTTGGTAACCCGGCCTGCGTTGCGGCACTTCGGTACGAGTCGGTGATCGTTGGTGGTCCGCCCGGGACTGCTTTCATAAGTTTAGCGAGGCGTTCTGCGTAATCCGAATTTAGACATTGGATTTTTGCCGGAGAACTTGAATGTTGCTTGAGGTATTCTTTTGCTGCACCAGCATCTTTTCCTGCGGCAGCATTGTTTGGTTGCCAACAAGAAGCAGACGTAGGAATGCCGGCTGCTGTAGCTTCGGCACGTGATGTACCAATCGGGACAGTACCAGCGGGGCAATCACTTTGCGCCGAAACAAATCCGCCATACATAAGCACACTCAAAAATGGGAGTGCTATCATGGCAAATTTCTTCATCCTGTCAGTATATCGCATGTTTTAAATCGGAGATTAGATAATAGAGTACTATATGGACAGCCCATAAAGCCGTGCTACAGTTTCAAACATGCTTACCATTATTGCTATCGGAGTTTGTGTCGCTACCTTGATTGGAGGCATATTTGCACTTCATCTTAATGACAAGCTCCATCTCATTCTCGGATTTAGTGCTGGCGCTGTTATTGGGGTTGCCTTTTTTGACCTTTTGCCAGAAAGTCTTGATCTTGCGAGTCAAACCTACGGCGCTCACATGTTGCTGACTGTTACTGCGCTTGGCTTTGCGCTTTATTTGATACTTGATCGCTATGTATTGCTCCATAATCACGACACCAATGCACATAATGAACATGGCGAGCATGATGCACATATTGAACGGGGGATGTTTGGCGCCTTGAGTTTGTCGGCACACAGTTTTCTTGATGGTATTGCGATAGGACTTTCGTTTCAGGTATCAACTGCTGTTGGTGCTGTAGTGGCGCTCGCTGTTTTGGCACATGATTTTTCAGATGGTATCAATACGGTTAGTATGATTCTCAAAAATGAAGGCGGACGTCGCACCGCAACAAAGTGGTTACTCACGGATGCGCTTGCTCCAGTTGCCGGTATTATCGCCACTAACTTTTTTGTGGTTTCAGAACCGCAGCTTGGATTACTGCTCGCACTTTTTGCCGGATTCTTTTTTTATATTGGCGCGAGCGATTTAATACCGGAAAGTTATCATGCGCACCCAATGCGTTGGACAACACTTTCAACCGTTTTGGGAATGGTAAGTTTGTACGCGGTCATTAGGCTGGCAGGAGTATAAAAAATAAAATCCCCGCACACGGCGAGGATAAATAGGAGGCTGGTAGTCGGCAAAAACTTTTAATAGTACACGCCTCTCTTATATACATTTTCACCAAGTTTTTTCTTAAGGCGATCGTCGCAAGACCTGTCCGCTTTGACCCAGTGTCTCTGCTGGATATTGTTGGGATAACCAACCACAAAGAGCCGACCGTTATTGTGCTTTTGTTCGCATCCGCAGGCACATTTGGATGCGGCAGCTTTTGCTTCTGCCTCTGCAAACGGTTTTTGCTTGGGCGGCTGCAGCATGTTTCTTTTCACGGGGATTTGCATGACATTTCTCCTAACAGATATATTCCATATAGATACTAGTACTTTTTTTGAAAATGTCGATGAGGAACAGTAAGTTTGTGCGCGGCTATTCGTCAGCAGTACATAACAGAACTATTATATTTATATGCAAGACTCTCAAGATCGATTTAAAAAGGTTGGGGTGTACGGAATTTTGCGCACAGGTGACAAGATCTTCATGCTTCAGCGCGCCAATACTGGATTTGAAGACGGCAACTATGGGCTGGTTTCGGGACATGTCGACGATGACGAATCGCTTGCACAGGCACTCGTGAGAGAAGTAAAAGAAGAGGCAGGCGTCGACATTCGCGCCGAAGATGCCCGGCTTGTTACGGTAATGCACCGAGCTCGCGTTAATCGCATCGACTTTTATTTTGAAATAACAAAATGGGAAGGTGAGCCGTACAATGCCGAGCCAGACAAGTGTTCAGACGCATCGTGGTTTTCTCTCAAAAAACTTCCCGAGCCTACTATTGTATATATAGAACAAGCACTCAATTGCTACCAGAAGGGAACAACCTATTCCGAGTTTGGCTGGGATTCGTAATAAAATTAAATTATGGTATTGTGGCCATAGGTTTTGGTCTTAGTCAACTACTGGAGGGAGTATGAAATGCAAACGTTAACTCATCCCCTGAGCGGGGCGACTATTCTTGGCATTCAATCGGGCCCGCTTTCCGATAATGCTCACAGTCTACTCGGCTACCTCAACACGAAGCCGTGGGGCACAAAGACCTGCATTGGCGAGCACAACGGCAAGCCTTGCTTCATTCCGAGCCCGAGTTTTAACTGGGACGGCCGGTATGATGTCCAGGCTATGCGAGTTTTGCACCCTGAATGTGTTCAGGAGCTGGTCGATCACGGCTATCTTTCTTTCGCCGAATACGAAGCGGCCAACTGGTCCGCGGACTATGCGACCGTATGGCAAGGTCATATGAATCGCGTCTTTACGCTCACCGAGGAAGGTGAAAAGTTCCTCGCGAACTGATTTTTCTTCAGTTCCTATAAACAAAAAAGCATGACCTCGCGGACATGCTTTTTTTCTTTTGCGATACTATCGAATATCTTACGCCGTGATTTAGAGATGGGGGTCTTGTCCCAGAATCGCGGACTTTTCCTTCATCACCTACGGTAACTCCGAAAAGATCTCGCGTTCTCGGACGGGCTCTCTAATTTTTCTTCTCTGGGAAGTTCTGAAAAATATCCTCCGGCGCTTCAATTCCCCACGCACAGTGCGCAGGCACTGTGCTCCATCCCTACAAAACAAAAAAGCGCCTTACGGCGCTATTGTTTTTTGTGGACTCAGTGAGTAAAACATCGAACCAGCTTAAAAGCTACTTAACTCGATTCTGGGTGTACTATGAAAGTAGTCCTCCACTCCGCAATATGCTTGATAATTCAATGATGTCAGCATTTACAGGAACCACCCATTAAGTATTAGACTAGTATGTATGGCAACTATTAAACAAAAACGAGCAGTTCAAAAAATAGTGGAAAACGGTGGAAACGCCACAAATGCCATGCGCGAAGCGGGATATTCTGAAGCATCGGTCAATAATCCATCAAATTTAACCAAAAGTAAGGGTTATCGAGAAATTCTTAACGAAACTGGTTTAAATGAACAAGTGGTGGTTAAAGCTCTTGTCAGTGACATCCGCAATAAAGCAAAAAACAGAGTCAGGGAGCTTTCTCTTGCGGCTGACATTTTAGGTATGAGGAAAAATATAGAAGAAATTCTAAAACCTCAAATTAAGCTTAATATCATTAATTTCAAAGATTTTAGTGATAAAGACAGAAATCACTACGATGAAGTGGATAGAAGGATGGCCGAATTAGACGGCCGAAAAATTAAATAAGTCCACATTACTTAACGAAAATACCTAGACTAACTAATCTCTAAACCTTTTCATGTATATGTTTCAGGAGTTTCTAGTTTTTTGGCTTTAGGTACAGGTATTAAGCTTATCCCTTTAAAAGGATTGATATAAGTAGAGCTAAAATCGCAATTACATTAGAAGTTATATGCGGCCAATTCTTTTTAAAGAACTCTGAAGTCTTTTCTGTCTTACCTGAGAAGTAAAATCTTTCGCCGTCAATAGAAAGTCGTATTTCATAATCATTTAGAGATATTACATGACCCAAATCCATCATTTGATGTACTTGGTTAAGGATATCATCTTCACTTATTCCAAGTTTCTCGGCTAAGGCGCGTTTTTGATCATAACGATCCATATAAGCCTTCCCTCGCAAATCACTTGCAATAGCACTTCTTATTTGGTCTCTATCCATTCGGTAAGTATATTCCCAAAACTCAGATTCTAACATTATCTATTAATCGCCAGCCTCTTCTCGCATTATTTTTTTTGCCTCTTCATATTCTTCCGGTGTAAGCTCCAAGTGACACTTTGAACAGGCGAAATATGGACTGACAATTCCTTCCTGCCATCTCCAGGCTGTAACTGCAGACTCTTCTTTTAATGTGTAGCTTCCACATCGAGGACACTTATTATTACCAAAGGCGTAGATAAAGTCATCTTGAGGCTCAAACATAGAAAATGCTCCGAATCTATACGGCACAAATTTACCTATTGAAATCTTACGCTTAACTGATTCTCTAAACAAAGCAACCACTTCATCCTTTGATATGCCATCGTCTGTACTTTTCAATTTTTCTACTTTTCCAAGGATTGTGTTCAGTTCAGGTAACAACGCATTAAATGCTTCGCGAGAAAGTTTAATAAGAGTTATCGGCTTTACCGAGGTAAAAGGCAATACGTTATGATAGAGCTCATTCCTATATAAAAATAATACTTCAAAAACTTTTAATTGTGTCTTTGCAATTTCTGAATCAGAGTTAAACATTCTATATAGTAAAAGCGCCTTACCAACTAAGACCGTATTTTCGTTCTCAGCGGCTTTACCCTCAACAGCATTTACTAAATCATTTCCGGAAGGAATCTTGTCATAAATAAGTAATGGATTCTTCTCTACAAGCTTTATTTTAAGAACTTGTTCTATCAGATAAACAACATCTAAGACTAATTCGTATACCTCGAAGCTTTCTGCTTTATTTTTATCAATAACTTTTCTGATTCTTAACACTTTTTGCTTAAGCAATTCCTTTCTTGATTTACTTATTTGAAATGACATAAAAGAATTCGATAATTTACACTATACACAATTTAGGATTTATTTTGAACAACTTAACGCTAGCTGTTAGCGTATCACTATTCCACCATTATCCAATATTGGTCCTGCAATCAATCTTATAGCTACACTACTAATGTAATGCATTAGTTGTTGTTAAAGATAACCGATAGAGACATAAAACCAATCACTACGATAGCGACCACTAGGGCGCTTAATGATGGTTTTGCATACTTCTGCCAGAAAGTCCCATCTTTCGGTGCGGTAATACTAAATACCTGCCACACTAATTGAACAACAAATAATATGGGCAACACTAAGATAAATATAGGCAAAATAAAAATCAATAAAAGCGGAGTTGGCAATCTTTCAGTAATACTTCTAATTTTAGGAAGAATTTGCATGGTTTTTGGCTTAGTCGCTATTTATAAGTCGATCTTTAATGAGACGGGCTCTAGCGTAACCCATACTGTATTGACGCTGCAGGAAGGCAACACTAATATCCTTAAGTTCTGATTCATCAAACATTGTAAGTAAGTTACTTCGGATTGTTGGAAACTCGATTACTGTCTCAATTCCATTTAGTTTTCTCGTAATCTCATTCAATTCGATTTTCAATTTCTTGACTTGTTTTAATAGTTCCAAATTTGAATCCTCCGATTGTGATTGCATAATATCAGTTTTGATAATCGTTAAGATTCTTAGTTAGATAGGATTGATCGTTAGATCATTAAGTAATGCGCGTGTTTTTGGTCCAGTAGCACCAGTTGCTTCAAGGCCGTTATTTTTTTGAAATCGTTTTACTGCGCGCTCTGTTGCTGGCCCAAAAACTCCTGTGACTGAACCCTCTGGATAAATGCCAGTCATTCCTGCTAGCATTGTTTGAAGATTTTTAACATCATCACCCTTCATATTTTTTGATAAGGTTCTTGAAATTATCACTTTCGCTACGGCAACAGTCTTCGTTACAGGTACTATGACGGGAATCCGTGGGGTGGCTACAGTATTAGAGGTTGAGGCGATTACAGGTGTGTCCACAGCTCGCGTATTTTCAGGTAAACTTTTTTGATTTTCGATCACTTCTAGGCGTTGTTTAATATCATTAATTTCTGAATTCAGCGAATCCTGAGCAGAAGAACTAACCTGCATGCTTTTTATTTGACTTTTCAATGAATTAATTTGAACATCGTATTTTGCATTAATATCTGCAATTGCTGCATCTGCTTGGCTAGTAATTCCAAGCTGACCATAACGACCCTTAATATAATTTATTTTAGTATTCCTCTCATCCTCTAACTGAGTGATGCGGTCTTGAAGAACGTATGTTGAGGCATCTGGATTTGCTGAAATTTTCGATTCAAGTATCTGGAGCCTATATTCCAAAGCAGATTTTTCCTCCTGTTGCTTAATATATACATCATTTGGAAGACCACTATATGTCGATGCTTGTACTACTGAAAAGCATGCGGAAAAAAAGAATAAGGTGATGAACATTATATATTTCATACATGTATAAATTTGGATAATAAAAAACCCGCCACGGGTCTCGGCCTAGACCGAGCACATAAGTTTCCCTATGCGGCGAGTTAAGCGATCCCATGACGGGTTTTCAACGCTTAACTCGACTTCATGCCATGCCAATGCTTACGCTCTGGTTTAGGCACTACCCTTACGGGTCAATATTCAGTTGTCTCCAAATACTAGCATAACTATATGATTGCAACAGAACTTATTTATGATATTATTTATTCAGTAACTAACATCATTTGTTAGCAAACCCTTATATTGTTTTAGCTCGAAATCCCTACCTTCATGTCTTGAGAAGACTGAGGACAGACTAGAGTGAGATAAAAGGACGCGACCATTTGAACTCAATAACGCTGCTTCAGCGTGAGTTCGATATGTTCGCGTCTTTTTTCGTTGAACACCCTCGTACCCACATAAAGCAGCTCGTTAGTGATTATTAATGAGCTTGGATGCAAAGAGGTGTATTCATATCCAAGCTGAATACACCTCTTTGTTTTCGCGTGGAATATGAATTCAGCTAATCATTCAATGAGTACTCATAACTCCAATGCTGGTGGTATAATTTCTATTGAAGAATATCGCCAACTCTTGAGCGATACAGTAAGTACGGATGAGCAAATCAAAAAGCGAATAGCGTATCTGGAGTCATTCTGCGGAAATATAATTAGGAATGAAATACACACCTATGCAGGAAAAAAATCAAAACAATGATAGTGAATTATCAGGAAGAATTGGGCTTGTATATGCTCGCGTTTCTTCAATTGGTCAGGCAAATTATGGAGGCGGTTTGGAGAGTCAAGAGTCTCGCTGTATTAGGGAGCTTAAGAATTTACAGATACCACATGTAAAGACTTTTTCAGATAGTTTTACTGGTGGAGGCGATTTTATGAAGCGGCCTGCTATGAGCGAATTATTAGCATATGTCGACTCGCATCCACATCAGAAATTTTTGATCGTATTTGATGACCTGAAACGTTTCGCACGTGATGTTGAGTTCCATCTAAAATTACGTGCTGCTCTTCGTTATCGAAATGTCGCTCTACGATGTCTAAATTATACCTTCGACGAATCACCCGAAGGTGTGTACACAGAACTGATAATGGCTGGTCATGCACAATTGGAACGTCAACAAAACCGCAGGCAAGTCATTCAAAAGCAGCGTGCGCGTATGGAATCTGGTCACTGGTCCCTTGCTGCGAAAAAAGGCTATACCCGTAATCCAGTCACACGCATACTTCAACCAAATAATTTGGGTTTAACTATGCTCAAACCAGCATTAGAAGGATTTGCGACCGGTAACTTGATACGAAAGATTGATGTCTGTAGATTTTTAGTTGAATCGGGATTTTGGAATAAACAAAGACCAGAAAAATACATACACCGTATAGATAGTATTTTACGGGATCCATTTTTCTGTGGCGATATCGAATATAAGCGTTGGGATGTTACTCGTAGAAAGGGGCAGCACGATGGCATAATTTCTTCAGAAATTTATGAAAAAATCCAAAGACGATTAAGTACCCGGGGAGCAACTGCGCGCGTGCGAAAGGATATATCAGATGAGTTTCCTTTAAGAGGCTTAGTTCTTTGTTCTTGCTGTCTTAATCCACTTACTGCAGCAAACACTACGAAAAAGAATGGTAAGAAATTTCCATATTACTACTGTCAGCATAAAGACTGTGAGAAATACGCATCAATGATTAGGAAACAAGAAGTAGAGGACAACTTCCGACATTTGCTCCACCATAATTATCTAAGAAAAGATGTAAGTAAAATTGTAGAGGTCGTTTTTGATCGCCTATGGACGCAAGAATCAATCGTATATAGTCAACATAAACAAGGCGTAGAGCATCGTAAAAAGGATCTACAAGTGGAAATAGCAGAACTGTCTCAACTTGCTCGCAGAGCGCAATCTGAAGCGGTACAGCGTGGATATGAAGCTCAAATGGAGCGTGTCGTAAACGAATTGGATAATATTCATGTCGGAGGCGATGATCTCGATATACCTTATCGAACCGCACTTAACAAAGTAAGTGGGCTACTGAAAAATCCCTTAGTTATATGGGATAACGTCGATACTTTAGAAAGACACAGGTTATTTTTCTTTCTTTTTGAAGAGAAACTACCTTATACGAAAAACATAGGTTATCGAACTGCTAATTCAGTAAGCAATGTAAGGCTTTTTGAGGAATTTGCTGTTGCAAATCCTCATTTGGTGGAGATGGGGGGAATTGAACCCCCGTCCAAGAAGAGAAATTTGTATGAGTCTACACGATGTAGGTCACCTTAGATTTTAAGTTGCATATGTATAAGATGAACAAAATCATACACAACCGAGCTCAATCCTTGCCTTTGTAGTGAGCAGGTACAAAAGTGTGCGTAAGTTAAATGACGCTCAATAATCGCTCTTACGCAAGACGATTACGAAACGGCGCATTGGCGATTAAGCGAATGCGAGCTGCAAATCTGCCAACTGAATTGGTGACAAAGTTGCCCGTGCTGTTTTATTTGCACTTAGGTTTTGAATAGTTATACGCAGTTATTCAATGCGATCGCGCACATACAGATTCCGTACTTCCTGTCGAAGCCAGTCATCCCCCTACAACACACCACAGGAGTGGCGCGTTGTAGGCGAATGGCTGAAAACAGTTAACGGTCTTTAATTTTCAAAGTTCTATCGATGTCTCGCTTGGTATCTCTTTCTGCAATGGTTGCACGCTTGTCGGCTTTCTTTTTACCCTTTGCTATACCAATTTCGAGCTTCAAATTCCTACCTTTATTATACATCGCAATTGGTATAGTTGTCAAACCTTTCTCGTGCTCAGCGCCTTCAATATCCCTAAGTTCCTTGTGATTAAGGAGGAGTCTTCTATTTCGCTCGGGATCATATGATTCTGGGGCGTTTTTTGGCTGAAATGGGGGAATTGTTGAGCCAATAAGATATGCCTCACCGCCCCGAACTACCACCCGAGCACCCTTGAGTGATCCTAATCCCGCACGTATCGATTTGACTTCGTAGCCAAAAAGCTCGATTCCTGCCTCAAATCGATCGAGTATTTCGTAATCCAAAAGTGTCCGTTTGTTGTCGATGAGTGACATGCAAATACTATATCATTCAACGCCACAATACTGTATAATGTGCCAACAGAATATATGCCAAAAAAAGACATCAAAACCGAAGAAAAAAAGCCCGTACAGACTCCTCCTGGCAAGAAACCAGAGGGTATTAATATTTGGATACAACTCGGAGCCGCGCTCGTTGTTTTTGTCATACTCTCAGTAGGGTATTCGTCGGTCAAGCAGTATTTCACCGACCAAAATAACGTCGTTCCATTTTCACAAATCGCGCAAGATATCATCGCGGGTAAGATTAGTTCCGTCACTGTTGCGGGGGACAGTATAACTGCGACCTACACCGACAAGAGCGAAAAAAAGTCACGCAAGGAATCAGAGGATTCACTGACCAACACATTGGCGCGCTATGGTGTGACACCGGCAGAATTTGCTACGGTAAAAATTGATGTCGAGGATCAAAGCGGTGTCAGATTTTGGTTTTTGACACTCGCACCACTCATCATTCCGATAATTCTTTTGTTCGGACTCATGTGGTATCTCTCGCGACAACTTCGCGGTGGCGGTATGCAGGCACTTTCGTTTGGCCGTTCGCTCGCACGACTCATTAGTCCTGAGGATCAGGTACAGCGAGTACTTTTTTCTGATGTTGCTGGAGCAAAAGAAGCAAAAGAAGAACTTACAGAAATTGTCGACTTTCTCAAAAATCCAGACAAGTTTCTCAAAATCGGTGCACGTATTCCAAAGGGCGTACTACTTATGGGAGCACCGGGTACCGGTAAGACGATGCTTGCTCGCGCTGTAGCGGGTGAAGCGGGGGTACCATTTTTCTCGATCTCCGGATCCGAGTTTGTTGAAATGTTTGTAGGTGTTGGTGCGTCACGCGTTCGCGATCTTTTTACTACTGCAAAAACCGCATCACCCGCGATTATTTTTATTGATGAAATAGATGCCGTTGGTCGTATCCGCGGAGCGGGAACAGGTGGCGGAAATGATGAGCGCGAACAAACTCTAAATCAAATTCTCGTCGAGATGGATGGTTTTGAACCAAGTGAAAAAGTCATTGTGATGGCAGCTACCAACCGCCCAGACGTGCTCGACCCGGCGCTTTTGCGTCCAGGACGTTTTGATCGACGGGTGACTATCGACCTTCCAGACAGAAAGGATCGCGAAGATATTCTTATTTCACATGCCCGCCAAAAGCCAATGGGACCTGATACGAGTTTTCCTGTCATTGCAGAGCGGACACCGGGATTTAGCGGAGCTGACTTGGCCAACCTTATGAACGAGGCTGCCATTCTTGCCGCACGCGAAAACCGAACAGAGATTACGCAGTATGATTTGATCCGCAGTATCGAAAAGGTAATGCTCGGTCCCGAAAGACGATCACATATTTTGAGTAAAAAAGAAAAAGAGATTACCGCGTATCACGAAGCGGGTCACGCACTTGTTTCGAGTATCTTGCCGTATGCCGATCCAGTGCACAAAGTTTCGATCATTAGTCGCGGACGTGCTGCTGGATATACATTGCACCTCCCATTCGAAGATCGAAAGCTCCAATCACGTAAAGCGTTTCTTGATGACATTGCGGTCTCACTTGGCGGATACTTGGCAGAAAAAATGATTTATGGAGATATTACGACTGGTGCATCGAACGACCTGCAAGTATTAACAGCGCTTGCCCGCGACATGGTTACCCGATACGGAATGTCAGAAAAGCTGGGTCCAATAGCGCTTGATGCGGCACAGGGCAGAACCATGTTTGGTAGCGGCATTGAGCAGGGTGATTCACAATCAGAACATGTGTCTGCTTCTATTGATGCCGAAGTTCGATTTATTATCGAAGGCGCGCAAGCACGAGCAACAGAAGTGCTTACAACGCACCGCAAGGCGCTCGATGCGATTGCACTCAAGCTTGTCGAAGTAGAAACACTCGAACGAGAAGAATTTGAAAAGATTTTGGTATTGAACGGCATCGAACCAAAAAAGAGGGAAGATGTAATCTAATTACATTCTAATGACATGCATTGAAAAAGGCGGGATGTTGAGTCCCGCCTTTGTGCTAATGGAGCGTTAATGATGAGGTGTGATAATATCGCCAGCTGAGCGATATTATCTCCTGCACTTGAGGGTGGATTTCGATCGAGCTGAAGTGTTCGTTGCAAATCCTGTCTGCTCTAGTAGAGATGTCCATCATTTTCTCGATGATTGAATTCACTTTCTCCATAGAGTGATCTTCCAAGAGGCGCTTGATGCATTCATCGAGCCATTGGTGTGCAAGTGAAAGATAAAACGAAATCGGACGACTGAAGCATGCATCGTGCCCGTATCGATCGTGAAGAAATAATAAGTTACGAAGCTCAAATCCAACACAGTTGTTTGGATTGGCACTATCCAATAAAAGAACTAGAGACTTGTCGGGCGAGACACGTCTTTTGATTCGGCACGATGATTTTTGCGGTATCCTTACCCGCAAGACATCGGTTTTGGGATAAAAGCACATCCCATATTCGCGCATATGGAAACGATAGTTTCGAATTCGATGATCTGCCTCAGCGTGCATCGCATCCTCCATCAAACGCATTACAACTATCCCCACAGTATACCGATTGTCCGCCGAGTCAAGATTATAAAAAGTGCCCTCGGCGCGCAGTGCGCCGAGGGCAAAATATCAACTGGTTTATACTCGCTGCCAACTGAGAGTTCCGCCTTCATCGAAGGAGACAATATCGTCTGGCCCTTCAGTGCCCATGGCAACATATCTGTGAGCGGGTTGCCAGGGCTTTCGAACAAGCTCGACCATTTTATTGCTCGGATCGATGCCGATGTATTTTGCAAAATTAGTTGAGGAAAACCGCTCAAAACGTTCGTCGAGTCTCCCGAGTGAATCAAAGAGTTTGGCATATCGCTCGAGTGCATGGGTCATAAGCACTCCACTTTTGCAGCATCCAGCTTCTTTGTCGCGTTTGGGATGTGCCGCAGAATCCGTTCCGAGCCAGACAAAGTCATGACCTTCAGTCATGAATTCATGCAGCTCCTTCCGGTGCTCAGACGACTGCAAGATTGGCATCCAGCCAACATGCGTGTTGTATCCCCGGCGAAACAGGTCGCGCCGGTCGAGCGTCGAATGATGAACGGTCATCGAACATCCTAGAAATTCGCCGCCGTGCTTGCGCATGTATTCGACGCCTGTGATCGTCGACAAGTGTTCGATCGATATCTGGAGTGTCGGATGTGCATCGCGAATGCGTGGCAAAATATTTTCGATGAAGTATGGCTCCTGATCGTATGGATCGAGCTCAATGCCGTTAGCATCAACCCCCGCTGCCGCATGGATGAAGAAGATACCTCCCTTATTAGCAAGCTGCCACAGTACTCGGTACGGTTCCGTCAGTCTCGTCCAGAGCGCACTCACGTCCTTGACGCCCCTATCACTGTTGGTTGTCAGTCCTGGTGGATAGAACTTTACACCCATAATATCCTTCCTTATGAGTGCAGCAGCAACTTCGCTTGAATTGATTTCGTCGGTGAGATACATCGTCATCAGGGGAATGAAATTTGTACGCGAAAACTCCATAATATCCTTGCGATAGTTCCGGGCATCTTCGATCGTGGTAATCGGCGGATCCAGATTCGGCATGAATACCGCAGCGTGAAATTCTTCAGAAAGTGTGGGAACAGTGATCTGAAGAATACCGCTCGACTTATCGCGAGCATGAAAATGCCCTTCGATCGGCATGCGCATACGAAACCACATAATACGACCCTGGTCGTCTCGTTTCCAGATTTGCATGTCACACAACTCCTCTATGTCTGTGTTGTCGGAGAACAATTGTTTCCCAGCGCACAGTATCAAAGTACAGATAGAGAAGCAATAAAAAAGAAAGTGGCGTCCCGGAGGACGCCACTTTAAAAAGTTCTACATATTCTAGTCGGGAAGGCCGTACTCGACGAGGTAATCCACCAGCCCCGTATGACCAACGCTCTTGTCGCCCATAATTATTTCTTGCGCGACTTTCGGATCGAGGTTTCTTCGCGAAAGTGCTGTATTGAACTGGAATCCATGTGCGCCGAGACAGAGATACTTGTACGCATCAAGTCCGCTGTCGATGCCGCCTGCTGCAATAAGTTTAGTTTTCGTTCCCTTAACTATTTCGCGCGCCTGCATAAGCATGCCGCTCACGATTGGAATGAGAGCTTTCCCGCCAAGACCGCCTCGCCCCATATTGATCGCCGGTTTGCCAAGCTCTTTCTCGAGATACGAATTCGGAATTGTATTCGCCAGGATCACGTAGTCGATCCCAATATCCACGCATGCTTTGATGTTTGGAATGAGAAACCGTGCTTCGGTAATCGGCGCATGTTTGATAGCAGTCAGAAGACCTCCTGCACCATTTTTGAGTGAAGCTACACCTTCACGAAATGCATCACTATCAAAGCATACGATGGGCTTGAACTTTCCGTCGACGACCATGTTGCCGCACGAAAAATTCCCCTCCACTATATTGGCGGCATTGTAACTTGCGATATCGGCAGCCATGTAATGGTATTCCTCGGGGTCGAACTTATTTCCCGCAGAAATACTGACGCAAAAGTTCGCGCCAGCATCATTGACACTCTGGCAAATTTTCCGAAGAAGCGGGAGAGTTGCTTCGTGGCCCTGGTTTGGTATTCCCAAGGCGTTGATCGAATTCCCGGTCTTTTCATCATAGAAAAAATTGTTACCGGTGTTGCCTTCGCGCGGTTCCATCGTGTATGAACCATAGGTGACGACTCGCATGCCCGTCCGTGCAAATCTCTCTGCTGTTTTCAGGTTTTTGCAAGTACCTGCCGCGTTGCCCCAAGAGAGAGACTGTATGTATTCCAGGGCCTTATCAGGAGTGCTAAAAGTGTTCATACCACACCTCTATTTGGAAGAGCTGATTGCTCTCGCGACAGACTATCACGAGACTCATTTTTGAGCGAGAGGTATTGTTTGTGTCATTTGCTATACTAAAGTAATGAAAAAAACTACACAAACGCAAAAAAAGCCAGCAAAACACCCAGATGTTTCGAAGGCGGCATTAGCACTGCATAAAAAACTTGGCGGCAAGCTCAGAATAGTGCCGGCGGTTGCGGTAAAAAATCGTGCAGACCTTGCACTCGTGTATACGCCAGGCGTTGCAGCTGTCTCGACCTATGTTGCAAAAAATCCAAACGAGGCACGCAACTACACAGGGAAGGGTAGAACAGTTGCTGTTATTTCTGACGGCTCTGCCGTTTTGGGACTTGGAAATATTGGTGCCTTGGGCGCACTTCCTGTCATGGAAGGCAAGTGTATGATATTTAAATCATTTGCAGATATTGATGCAGTACCAATTGTGCTAGGAACGCAGGACCCGGACGAAATCGTACAGACCATCATTAATATCGCGCCTGCATTTGGCGGCATCAATCTCGAGGACATTGCGGCTCCAAAATGTTTTGATATTGAACGGCGAATTATCGAGGCACTCGACATACCGGTCATGCACGACGATCAGCATGGAACTGCTATCGTAGTTTTGGCTGCACTCGTTAATTCACTCAAAGTAGTTAAGAAAAATATTAAAGATATTCGTGTGGTTGTCTCTGGCGCCGGTGCAGCAGGAACTGCCGTTGCAGAATTGATACATTCCGCAGGCGTTGGACACTTGGTGGTATTGGACAGCAAGGGCGTGATTCATAGCGGACGAACCGATCTTAATGAACACAAGCGTGAACTCGCCCTTATGAACACCGACGCCGTTGCTGGCGGGTTGCGCGAAGCGTTGACTGATGCCGATGTGCTTATTGGTGTGTCCGGCCCAAATCTTGCGGATGCAAACGACATTCGACTTATGAATAAGGGTGCTATTGTCTTTGCGCTTGCAAATCCGACTCCCGAGATTATGCCGGAAGAGGCTTATGAAGGCGGCGCGGTGGTAGTGGGGACTGGACGATCTGACTATCCTAATCAAATCAATAATTCGCTTGCGTTTCCCGGAATTTTTCGCGGAGCTCTCGACAACAAGGTACGCAAAATCACTAACGAGATGAAGCTAAAAGCCGCGTACGCTATTGCAAAATTGGTGCCAAAACCAACGGCACAAAAAGTGGTTCCAGACATGTTTGATAAAAGAGTTGCCCCTGCCGTTGCCAAGGTTATCCGATAGCTTTTTCAAATGGCGAATTTGGACTATACTGTCTGTGACCAATCCCGCCCTTAGCTCAGTTGGTTAGAGCGCAGAGCTTATACCTCTGATGTCCCTGGTTCGAATCCAGGAGGGCGGACATATTTTTAACGAACGTGTGAGTATAAAAATAGTGAGTGGCCCTTGCGGCCCGGACATATTTTTAAGGAGCAAAGCGACTATAAAAATAGTCGGGCCTCCTGGAGGGCGCTCATTTTTCATAGACAGTACTCTGTCTTATGAAAAAGGAAGTGCTGTCATGTACTCATGAGCAGCCGGACATATTCAGCTTCTCCTATTGCAGATGGATAGGGATATGTGACAATAAGAGATATGAAGTACACACATCGCATCGCTCTTATAAGTGCCTCGTTGATCGTTTTACCATTGGTTTCGTTTGCACAAGTATCATCTAGCGCAAACTATAGTGCGTCCGATCCAAATGCAAGTAGCGCAAACGGCTCATCATTACAAGCGCAGGCCCAGGCATTGCTGCAGCAAATCGCCGCACTTCAGGCGCAAATCGCCGCAGCTGGTGGTTCATCGAGCGGGGGAACTACAGTTAGTAACTCAAGTGCATGTCCACTCATCGGCCGATCACTCAAAGTAGGATCATCCGGTGATGATGTGACTCGATTGCAGCAATTTCTTGCGCAAGACCCTTCTATTTATCCAGAAGCAACAGTATCCGGATACTTTGGCGGACTTACCGAAGCCGCAGTACGAAGATGGCAGGTCAAGTTTAATATTGTCTCGAGTGGTTCTCCTGCAACAACAGGATACGGCATGGTAGGACCGCGAACAGCTGCTGCAATATCGCTGCAGTGTACTCAGCAATCTTCACAAAATAGTCAATCAAATTCAACTCAAGTTGGTGGATACATTCAGGTAACACCGGTTTCTGGAAGCGCTCCTCTTACGGTCTCGGTGCAAGCGTTCGTCAATACCACCAACAATTGTAATGCACAAGTGTATACGCTCGATTTTGGTGATGGAACACAGCTACAGCAAATTCCAACCAACGGATCCTGTACACAAGTTACACAAAATTATGCACATACTTACACGTATGGCGGCAGCTATCAAATAGTTTTGGCTGCGGGTACGCATCGCACTTCTGCGATTGTTACAGTCTCGGGTGCATCAGCACAACAGCAGCAACAACAAACTCCTGCTGATTCGCTACGTGCGTCAATCACATCAGGTGTAGCACCGTTAAGTGTCATATTCTCAGGTACCATTTCAAATGCAGCGGGTCTTGGATGTCAGGGCACCTGTAACGAAACTATCAACTTTGGTGACGGAACAGTGGGACTCGTTGCAATACCAACAACTCCTGGTACTTGGCAGTCGTACTCTATTACGCATGTCTATGCAAATGTCGGAACATATAACCCAGTATTACAATCGGTAACAGGCAACGCACTCAGTTCATCAATCACGATTACCGTTGGACAGCCATCGACTGTAACTGGCAACAATGGCTCATACGGCATTGTTTCAGTTTCACCATCATCAAGTAGTAGTGTAGCGGTAACCGCGGTTGTGTCTGTGCCAAGTTGTGGGATCTACAGTGTCGCATGGGGAGATGGCGCTAGCAGTCAGCCAGTTACATCTTCGTGTACAACTGGTGGAGTTGCTTCATCGATCACACTGACTCACACATATCCATCTACTGGAAACTATCTTATCGTACTTAAGGACGGACAGGGTAATTCACAAGCAACTGCAAACTATAATATTCAATAGTTCGTACTGCATCACGAATAAAAAAAACTCCGTCGTGCGACGGAGTTTTTTTATTCGTGATGTAAGTTTGTCGAGATCAGTTGCACTTGTGCTCGCAACTCTGGGTAGTGTGAAAGTTCAAAATCCTTTTCGACGATTTTTTCTGCTTCGGTACGTGCTGCCTGAATGAGTTTCATGTTTTGGAGCGCTTCCATCCCTATGTCCGAGATGCCCCATTGTTTGTCACCATACAAATCGCCGGCTCCGCGTGCCTTGAGATCGGCTTCGGCAAGTTCGAATCCGTCACTGGATTTTGCAAGTGCCCGGAGTCGTTTGACTGATACTTCGGACTTGGAGTCTGCAAGCAAAAAACAATACGGCACATCCGACGAGCGCATGATTCGTCCGCGCAATTGATGTAACTGTGCAAGCCCAAACCGACTTGCTCCCTCGATAAGGATTACCGTTGCATTGGGTACGTTGATACCAACTTCGACAACTGATGTTGCAACCAGTATTTGTATTTTGTTTTCGGTAAATTCCCGAAGCGCTGCTTCTTTTTCTTTGGGAGTCATTGCGCCATGCAAAAGTCCCACTTCGACATCCGGAAACACATCAGCCTGCAGTCGCTTTGCTTCGGCTTTTGCAGACTTAGCTTGCAGTGCATTCAATTTCTCAGGATCTGGTTCCTCGATACGGGGACATATTACGTACACCTGGTGACCTATGTCTAGCTCGCTTCGCATGCGTTCATATGCCTCGTTACGCGTATCGTCGGTTACTATCTGCGTAATTATTTTTGCCCGACCTGGCGGAAGTTCGTCCAGTAGCGAAAGATCAAGATCGCCATACACCGTAAGCGCAAGCGTGCGGGGGATAGGAGTTGCCGTCATCGAAAGAAAATGAGGAGCAATTGTACCTTTTTTTGAAAGTGCGTGGCGTTGTGCCGTACCAAAACGGTGCTGCTCGTCGACGATCGTGAGCGCCAAGTTTTGAAATTCGACGGATTTTTGAATGAGTGCGTGTGTGCCTATAACTACGGCAATTTCGCCGCCCGCAACCCATTTAAGAAACTGTGTACGCGAAATAGGGGTAGCTGCTTCTCGATTGCTCTTCGAAGGAAACTTTTTACAGCCGCTGCCGGTAATGATTCCTATATTGAGCGGCAGGTCTTTGAAGTAGGTGATAAACGATTCAAAATGCTGCTGCGCCAAAATCTCGGTTGGAGCCATGTATGCAACCTGCAGCGTACCGCTCTTTCTACCTGGTGGTTGCGAATGCACCACGGCATAGCTTGATGCTGCAGCAACTATTGTTTTGCCTGAGCCGACATCGCCCTCAAGCAGGCGTGCCATTGGGTAAGGGCGCTCCATGTCATGAATGACTTCATCGATTGCGCGCTTTTGCGCACCTGTTGGTGGAAAGGGAAGGCTCGACAAAAACTTTTCGACATATTTTTCGGGCTCAACGAGCGTGTATGTTTGCATGCTTGCATTACGTGCTCGCTCTTGTGCCCGCGAAACTTGTAGCACAAACATTTCCTCAAATGCAAAACGTTTGCGTGCCGCTTGCGCGTCTGAATTTTTTTCTGGCGTATGAATCCATACTAGGGCGACTGATCTGCCGGGAAGGTGGTACTGGTTTAGGAGGGTCTGAGGAAGCGGATCGCGAGTATGTTCGTGCACTCTTGCTGCCAAAATTTTTGCAATCGTATGGCGAAACCACAACGACGTGACACCCTGGCTTTCTGGGTAGACTGCATAGAGTGTGTTCGTAGTGTCTGTTCCGTCTGGTACAAACATGCCGGTATCCTGAATGGCCTCCTCGGCGGTCACAGGTTCTACTGCAGGATTTGCAATGTATGGTTTATCGGCTGATCCGCCCACAACGCCGCTCATGCGAACTGGCGTGCCAACTTTTACATATGATGCGATGTAGGGCTGGTTAAACCACATGACTCGCACTCGACCCTGACCATCCTCGAACGTCCCCTCAGAAATAGCGCGGCGACTCTTCCAAAGTTTTTTTGCCTGGATTTTTGAAAATGAACCAGTGAGCGTGACCTTATCACCCACGACCAAAGACCGTGTGTCAGACTGGGAACCGCTTGATTCATACCGCACTGGAAAGTGCTCAAGTACGTCACCAATGGTCTTGAGTTTGAGCTTATTCAGTGCCCGTAGTTGCAATGGGGTAAGGCGAAAATGCTTTTGAAGTAAATCCTGTGGCTGCATTCTCGCAGTATACGCGCATCTTTCCCCGCTCCCAAGCGAAGAGTTTGTACTCGTGAGCGCCCCTATTTATCCACATCCAATATGATAACCCCTTGCAAATTTCTATTAAGTTTGTAGGATAGCGATACATTAGAAGAAGTAATGATGTTTTAGTATATGCATGATGATGAGAAAGAAGATGACAAAATTGTAGACGTATCTGACGATTTGCTCGACGGATTGGGGGACGCTGATGCCTTTGTCGACGAAGAAGAAGATCCAGAAGAAGGTGTCACGGACGATGGATATGATCCATTTGGGGCCGAACGTGACCGAGTATAACTCCACAGACAGCAACGATTTCGAAATGTTCGAGGTCGTTGCTTTTGTATATAATGGAGGTACGATAGATATATGCACTTCATTCTTAAATTTCTCGGACTTGTCGCGGCAATAATCCTGACGGTCTACCTTGTGCCAGGCATTAGTATTACCGGCGGATGGGTCAATATTGTACTGGTTGCACTTGTGTGGTCGGTCATTACGATGGTAATTCGCCCGGTCTTACGTGTCCTTACGTTTCCACTTACCATCCTTACCTTTGGATTGTTTTCACTTATTCTGAGTGCGCTTCTCTTTTGGGCGATGACACTTGTCGTTCCCGGATTTACGGTAGCCGGATTTATTCCAGCTCTTGTTGGTTCGCTCGTGCTTTCAATTATTTCTACTCTTATCAACATGGTGATATAACCGTTTGATCACAAGCTGTTCGCACTGGTGAATATTTGAAATATATAGATTATAAAAAAATCCCGCCGAGGCAAGCCTCGGCGGGGTCGTTAAATGTTCAACATATGCTACCTATACAACATACATTCAAGAAGATTCAGCTCTTCTTTGAGCGAAGCATCTTTCTGTGCAAGTGCTTCGATCTTGCGCACGGCATGAAGTACTGTAGTGTGATCACGCCCTCCAAAACGCCTGCCGATTTCGGGCAAAGACCGACCGGTAATGATCTTGGAGAGATACATTGCGATTTGTCGCGGTCGCACCACCGTCGCGTGGCGCCGCGCCGAGATTATGTCTTGGAAATCTGTCGTGTAGTGTATTGCAACCAGCTTCTGGATATCCTCAATCCGAACACGCTTCGGATTGTGCGGTCGAAGTAAATCGTTGATGGCACGTTCAGCCGTCTCTATCGTAAGTGGTGCGCCAGTTAGAGTAGTATGAGACAAGAGTCGATTGACCGCGCCGTCGAGATCATGTCCGTTGGTTGTAATCGTCTTTGCAAGAAAGTCGATGACCTCGGGCGAAACTTCGAAGGTTGGATTGAAGACTCGTGCCTTCTCGATCCTCATTTCAAGTATTCTCTTGCGCAGATCTGTTTCGAACGTATCCAGTTGCACAACTAATCCACTTGAGAGTCGCAAACGAACTTCTTCGTCGAGGTTTTCTAGCTCATACGGCGGACGATCCGCAGCAATCACAACACCGCGGCCGTTGATCATACGCTTGCACAAGATTTGGCGAAACTCACTGGTGATGTTTTCGCCACGAAGAAACTGCATGTCGTCGATGATGAGTATGTCGGCAGCGAGTAACGCCCCGTTGAACTGAATCACGTTCGATGATCGGACTGCCGAGACAAAATCGTACATGAACTTCTCTGCCGCATAGTAAAGAATGTTCAGACCTCTCGCCGACGCGGTATGAGCGATTGCCTGCAGAAGGTGGGTCTTACCCAGACTTTTTCCCGCATGGACATACAGAGGATTGAATAGTAACTCTCCTTCTTCAGCGACATTCAGAGCCGCGGCGCGCGCGATCGTGTTTGAAGGTCCAGCAATAAATGTCTCGAACGTAAAATCGTTGTTGAGGGTTGAGCCTAGCGAGGCCGGCGCTGTTGGCGCGCGCAGCGCTGTTGCTCCCGACATTTTTGTCGGCCGGGTGTCACGAAACACGGGCGCAGGCTTGTGTGGCGCAGGGGTGACGATTCCTTTGGTCACAGGTACTCGCGCCGCCGAACGCACACAGATCGAGATTTGCGCAATGTGCGGCATCTCGGATTTGAATATTTCCGCGATACGAGCGAGATAGTATTTGCAAATCCACGACCGAAGGAAGTCGGTCGGGACAGAGAGGTGTGCAACTGCATCAGTAACATCGTCAAGCTCCAATCTGCCAAGCCAGGCATTGAAGTCGTTTTCTCCAACTTTCCGCCGCATAAGGACGAGAATTTGTTTCCAGTCAGTGGTGACGGCGGTAGTTTCTGAGGTAACGGTAGCGAGGTCATCCGGCATTGCAAGACTCCACTCATATGACAAGGAACTTCTTGTCTGGGTAAAGACTACGCCCGGGTTACGGTTCCGTCAATGAATTTGTGACATCCGTACCAACAAAAGGGAGATGCCATAAAGACGAATAAATGATAGGATGTTTGCACGGAGGATTGGATGAGTGGTTTAAATCAACAGTTTACTAAACTGTCGTCCTGTTATGGGACCGTGAGTTCGAATCTCACATCCTCCGCCCATTTTTTATTGACCGTACTCAGTCCCATAAAAAGGAAGTGCAGTCGTGTACTCACGAGCTGCCGCCTTCGCACGCCCAAGGAAATCAGCTATTTTTTTGCGGTACAATCATAGGATGAAAAACATGTACAGGATTTTTGTGTATATAGTACCTGCGCTCGCTCTTCTTGTTCCTGTCGCCGCTTCAGCTCACGAGGTATATATATTGAGCTCCTCTACAATAGCGCAAGATGTTGGCATGGTATCGCCCAATCCTATTGACGCGTTTTACACCAACCAAGGTCGATTTTTCTTATGGGGATTTATTGCATTTGTGACGGTCTCAACAATTTTCTGCATGTCGATATTTCGTGTGTTCGAAGCATGGACCAATCCATTTCTGTACAAACTTAAGCGTTACGCGCCGCTTGTCGAGAGAGTTACGCTCGGACTTACTCTCATCGCATTTGCATATAACTCGGCGCTTTTTGGCCCTGAACTTCCGCTCGTAGGTATATATGGTGCATATACTCCGTGGGTTGTAGGTGTGTTATATGTAAGCGGAGT
The DNA here is from genome assembly GCA_028286585.1 of Candidatus Kaiserbacteria bacterium. Classification (GTDB taxonomy): domain Bacteria; phylum Patescibacteriota; class Minisyncoccia; order Phycocordibacterales; family UBA2100; genus UBA10103. The sequence goes on from JAQBRI010000010.1 coordinate 30,436, forward strand.
TCTTATTACTCTTGGACTTTTTACACGGATCGCAGCATTTTTGGTTGCGCTCATCACGCTTGTCTCAATCCCTGTTCATGGCTGGTATATGTGTACCTATACTGCGTATTTTGTTGTAACGATCGTTATCTGTATTATGGGCGGTGGTGCATATTCGCTTGATCGATTGCTTGGCCGCGGAAAAAAGAAAAACACGATCAACCAGCTGCGGAAACGATTTGAGCCATATGAAATGCTGGCGCTGCGCATAGGATTTGGTATTTCAGTGATCGCTGCCGCTATTTTTGCAAAATTTTTACACACTGATCTCGCGCTCGATGTTATTCGCATTTACCACCTCACAAACTACTTTCAGTTTGAACCGCTTTTCATTGTGCTTGGTGCGCTCATTATTGAAATACTCATAGGTCTCTTTATTATGTTTGGTATAGAGATCCGGTGGACTGCACTCTTTTTCCTCTTTTGGCTCATACTCTCATTGCTGTATTTTGGCGAAGGAGTCTGGCCACATCTTGCGCTTTTTGGACTCAATTTCATGCTCTTTTTCCACGGATACGATCGCTACACTATCGAAGGCAGGTTTTTCAAAAAGCATCCATATGAACCCGTGTTCTAACGTTTGATACGTATTAAGAGGAACAATATGTACTACCCATCAAATGCTTCTTGTAGCGTTTTGATATCAAACTTTTTCATTTTCAAAAAGGCCTGTGTCACACGGTCAACTTTTTCTTGATCACCGCAGGTCATCATGTCCTGCATTATCGACGGAACGATCTGCCATGAGACTCCGTACTTATCTTTAAGCCAGCCACATTGTTCGGCTTCTGGTACTGCAGAAAGTTTCTCCCAGTACATATCGATTTCTTCTTGTGTATCACAGTTGACCACGAGCGACAATCCTTCGCTAAAGGTAAACTCATGCGGGCCTGAACTATCCATTGCCATAAAATTTTGCCCGACCAAGGTAAATCGCGCGTGCTTGATATAACCCTCGACATCTCCTTCGTTTGCCTCGTAGGGGATTGCCATCTGAACGCTGGAATCTGGAAAAATACTCGCATACATATCCATCGCTTCTTTTGCCTTACCTGCAACCTTTTGTGTAAACATAAGGAGCGGGGTGATTTTTTGGTCTGGTGCACGGTCTTCGCTCAGCGAAAGCTGCCACGTGAGTCCGTACCTGTCTTGAATCCAGCCATATTTTTTTGCCCATGGATATTCCTGATATTCCATCAAAACTTTTCCGCCTTCGGAAAGCATGTTCCATACCTTGTCGATTTTTTCTTGCGCTTGAAATACAACGAACATTGAGATTGACGGATTGATTGTAAAGTATGGGCCCCCGCTAATCGCCATAAACGGTTCTCCTGCGAGATCAAACGTAACAATGTCGGAGTCTCCAGAAGGAGTGTTAGTAATTGTCGTCACATTTTTAACCTTTGAATTGTCAAAAAGTGTTGTATAAAAGTTCGCCGCTTCTTTTGCCTGCGTATCAAACCATAGGTGAGGAATTATTTTTTTCATATACATACAGTATACCAAATATAAGGACTCTACACTTATACACAGGACGTGCGGGTGCACTGTTAAAAAGGGGTCATACTTGCTATATTGTGAGATACTTCCTATTCAAACTATGTTAAAAAGGTTATTGACGCTCGAAGTAAAAATCAGACCACTCTTGCTGATTGGAGTACTTATCACAATACTGCTTGGAGGAGGTTTGTCGGCGGTTGTTTACAATACCGTCTTTTCTGGCCAAGAGGATTCTCTTACACAGCGCATTAGTACGATCGGAACACTGCTTAGCTCGCTTCCGCTCCAAAATCTGCACGGCGATCCGTCGGACAAGGCAACATCAACCTATCAGTCACTCAAGCAGACTCTGATATATACGCATACGATTAACTCCGATACCCGATTTATTTATTTGATGGGTAAGCGTGACGAAACTATTTTCTTCTTTGCCGACTCTGAACCAGAGCAAAATTTTGTTGAATATTCGCAGCCGGGACAGGTCTATACCGAAGCCAATCCAGAGATAAAAAAAGTTTTTGAAACCGGTGCACCTGCGGTTGTCTTTTATTCTGATCGATGGGGTAACTGGGTATCTGGTTTTGCCCCGGTATATAACGCCAACCATTCCCAGGTTATTGCAGTTGCCGGCATGGATATTGATTATTCCGAATATCTGCGGATTGTGTTTGTGTATACAACGATGCCTGCTATCGTAGCACTTGGTTTTGCATCACTTTTGTTTTTCTTGTGGCTTTTGAGTAAGCGAGAAGAAGAAATGCTTACGGTTCGTGCACAAATTCTAGCAATTGCTGCGCACGATTTGCGCAGTCCAATCATCAGTATTAAGTGGGCTGCCGAGGCATTGAGTGCATCAAAGGATCAATTGTCGGAGGCGGGTTTGAAAAAGGCACGCATGATTCAGGTGACCTGTGAATCAGTACTCGACTCTATTAGTGAATTGCTCAATGTTGCGGCTAGCAACAATGTTTTTGCAAAGCTTAAAAAGGCCCAAGTTCCTCTCATTAATCTTATCAATAGCGCTACAGACCCCTTGAGTCTCTCGCTCGCCGAATTCAAGATTACCTTGGACATCAAGGATGCATGCCGCACTGCACAGGTTAATGTCGAGATGGATCGCATGCGACGAGTGTTTACCAACCTCCTTTCAAACGCTATTAAATATTCGAAGCCAGAGACGACCATCACTATTGATGCCAAGCGCCAAAAAGATCGACTCGTGATCACCATACAGGATCAGGGTATGGGAATTCCAAGGGGAGAGCAATCGAAAGTATTTAACGGATATTTCCGCGCATCAAATGCACGCGACAGTTCAATCAAAGGTAATGGTGTCGGATTGTATTACTCAAAAAGAGTTGTCGAAGCGCATGGCGGACGCATGTATCTTGAATCCGAAGTAGACAAGGGAACAACCATATTTATCGATCTGCCATACAAAGAACCAGTCGCCTTGGCGGCGACTGGAACAGTGCAAACTTAATTTTTTAAAGTTACGCTTTTGGTACGAGCTCAAACTCGATATCAGCGATAATATCCTCGAGCGATCGACTGCTTTTGATGATGTACTTGGTGACATTGAGTGTCATTGCGTCAGACACTTCTTCTATTGCGTCGTTGTTGGTAAAGAATACGACATGCGCATTCTTACCCCACGCTGCATCCTGTCGGATGTGACGCAAACAATCCATACCGTTTAAAATTGGCATGACCATGTCGAGCACGATCAAATCAGGATGCTCGGTAAGAGCTGTCTTCCAGCCTTCTTCACCGTTTTTTGCTTCGATAACGGTGTGACCATGTGCGCGCAACCCTTCACTCAAGGTTGTTCGGATAGTCTCATCGTCTTCAACACATAAAATCTTCTTGGGCACTTGATTGGTGTTTTCCATGGACAAAAGTATAGCATACTCAAATCCAGGCAAACAACAGTTCATTATTTTGCGGGCCGTCTCGAGTTCGGACTTCTTGATACCAAACCCTGCAAGGCGGAATAGCTCTATTTTACCCTGCTCAAACGACGCGTCCTGAGCGCTACTTCTTTTTTGCTTTGTATATCCAAAAGCCAGTGCCAATAGCCAACTTTCCCTTGGCTTTAACTATCTTCTCAAATTCCAATTTCAAGAAGTCGTAAATAGGAGTAAAGGCCGGAGTGCCATTAAATTCACCTTCCAGATGGAAATTCATAAAAATCTCTAGCGCCTCATCAAGAGAGTCGTATTCGATTTCATTTCCGGTAACTTGAGTCACATTTGTTTCCGTTGAATCAAAGATCGAACCCTTTAGTAGGGTTGCAAATACGGAGTCTAGGATTCTTATACTCGGCGACTGGAAGTCACTGTAATACTCACTTTCGAGCAGCCTTTTATGTAAAATACCATCTCCAAGGAACCAGCTTTGCTTAATCAGTTTTTGTTCCTCGCTAGCACCGTCAGTCTGAATAATAAATACTGCACCGCCTCCTTTTAGATTTTGAACGAAGAAGTTTGTGAGGATGTCTTCAATCATTTTGAAGGCGCCCTGACCATGCCTTGCATACCAAGGGAATACGGAATGTGCGAAACTCCATAGGGAGATGATCGTGTTAAATTCTTTCTTCGCCTTTTGAAGAAACTCTATATGGTCGCTCTGCTCGTATTCGGAGATTTTTGAACCTTCTTGTCTTTGCACAAAATCCAACATCTGTTTACTCAGATCTGTAACTGTGAGGTCGTGATAGTGATCGATATCGGTAATGACTCGAGTTGCCCTGCCCGAGCCGCATCCTAATTCCAAGATGCTTCCGTTTGATGGGCGCTCATTAAGAAAATCAGTGAGAAGATCTAGATCTTCATGTAGGCCATCTTGAGTGCCGTATTTCTTCAAGATCCGGTCGTAATATTCAGGCGCCAGATATTCAGACCCAAACTGCATCACGCGCCAATCTGAGCCAAGGTCTTTGGATTGCATATATTAATTGTATCGCTTCCACCGATTTATGTAAGCGATGCGTCTCGAGCGCGATAACTGCGCTCTATTTGGCGGAGAGGGAGGGATTCGAACCCTCGGAACCCTTTTGAGGCTCAACACATTAGCAGTGTGCTCCATTCGACCACTCTGGCACCTCTCCGGCTAGTTTGTATACTACTTGATTTTTATAGCTTCTCCAACGTCTAGGTATAATTGATTTAGGCATTAGCTGACCAGATTCCTTTCCTGTGCTATTATGCGTGACCACCGTTATGAAGACAATTTCAAAACATATTCTCATAGTCATTGTTGCCATATTTGCATGCATTGGCGTGCTTTTTAGTCTTGTATTTATTGGTATGCAATTTGGCATCTTTGATGTGCGGGGCACTATCGCCGATAGAAATGCATTCTTTGGACCTGCTGCGAGCAGTAGTCCGGTATGTGTCGACACCAAAAAACAAATCTGTGATTGGACAGAGACTCCCGAATGGGCGGTTATCAAGGCGGGATTTCTCAAGGACCAAACTATTATCGAAAGGGTAAGTACAGAAACGGGTGTGCCGCCACGAATCATCGCGTCTGTTGTTGTGCCAGAGCAGATTCGCTTTTTTACCTCAGAGCGTGAAATATTTAAACGATATTTTGAACCACTCAAAATATTGGGCTCCATGAGTAAGTTTTCTTTGGGTATTTCGGGTATCAAACAAGATACGGCAAGTATGATCGAGGAATTTGCGGCAAGTACAACATCTGCGTTTTATCCTGGTCCAGAAATGTCGGCACTTATAGTGTATCCGACTTCGGTCACCGATCGCAATGCAGAACTTTTTAATCGTCTGACAGATGCAAAGAATCACTACTATTCATACCTGTATACTGCGATCTACATAAAGGAGATAGAAGCACAATGGAAAAACGCCGGATATGACATCAGTCAAAATCCCGGTGTTATCACTACACTTTTTAATATCGGTTTTCAAAACTCGCACCCAAATGCAAATCCAGAATCAGGCGGATCTCCCGTCACAACTGGTGGAACCGTTTATAACTATGGAAAACTTGGAACCAATTTTTATAATTCCAACGAACTCCCGATGTTTTCAAAATAAGTACCGCGTATCACAAGTAAGTTACGCGCGGGAGAGCGCGATACAGGTAACAGTGCAGCGTGTTTGTCTCAGTGTTTTTGCTGCTTCGGATAATGTCGCGCCCGTTGTTGTCACATCGTCGATAAGATACACATGTGTGTCATAGAGTGCGGCTGGATTATTTACTGTGAAAGCATTCTTGAGATTGGTTAATCGTGCGGCCCGTCGCAATTGCGCTTGTGGTGTTGTCGCACGAGTTCGAACAAGAGTGTTGTGTACTATTCGTGCGCTCGTTCCGTCTCGCAAATGCATCGGAAGCGTATTACAAATGCGTTCCATTTGATTAAACCCACGTTCGCGCACGCGCGATGCATGCAGTGGCATTGGAATGATAAGAATTTGCCGCGGAGAGAAGGTCCGAGCAGACTGAATTTCTTCTTCTAAATAATCTGCAAGAATACGTCCGCACAACTGGCTTGCGCGGCCGCTTTGTTCGAATTTAAGTGCGGTAATTATATCTTTTACAAATGGCGCATGATATGACATAAGTGTAGTCACTTCGTTTGAAAGTACACTGCGCACTTGTGGTGCGACGGTTAGCTGATGCACACGAATCTTTGCAATGCGCGCAGTATTTTTTCGTGGAGGAGCGATGACATCAAGCATCATCCTGTACATCTGCGCACCATACAATACTATTTTTTTGCCGTGACCCCACAACATGTGACAAGTATATCGCACTCATCCACCGTCGTTGATTTTTTTACTACACTCGATTGTGTACGATGTTATACTATTAGGTAATGCCGTTCTTACAATCACTCATTAGTTCAGTTACATCGCTTGGGCATAAAAACGCAGCGAGTGTGGTGGGAGTTGATATAGGTTCATCTTCTATTAAAGTTGTTCAGCTTCGTTCTTCGCGAGGAGTTGCAATACTCGAGACATATGGAGAGATTGCACTCGGTCCATATGGCAAGCAGCCGATAGGCAAAGTAGTTAAACTTTCTTCGGAACAGCTTGGGGAAGCGCTTCGCGACCTTCTTAAAGAAGCAAATGTAACAACACACGAAGGCAGCATGTCCGTCTCTTTCTCGAGTACGATGATGACCGTTGTGGAATTACCAAAAGTTGGCGCCGAAGCGCTTAAGCGCATAATTCCACTCGAGGCGCGCAAATATGTACCGGTTCCGATTTCGGAAGTAACGCTTGATTGGTTTGTTATTCCCGAAGATGAGGTCGGAAAGAGCGCTTTTGATGTGCTTACCAAAGACAAAGATACGAAACTAAAAGGCCAAGAGGTGTTGCTTGTCGCCATTCAAAACGCGATGCTCCAAAATATGCAGTCTATTAGTAGTGCGGTTGGACTCACTGTCGATTTTTATGAAATTGAAGTATTCAGCGCAATTCGCGCATCATTTGAGCACGGGATCGCACCAATGGCGTTTGTGGATATTGGTGCTGGAACGACCAAGGTCTATATAGTAGAGCGAGGCATTGTGCGACTCACACACCTCATCATGGTAGGCGGGCAACAAATGACAGAAACACTGGGGCATGCAATGAGTTGGGAATTTGAAAAAGCCGAACGAGTCAAGCGCGAAAACGGGCTCATCGACAACACTGCGTACTCGCGTACCGAGAACGATCAAATCCAATCCGTATTGTTATCAACACTCTCTCGTGTGTTTACCGAAGTAAATCGGGTATTATTAAGTTACGGACAACGTTACAATAAAAATATTGCACAGGTTGTCTTGTTGGGAGGGGGAGCATCATTGCCTGGAATAACAACAGCAGCAAAATCTTCACTCAGCGTCGAGGTGGATATATCGCATCCGTTCACACATACCGAAGCCCCGGCGTTTCTCGATTCTGTGCTTCAAAGCATTGGTCCTGGTTTTGCCGTCTCTGTCGGCCTCGCATTGCGCAAACTACAACAAAAATAAATTATGGATACAGGACTTTCATCTTCACTCATTCCTCACGAACGCATAACAGCTCCCGGCAACCAGAGTCATCGTGGTGGACTCGAAGATGTTGTACTCCTTTTGGCGATCATTATTCTTGTTGCGTCAGCCGCTCTTGGCGGAGCGACATTTTTGTATCAACAATTTACAACTACACAGATTTCATCGAAACAGCAATCACTCGAAAATGAGCGCAAGGCACTTGATCCAAGTACTATTGATCATCTTGTAAAAGTGAGTCAGCAACTGCAGACAGCGGACTCGCTCCTTACTGCGCATACTGCGCCAAATGCACTTTTTGCTGCACTCAGTCAGGCGACCTTGCAAACGGTTACTTTCGACGGTATTTCATATAACGCGGATGATCCAAAAAAGATAACCATTTCCATGGGAGGAACAGCGCAAAGCGTCAATTCGGTAGCATTGCAGGCAGAAGTATTTGCAAAAAACAATATAATCGTCAATCCTATTTTTTCTGGAGTAAATCGTCAGCAAAACGGCGTGCGGTTTAATGTGACAGCGCAAATTAATCCAGCCGCTGTGAGTTATGAGCAGCTCGTTGCTGGTTCTGCTGCAGTTCAACAACAAACCACTCCGCAAACTAATCCTGTCCAAACTACATCGCCGTTTGGTACGCCACAAAGTGGCGCAACACAATAACTATGAAATTTATCTACGCAGGTATCGCAGTCATTCTCGCCGGAGTAGTCTTCTTTATGTATACAAAACCTACGTATGATGCAATGCAGGCAAACCAAACTCTGGTGAATCAGTACGATGTTGCACTTAATAAGGTGGCCGAACTTGATAAGGTTCGTGACAAACTCCTGCAGCAAAACAATTCGTTTGATCCTGCAAATCTCGATCGCCTTCAAAAACTCATCCCAGATCATGTTGATAATATTGCGCTCATCCTTGATATTGATGGTATTGCGAGCAGATATGGCATGGCATTACAAAATATAGATGTAGGAGGAGGTACTAGTGCTGCTTCAACTGACACGGCCATCCATTCTTCGGGGGCACAGTACAATTCAATCACGATGCATTTTACTGTACAGGGTTCATACGACACATTGCTTGCGTTTATGGGTGATTTGCAATCAAGTCTTCGCCTGGTGGATATTCAATCTTTCTCGCTTTTCCCAGGCACCACGCAGACTCCCGGATCAAATACACGCATATACGCGCTCTCTATCACGCTCAGAACATACTGGATTAAGTAACAATATTATGGAAGCTCTCTTCAAAAACAAAATCATTCTTGCCGGTATCGTAATCGCAATTGTTACGGTTGCATGGTTTACGCTCGGCTCATCGTCGCAAAGCGGGGGAGTTCTTCAATCCGCGGGAACTGCGGGAGACTCAGGCACAACCGGAAGCGATCTTATCCAGACACTCACAAATCTAGAAACGGTTTCGCTCGATGCTCCCATATTTACAGATCCGGCATTTTTGAGTCTCAAGGATTTTTCACGACAAATTGTTGCAGAGCCGACTGGACGACATGATCCATTTGCGCCATTGGGCAACGATACGACGGGAGCGGGAACAGTGCAGGCTCCACCACAAGCGTCTTCAACAAGTTCAACAACGCTGCGCAGTGGTACGAATAGTTCAACGGCGCAATAAATCATATGGCAGATACCCCTTCCCAGTCTGATCAGAAAGGAGCTTCAACGGTACGACAATCCGGAGTACCCATGCGCTCGATTGGCGACGAAAGTATTCCTTATGATGTACTTCGATATATTCCCGAAGAATCTGCCGAGCATTACAAAATAGCACCGCTTGCAACAACACTTGAAGGCGTGCTAGAGGTTGGAATGGTAGATCCAGAGGATATGAATGCCGCGGATGCACTCAACTTTATTGCGCGTGCAACAGGAATGCCGTTCAAAGTGTTTCAAATTTCGCAGGAAGATTTTCAAAAAATAATTACCAAGTATCGAGGATTGGGAGGTGATGTAGATCGCGCAGTGTCCGAAATGCAAACCGAGCAAACGACTACCAAAAAGAGTGAGAGTACCAAAAAAGATGAAGCAGTGTTTGGGCTAGAAAATACTCCGCTTGATCTGGATGATCCAACCATCATGGTACATCGCGACGGGTCGGCAAACAAAAATATTCAGGAAGATGCACCAGCAATCAAGATTGTCTCGACAATCTTGCGCTATGCAATCGACGGCAAAGCATCCGATATTCATATTGAACCGCAATCCAATGGTGTACGCGTGCGATACCGTGTCGACGGTGATTTGCACACGAGTGTATTGTTGCCAACCAACACACACCGCGCCATTACCGCGCGCGTAAAAGTGCTCGCGTCACTTCGATTGGATGAGACGCGCAAGCCACAGGACGGTCGTTTTTCCGCATCGATTGATTCTCGACCGATCGACTTTCGTGTATCAACATTTCCTACGTATAACGGAGAAAAGATTGTTATGCGTATTCTTGATCGTGATCAGGGATTTCGTACGCTCGACAAGATTGGTCTTACTAAGCGCAATGAAATGCTCATGAAAAAGGCGATAGAGCGGCCACACGGACTTATTCTCGTTTCAGGACCAACGGGTAGTGGTAAATCATCAACCCTGTACTCGATGCTCGCCTCAATCGATCGTGAGCACAAAAATATTCTTTCACTCGAAGACCCGGTTGAATATTATATGGATGGTGTAGCGCAATCACAGGTGCGGCCGGAAATCGGGTATACATTTGCCACAGGACTTCGCACCACATTGCGACAAGACCCAGATGTGATCATGGTGGGAGAAATCCGCGATGGTGAAACCGCGCAGCTTGCGATCCAGGCTGCACTTACTGGTCACTTGGTTTTGTCTACCATTCACACCAACGACTCTGTTGGTACTATTTCGCGCCTCATTAATATGGGTGTCGAACCGTATCTTATTCCACCGGTACTTATCCTGTCGATCGCACAGCGTTTGATGCGTACGCTTGCACCTGGTAGCGGCAAGGAAACCCCGTTGTCACCAAGTGATCGTAAACTTATTGAACTGCAAACAGCATCGCTTCCTCAGGAATTTCATTTTCCGATTCAGGAGCATACGTATACGCCGGAGCCATCCGAAGGCTATCCAACAGGCATGAAAGGTCGTATGGCAGTATTTGAAGTGCTCGAAATGTCATCACATCTCGAAAATATCATTCTCACTAATCCAGTTGACTCAGAATTGTTTGCAGCGGCACGAAAACAGGGAATGCATACCATGTTTGAGGATGCGCTTCTCAAGTCGTTTGATAAAAAAATTCCTTTCACCGAAGTCGAAAGTCTCAGTAATTCAAAACTTGAGGATGATCCTGTGATCGAAGAGGTAGTTGATCCACAGGTTGTGCATGCGTAATTGCAAGAAGCACGGTACACTATACAAGTATGGACTACGCACACACTCTTAAAACATATTTTACTGCGATCACGCACGAGAATGCATCCGACCTTCACTTTGCTGCAGGAGTTCGTCCGACGATGCGCGTATCAAGTTTATTGGTTGCGATGGCAAAGGAGCCAATTCTTACACCGGAAGATACACTCAGTTTTCTTAAGGTGATGATTAGCAAGGAACAGCTGGAGCGTTTTAATACTCTGCAAGAACTTGATTTCGCATACGAAACACTCGAGGGCACTCGCTTTCGCGGCAATGCCTTTTATCAGCGTGGTACGGTTGCAATCGCGCTTCGCCTCATTCAAAAGCAGATCCGCACCATCGCAGAGTTGAACATGCCTGATGTGTTGCTTTCGTTTGCACGCCGCAACCAGGGATTTTTCTTGGTCGTTGGCCCAACAGGAAGCGGTAAATCAACAACGCTCGCCGCAATGGTTGATTTGATCAATACCGAGCGAGCAGAACATATTGTTACCATTGAAGATCCGGTTGAATACATATTCGAACCAAAGCAATCTGTCATCAACCAGCGCGAAGTACATATTGATACCAAGGATTTTGCATCCGCACTCCAGTCGGCATTTCGTGAAGACATCGATGTACTGCTGGTGGGTGAAATGCGAGGACCAGAAACAATGGCTGCTGCCGTTACTGCTGCAGAAACAGGTCACTTGGTATTTTCGACGCTTCACACTAATAACGCAGCACAAACTATCGATCGTATTATCGACACCTTTCCTGGTCCTCAACAAGATCAAATTCGTTTGCAGCTTTCATCGTCATTGGCAGGCATATTTTCACAACGACTCGTGCCTCGCATTTCAGGCGGCCTCATTCCGGCGTACGAATTGCTCATCAACAACACTGCTGTCGCCAATTTGATTCGCGAAAAACGCACACATGAAATAGACACGGTTATCGAAACTGGTTCGACCGAAGGAATGGTTGACATGAACCGATCGTTGGCTGAACTAGTTGCGCGCGGAGAGATCACAACCGAAACCGCGTATCAATATTCCATTAATCCGAACATGCTAAACCGACTTTTGTAATATGGCTGTCTTTTCATATACTGCAATCGATAGCGACGGTAAGGAGCGAGCGGGTACTATTGACGCTGTAAACGTTGATCTTGCTATCGGCGCACTGCAACGCCGAAGTCTTATTGTGTCTCGCATTGATGCAACAGAAGCAACTGGTTCGATTTTTTCGGGAAGCATGGTTTTGTTTGATCATGTCAAAAATGAAGACGTTGTCATGATGTCGCGTCAGATGACGACTCTTTTTGAAGCGCAGGTATCTGCACTCCGAGCATTTCGATTGCTGGCATCAGAAGCGCGTACGCCGCTCATGACCAAACATTTGAATGCTGTTGCAGACGATATTCAAGCGGGAAGTCAGATGTCGGCTGCGATGGCAAAACATCCAGATGTTTTTTCTACATTCTACGTCAACATGGTGCGCGCCGGAGAAGAGTCGGGTAAATTGGATGAAACATTCGCCTTTCTCGCGTCCTACTTGGAACGTAATTATGAAATTACGCAAAAGGCACGCAATGCCTTAATCTATCCTGCGTTTATCGTTTTCACATTTATCGTGGTCATGATACTCATGATGACCTTGGTTGTGCCAAATCTTGCAGTTATGCTCGAAGGACTGAATCAAACACTCCCACTCCCTACGCGCATCGTCATTGGTATTTCATACTATTTGCGGCACTATCTTATCGTACTCATTATATTGGTTGTTGCTGCGGGCGCTGGACTGTACCAGGCAGGCCAGTCAAAAAACGGACGCGACATGTTGTCGCGAGCACGGCTTCAAATTCCGGGAATTGGAGGAATTTATAAAAAGATCTTTCTCTCACGTATTGCGGACAACCTTTCGACAATGCTAAAAAGTGGTATCCAAATTTTGCGTGCACTCGAAATCACGGGCGCCGTAGTAGGGGACCCTGTTTTTGAAGAAGTAATGACTGCTGTTGCGCTTGATGTAAAAGGAGGAGCGCCGCTTTCTGAATCACTCCGCAAACACCCTGAGATTCCGGGCATGATTGTCGCCATGATTAAGATTGGCGAAGAAACTGGTAATGTTGGTAAAATTCTTGAGACTGTGGCGAACTATTATCGTCGCGAAGTTGATAATGCAGTTGACACGATGGTTGACCTCATCGAGCCTATTATGATCGTGAGTCTCGCGCTTGGCGTCGGTGTCCTTTTGACAGCTGTGCTGATGCCGATCTACAACGTCGCCTCCTCGTTTTAAAAACTGGCGCACTGCAGTAAAAAAGTTGTGAATAAAAAAGGACTTAGGCCTTTTACAATGCTATAATTACTGCAAACTATGAAGTCTTTCTATGTCAAGATCGTGAAGCGAATAAATGTCACAGGAACACTCTCTGCACTCATACTCCTCCTTTCCCCATCCCTCACCTTCGCAGTTTCCTACACCCCCGGCCAAACGCTTGACCCCGCCTGTCTTCCTACCGACTCCACCTGTCAGGTCATCAACACCAACGTCGTAGCTGCGAACTTCACCGCAA
>JAQBRI010000011.1 GCA_028286585.1 Candidatus Kaiserbacteria bacterium
CGCACATTGGCACAACCGGTATTATCTTTGCCACCTACGAACCTGCCGAGCCACTCAAAGCAACCCAATAAATCTCATTATTTGTTATCCACACATTCCAAAAGGAGAGCTTGCATAATTTCATATAGTACCTTAATATATAAAGGTACCGTATGAAAGAAGACACACAAGACAAATTAAATCCATTGCGAAAGGGGCTGCTCGAGATGGCAGTGCTTAAAGTTATATCAGCAAAGGCAGCTTATGCAGCAGACATTTTGGAGCGACTCGAGCAAACTCCTTTTAAGACTCAAGAGGGCACGCTGTATCCGCTTTTGTCAAAACTGCGACGTGAGGACGCTGTTGGTTACGAGTGGATCGAATCTGACTCTGGTCCGCCGCGTAAGTATTACTCTCTAACGCCCGGCGGAGAGAAAACGTTAAAAGAATTATCAGACTATTTCAAAACATTACAAGTTAGCATTAATAATTTAGCAAAATAATATGAACAAAGTTGTAACAATACATTTAGATGGTAGGGAGTACAGTTTAGAAGAAGCCGCATATGATGCGCTGCGTGCGTATCTTGATGCTGCGAAGTTGACACTGTTACAAAATCCAGATAAGGATGAAATAATCAAAGACCTAGAACAAGCAATAGGCGCAAAATTCAATTCCTATTTAAATCCTCACAAAAATGTTGTTACCAAACTTGATGTAGACACCGTACTTCTCGAGATGGGGCCTGTTTCTGCCGAAGGAGGTACCACTAGTGAAGGGGAGTCTGACAAATCATCTGGCACAACTTCACGCAAGCGTCTCTATCGTATTAATGAAGGAAGATGGATAGCTGGTGTTTGTACAGGTCTTGCCGAGTACTTTAACCTTGATGTAGCGCTCGTACGTATTGTGTTTGTAGTGCTGACATTCCTTACACATGGATTTATGGGTCTTGTATATATCATTTTGATGATTATTGTGCCAGCTGCACGTACTCCCAAGGATTTTGAAAGCGCAGCAGGCATGCCTCCGGTCACCGCACAAGAATTGGTTGATCGCGCACGCAAGGGCTTTGAAGATTTTGCCAATTCCAGCGAATGGCAAACATGGCATGCAAACTGGAAAACCAACAGTCGAGCATGGAAGGCGCAGCATAGAGCATGGAAACATGCTCAGAAACAAAACTGGAAGTACCAGCACCATCCCAGATCACAATCATTCCTCTCTGAACTTAATGGCTTTATATGGAGCATGTTTGGTCTCCTTATTATGCTTTTTGTGCTTTGGTATCTGTATCATCATGTGCAGTTGATACAGCAATTCATAGACTTTCTGCACACCACTTGGGACTCACTTTTCCAAGCCATAACTAACGCACTTCCTAAGGAATAGTTTGGTGCAGTAGCATGTTGACTATTTTGGCTCCTTCTCCTAGATAACCAAATGATGTTTGTTCTCGAAAATGACACGGGTTCATGCAGTGCACAGTTAGTCATGATAGTCTGTATATATGAACACTAAACAGGAAGGCAACCTTAAATCACCTGTGCTCGAGGTACGGGATTTACATATTGAGTACAATACTCAAGTAGCAGTCGACGGTGTCAGCTTTTTTATAAATCGCGGTGAAATATTTGGTCTCCTTGGGCCCAACGGAGCTGGCAAGACCTCTACACTTTCTGCAATTGAAGGCTTGCTGAAACCGCAATCTGGTTCAGTGGTCGTGGCAGGTTTTGATATTAATCGAGAGGCACTGGATGCGCGTGCAAATTTAGGCGTACAATTGCAATCAACCAGCTTTCAGAAAGATTTAAAAGTACGTGAAATCATTGTCCTCTACGCCGGACTCTACGGCGTTTATCTTACGGATGATGAG
Organism: Candidatus Kaiserbacteria bacterium; assembly: GCA_028286585.1. GTDB lineage: Bacteria > Patescibacteriota > Minisyncoccia > Phycocordibacterales > UBA2100 > UBA10103. The sequence goes on from JAQBRI010000011.1 coordinate 1,856, forward strand.
GTACAAAAAATACTCATCGGTATCCAATTGCAATCGGAAGCAAACAAACGTGCGTCGCAACTTTCTGGTGGCCAACAGCAACGGTTGGCACTCTCAGTTTCGACACTCCACAATCCTCCTCTGGTACTACTGGACGAACCTACTACAGGTCTTGACCCCCAATCTCGTCGCCAATTATGGGACAGAATAGTGGCAATGCGAGATTTAGGGAGAAGTGTACTTATCACTACACACTCGATGGAAGAAGCTCATGCAATTTGTAGTCGTGTTGCAATTATCGACCACGGACACATTATTGAAACCGGTAATCCAGATGAGCTTATTGAAAAATATAAAAATGACACCTTGGTACGAGCCGCAATGCGTCTACCAGAGGTAACACTTGAAGATGTATTTATTGGACTCACCGGTCGCGAAGTGCGACATTAATCTATATGCAAACTTCTACACAAGAAACATTTATCAAAAAAATCCCTTCTCCAATTGAGGCTTTTAAAATATTGTTGCGCGCTGACTTTACTGTGCAGTTACGGCAGCGACGTTCGCTCCTAATGAGTCTTATTACGCCGATTATCTTTCTTCTCGCGTGGAAGAGTCTTATTCCTGAGATTGGCGCGGCATCCGTACTTTCTATCTGCGTAGCAATCGGTCTTCCTGGCACCGGTCTGATGGGATATTCGAATACATTAGCAAATGACAGGGAACGCGGCATCTTTCAACGTTTACGCGCATCTCCGATACCAACATGGGTCATAATGCTAAGTCGTATTATCGTACAGCTCTCGGTGCTTATACTTATGGCGCTTGTCACGTGCGGTGTAGCGTACTTTGCCGACGGAATCACTTTTGGCTTTGGTAACCTTTTGCTTATTCTTGTCGCCTCTGCAATTGGAGGCCTCGCTTTTTTGGCCTTAGGGCAAGCAATTGTTGCATTAATGCGCAGTAGCGATGCCATAAATGCGACAACTCGTTTGCTTTATATGGTCATTGCAGTGGTAGGAGGTCTGGGACAAACAGGATTATTTGGGGCAGTACTTCAAAAAATAGTAACTTACTCACCACTCGGTACCAGTAAAACAATGATTGTGGCAGCAATGAATCCTGCCAGTATTTTTACCTGGCCTGTCATGTTTGCTGTAGTTATAACTCTTGCGTACGGACTCTTTTTTGCAATCATTGGAATACGTTTCTTTAAGTGGACAGTTAATTAAAGGTAGTAATTAATTCCAACCAATAATAATTAATGAGATCTAACTCAAATTCTCCCAAACAGAAGTGATATAATCTCTTTATGGCGCATTTAAATTATTCTGTCGATTTGTGTGCAGATGCATATATTGTCAATGGTAGTGCAGTGCTTTTACGTCTTCATGAAAAATATAACTTTTGGATAGCTCCAGGCGGTCATGTAGACCCTGGTGAAGATATTAATCAAGCAGTACTCAGAGAGATTTGGGAAGAAGTTGGACTGAAAGTGGAACTTGTAGGACCGAACACCTGGCAAAAGCAGGATTTTGATATTAATAAGGATCTGGTGCCTCCAATTTTTGTGAATAGACATGCAATAAATGAGCACCATGATCACTCTTCATTTATTTTTGTTGCAAAGTCTGATACTCGAGAAATAAAACCCCAAGAGGAGGCGAGTAAATATACTGAATGTGTTTGGGTAACAAAAGTGGAATTGGATGCAATGTTTAATAATGATTCTCGGTTGCGGCAAGATGTATATCGATATGCCTCTGCCGCTCTTGATCTGGTTAAATAAAAACGCCCTATGAAAAAAGAAAATCTTTATGCGACGAGTTTTTCAAAAGTGTATCCGTACTATATTGTAAAGGCCGAGAGAAAAGGCCGTACAAAGGCAGAGGTCGATGAAATCATTCGATGGCTAACGGGATATACTCAGAAAGGATTAGAAACGCAACTGAAAAGACAAACTGATTTTAAAACTTTTTACGGCAAAGCTCCCAAAATGAATTCTGCACGTTCTCTAATCACAGGAATGATTTGCGGAATAAGAATAGAAGAAATAGAAGATCCACTTATGCGGGAAATTCGTTATTTGGATAAGCTGATAGCTGATTTAGCAAAGGGTTGGCCGATGGAAAAGATTAAGCGACAGACAAAATAAAAACCCCATGTTTCCATGGGGCTGCCTCCAAAGAGGACTTATTGTTCAGCAGTCGGCGTAAGCAATTGGTCCGGCCTGCATCTGGATTTGGAGACGGATAAGAGTCCCTTCATCCCTGGGCTTGGGTGTACCGATTTGGCCTCCGCAGCAGTTCAAGAACGTGAGCTGCTTGCCGTGGCAAACATGTCTTTCGACGAGCGGACGTACGGCATCGGACGCATGGATGCGGATAAGCTGCTTGCCGAGTTTCGAGTTGGGGTTTTCTGTCCACAAAACCACACCCTGCTGCTTGTCGGCCTCGTGGGCACGATCATGCAAGTAGGCGATTGCCTCGGGACAATCCCGACGAACCGCCTCAATGAGTACGCTTTCGGCGTCTTTCGACGAAAGTGCTTGGAGAGACAGGCCGCGTTCTGCGGCGATTGCTACGACTGACGGAAAGGACATAATCCACCTTGTAGGTTGAATACTGGCGATCTTGCCAGCGTGCCCTCCGGCATATATTTCGGAGGGCACGCTAACAACATCAATATGTATGAGCAAGTATCATTTCTGTCGCGAGTAGCGTATCAATTTCTATACCTGCGTTTTTATTATTAACTATAATGTGAGGCACTTTCGCAATTTCAAGCTCACGTTTTATTTGCTCGGCCACACGTTTACTATTGATAGTTGGCTCTTGCACAATGACTGCCAAGTCCACACCCGAAAGAATACCGGTTGCAACAGGATCTGTGCCTGCACGTTCATCAATAACTACTGCTTCATCTTGATTGAGAGTAAGAAGCGGCAAATACACCTTAAGCGGAGCAGCAAGTGAGTGACTACAGGATTCTTGCGAACGGACTCTGTCTGTATGCGGGCCTGCTGTTATAAGACGCAATCCATTTTCCAGTTCAGCTGATACACTGGCTGTAAACGCGTCGAGTGGGGACAGGGTAAAGATAACTTTGCGATCTTGAGCCACTTGCAGAGCAGCATCGTATGTTCCAGCGCGTGTAGACCCGACATACTCTTTAATGCGATCGGGGTCGGCCCCAAGAAACAAAGAAGGTTCTGCTTCCAAGTTATACGAAAGATCCATATTATGATCTGCATCTATAGCGAGTACTTTCATGCCGCGTGCGCGTAGTTGTCGCACAAGAGCTGTTGCCATAGTTGATTTGCCCGACCCTCCTTTTCCAAGAAATGCTATTTTCATATTGCGTTGTTTTATAAATTTTTTTGATGATAAAGTGAATGCATTCAGGAGTCAGCCCACAGGGGTCGATGCCTGCGGGCTTGCTTCTAATTACAAACGCAATTGTGTTGCATTTACAATGTAGCACTCTGGAATACTAGTTGCAATCTTGTTGCGTTTATGATATCGTGGTGTAGTAATGACTAAAACAGCGCCTAACTTTGAGGAAATATTGCGTGAGGGTGGCTATAAGGCCACCCCAGGGCGCGTCCTTTTGCTTAAGACTCTCTTTGGAGAGGAAAAGCCAGTGACCGTTTCCTACTTGGAGAAAAAGCTTAAAAGCGCAATTGATAAAGTAACGCTCTATCGCGCACTTGATTCGATGGTAGTCTCAGGAGTAGTACGTGAGGTGGATTTTCGCCACGGTCATGCACACTATGAACTTCAAATATTGCGCAAACATCACCATCATATTGTCTGCACTAACTGCGCACTTGTTGAGGATGTTGATTGCAATACCGAGCCATTTGTAAAACAGGTAGAAAAAAAATCCAAAAAATTTGATTTGATCAGCGATCACTCTACGGAATTTTTTGGTCTATGCAAAAATTGCACTAAAGTTTAGTGATGATGAGAGTGTTCCCGTATCGGATCTTTTTCTGAAAGCAAATATGATGCAATTAAAGTAGTGATTGGAACTGCAAGTATGAGTCCTATACTACCAATAAGAATACGGACTATTTCTGTCGAGAATAATTCTCCATTGATGATAGCGCCTAAATTTGCACTTGGAGAATACGTTTCCTTTAGAAGGAGCAGAAGTGGTAGCGCAACGCCCACATACGCTATCGCGAGAGTGTTTACCAAAGCACCTATATGTTCTCGTCCGATGCGGATTGCCCGTTTATATATTTCGAGACGAGTCATGTGCCTTCCTGCATGAAAAAGCTCTTCGACCGCAATTGCTTGTCCGATGGCAATATCGTAGAGCACCCCCAAAAGACCTATCATAATACCGCCAAACAAAAGTCCAATCATGCTGATGTTTCCGTGAGTATTGAAATTAAGATATATGTTTTCCTCGGTCGTGTATCCACTGAAGTGCCCGATATGCACGACGTAATAAGCTCCGAGGCCAGTAATAATAACAGTGATAAGCATGCCAATGGCTGCTGCGCTTGTTGTCTTATTAAAACCATGTGTGATGTACGAACCTGCAATAATAATCAGTGAAGAAACTCCAATACTTACCAAAATAGGCGAGTAACCGCTCAATATGCCAGGCAGGAGCACATAGAATATTAGAATCAAACTACCTATCAAACTTGCAAGTCCTCTGATGCCTTGTATTCCACCAAAAAAGAAAAGCAGCAACAGAAAAACCAGACCAAGTCCTATGAGTACATTAAGGCGGTATGCATCTGAAACGGTCCAATACTCCGCACCGCCGAGCGAATTACTTTGGTGACGAATATAAAAAATATCACCAACACTTAATTGGGTAAAATCATTTTCAAAGGTAACTACCTGCCCTTTATCCGGCCCTTCGAGCACTTTTGCTTTGAGTGTCTGTACTTTGGTGGATACATCGGTGCCCGCAACAATCGTATCGTGCTGATTGGTCATTTCCAAGACCTGCGCTTTTTCTATATTCACCGCATCGGGTACAGCCTCGGCTTGAGCATATACAAATACAGGTAGAAAGAATGGAACTATCAGTGCAAAGACGAAGGAAACCCTGGTTAATTTCATTATTCCTAATTATACGCTTATTCTCCAATTGTAACGAGCTTCATAGAAATTGAGATATAATAAAAGTATGAGAAAAATAATCACAACTACGTTTGTAACTTTAGACGGTGTTATGCAGGCGCCTGGCGGTTCGCAAGAAGATACATCGGGCGGTTTTATATATGGAGGATGGCAGATATCTTTTCCCTCGGATAAAATGTTTGAGTCCAAGATGATGGAATTTATGCATATTCCATTCGAACTTCTTCTCGGTAAAAAAACTTACGATATCTTTGCATCATTTTGGCCACACGCTACTACAGATCTTGATGTAGCAAATCCATTTAATAAAACAAAGAAATATGTTGTCTCGCACAATTCTTTCGAACCTTCGTGGGACAATTCGGTCTGCATTACTGGTGATGTAGTTGCGCAAATACGAAAAATAAAAGAAGAGGATGGTCCTGATTTGTGGGTATATGGAAGCGGAAATCTTATTCAAACGTTGCTCAAAGAACACTTAATAGATCGCATGCATCTATGGATACACCCCATCACAATTGGTACTGGCAAACAACTTTTTGCAGAAGGCGCGCAACCTCAAAATTTTAAACTTGTTGATTCGCAAATTGGCGCAACAGGCATTATCTTTGCCACCTACGAACCTGCTGGACCACTGAAAACAGTTCAATAAATTTCTTGTGAAAATAATGAACATTAGTGCAATCTAAACATGTCTATTGAACCTTTATTCCTCTGGTGCGGAGTTTTAGCAGGATCGTTATTTATTATCGTTTTTCTCATCGAGGGAATGTTGCGTACCGGGTATCAACCGTTACGCCAACCTGTGAGCGCTCTTGCAATGGGGTCACGTGGTTGGGTGCAACGAATAAATTTTATTATTACTGGCGCACTCATGCTGCCTTTCTCTATTGGGTTGTCAGTATCACTTCGAGCATATGGAGGATCCTTCTGGGCACCAGTGCTTGTTGGAATATATGCACTGGGTCTTATCGGTGCCGGCGTTTTCGTCACCGATATAACTGGAATGCCAAAAACTAACCCAGGGATGCCAAAGCGTGCCGTGTCGGGAGTATTGCACGACATATGTTCGCTTTTTGTTTTTATACCGCTTTTTTTAGCTTTTTTTGTTTTTCAGCAGTTATTTGTGGAAGCAGGAATGTACGGTTGGGCAATCTATTCTGCAACATCCGGTCTTTTATTTGGACTCGGTTTTCTGCTTTTTGCAAGAAGTTTTGCAACCGAGGGCGCACTTGCACCGGTTGGGGGGCTGATTCAACGCATTACAATCGCGACCGGATGGTTATGGCTCTCGCTTGTAGCAGCACATTTGGTAGGTGTTATTTAGTTTTTTATTTCAAGGTTACTTTTGGAGTAACTATTATAATTTAATCACAAAAAAAACGATGTGAGTTTTGCGTTGCCGGATAGTAACCTATTATTCCGAAGAGAAACAAAGTATGTAATATGGTTATATGATAAAATGTATATAAGATATGGAACAGAGAACAATACCCCACACAAATATACAGGTTTCTAAAATTTGCTTAGGCTCCATGAATTGGGGTCAGCAGAATACCGAGACTCAGGCGCATGAGCAACTCGACTATGCAACAAGCAATGACATTAATTTTATAGACACCGCAGAGGTGTATCCAATTCCACCGACAGCAGAACTGCAGGGTACAACCGAGCGTTTTATTGGTACATGGCTAAAAAAGCGCGGTAAGCGTGACGATTTGGTTATAGCAACCAAAATCGGAAGCCACTTTCAGTCCTCTTACATTGCGACACGTGATGCGCGCAATGGTCTGACACGAGAAAACATTTTGCAGGCAATCGACGGTTCACTTGAGCGTTTGCAAACAGACTACGTCGACCTGTATCAGGTGCATGTGCCAGACCGTACTGCAAATTATTTTGGCATACGCGGCTTTGAGCAGCTCAAGGAAGAAGATGTACCATCAATTGAAGAAACACTCAGCGGCCTCGCTGAAATCGTACAAAGCGGTAAGGTTCGCCATATTGGTATTTCAAACGAGACGCCGTGGGGCACAATGGAATATTTGCGCATCTCAAAAAAAAAAGGGATATCCACGTATTGTGACTATTCAAAACCAATACAGCCTGACCAATCGTACATTTGAAATCGGACTTTCAGAGATCTGTCTTCGCGAGGGGATTGGCCTCTTACCTTATTCACCAATTGGAGGCGGCGCACTTTCAGGAAAATACCTTGGTGGTGCAATGCCGGCAGGCGCGAGACATACCCTGTGGGAACGAAATCGCGAGCGCTATAATGGCGCTCACGTGCAAGCTGCGATTGAAGCGTATGTTGATCTGGCTCGCAAACATGAACTTGATCCAGTACAAATGGCACTTGCCTTTGTAAATGACCGGGCGTTTGTTACATCCACTATCATTGGCTGTACGAGTATGGAGCAGCTCAAGACCGACATTGCCTCGGCAGATATTACACTTTCTGAAGATGTACTGTCCGGCATAGCTGAAATATATAAACGCATCCCAGACCCGCATGCATAATGGTTGTTATGCAGAAACAATATATTTCAGCAATTCTTCTTATAGTCTATAGTGCAATCCTGATCAAGGTAATGGTATTTAAAGAGATACCAACTATTCATATAGGCCATTTGATGTTTAATTTTGGAGGAGCGGAAGCGATTCACCCAGCCAATTTTATACCGTTCAAAACTATTTTACCGTATTTTTTCGGCGAGAACGGCTTGATTATTGCAGGTATTAATCTTGTTGGAAACATTGTAATACTTATACCATTTGGATTTCTTGCCACGGTTGTCTATCCAAAAATGACTTGGAAAAAATCTCTTATTCTTGCAGTAGCGACCGGTCTCGCTATAGAAATAATGCAGGCGTTGTTTCGTGTGGGAATATTTGATATTGACGATGTAATCCTGAATGCGCTTGGCGTTATGATAGGTTTTTGGTTATTTAGAATGTATAAAAAATAATATTGTGCTACTTCTTGTCTAGCTGCAGAGATCTTCGAAATGCGTTATACTAAAGATATTACTTATCACATATAAATCTTATGAATAAATTCTTTGTATTACTTTGTGTCCCAGCTGCATCTATTGAAGAATGGATGAAAAACGTCGACGAAACGACTCGCAAACAACAGACCGACGAAATGATGAAGTCTTGGCAAGAATGGACGACCAAGCACGAAGCCGCTATCGTTGATAAAGGCACGTCAGTTGGCAAAACCAAGCGAGTAACATCCTCAGGTGCTACTGACGCACGCAACGAGGTAAACTGGTATCTCGTAGTCGAGGCAGAATCGCACGAGGCTGCAGTTGAGATGTTTATCGGACATCCTCACCTAGTGATTCCTGCTGCTTACATCGACATAAGTAGTACCAAACACCCAGAAATGTAAATAGGCAGTAGTTTCTTAATATTCTGTAAAAGTGGCTGTCAGGGACAGCCACTTTTATTTTGTTATACTGTAAGTTATGAAAAAACCTTGGATCCTTGTCTTTGCACTTGTCGTTATAATTATATGTATTGTATTTGTGTGGATGAGATATTCTACTAAATCTGGACTCAACCCCGCAGTGCTGCCGTTATATTCTGGCGTTTCGTGGAGTGTTCCGCAGGCAAAAGTATTTAGTAATATACCAGTCTATGAAGTCGCTTCGGTATCAGTCTCAAACATAACAAATCTGAGTGAAAAATCTCTCCCATTTACAAAATATTATGATGAAAAACTTTTGGGAACAGGTTGGACCCGTGATCTTTCCCGTGAGGCAGGAGGTCCGGGGTCAGGTGTTTCCTTTTATACAAAAGGAAAAGACTTCGTCATTATTGCGTATCAGTCAACATTTCATGTGACCCACACTGATGCACCGTCAGAATGTCCTTGTGACCTGCAATTTCTAATCACAACCGGTTCAAATGTGGGCACTACTTCAACAACTACTCAGTAATTTTTAAACTGTTATGAAAAAGACTGCAACACACGCAAAATCATACGTATACAGAATGATGAAATCTCCGATAGGGAATCTTACCTTGGTAGGTAGTGATCGTGGACTTGCTGCTATCTTGTGGGAAAAAGAAAAGAAGGGTCGTGTGCCCCTGAAGATAGTAGGGGAGGATAAAAAACTGCCCATTCTTATCAAAGCAGAAAAACAGCTTAATGAATATTTTGCAAAAAAACGAAAAACATTTGATCTTACACTCGATTTTAACGGCACCGATTTTCAGAAAAAGGTTTGGAAGGCACTGCTCAATATTCCATTTGGAGCTACTGTAAGTTATGGTGATATTGCGCGCAAAGTGGGTAAGCCTACAGCAAGTCGTGCAGTTGGGGCAGCAAACGGGAAAAACCCAATATCAATTATAGCGGCGTGCCATCGAGTCATCGGCACGTCCGGCAAACTTACTGGATACGCAGGTGGAGTGGAAAACAAAGTTATGCTGCTAGAACTTGAAGGCGGCACATTCGAGGGAAAGGCCAGCAAGAATTCGCGTTTGGTAAAACAATAGAAAATGCTTTTTTATAATTGATCTATACTTATAGATATGAACACTACAAATTCAAACAAGGCTCGATGGCTGGCCCTCTTGGTACTCTGCTTGGGCACACTCATGATCGTACTCGACACGACGATTGTAAACGTGGCATTGCCATCTATCAAGGCAAGCCTTGGTTTTTCTGACACATCGCTTGCGTGGGTAGTGAACGCATACGCGCTTACGTTTGCCGGCTTTTTGCTTCTTGGGGGCAGGCTCGGGGACTTGTATGGTCAGCGACGATTTTTTCTCATTGGTATTATCGTTTTTACACTCTCATCGATTGTGTGCGGGCTTGCAGGTTCTCAATTTATACTCATAGCGGCTCGTGCAGCTCAGGGCATTGGAGGTGCAATAGCTTCGGCAATTGCATTGTCGCTCGTTATGAACATGTTTCCAGAGCCGGGTGAACGCGCGAAGGCGATGGGTATTTTTGGTTTTGTCGCAGCAGGCGGAGGATCGGTGGGTGCAGTATTAGGAGGCATACTTACCGGGACACTTAACTGGCATTGGATATTTTTGGTGAATGTTCCAATAGGAATTCTTGTGTGTATTCTTTCTTTATATCTTCTTTCGGGAGAACAGGCAGATTCAAAAAACGTACACCTGGATTTGGTGGGAGCATTTACTGTAACAGCATCTCTCATGCTCGCGGTATACGGAATCGTAAACGGGAATGCACTTGGATGGACTTCTGTGCAGACTCTCGGCACATTACTTGGTGCTGTGATACTCATGATTCTTTTTCTGTACATAGAAAGTAAGGTGCGTGCACCCTTAATGCCATTGTCTCTGTTTAAACTACGAAGTGTCGTTGTTGCAAATACCGCCGGGGTACTCTGGTCTGCTGCAATGTTCTCGTGGTTTTTTCTTTCTGCGCTCTATATGCAACTCGTTTTGAATTATGATCCACTACAAGTTGGACTGGCGTTTGTACCGGCTAATCTTATTATGGCCGTATTTTCTATTTGGCTTTCTGCCAAAGTAATTACACGATTTGGAATCAAAAAATCTCTAACTACGGGACTTGCACTATGCGCAGCAGGGTTACTGGTGTTTGCACACGCGTCAGAACACGGAACTTTTTTGACCGATATATTGTTACCAATGATATTGATGGGTTTTGGGGCAGGAATTTCATTTAATCCTATGCTTCTTGCAGCAATGAATGATGTGCCCGAAGACGAGTCAGGACTAGCGTCAGGCGTCGTCAATACATCATTTATGATGGGCGGGGCACTTGGACTCGCGATTCTTGCAAGTATTGCATCGTCGCAGACTGCACATTTGCTGGCTGCAGGATCGAGCCAAGCGGCTGCTCTAACAGGAGGATATGATGTAGCTTTTTTGACAGGCGGACTATTTGCAGCATGCGGAGCACTGCTTGTTGGACTCGGATTGCGAATATAACAACATTTGACAGCTGGCTGTCAATACGACATAGCTCTATGTAATGTAAGAAACTATTGTTGGAGGCGTATTAATATATATACGTTGCCCGTTTTTAGCATAAGTTCGCATGTGGCGATGTATAGCGCTTATTAGTCTAATACATCAAAATAGTATGAAAGATGCAAAGAAAATAAACACAATGAGTTCTATGGGACTCTTCATATTGTTCGCAGTCATGCTCGCGTTTGCTTCGACGTTCATGATGCAAACAGTAAATGCTGATACTACCACGACAGTTTCAAATCCCAATGGACTTGGAATGTATTATGTAAATGTTGTGCCTGATTCGTACTTCAAAACTCCCGGTCAGTACGTCACATTTAGTGGATCGCATTTCTATCCCGGCGAGCTGATCTCAATTCAGAGAAATGGTTCAGTCGTTGCGTCTCTCGCAGCAGATAGTAGCGGTGCCTTTAGCGATGTAACGATACTGCAGCCATATGCATGGGGCACATACGCATATACGTTTACTGGTGCCATAAGTGGAATTCCTTTTACGGTGAACGAGTCAGTCGGCGGGGCAACACCATGGGTTACGCTCAGTAATTACTATGCCGGCCCTGGTGCACAAATTGTAGTCATGGGACATAGTTTTGGAGCAAATGAACAAGTGACTGTTTGGTTCGATGGTATCAACGAAGGAAGTAGTACTGCCGATACAAATGGAAACGCAAATCTCACGATAACGGTTCCAAGTAATGGTGTCGGGCAACACACAATTGTTGCAAAAGGTTCTCTAACAAACATCTCAGCTACGCAGTCATTTAGTGAAGCATGGTAGCAGAGCGGAAAGTAGTCGCGTGCAGCCAAAGACACCCGAGCCAAAACTCGGGTGTCTTTGTAAAGACTTTTAGTAATAGTATACTGATCGCGACAAGTTACTGAAATTTTGCTCCCGTATTTTGTGTATATATATTTATACACAAAGAAATACACTGATTCTTTGTAGAAACATTCATGAGAAAAACAACACTTTTACCGCTTACGATTGCACTTGTAGCATTTTTTGGCATAACAGGAAGCACTTTCGCAGAGGCCGCAAACCAAGGTCTTGGTTTTACCAGCTCCCGTAATTGGGCAGGGTATGCAATGAATTCTGCACCAAATTATACGAGCGTATCGGGAACCTGGACGATTCCTGCTGTTCCCGTATCCTCGCAAACATCGGGCGACGCAACATGGGTTGGAATAGGCGGCGTTTCCAATCAGGATCTTATTCAAGCGGGAACCGATGCAATTGTTGCAGATGGATCGCTCACATATGAAGCTTGGTACGAAATGATTCCAGATGCGCAGATATTTGTTCCGCTCCCAATTGCCGCAGGCGACTCAGTCTCTGTAACCATAACTGAGCAAACTCCTGGCACGTGGGCTATTACCATAACAAATAATACGACGGGCAAGGTATTTCAAAAGTCTGTTGCATATAATTCATCACACGCCTCAGCAGAATGGATAGAGGAAATGCCTTCTGTAAACAATGGAGATATTCTACCTATCGATTCGTTTGGGAGCGTAACGTTTACAAATGCCACAGCTGTTAGCAACGGTTTAGTGCTGAACCTCAATACTGGAAATGCCCAGCCAATTACTCTTATTGATCGAAATTCTCAAACATTGGCATCGCCATCTTCTTTTTTGTCGGACACCAGCTTTACAGTGACACGCAGCGATATTGCCGCTAACTACGACAGTATAAATGCACCACAGACGATTCTTTGGACCGGCCGTGGTGGGTTCCGCCGCAGTGGACACGGTGACATTCATTACATCATTCAAGGCAATAGTGGCAGCCCTACACAAACCACCCCTCAACAACAGACGAGCACCGTCACCACGGTGGCTAGTATTGATCCACGCATACAGGCGCTCTATCAACAAATTGCAATCCTCCAAGCATTGATTCAGCAATTACAGCTCGCACAAATCCAAAAGCAGGCGACAATCCAGAATGCACAGCCGGTTCAAGTTACCGTTCCATTACGAATGTTTTTGCAAGGGGACGCGTCTAACAGAGAACTGTTCTTTACTTTTTAATCAATTTGCTATACTCGAGCAGATTCGAATTTTAAATACGTATATATGAAAATCCTGTATACGTATGCAAGAGCCCTCATTGTACCGGTTGGACTAGTAATTATATTTGTAATTCAAAACCTGATATTCAATAATTGGGTCCATCTTGATCCAAATCCAGAAAATGCAATTTTTGTCTTTGATTGCGCAATCTTTGGCGTTTTGCTTTATATGCCAGGAATCCTCTGTAGGGGAATATGGCGCTTTATCTATTATCTTTGCGTCTCAGTTATCTTATCTGCAATATTTATTTCCCAATACCTTTATTTTTCATTTTATGGAGGTTTTTTACAAGCTTCGGCATTGCGATATGCCAATCAGCTGGGCGATGAGACAAGCACACTGATTAAATTGGTACATCCCAGTATTGTCGTCTTTCTGCTTGGAGTCCTTGGTGTTGCAATCGCATATTGGATCACACGCTCGAATCATCTGCATGTTCCCGAACTCGGGCGGAGACAAAAACTAAACGTAGCTGTAGTCTTACTATGCACCATGATTGGTTGGTACGGTTTTTTTGTACCGAGTGATGTACAGGGACTTCGTAAATTTACCGATCCACAGCTTGTACTGCATGATCTGAATAGTTTTTCATACTCGCCAAACCAAACCGTACGTGAAATTGGAATATCCAGTTTTTATCTCGAAGATCTTATCGGTACGTTTATGAGAAAAACGGTTATTTCAAGTGTCGAAAAGGATTTTGTAAAAAATTGGTTCAATGTTAAGCCGCCAATAACCAAGGAAGCAAATTTTGGCCTTTTGAAAGGAGATAATTTTATTATTATTCAAGTGGAATCCCTCGAAGCATCGGTAATAGGGCAGACAATAGGTGGTGAGGAAATTACACCCAATTTGAACAAACTTGCTCATGATGGCCTCTACTTCAAAAACTACTATACGCAGGTTGGTCCAGGGAACACAGCGGACGCAGAGTTTGTTACTCTCAATTCCTTATATCCACTTACCAATACTGTGGCATTTATTGACTATGCCAATAACTCTTATGCTGCGCTGCCAAACTTGTTGGTTCAAAATGGCTACAGCACGTTTGCACTCCATGGAGATATCGCGAACTTTTGGAATCGCACAAACATTTACCCCGGCTTGGGCTATCAAACGTCCATCAATAAAGCAGACTTTACGGTTAAGGAAACTGACTTTGAATCCCTAAGCGATGATGATTTTCTGCAACAAAGTGCCGTAAAGATGCAAACTTTTACTCAGCCGTTTATGGCGACGGTTATTACCTTGAGCTCGCATACTCCATTTCAAATTCCTCAACGTTTTCAAACTCTCAACATTCCAGACGATGCCAATCTTACTGATACGCAAAAGGATTATTTACAAAGCGTCCACTACGCCGACTCTGCACTGGGAATGTTTATTCAGTCTCTTAAATCCGAAGGATTATATGATAATTCGCTCATTGCGATTTATGGGGATCATGGCGGCTCAACTGGCATTAGTGAAGTAGTGGGCACATCCACGTATCACACCGTTACTCCGCTTCTTAATAGTCATGTTCCATTGATACTTCTCTCGCCCAAACTTAATACACTCAAACACGGCACAATCGATACACCTGGAAGCCACTTGGATTTGTACCCGACCGTTGCCAATTTACTTGGAATTCTGCCCCCAAATACAGTTCTCGGACAAGATCTGCTTAATACAAAAACACCAGTCATTACACACCGAGATCCATACTCAGAAATTATTCTCTCCATCATGACACCTTCTTTGTTGTATGAAAGTAGTGCAAGCGGAATATTTGAAGAGGGAACATGCGAAACGTTGCCGCAAAACACAATGCTTCCAATTGCCGACTGTAGCGCTTTATATGAACAGCAGTCAACTACGATACGGGTATCCGATGATTTGGTTCGGGGTAATCTTCTCAATTTGGTTTTGAAAAATTCTTCTCAATAATGTTTTAACAATATACAGCTGTGCACAACTAGATTGACGGAACGCTTATAATCATGTAAGATACTTACATATCTAGCGTCTTATGCATATGAAAGCCCGCAAAACACAAATAGAGGGGTTGGTGGATAATTTCCAGTGTATTAAGCGTGCGATGGGATATTCACCTGGAAAAGATGGTACAGCGCCAAAGGTTACCGGTTCGCAGTGGACTGTGCTCGTTCTGCTTTCACGTAAGCCTGATTTATCTATAAAAGAAGTTGCGGCATTCATGAGTATATCTTCGAGTGCTGCGACACAACTTGTAGAATCATTGGTTCAGGCAAAACACATTATTCGTGCGGAAGATACCACCGACCGCCGCGCAGTGAGCCTTAATCTTAGTCGGAATATGGCAGACAAAATTGTCCTTATGAAAAAGGATGCAGTTGAACGCCTCATGAAAGTGTATTCAGTATTAACAGATGAAGAATTGGACCGATACGTTGAACTTAATAACAAGATCGCAAAAAATTTATCACAATAAAAAACTATATGAACAATTTAAAAAGCAGTAGAATCGCAGTTCTTGGAGGCATTATGCTTGCAATGCTTCTCTCCGCACTCGACCAAACCATCGTTTCAACAGCGATGCCCAAGATCGTAGGGGAGTTAAATGGCCTTTCGCACCTTACCTGGGTCTTTACGGCATATTTGCTCGCCTCGGCAATTACAGTGCCAATTTACGGTAAATTATCGGATATTTTTGGACGTCGGGGATTTTATCTCCTTGGTATCGCAATATTTCTCGTTGGATCGATACTCTCAGGTCTTGCACCTAGTATGTTTTGGCTGATTGTATTTCGTGGTCTGCAGGGTATTGGAGGCGGGGCAATTATGGTCAACTCGCTTGCAATCATTGGCGATATTTTTCCTCCGGAGGAACGCGGCAAATTCCAAGGACTCATCGGAGGCGTATTTGGTATGGCATCAATTGCAGGACCGCTTCTTGGCGGTTTTATAACAGATAATCTTTCATGGCGCTGGATTTTCTTCATTAATATTCCTCTTGGAATCTTGGCTATGGTTGTCTTGTCGATTGTCCTTCCAAAAATTGCTGTTGATACTCGAGATCGATCTATCGACTATATTGGCGCTACATTTCTTGCAACAACGTTAATACCATTTCTTTTGGCACTTGTTTGGGGAGGTAGTCAGTACGCCTGGGGCTCCGAAACAATAATCTTACTGCTCGCGGGATCAGTCGTATCTTTGTTTTTGTTTATCTGGGCAGAATGGCGCGCAAAAGAACCAATTCTTTCATTGGATTTATTCAAAAACAGGGTATTTCTTGTCTCCATCATTGCAACGTTTATTACCGGTATGGGAATGTTTGGTGCCATCATTTACATTCCTGTATTTGCGCAAGGAGTCATTGGCATCTCAGCAACAAGTTCTGGATTTATATTGACTCCGCTTATGATCGGCCTTATCACCGCATCTATTATTTCGGGACAGATTATATCTCGTACCGGAAAATACAAAATTCTTGCAGTGACAGGCATGATCATAACGACCATTGGTATGTATTGGTTCTCACTCATTCGTCTTGATACTAGTAACTTTATGCTTGGTGTTCGCATGGTAGTACTTGGTTTTGGACTTGGAACGACAATGCCTATCTTTACACTGGTTGTACAGAGCGCATTTGGCCGGGAAAAAATTGGAGAAGTAACCGCAGGTATACAGCTCTTTCGATCGATTGGAGGAACCGTGGGTACGGCAATCTTTGGTGGCGTTATGAACTCACAATTGGCAAGCCGACTTGCGAGCATTGGTAGTGATCCTTTTGTGCAGACCATGAAGCAGCTTGATCCAAACACCGCCATTGCCCATATCGACAGTAATACAGTGCAGGCGATACTCAATCCAGCTACACAATCGTCTATAACATCACTCTTCTTAAAGGCACCAGCACCGATGCAGGCACAACTCAGCCAAAGTTTCGAGAACTTTGTTGGGATTGTAAAAATAGCCTTTACCCAATCTGTCGACCAGGTGTATATCGTGAGTACGCTTCTGATGGCAACAGCGCTCATCGTAGTATGCTTCTTGCCACAAATTTCACTTAAACGAAGTGAGCGTTCTACGCTTGAAGAAATTGGCGTTGAGCTTGAGGATGAACTTGGTCATGATCGCGTAAATACTTTCGCTCACTAGAATCGTAAAGTGCTCATATAGGTTGCTTTGACAGACACTCTATTTGAGTCATACTTGGGGTATGAACAAAACATACATAACCATTGCAGCGGGCGTCATTGTTATTATTGCTGGTAGTCTCTGGTACTTTAGTACTCCTAATACAGCAGGTGTTACGCAGACGGAGATTACGCAAGCAACCACGAGTCCAACATACAGCAGTTATCAGTATGAGTGTGACGAACATGTGATGTTTACAATGATGCCTATGCCGGATGCTTCTTCTATTATGGTGGCGCCTGTGGGCGGAGCGTACCCCGCAACGAGTACACTAGTCCAAGTTGCTACAACTTCAGGCGTCCTATACAAAGGCAACGGTATTGTTTTTGCAGCGCACGGTGAGACTGTTACGCTCGGGGAAGGGGATTCAGCAATAACCTGTTCTCCTGTGCCAGATCAAAACAATGCCCCATTTAATTTTGGTGACTAATTTTTAATAACTAAAAATATACATATATGACGGAATACGTTGTTGAGCGAAGAAGTTATTACCCAGGATTTATCGTAACGCGAATTATCGACGGAATTGTTGTTGCTATTGAATTATTGCTGGCAGTCCGATTGGTATTCGAGTTTCTTGGAGCCAGCCAGTCGTCTCCCTTTGTCGCTTGGCTGTATGGCATAACCTACGGACTGGTGCGTCCTTTTGCTGGAGCTTTTCCACAACTCTATATTTCTGGCTCACCAATTGATCTTGCAGTTGTGCTCGCAATGATTGGTTACGCGGTTATAGGCTGGATTATCTTACGTCTCTTGCAGTTACTATTTGCTGCAATGGCGACTATATAAAAACTGGTCTGTTATTCAATATACAAAAAATACCCGGGCTAATCCCGGGTATTTTTTGTATGTTTTGTATTTTTATACTCCGCTATTGAGAGAAGCTCTGGTAAGTGGTCCAACAGAACCAACGGCGGATATTCCGTGCGCAGTCTGATAATTCATTACTGCAGATTCTGTAAGAGGACCGAAGTATCCGGTAATTGGTCCGCTATACATGTTAAGTGTAGTAAGTCGTTGCTGTAATTGTGTGACGTCAGAGCTGGTATCACCGACAGTGAGATTTGTGCTGAAGGTAAATTGTGCAGCCATCGCTGCAGCCAATTGTGCCTGAAGCTGCGCAAGTTTCGCAAGCAGATCACTTAGTGTTGGTGCAATGTTCGAGCCAACGACTATGCTCGTCTGTGTGCTTGCAGAGTGTCCCAATGAATCGGTGGCCGAAATGGTGATGGTGTGCGTACCAACATCATTTGAGCCCGGAGTCCAGCTCAGCAAACCTACCGAGTTTATGTTGGCATTTGTAAGACTGTTACCTGTCAGTGCATCGCTAACAGTGTATGTAGGATTTGTAAATCCATTTGCTGTAGTCTGCAATGATACAGGACTGCCGACAACAATCGTACCGCCTGGAGGAGATAC
Source organism: Candidatus Kaiserbacteria bacterium (assembly GCA_028286585.1). Classification (GTDB taxonomy): domain Bacteria; phylum Patescibacteriota; class Minisyncoccia; order Phycocordibacterales; family UBA2100; genus UBA10103. The sequence continues at coordinate 20,596 of JAQBRI010000011.1, forward strand.
AGCACCTACCGAAAGAGATGTTCCGGTATTTGATGTTTGGCCAACGGTAACGTTCACCTGCGTATTTGCAGAGTGACCACTTGTATCAGTTGCGTAGACTGTGAGCAAGTGTGTTCCAACCTGCGTGGAATCAGGTGTCCAAGTAAAATATCCTGACGAATTTATGTTGGAGCTATTTACAGAACTTGGAGCTGAGCCATTAAACGAATCACTTACGGTATACGTAGGATTTGTGAATCCCGCTGGGGCTGCATTAAATGTAAATGATGAATACGGCGCTACAATCATCGAACTAGGGGTTACTGACGAGAGAGAAAGATTCGCGGACATAACAGGAATTGAGACACTCACCGTACCTGTTTTCCCAGTTGAATCATTTACAACAAGAGTAAGATTGTGAGTACCTACATCAGCAGTAGATGGAGTCCATGAGAAGTTTCCACTCGACGTTATATTGTTATTGGTAATACTTGTGCCCAGTGCGCTGTCACTAATACTGAACAGTGGATTACTAAAACCTTGCGCATTGATGCTAAAAGTTACCGGATTGCCCACTGTTGCACCTGTCGCAGGAGATATATTTTGAAGTGTTACATTTGAACTTCCGACCGTAAGCACTTGTGATGCCGATGCTGTATTGCCATAACTATCATTTGCAGTAATGGTAATCGTGTGAGCTCCTACATCATTTGCAGACGGCGTCCAACTAAAGGCGCCAGATGAATTGATATTTGAACTATTGATCGATGATCCACTAAAAGAGTCTGTCACTGAGTATGACGGGTTAGTAAATCCAGAGCCGAGCGCACCAAACGTAACAGTCTGTCCTTGATTAATTTGACTGCTTGGTGACACCGGCTGGATGGTCACAGAACCACTTGCATACGTATACGTAAGCGGTGCTACTACAATCCCAATTCCAATTGCTGCGCCTGCAATTCTCCGCATTAGTTCACTATTTTTCAATTGCGCATATGTGCTTGTTTTCATATATTTTTTATATATGACCCCAACTTGATCTTAATAATGACAGTTTTGGGTAATTATAATGAAATAATTCTCCAGCTGTATATTTTTAGTACAATTCACTTCGAGGTGTTTATTACATACCATCTAACAAAAGACCCGCGGCATATACAGCGGGTCTTTTGTAATAGCAACTCGAGTAAGTCCGCATTATTGGGTTACAGTCACAGTAGCTGAACCAAGAATGTTACTGGTAAGACCTTTGAAGGTGTACGTGTATACTCCTGGTGTCCACGGTGCATTCAGCGAACCGGTTGAGAAGTTACCTCCACCATCTGCGTGAGCTTGCGTAACAGTGGCTCCGTTCAGAGTAACTAATACAGACTCCTCATGGCCAAACTGTGACCCTCCGAAGTTAAGTCCGCCGCCAATATGGACCGAGGTATCTGCTGGTGAAACCATGCCGGTCGTTACTGTGGTACTACCTGTCGGAGGTATGGTTCCTCCGCCCATGCCTCCCAAATTAAGATTTGAAAGAATGAACAAAATCTGCTGCTGGATATTTTGCAGCTGTACCAAGAGAGCCTGAAGGGTTGTCAGAGTGGTCCACATATCTGTGGTTGAACCCACTCCTGTTGTAGTAGTTGCACCTGTCGTAGTTCCGGTTCCCGTTGTGGTAGTCGATCCTACACCAGTGTCTGTGCTTGTTCCGGTACCTGTCGTGGTGGTTGTTCCTACGCCAGTATCAGTGGTCGATCCCATGCCGGTATCGGTCGATGTTGCAGAAGATGTCGTACTGGTAGCGGTTGTTGAACCCATTCCAGTATCTGTTGAGGTGCCAACACTGGTATCAGTGGTTGTGCCTGTCGTTGAGCTTGCTACATCGGCAAACGCAAATACGGTTGGAATTAATAATGCGCCCGCTGTAATCGCCGACAAAAGCAAAGGTGTTTTGAATGCTTGTAGAGTGTTACTGGTAAGGGATTTTGATGTGTTATGTAAGGTTTTCATACGCGTGGTAGAAGTTACAATTGTTAATGCATATCTCTAATAATATTAACTAGTAATATAATTAGTACTCCGCACCAATAGGGAATGTTACCTTGACACCTGCACTTACTTAAATGCTATAATTATAGATTGCCCAAATGCACATATGAAAACAGACGTCTACATGCACATGTCAGTAAAAAATCTTTTAGTATCAAAAGCTTTTTTTGAGGAACTGGGCTTTACCACCTATCCACGTCTTACTTCAGATGATTGTCTCTGTATGAACATCGAGGACAATATATATTGCATGTTTGTCAGTCGAGATTTTTTTGCCAAATTTTCTGAAAAAGATATCGTCGACGCTCATCTTGCGACCGAGTCACTCGTCTGTATATCTGCAGAAAGTAGGGGAGAGGTAGATGAATGGGTCAACAAAGCACTCTTTTTGGGCGCTACAGAGAACCTCGTCCCAGAAATGAAAACAGGGGGCAACATGTACAGCCGATCCTTTTCTGATCTCGATGGACACATCTGGGAAATCATGTGGATGGACCTCGAGCTCATACATGCGGTATAGTAGTATTGTTTCCGTTTCTCTCACTCTAGGAGTGATATCAATGTTATGCCACAACAGCCAAAACAAACCACATCTGAAATAACGCTCATTAGCCTGCTCAAACCATATACATGGACTATTGTGGGTATCATTATTCTTACCCTTATAAGTAACGGGCTCAATCTTGTGGGGCCACAAATTGTCGCACATACGATAGATACCTACGGCCAAGGAAATTTTGCTCTCAAGACGGTTATTTTCGAATTTTTCTCTGTTGCAGCTGGCATATTTATCTTTACCTACCTGCAAACCATTGTGCAAACGTATGCATCGGAAAGGGTTGCGCGGGATTTACGGAAACGATTCATAGCCAAAATATCAGAACAGGAATATGCGTATATTCAGGAAGTTTCTCCTGCAAAACTCTTGACCAACCTAACGTCTGACATCGATGCTGTAAAAACGTTTGTATCTCAAGCAATCGCGTCACTCATTTCCTCATTCTTTTTAATTATTGGTGCGAGCATATTACTGCTACTTATTAATTGGAAAGTTGCACTTGCTGTCTTGGTCATCGTTCCAATTATCGGAATTACTTTTTTTGTTGTTCTGGGAAGAGTTCGCAAATTATTTAAACGTGCGCAAGAGACGATAGATTGGCTCAATAAAGTTATCAATGAAAGCATTCTGGGCGCCGCACTCATTCGTCTCCTCAATTCGCAGTCATATGAGTATCAAAAGTTCCTTGCAGCAAATGAAGAATCTAAAAATATTGGATTGAGTATTTTACGTCTCTTTGCAGGTCTAATTCCAGTGATTATATTTACAACTAACGTTGCAACATTGATCATTCTTATTTTTGGCGGTCATTTCGTGATTACAGGCACCATGAGTTTGGGTGACTTTACTGCATTTAATAGTTATTTGGCTATCCTCATCTTTCCGATTCTAATTATTGGATTTATGAGCAATGTGATTGCGCAGGCAAGCGCGTCTTTACAGCGTATTTCTCTAGTCCTTAATTCACAGCAGCCCGAAAACACAGGTACACTTTCTTCACCGCTCTCAGGAAACATTGCAGTCAGCGGCGTAACTATCAACTACGGAGAACGGTCGTCACTCAAAAATGTTTCTTTTACTATTAAGGCGGGCACAAAAACTGCAATCATCGGTCCTACTGCTGCAGGAAAGACCCAGCTGTTGTACGCAATGACCGGCCTCATCAAAACGTCGGAAGGAACCATATCGTATGATAATCACAGAATTGATGAGTATAAAAAAGTAACCCTTCACAAACAAATAGGCTTTGTGTTTCAAGACAGTATTATGTTTAATTTGAGCGTACGAGAAAATATTGCGTTTAGTAATACGGTCACAGATCAAAGCTTGGAGAAGGCGATAGAGACTGCTGAATTGCATGATTTTATTGATGTTCTTCCTGAAAAGCTCGATACGGTTGTCTCAGAGCGAGGAACAAGTCTTTCAGGGGGCCAAAAACAGCGCATCATGCTTGCGCGGGCTCTGTCACTTAACCCAACCATACTTCTGCTAGATGATTTTACCGCACGAGTAGATTCAAATACGGAGTCCAAGATTCTCGCAAACATTACTCGTAATTATCCGGACCTTACCTTGGTTTCAGTGACACAAAAAATCGCCCCTGTCGAAACATACGACCAGATCATTCTTTTGATGGAGGGTGAAATATTAGCAACGGGCACGCACGAGGAGCTTTTGCACAAATCACCAGAATACGTACAAATATACAATTCCCAAAAGAGTACAGAAAATTATGAACTACAAACTTAACACAATCGACGAACAGTCAAACAAGGGGAACACGCTTGGCGGTATCAAGCGCCTTATTCCTCTCATGCATGGGGAGGGGAGACAAACGCTTATTGCATTTACCACTATTCTCGTTAGTTCTGCGACGTCATTAATTACGCCTATTATTATTGCGCATACCGTAGACACATATATTCGCAACAAGGATTTTCATGGAGTATTGGCCTGGTCTCTTGTACTCTTTGCCATATACTGCGTCGGGCTTGGTGCTAGTTATATACAAACAATTACCATGGGTAGTATTGGACGCCGCGTGCTGTTTAATTTGCGAAATACTATTTTTAATAAATTACAGGAACTGCCTGTTGCCTTTTTTAATCAAAACAAGGCAGGAGATCTTATTTCTCGCATTAACAACGATACGGATAAACTGAATCAGTTTTTTGCACAAGCGCTGATGCAGTTTGTGGGCAACGCATTTTTGATTCTTGGTGCGGGCATCCTGCTTATTGTACTTAATCCACGACTAGGTGCTGCAGCACTTTTGCCAGCGGTAGTAATTCTAGGCGTAACTCAAATTATTTCTCCCTGGGTCAACCGTGTCAGCTTTAAGAGCTTGCAGGCTCTTGGAGGAATGAGTGGAGAAATTCAGGAAAGTATTAATAATTTTAAGGTTATAGTTGCGTTTAACCGGCTTGATTATTTTCGCAACAAGTTTGATGAGGCCAATCAAAAGAATTTTAAAGCGTCGGTCACTGCCGGAATTGCAAGCAATATATTTACTCCACTATACGGTCTCGCATATAACTTTGGACAATTAATAGTCTTGGCATACGGAATATACCTGATTTCAACAGGTATGTTTACGGTAGGCTTATTGATTGGATTTCTTCTCTATGTAAACAGTTTTTATAACCCTTTGCGACAGCTTGCGACCGTATGGTCGTCGTTACAGCTTGCGCTTGCTGGTCTTGAGCGCATCTCAGAGGTCTTGGCACTAAAATCAGATATGATCACGTTACCAAACACACAACCTGTAGTCCCGTCGGCTCCGCTTCTTGCATTTAATAATGTCTCTTTCAAATACCCTGATAGCGGAAACATCATTTCAGATATCTCCTTTGAGCTTTTGCCTGGTAAAGTCTATGCGCTTGTCGGCCCTACGGGCGGGGGAAAGACCACTACCGCTTCATTAATGGCCCGTTTGTATGATCCAACTGAAGGCACAATCCTACTTAATGGCCGGGATATCAGAGGCTATTCGGCCGAGGAGCGAGGAAAATATATTGGTTTTATTCTTCAAGAACCGTTTCTTTTTACCGGAACTGTTCGAGAAAATATAATTTATGGTAATACTCGATATCATGATTATTCCAACGAACAGTTATTGGAGGTGCTCAAAGAAAAAGATCTGACGGGATTGCTTGCTCGTTTTGAAGAAGGTTTGAGTACTCCAATATCTTCGAGCGGCGACATGATCAGTCTTGGTCAAAAACAATTGATCGCATTTATTCGAGCCATATTGCGAGAACCAGAGCTATTGATTCTCGACGAAGCAACGGCAAACATTGATACTGTAACAGAAGAGTTACTTGAAAATATTCTTGAAAAACTTCCAAAAACAACTACTAAAGTAATCATTGCGCATCGACTCAATACGATTGAAAATGCAGATGACATATTTTTTGTAAATGGTGGCGAAATAACGCGTGCGGGCTCATTACAAAATGCACTCGACCTGCTTTTACACGGCAAAAGAGCAAGTTAGCTATTGTGAATAGTGCCTTGTTCTTTGCTCCTCTACTGTTACTATAAAGGGGTGAGTGTGCAGGAAATAGTCATATAACTAGCTGCACCTTTGCATTGGATTTCTCTACTTATAACAAATAACACGTAACTTATTCTATGTCTTCAAAAACAGTTCTTGGTATTATCGTTGTGCTCGTAGTTGCGGGGTTGACCATCTGGTGGTTCTTTAACAAACCACTTCCGCCTGCGTCATCAACAATTACCGCCACATCAAGCCAGGAAATGACTGGCCAGCCAAATGGTGCTGCAGTGAACACCAGTATAAGCAGCACGGTGCAAAATACAGACAATTCTGACGCAGGCATTGATCAAACAATGACTTCAATTGATGCACAAATGAGTGGATTGGGTTCTGATAACGCAAGTACTGACAAAGCAATGAGTAATCCAGCTCAATAATTAAAATAATAACTCTGATATCACTATGAACTTTAAAAATACTTTGCTCGTTGCCTCATCATTATCTCTTTCGCTCGTGCTTGTCATTACTCTTATTGTGCTGCCTGCAGGCGCATTATCGGTTGGAACAAAGGCTGCAGTTTCCGCATCAAGTACGATTGGTATAAAAGCAGAGGTTCGCATTGCAACAAAGCTAAATGACATTATTACTCGAAGTAATACAGAGATAGCTGCACGTATTGCTGCACTGAACGCGCTTTCGGTACGGATTGAATCCCTCAAAAATGTTTCTGTTTCTGCAAAAACGGCAGTTGCTAATAGCGTTCTAGCAAATACAAATGGTCTATCAGCGCTCAAAAGCAAAATTGATGCTGATACAGACGCATCAGTGGCTTTGACAGACGAAAAAACGATAACTGGTTCATATCGAATATACGCACTCGTTATACCGCAGGGTTATATTCTTGCATCTACGGATAGAATAGCGGTGATTGCAGGCATGATGACCACCTTGAGTACCCAGTTTCAGGCACGTATTACCGGAGCCCAGACAGTTGGTAAAAATGTGACAGACATGCAAGCATTGCTTGTTGATTTTGATGCAAAAATTGCTGACGCTAAGATGCATGCCCTTGCTGCCCAAACTGGGGTTGCAGCTCTTATGCCTGATTTTGGCAATAAAACGACGCTAGAGGTTAATACAGCGGCAATTAAGGCAGCACGAGCAGATGTTAAGGTATCTAGCCAAGATTTGGACGCTGCACGAACAACCGCAAAGAAAATTGTGAAAGAAATAAGGAGTTTAAACGTCAAAGCAACTAGCTCCGCCACTATAACTCAATAGGCCATATTAAATAACGACTGGCAGGGAAGGGGAGGTTCTATTTATTCACGATATTGGATAGGCTTTTGAAACTTATCCAATACACTTGTTATCACAAAATGTAATCATCTATGAAAAAATTCTTACTTGTTCTGCTCGTCATAATTCTCGCACTTTTCGCTGATTGGTACTTTATGTATTACAAAATGGGAACAACTTCGACAGCGACAACGACTGTAAGTACCACGACGACTCAACAGCCTGTAGCATCAAATGTATATACAAATACACAGTCTGGTTACTCGCTGACCTTGCCGAGTATTGCGACTTCAAGCACTGATCTTGGAGGCTATATGGTAGTCGAAGGTTATCAATACCAAGAACTTGGTCCGGGCAATGATATCGCTGGAACAAAATTTACCATTCCAACAAATCTTGCAGCTGGTACTAACTTGTCTTCAGACAGTTATATAAGTGTGGAAACAATGCCGCAAGCTACAAGCTGCATAGCAGGACAATTCCTGAGTACCGACACTATAAAATCACAAACAGTTACAGAAGGTGGCACAACATATTCTGTCGCGTCGTCGACTGGTGCCGGAGCAGGGAATCGATATGAGGAAATTGTCTACGCACTTTCGGGAACTCAACCTTGTTTGGCTGTCCGTTATTTTATCCATTATGGAGTTATCGGCAACTATCCGGCAGGTACTGTAAAGGAGTTTGATGAAAAGTCGTTGCGTGCACAATTTGACAGTATTCGCCACACCCTGGTGATAAACTAGTGGCGCACAAAATACACCTTGCTATACTTATAGATTACCAAATTAATAAATAAAAAATATGTTGTATACAATTGCTGTGATCTTGTTGATCCTATGGTTGTTGGGCCTAGTTACTTCGTACACGATTGGAGGGTTTATTCACATATTGCTCGTCGTTGCAATTGTCATGATTTTGATTCGACTCATTCGTGGAGAGAACCCAATTAAGTAATACTTGTAATAACCTAACTCGCAAACACTTATGGTAGACATAATAAACAACGCAGAACCACAACGTCCCGTAGTTGTCGCTTCCAATGATGATTCGAGCGGATGGATGGTATTGGTAATCGTACTTCTAATCGTAATTGCCGGTGGGGCATACGCATGGGTACATTACCGTCGTCCTGCAGCGCCTGCAGCTGCTCCTGTGATTCAGGTCAACGTACCTAATCCGACTCCTGCAGCAGGAAATCCACCAGCTCCAGCAGGACAATAAATAATTGGGCTGACGCAATCAAAAATACAAAAGCCGATGGAAACATCGGCTTTTGTATTTACATATACTTACTTGGGAGACAAACCAATTGGATTGATTCAATGACTCTACACGCAGCTTTGCCGTGTGGACTCAGCCATGCGCTACAGTATTAAATGTTCTAGGTTGTATGTCGCAAAAGATATATTGTGCGACATGGAACCTCGAGAGAAGCTTCACGCTCCCAGTCTTGGTCTATGCAGTCTTGCTTATCCCCCTACCCTATATTGTTATTGCTTTCTAAAAACTTTTGATTAGAGATCTTTATATATTTTATCTCGTTTTGGATTCAGATATTTTTCTTACGTTTTGAATTTTAAGACGCTCGCTCCCCCCACATTGATTGACCTTGTTGTTAATTAAAGTGGTGCTATAGTTTTTATGGGATTGATCTCAGAGGGAGGAGGATCTCATGGGACTCGTATATTTGACACCAAATGGTCTGCTTCATAAGCTTGCCTACCTAATGAGCTACATTCGCGACGCTCTTTTTGGCTCTGCAATGGTGCCAAAACCGCGGCCGACGACAATGAGCTGGTGGGAGCTGTGTTACAAGATTGTTCTGAACTTTCTTGCTGCCATCTTTACCTTCGTCGTGGTTGTCGGGGTATCCCTTGCAAGTGGCGCATTGTTAGGGCAGTTGCTTTCCAGGTTCCCCGAATTGCGTTGGCTGTTTGGAGCCGTGCTTGTACTCGCCATACTCTATCGTGCGTGGGAAAGCCTCCGCATCAAGAAGAGGCTACGCAGTATCAAAAAGAGGCTCCGCGTTATCTGGCGCCGGCTCAACGATCCTTTGCACCGTATTACATAAGAAAATAGTGCGCCAAGAATTTCCTGAACTTAACCCGCTATCATCACAGAAGCGGGTTAATTTTTTGGGTCACTCACATCATTAAGCGCTCAAGACTACGCTTTCTTTACAGCTTCAATGCAAAGGAACAAAGGAAATTCTTTACGTGCGATATCTTCCGCTTTTGCTCGCGGACCCTTTTCACTACTCCGATGAGAAATCCACTCCTCAAGTCGAGTGACAGAAAAATTTGAATTAGAAAGTGCCTTTACATAATCCTGCAGTGATCGATGAAAGGAATACGTATATGACTTTCCAGTCTGCTTGCCTGGTGTCATGTCGATCTTCTCTTTTGATGAAGACAAATAGGTATCAAGTCTTCGATATTGCGTTTGCGTATTGGAATCCCAGCCCCACGAAGAAGACTTTGGAATTCTGAAAGCAGGATGGTTGATCACAAACACAAACCGGCCGCCTGGTCTAAGAACCCGAAATGCTTCTTTAAAAACCATATCCATACGTTCTATGTTTTGAAGTGCGAGTACGCACGTGAGCACATCAAAGGTACCTGAATCTGCAAAGTCTAGGCTGTCGGCCGCCGCACAATGATATTCAATATCTGGTGATTTCTTTTGCGCAATTGATATGAGTTCTTTTGCAATGTCCGCTCCTACTACATCTGCACCCTGTTCATTAAAGAGGCGTGTAAAAAACCCTTCCCCACAGCCAATGTCGAGTATATGCAATCCAGTTTGTGCCGCGACAATTCGCGCAAGATTGGGTGTAATTACCTGTGCATGGTAGGTGTCCTCACCTTGCAAATGCTCCTGATACCACCCAGCAACCGGTCCCCATGAAGTACTCTTGTCTGTATCTTTTACAGGCTTGCGTGGGGAAGAGCCTGTGTCCCCTGCCCTGCCAGCTTTTTTGTGGTCTCGCTTAGGATTTCCAGGGAATGGCATAATGTTCAAATTCTGGCAATAATTTTCTGTCGTACAAAAGTCGAGATATAACTTCGGCATGAGAAAGCGCACCTGTAAGCGCATTGTGCGGCTCTGGTTCATCTGGTATACCGCAGTAGTTCATAACAGCATCAAGATTAAGTGCCGAACGCTTGTGCTTTTTATCAAACGGAGGCTGTATTCCCTTGTTGATCATATGCATGTAGCACAAGGTGTGCGTGTCGATTGTTCTATAAGCAAATGGATATTCACTATGACCTGAACGCTCAAGCGCATGCTTTACAAAGTCTCGATCAAAAGATACGTTCTGGCCAGCAAGAGTGCGGTCTACCAAATTTTCACTCCACTGCAAAAATTCGTGGACAATTTCGGCCTCGGTTGGCTTACTAGGATCAAGAATTTCTGAACGTTTAAAACCATTTACAGCAAGTGCCTCGTCCATAATATGTGCACCATCCCATACGCGGCATTCTGCATAAAAACGATTTGTCGGATTAGATAAATCGAGCGCTCCAATACTTACAATGGAGTGCTTCCATAGCTCAGTCCCCGATGCCTCTACGTCGATAACTAACATGCGGATACTATAGCATATGCTCCTCTGTACTTACAGAGCTGATTTGCTAGTATTGCTGCAGGCAAAATATAGAAATCTGTTAAGTCTAAACAGGAGGTAGAAATGAACATTGATTCTCTTAAAACAGAGGGTTTCGTTCGGTTCAATTATCCGAAAAGCCTGCGGTGGGACGTTGCAATAGCAATAGACGCATGGAGAGCTTTCTGTGCGCTCGATGAAAAGGAAAAGCGCAAGATCTCTGGCGGAGACAGGATCAACGACTTCGGGTATATGCATCGGAATGATTCGGGGCCAACCGCCGACAAAAAGGAAATATTCCATGTCACCGGTGAACATATCAAAGAGCTCATGCAAAAGGCCCGATACGTTCACGATCAAAGCTCGATATCTTTCATTCTTGCGCTTTACGAGCTGCTCGAAGGATTGTTTCCAGTCGTGAAGGAATTCGCCATCAACGTCGAGGAGCAATATAAGATTCCTAGACTTGCTGCTCGAGTGCTCGGCTCCAAGGATACCTGGACAATTCGCTTTGTGCATTATTATGGAGTCGGTGAACCTGTTCTTGCAAAACCACATACCGATCGAGGCGGATTTACCATTCACATGTACGAGAGTCATCCGGGTGGTCAATACTTGGGACGCGATCGCGCCTGGCACGATTGGCCGATAAACCACAAGGAATCGATATTATTTCCAAGCGCGGGTTTGCAATTTCTCCGCAACGAGCTCAAGGCGCTTTGTCATCGGGTAATATCGCTCGATGACACGCTTCACGGCGGGCGTTACTCGATGGTCGGTTTCATCGATTTTCCTTTAGGCCATCGGTTCGACGACACCAGATTCAGAATGCAGGATCTGCCGGTCGGATTTAACTACGATATATCTCCTGAAGACTACCGGAAATATTTCGTACCGACTGCACTTGCTACGGTGTGACGCAACATTTATTTGCCCTTTGATCCCGCCGTAAATACACGGCGGGATTTTTTTATACTTAATTACCGAGGCCAATACAGCCTTTTGCAGGACTGTATCCGGCTTTTAAGGCCTCCGGCTCGTCGCTAAACCAGCGTATATCTGTATTCCCTATTCGCTCTATCCCCTTGCACCAGGGCGCGTAATAAACCAGGGTTGCAACAGAGCCGATAATAAGCCCGCCTGGATACATAGCTTGCGCCTTAATAGCCTTATTTGCCTGCATTATTTGAATATTTGGAGACATATCGTCCAAGGCAGAAAGTCTTCCCAAACCAAAGGATGAGAGCGAAACCAAGAGTATAACCAGCGGCATTCCCCAGTCTCTAAGGCTGGTTTCTCCCTGGTACTTGATTTTTAACCATAAACCCCGTATAATCCTCATATCGTAATTATACGGCAAGAAATCGAAATATATGGCACATACTAAAGCTGGTGGTTCAGCCAAAAACCTAAAAGATTCAAATCCTAAATATCTCGGTGTTAAGCGCGCCGATGGTCAGACTGTTGGAATCGGTGAAATCATCGTTCGTCAGCGTGGTACCAAAATCATGGTCGGCAAGAATGTCGGACTTGGAAAGGATCACACACTCTTTGCTCTTAAGGCTGGAATTGTAAAATTCCGAAACGCTCGAAAGACAAACTTTGACGGTCAGACTGTCATGCGCCGCATCCTCGACATCGTTCCTGCCTAGTCCCCTTATCATTCCTTCTTTGAAAGGTATGTGCAAAATCGCCGACTTCCCGGCGATTTTTGTTTTGCATTACGACTCGTATGAGATGTGATTTTAAAAACCTCTCGGAAGGCGGCGGCCTGAGAGGGCTAATTTTCTAGCAAGAAAATATCGCTTGTTTTTAAAATTGCATCGATTAAAGAGTCAAAACAAAAATCGCCCCCTTTTGGAGCGATTTTCAAACTACTTCTTCTTATCCTTTTTTGGCTTCTTCGTTTCCTTTTTATGAGTCATCCCTTTTGACATATCCGAGAGTTTATATGAATAATATTATAATAATAACACGTGTTTAGAATTACTTTGCAACCACCTCTATGTTCAGTGTCGCTTTATGAGTTCCAAGCGTGATAGTTATTGGAGTTATTCCCGTCGCTTTGACTGGCTGATCAAAATGCACCGCTTTAGTATCAACTGGTATTGAAAGCTGCTCCTTGATGGCTTGCACGACCTCTTCGGCGGTAATGTTTTTGTAGAGCTTCCCTACTTCGTTTGCCTTTGCAATAATGCGTACACTCTTCCCTGCCAATGTCTTTGCATGCGTACCAAATAATGCGCTGCGCGCAGCATTTGCCTCTTGTTTACTATCTATTTCTGCTTGTACCTGAGCCACCTTCGAATTACTTGCCTGCTCGGCAAGGCCTCGCGGAATGAGCGAATTGAGCGCATAGCCGTCGGCTACTTCTTTGATAACACCGCGAACTGCGACGCCTTTGACATCTTTTAGAAAAATGACTCGCATATAATTGTTATTTCATTGCGTTCAGCACCTGCACAGCCTTTTCCATTTGCACGTCTTTCTTTGCCTTTATTAGTGTCTCACTAGTAGTTGATACCACGTCAGGAATGAGACCGTCGTGAGGAATCTGTATGCCGTCTGGGCCAAGCCATCGAGCAACAGTCACCTTGACCGAAGTGTCTTCGGTTACCGGGAAAAGTTCTTGCACGACGCCCTTACCAAACGTATTCGTTCCCACAAGTGTTCCCATTTTGTAGTATCGAAGTGCGTCAGCAAATATTTCAGAAGCAGAAGCAGATCCCTTGTCGACAAGAATCACCATCTTGAGATTTGAATTAAAGATATTGTATCCAAGCGATCGGTGCACAATGTTGTCTCGGTGACCTGCATAATCCTCGGTCACGACAATGTCTCCTTGTGGCAAAAACCAACTTGCCATACTTACTGCAGCGTCCAGGTATCCTCCAGGGTTACCACGCATGTCGAGCACCAGTTTGGTGTCGCCGCTCGCAGCAAAATCTTTGAGTGCATCACGGAATAAGTCTGGTGCGTTTGAAGTAAAGCTTGAGACTGCGATTACAAACACGCCATCGTCGCGCTTGGTTGTTGTTACAATTGGTACATTGATAGTGTCACGAGTAACTGGGATATCCTTTGGCGCAGCAAATCCTTCTCGCATGATGGTAAGCGTTACGATAGTTCCCTTTGGACCACGAATTTTGTTAACCGCTGTGTCGGTGTCCATTCCCACGGTGCTGTCACCATTAATTTTGAGAATAATATCAGCAGCCTTGATTCCCGCTTTTTCCGATGGTGTTCCCTTAAGCGGCGAGACAACAACGAGATTACTATCTTTGATATCTATCTGCGCTCCAATACCCTCAAAGCTTCCACTCAGCTGACTACTAAAGTCTTTGTTTTCTTGTGGCGGCATAAAGAACGTGTACGGATCATTGAGTGATGCCGCGAGCCCAGCTGCCATGCCCCAGACTTTTTGTTGATTGAGCCCAGCAGTTGTAGTTGCAATAGGAGTGGACGAAGCAACTGCCGCCGGAACGAAATTGTCGTTGATAATATTCCAGACTTTCCAAACCGGGACAAAATCGACATTATCGGGTTGTGACGAATTCATAATAGAAATCGTCTGACCAACGGCGTGTGATGTCGCAAACATACCGCCTCCAAAGCCAATGATAAGTGCAATCCCGATCGAGGCTATGGTCGTATGATATGAATACGTCTTGATTTTTTTGATACGAACAGGTGTTGAGGTATCGCTCATAGATGCATTATCTCATGCTCACTTATAAGTGCAAATTAGCTTGTTTACAAAAATTATCGCAGTGACGTCACAAATGACGCACCAATAATACAAAGTCCGATGAGTGCGATCAGTACTTCGGGTACGTGAAAGACGAGTGACGCTGCCATACACAAGGCAAGACCAAGTATCGCCCAATGTGCCCCATGTTCGAGATATTTAATGCTGTTGATTGTCTTTTCTTGCACCATATACATAGTGAGTACGCGTACAAAGTACGCACCGATTCCCAATCCGACTGCAATCACAAGTACGTTACTACTGATAGCAAATGCACCAATAACACCATCGAGTGAAAATGCAGAATCAAGAACATTTAGATAGATAAATCCTGCAAGTCCTGTCTGCACCGCATGCAACGAATTAGTGCTAATCGTGTGAATGACACCCTCCATGATGATAAACAATAACAATCCTACGATTCCTGCCGAAAGGATGGTTGCACCTTCGCCGCCACTTGCAAACGAAACAACAAGCAGCAAGATCAATACCAAACCAATTTCAATCTCCTCGATAGAACCAAGTTTTGAAAGCTTTGCCTCAAATGCACCAATCCAGTGATCACGCTTGTTCACGTTAAAAAAGTATTTGAGCGCAAGCATCGCGAGAAAGCCAGTACCAAAGGCGTTGATAGCGTGATGCGTATTACCAAGAAGCTGTGCGTACATTTCTGGGTTATATACAACGAGCTGCGAAATAAGAATTGGCGAAATTCCTGCAATAATACTTACGACAAGAATTGGTAATATGAGGCGTGTTCCCACTACCGCAAACAATATTCCCCAGGTGAGAAATCTCTTTTGCCATTGCGGTGACATGGCCTCCAAAACCTTTGCATTAACAATCGCATTATCAAATGAAAGTGTAACTTCGAGGAGCGCCAAAAGTGCAGCTGTTATAAATGCCGCAGAACCTACAAAGAATCCAACAAGCGCAAGCACCACAACCGAGACAATAATGGGCCCAAGGAAATATCTTTGTACACTTTTGTTTATCATAGTCAAAACAGTCTATCACAGCATGATATACTGGCCACATGTATTCGCGACATGAGTATGGAAATATCATTTGGGTTGACCTCGAGTCACCTGCGCGAAGTGATGTTGAGCGCATTATCGAGGAGTTTGATATTCACCCTTCTGTTGCCGAAGAACTTTTGGTGCCATCGGTCAAAGCGCGTGCCGAATATTATGGTGAGTACGCGTACCTGGTACTGCACTTCCCTGCACTCCGACACTCGCACAAAACCCGCGAACAAGAAATGGACTTTATTGTTGGCAAAAACTTTTTGATCACCACTCATTACGATCTCATCGATCCACTGCACAAGTTTTCTAAACTTTTTGATACTCAAGCGTTACTCAATGATCATCAAGGCTCTGAACACGCCGGTATGATTATGCTATCGATGATAAAAAAGCTCTACAAGGCGGTCGAGCACGAGGTACAAGTGGTCCGACAAAACCTTCATGATATCGAAGACCATATCTTTTCGAACCATCATGTCGAAATGGTGTCTGCAATTTCTCGCAGTTCTCGCGACCTTCTTAACTTGCGACACACCATCGAGCCACACCGCGACACGCTGCAGTCTTTTGAACTATTTGCGCCGCAACTTTTTGGCCAGGAATTTATGTTGCCGTTAAAGACACTTACCAACGAGTACTATCGTGTACACAACCATATTGTGCGCGAGACAGAAAGCTTGCACGAACTTCGCGAGACCAACAACTCGATGCTCACCACCAAACAAAACGAGACCATGCGTATCTTTACGATTCTTGCGTTCGTCACCTTCCCTCTTACTCTTATCGTTGATGTCGTAAATATTGATTCAGAATACAACCCTCTTTTGCATCATCAATACGATTTTTGGTATGTTCTGGGAATTCTCTTAGTTGTCGCCTGCTTCATGTTCGTCTTCTTTAAAGTTAAAAAGTGGTTATAATGAGATATGATTTTCAGTTCACTTCGTAAGTCTTCGAGCGCGCAAAGCCGCTCGGACCTCTACCTTCATAATACGCTCGGCAACGAGAATCAGATTTTTAAACTTCCTCCTATCGCGCGCTATGTGCGCATGTACAACTGTGGCCCTACCGTTTATGGCGAACAGCACATCGGCAATCTCTCGATGTTTGTATTTACCGACGTACTTCGTCGCGTTTTGCAATATCATGGGCATGAGGTAAAACAGGTCATCAATATCACCGATTTTGGGCACCTTTCCGGCGATAATCAGGGCGATGCAGATATTGGCGAAGATCGCATGACAAAGGGCTTAAAACGCGAAAATATGGCCATTACGATGGAAAATATGGCCCTCTTGGCCGAGAAATACACTCAGGTGTTCTTGGGTGATTTAACGACGCTCAACATCGATGTTTCCAAAATAGAATTTCCTCGAGCAAGCGCCTATGTGCCAGCGCAAATTGCGATGATTCAAACCCTTATCGAAAAAGGATATGCGTACCAGTGCGCGGACGGTGTCTATTACGATACATTGCGATTCCCTGATTACGGCATATTGGGTGGCATCGATTTAGAAGGTCTTAAGGCTGGTGCTCGTGTTGCAATGAGTAGTGAGAAGCGACACCCAACCGACTTTTTACTTTGGAAGTCTGATGCGAGCATTGGATGGGAGTCACCATGGGGTAAAGGCTTTCCTGGCTGGCATATCGAATGTTCTGCAATGGCGCGTGCAGTATTAGGTGAGCAAATAGACATTCACACGGGTGGAATAGAACACATTCCGATTCATCACAATAACGAAATTGCACAGTCCGAAGCAGCGACAGGCAAAAAGCCATTCTCACGTTTTTGGATGCATCGTGCACACCTGCAGATCGACGGCGGGAAAATTGCAAAGTCAGATGGTAATGTTGTGTATCTTTCAGAAATAATTGAGCGTGGCTTTCACCCCATCGCTTTTAGATACTTGTGTCTGGGTGCGCATTACCGAACGAATGCTAACTTTTCGTGGGATGCACTTGCCGCTTCGCAGTCGGCACTCGTGAAGCTTACGGCGTTTTACCTAGAACATGCCGATCTTAATGCAGTAGACGCCCCGGTCAAGTGGCAGAACGAATTTGATCATCGTGTTAACGACGACTTGGATACGCCAGGTGCTCTTGCTACCGTATGGGCAATGCTCAAGAGTGATGACTACAGCACACCAGAAAAGCTCGCGGCACTTCGCACCGTTGACATGGTACTTGGTCTTACTATTACCGAGCCAGACGAGCAGCTGCGCACACTTGCACAAGCTGAAATACGGACAGAGATTCCAATGAGTGAACTTCCAGAAAATATCCGGGCACTTGTACAAGAGCGCGAAGAAGCTCGCACAAACAAAAATTGGTCCAAATCCGACGAACTCCGCGCAACCCTCACCTCCCTCGGCTACTCCCTCGATGACGCAAAGAGTGGCGTTAAGGTGTACAGAATCTAAATAAAATTGAATGCCTCAAATATATTCGCTTGCTATATTTTATAGTGAAGACTATCATTGCGCATATGAAGTGCCCCTATCCAGATTGTCAAAAAGACTATAACCAGAATTGGCAAGATTTTTTTCGTGGATGGCTATGGAATCAGGACGATTACCCGTCGGATAATGAAAGACATCTGCTCAAGCGAGTTAATCTTCACACGAGGCGCTGCCATTTTTGTAGTCGCCTTTTCCATGATATTTATATAGGAAATGAAAATCCAAAAATATTTGATGATGCTACTAAGAGATTTATACAGGCTGCACCAGATCTCGAATTAATTGCTAGTTATCCCGCATCAAAAACATCCTTTAAGGCCAAGAAAGTTCCGGAAAACATTCGTAAATATTTTCATGAAGCGGAACGTTGTCGCTCAATTGGTGCGATGACAGGTGTAGCAGCATGCTTAAGAAAAACAGTATATGCAATCTGCGACGATTTAGGGGTAGGCGGGATTGATTACAAAGAAAAAATATCAAACTTACCCTTGAAAGAGGAGGTCTACAAAGAACTGTTGAAGCAAATAAAATTCCTCGGTGACAATGGCACTAAGCCGGGTGGCGATATTTATACATCAGATCAGATAGACATAGCTCTAAAAGTTTTGCCAGTCGTTATTGATAAACTCTATGAGCAAGACGAGCAAATAGACGAGGCCCAAAGAGCCTTGGCACACGCAAGATCCAAAGGACTTCAACTATAAATTAGATTATACGTCGTTCTTTTTCTTACTATCGATCACTGCTTGTACCGCCTTAAGTTTGGAGGGAGCTACATATACGTATTCAAGAATCGTAGTAAAAAAATCATCTATTATTCTTGCGTCTTCAAAACCTACTTTTGTGTCAGTTGCGTGCGCCCCGACGTTACCAAAAAATCTTAAAGCAGTAGTCATCTTTGACAAAGTTGGGGGGATAATTTCCTTCTTTACCAGATCATTTAGCTGATTAACGAGATTTTTTCCAACTGCATGCTGATCTTTACAAATATATTCCAGACAGCGACGTATTAATACGGCGAAAGCAATTGGGGATATTCTAAATACACGTTTAGCCTCCGTATAATTTTCTATTATAACAAGAGGGACACTGCCGTCATATTTCTTGGAACTTGGGTAAAGTAAAAAAGCTTCGTTCAAATCCCCCAAGTCTGCACTTTCACCCCAATCAGAATAAAGCGAAAACTCAGAACAATTTTTACATTGTGCCAAAAATAAATAAGTTTCAACTTCTCTATCATCCCCCGGATGAAATTCTACTATTTCACTTTTACCTTGAACATGGAAAATTACTGTTTGCGAAGTTTTTTGATGACAATGTTGGCAATTTATCAATTGCAACTTCGATGTAGTCATACTTATTTAATTACAAAATTCACCAACTTATTAGGTACTACGATCACGCGGATGATGTTTTGATCTTTAAGGCGGTCGGAGGCGATGGTGCGAGCGATCTTTTCAAGAGTTTCATTATCGGTGTCGGTGGCTGCGCGGAACTGCTCGCGCATTTTCCCGTTGATAGATACCATAATAGTTACTTCGGACACTGCCAAAAATTTCTTATCGGCCTTTGGCCACTTTTCGAGGTGTATCGACTTTTTGTTACCAAGCACACTCCACATCTCCTCAGTTATATGCGGAGCAAACGGTGCCAATATTCGTAGGAATGTTGCCAATTGCTTCTCCCCTACCCCCTTTTTTTCTACCTCGTTTACAAAAACCATCATTGCGGAAACTGCGGTATTAAACTTCATTTCCTCTATATCCCCACCCACCTTTTGAATACACACATGCAATGCGTGGTTAACATCTGCTACTTCTTTCTTTTGTACAATATCCTGCAGTCGCCAAATACGATCGAGAAAGCGTTTTACGCCCACCATGTTGTTGGTGTTCCAGGCAATCGATTCGCCAAATGGACCCATAAACATTTCATAGACTCGCAGCGTATCAGCGCCAACTGCTTTTATTATTTCGTCAGGGCTCAGCGCATTGCCTTTTGACTTACTCATCTTTGCCCCTCCTTCGGCCAAAATAAGCCCATGGCTCGTCCGTTTTATATAAGGCTCGCTTGTGGGTACTAGTTTAAGATCGTAGAGGAATTTGTGCCAAAAGCGGCTGTACAGCAAGTGGAGTGTTGTGTGCTCCATACCTCCGTTGTACCAGTCAACTGGAGTCCATTTCTTTAAAAGTGTTTTGTCGGCAAGAGCTTTTTTGTTCTTTGGATCAACATATCGCAAAAAGTACCATGATGAACCTGCCCAGTTTGGCATCGTGTCAGTCTCGCGGCGTGCCCAGTTTTTGCACTGAGGACATTTTACCCGCAGCCACTTTTCCATAGTCGAAAGCGGAGATTCTCCGTCGTCTGTTGGTTCGTACTTTTTGACGTTGGGAAGTTTGACCGGCAAATCCTTTTCTGGCACAGGAATCCATCCAAGTGTCTCTGGATTCTTAAGGCCACAGTATTCACAGCGGATCATTGGAATTGGTTCGCCCCAGTATCGCTGACGAGAGAAAACCCAATCACGAAGTTTGAACGTTGTTATCATCTTGCCTCCCACCTCATCAACAATCTTTTTCATTGCTTCGGCACTTTCCATTCGATTATAAGTACTCGAATTAGACAGTGTGCCGTAGTCAGTATAAATTCCCCCGTTACCACTCAAGACTTTGAGAAAGTACTGGTGCGTATCTGCAGTCAAGAATTTAGCGAGCTCTGCTTTTGTAAGCCACATGACCTCGTGCATTGCTTCCTCTTTTGTATCTACCGAAACTCGCTCGTCGTTTTCAAGCTCAAGATACACCATGTGTGCATGAGAATTGCGATTGGTCTTTTTTGGAACGTGATAAAACTTGCCGTGTACAATTCCATAATCTTTTACAAAGCGTGCATTCTTGTATCCTACCTCTTCGAGCAGTTCTGCTTTTGCTGCAGTCTCTGGTGTCTGTCCCTTCTCGATACCTCCGGTAATAAAAGTGCCCCATGCAACCTGTTTCCACTTAAGACCAATGTATTTGTCTTCTGACCAATGTTTTACGACTGCAATAATAGCTTCACGATGATCAAATGGTTCACCCTCCCGAATCTTGCCTGGCTCTGTTGTCTGACTGTAGGTTGGTTCGATCACCTGCCTTATCGGCAAATCAAACTTTTTTGCAAACTCATTGTCGCGCTGATCGTGCGCTGGTACTGCCATAATAGCGCCAGTACCGTAGTGTGCGAGTACATAGTCTGCAATATAGACTGGAATCTTTTCTTTATTCGCTGGGTTGATAGCCCAAATGCCTTCAAGGCGTACACCTGTCTTTTCTTTGCCTTCGGCAGTACGTTCGATTTCGGGTTTGTTTTTTGCGGCTTTTGCATACGCTCGCACTGCATCTTCATTATTCAAAAGTCCCTTGTGCGTAAGTGAAAGTGTTACAAACAAATGATCTGGCGCGAGTACCAGGTATGTCGCTCCAAACAAAGTGTCTGGGCGTGTGGTAAAGACTGCAAGAGAACCATCTTGTGCCTTGGGTTGATTATCAAATGTTACGGCAAAATTTATTTCGGCACCCTCACTTTTACCTATCCAGTTGCGCTGCTGTGTTTTGATTTTTTCCAGATATTCGACACCATCGAGATCGTTGTACAAACGTTCTGCATACTTGGTAATTGCAAGCATCCATTGCTCTTTCTCACGTTTTTCGACAACACTTCCGCAACGTTCACAGCATCCGTCGACGACTTCTTCGTTTGCGAGCCCAATCTTATCGACTGGGCACCAGTTAATAGGCATCTTACTTTTGTATGCAAGACCTTTTTTGTACATCTGCAAAAAGATCCACTGCGTCCATTTGTAGTATTCGGGATCAGTGGTATTGATCTCGCGTGACCAGTCAAACGAAAATCCTATTCGCTTGAGTTGTTTGCGAAAGGTATCGGTATTTTGTTTTGTAACTTTTGCCGGATGAATACCAGTTTTGATGGCGTAGTTCTCGGTTGGAAGTCCAAAGGCGTCCCATCCTATTGGATACAAAACGTCGTACCCTTCGGCACGACGCTTGTGGGAAATAATATCCATTGCAGTGTTAGATCGCACGTGTCCAACATGGAGTCCGCTACCAGATGGGTACGGGAACTCGATAAGGGCATAGAACTTCTTTTTGCCTGCCACTTTTGGCGCTTGCCAGATTTTGGACTTTTCCCACTTTGCCTGCCACTTTTTTTCGATTTTGTTGTGGTCGTACTTGCTCATATTGAACACTCTATCATGTGGAATATGATCAAGCTATATTGTGTTACTTGGCTTGAATGGGTGCTTGTACTGGGTATCGCTTTGGGTCGATAGTACGGTCAAAGCACACATGTCCGGGGCCATGCGTCCATGAATCTCCTCCATTTCCATATGGACCTGTTGGATATGCGACATTGCCCGAACCTTGTGACTGTTCGTTAAAGTCTGCACACAATTCAAACGTATTCTTGCCGGTCACCTTGTATTCGAACGGTAGGTTTGTTTGCGGATCCATTGGAACCGAATATCCGGCTGTAGAATCGTTGAGTACATTGAGCTGATCTGGCAGCTTGTTCTCACGCTGCCAATATTGAATGATTTGTTCCTGAATGTTTTGGAGGCTTGTTACCTTTTGATCATCATATCGATACATACGAGTCTGCTGTGGTGTGCCAAATATGACAAAGCCCGAGAGAATCGTCGCAACGACAAGCACAATCACTCCAATCGCTACATGTTGTGCGTATTTTGGATTTTGTTTCCAGTAGCCACGTACATCAGCCAAAAAGTGCATAAAGCCGATACTCGCAATGCCAATGATAATGACAGCCTTGAGAATGAATGCCTGCGCAATCTCACCACTGAGAAAGTCGTTGATGACATATACCAGTGTGCCTACGATCGTAAGACCACTAATAAAAAGCGTAAGGTACAGCGCCCAGCGACGAACCCATATTTCTGCACGCGACGCGTCGGCAGCAATCGACTGTCGGATAAAGTACATAAGTGCAAAAAATACTGGTACAAGCACAATAAGCGAGGCCATTTCAAATCGCACCGATCCACTAGAAAAGTCGACGTAATAATAAGGATTCAACGGATCTGGATACACCTTGTCGATGTAATCAAAAAACAAATTAATATATGCTATAACGCTCCAATAAAGTGATACCATCGCCCCTGCCCAAAGAAAGAAATCCTTTGGTGTGGTTTTGTTATTATTCATACATATAAGTGTACCCTACCCTTTCGTATCGGCAACTACACCAATATGTTATTATTTCTGTGTTATGGAGGTCATACTATCCACTCGCAATCCAACTAAAATCAAACAGATTCAGGCGGTATTTGCCGATTCGAGTATTAAAATACTTAGCCTTGATGAAGTAGGTATTTCTGGCGAAGCAATCGAAGACGGAACTACTCTTGGCGAAAATGCATTTAAGAAAGCTCGCTATGCATACGACAATTCCGATAAATCCCGCTGGTGTATGGCAGATGATACTGGAATATTTATTGCATCTCTCAATAATGAGCCAGGAATATACGCAGCACGATGGGCTGGTGAAGGCGCTTCGACAGAAGACACGATGGCCTACGCACTCAAACGACTTGAGGGACAGCAAGATCGCAGTGCAACATTTAAAACATTTGTGGCAGTTGTCTCGCCCGAAGGAGTAGAGTATTCATTTGAAGGAGCCGTTGAGGGCACGATGCGAGAATCTGCAAACGTCTCCCCGCAACCAAAGATGCCCTACAGTCCCCTATTTGTACCAAACGGATATACGCAATCGTGGTCAGAAATGACAACCGAAGAAGAAAATAAAATTTCTCACCGCGGCCAAGCTTTTCGTAAAGTCAGATCATTCTTAGAATCCATTTAATTCTTGTTTGATAAAATAGTCATAAATTGTGTTCAATTCGAGGCGCGCAAGAAAAATAGAAAGAGACGTATCTTTGATACGGTGAATGATATTTTTTGAAGCGCAACGAAGAAGTGGACCGATTTTGGCTGTTTTATGGCTAACCGTGTTTGAACTCGGTCACATCGCCGTCCTGGAAAATATATTCTTTTCCCTCACTACGCACCAATCCTTTTTCGCGAGCCTTGCTCCACGACCCTTCCGTAAGTAGTTGATCCCATTGAATTACATCAGCACGAATGAATTTGTTCATAAAGTCTGTGTGAATTGCACCAGCCGCCTGAGGAGCGGTTGAATTGCGCGGAATAGTCCATGCGCGAGTCTCATCTTCGCCTGTTGTAAAATACGAAATAAGATCCAGAAGTGCGTATCCACCTTTGATAAGTGCATCAAGTCCGTCGTCGGACACTCCCAATTCGTTTCGAAAATCTCGCTTCTCGTCTTCGTGCACGTCTGCAAGTTCGTTTTCGACTCCGGCATCGATGATTACATATGATGCGTTTCGCTCTTCAATAAATCGCTGGAGGTCCGCCCATCGAGCACCTCTTTCTGCATCAACATTCACAACGCCGCTTTTACGGTTAAGAACATAGAGGATTGGCTTCATCGTAAGTAAGTGAAGCGACTTAATCGAAAGCAACTCCTCATCGTCGAGTACAACCGTGCGCGCTGCTTTTCCGTTTTGAAGTGTGGGAAGAATTTTCTTAATGGTCTCTCGTTCGAGCACTGCAGCTTTATCTGCTCCACTGCGAGCATCTCGTTCGACACGCTCAAGCCGCTTGGTTGTACTATCAAGATCGGCAAGCACAAGCTCGAGGTCGATTACTTCGATGTCGCGGATTGGATCAACAGTTCCGGCAACATGGTGCACGTCTTCGTCATCAAACATACGCACGACTTCGGCGATAGCATCGACTTCGCGAATATGATTTAAAAATTGATTACCCAACCCTTCGCCTTGTGATGCTCCTTGCACCAAGCCTGCAATATCAACAAATTCAACAATAGCTGGAGTGGTCTTTTTTGACTGTGACATTTCCGAAAGCCGTGTGAGGCGAATGTCCGGTACCGCAACTACACCGACCGATGGATCGATAGTACAAAATGGATAATTTTCTGCGGGAACGCCTTTGCGAGTAAGCGCATTAAAGAGCGTCGATTTACCGACGTTGGGAAGTCCTACAATACCGATAGAAAGTGACATGGGGGCAATTATAGCCGAAATTTGGGCAATTTTCAACGCTCCACCTAGTCAACATATATATTGACCGACTTCTGATCAATTATGTTTCCGCTCGTGTCTTTGCTTACAAAAGTGATTTTGTACGGTCCGCTTCCCTTCCAGTTCCAGTTTGTAAGATCAGTCAAGAATTCCTTATGTGGGTAATCAGTTTGATTATCGCTCATAAGTACCAAACCACCTCCATCTACCTGCCAGTACATCGTGTATTGTGATAGCGTAAAACCCGAAAGCATTGCCTTAAATGGCTGCGTACCGTGTACGTGTGATCCATCACTTGGCCACCAAATGTTAGTTTGACCATTTCCTGTTGTGGGTGGAGGTGTCGAGGTTGTTCCGGCAGTAACCGAGAATGTTTGTGCAGAATTGAGCCAGTAATAGTTTTTGGTCCATCCGCCAGCAAACACGCCTATTGCTATGCGATACTGTCCGGTTTGCGATGGAGTCCAGTGCACAGTGTTTGTATACGATGCACTCGACTGAATTGAAACGTTTTCGATTGCCTTTTGGAAAACTCTGGTGTTGTTGGAATCGTATATTTCGATATCAACTATTCCATTTGAGAGATTTCCAGAAATATCTGTAACGGTTACGCCAAGAGACATATCCTGTCCCACAGTGCCGTTTTGTGCCGTTGCACTAGCCGAGAACGATGGATCACCCGCTGGTGTAACAGGAGCAGGAGGCGTGCCAAAATATTTAGTCATAATAGATTCTGCAGTTTTATTCTGCGGAGTATATTCATTTGAACCCGGGCCGCCAGCTGAGGCGTTTGATTTCCAATCCCAAAGATACACTCCTTGCATGTACGAATAGTTATTCCAATAGCTAAACAGTGCTTCGTAAGCATTTGCCTGTGTTTGCATGCTTATGGGCGAAGAACGATTGTAATCCCATGGATTATTATATGAGCCTTCGATGCTGCGATACCCCACTTCGGTAAATATGATTGGCTTTCCTACCTGAGCTGCAAAACCTTTAATATCATTTGCATTCCATGCATTCCAAGCGTTTGAAAGTGATTGCACAGAATTATCAGGCGCATTCAAGGAGTAATACGTTGAGAGTCCCACAAAATCGAGTGAAGACCAAAATCCGATGTACTTCTTTTCATTCGTAAACTGGTTGTCACTGTTATCGTTGGAGTTTGCACTATATG
Source organism: Candidatus Kaiserbacteria bacterium (assembly GCA_028286585.1). Lineage (GTDB taxonomy): Bacteria > Patescibacteriota > Minisyncoccia > Phycocordibacterales > UBA2100 > UBA10103. The sequence continues at coordinate 47,132 of JAQBRI010000011.1, forward strand.
AAAGTTTGCCCGAATACACTTTTCGCACATTACCGATCATCGTAACCCAATGCTGTGTATTAGTTGAATTCATTTGAGATGACGCCATGCTGACGAGCTCTGTTCCAAGTATCATATATTCAGCTTGATGTGCCTGTGCAATTTGCGCTGTATGCACAAGCATTGCACCGTAATTGTTAAACCATGTATCACGGTCTGACGGATTTATATTTGCACGCCATGCATTGTCATATGTTTCGATATGCACCTTGAGGGACACTTGCAGTCCTATTGAATGCGCATAGTCTATTCCTGCGGCAAGCGAAGCGTCGGTTGGAGTATTCCAGCCCACGGCCACGTCGGTACTATAGATATTAGTTTGATAAAACGGAATGACGAGTGCGACAGAATTTGCACCGGTATTTCGCAGTTCCTGCAGTGACTGCTTAAACGTAGCACTTGCAAAGTCTGTCGAAGACTGCGGCACAATAGAAGCACCGCGCTGCCAGCTAGAAATTGCGGCGTGCGTCGAAAATGGTACGAGAGTAGTGGCCGCAAAAAGAAACGTAATGAGAAGTGCGGATGTTATTTTCATATTTGATTTCAAATGGCACGTCCATGCTAATAAAAGGCACGCATTAAACGTCCCTTTAATATTAAGAGGACGTCATCATTTCTATTTTCTTACAATTAGTGGCTGTTGCGTACCAACTCAAGCGCACCATCAGACCACCATTGCCCAGCACCTGGTCCACCATTACAGTTTCCGTCGGACTCACCAGGAGTCTTGATCCACAAGAATGCGTCAATCAGTGCGTTTCCTGTCGCCGTAGTAGGTTTTGCACCTATTGCGCGGCCGCTTGGATTACACCAGTTGTTTCCTGCATCAGGTCCATTTCCATTTCTTGACGTGTCTACTACGAAATGTTTTCCATTTATTTTTTGCGACAAACTGTTTCCGTAGGAAATCGAATCACTCGAAGACTGGTAGTTGGAAATGTTAAGAGAAAAACCATCAGCGCGGCCAATGTTAGCCTTTTGTAATTCACTTGCCATAACACTCGTATCAATCCACCCTGAGTGGCCGGCATCGATATATACAGAGGTTTGTCCGCTCACTTTAAAGGTGTTCACTGCATCCGACAAAAGAGAAAGTCGTGTCGCTTGATCAGCTGGCGAAAGACAGCCAATGTTTGCAAGAGCGTCAGGTTCGAGAATCACAACTGCCTTGGTGTTTCCAATAGCAGCAGCAAATGATCCGATCCATGAGCGATAGCCATCAGGGGAATTAATACCTCCTGCAGAATAGCCACCACAGTCACGACCGGGTATGTTGTACGCCACAAATACGGGCACGGTATTACTCTTTTGTGCAGCATCTGTCACCGCATGCACCGCTTTGTATACGTCTGTGTTCCAGTTACCAATCCAGGTAGCTGTTGCCTGTGAAGCGAGCACATTCATAAGAAGAGCGTCATTTGGACGGCTGTATTTCCAAGCACTCGCTTGTGACGCTGCGCCCGATTGCGGATTTACATAAAAATTGAGTCCCGCGAGATTTCCAGTAACTGCGTTGATAACGGTTGGAAGTACTGGCGTTTGTAATGCAGCAACAGCAGCTGAAACGGTACCAACTTGAATGGTAACTTTTTGCGTTGCAATAATATTTCCCGAAGAATTTTTTGCGGTAAATGTAAGTACGTACTGGCCCGATGTATTCCAATTCCAACTAGAAAGGTCAACCAATGATTCTTTATAAGTTCCTTCTGATGTACTTGTGGTATTAAGTGGAACGAGCCCGCCCGCGTCGACACTCCAATACATTGTGTACGCGTCCGTATTCATATTTTGAACAACTGCCTTGAACGGTTGTATTCCTGTGACATGTGCACCGTCAGTTGGCCACCAAACATTGATAGATGCCGGCGCTGCAGGAACTATAATTGCTGGCGCAACATTTATAACTGGCGTTGGGGTCGTAATAGTTGGCACTGGCGTCGACGCAACTATTGGAGCTGGTACTGGTGTTGGAGTAGGTGCAGGAGTCGGCGTCGGAGTTGTAATTACCGGAGTTGGTATTGGTGCTGGAGTAGGCGTAGGAACTGGTGCAGGAGCAACAGACACAGGCACAGAAGCGGCCGCGTCGTTATACAAACTAATTGAGCGTTGCGCAAAAGTTGTTCCGTTACTTTTTGCTACAAAATTTACCATGTATGGTCCCTTGCCTTTCCAGGTCCAGTTGGTCAAATCAACACTCGACTCTTTGTGAGGATAGCCGTCGTAGTTTGATGGAAGAAGATTGAGCTGACCGTTGTCGACTTGCCAATACATATCGTACTGATCGACCGCCATGTTGTCAGCGACAACCTTAAAAGGCTGTACTCCTGTGACGTGCGCACTGTCTGTCGGCCACCATACACCAACACTTGCATTAGAGGTGTCAGCGGACACCCCTGTAGATGATATTAAAAATAGTGATGCGACAATGAGCGCACTACTGAGTACTTTGCTTATTTTTGATATTGAGTCCCAAGTATATATGGGAATTTTTTCGCACTGATTTTGCATGATTATATGCCCCTGTGAAAAAGTATACCCCAAATGTCCTCTTGACCGCTAGTCTTTTTTGTCGTTGTGTCAGCCTTATTTACAAAGAAAATGATCCACACACCGACTCTGTAGCGGCATCAAGCAGCAAATATTTTTTGAGAGCTGCTTCAACTTCGCGCTTCGTAAGTTTGAGTATTCGCTGCGGAAATTGATCAAGATACGCGATAGGTTTACCTTGCACAACGATCTCATGAGCTGTGCGAGCAAGACTCATGGAATCAACACATGCGACTATGGATTGTGCTACAAACATTGCGCGATGCTTTTTAAACTCCTCGCTGTCGATACCCCTTGTACGTATTTTTTTGATTTGCGAATGAATTGCTGCACGCCCTTTTTCCAAAAGCTGCGGTGCAAAGGTTGCCCATATTGTTATGTATCCATCTGCAATAGAAAATCCGCTTGGATATGCATATATTCCGTAGGTTAATCCCTGTTTTTCGCGGATTTCCTTCATAAGGCGCCCGGTAAATCCGCTTCTGTTTCCCAAAATCTGAAGTCCCAAGACAAGTGCAGGATAGTCGGCGTGATCTGAAGTAATTCCTGTGGTTATACCAAGCATGTAGTCGACACTCGACTTGTCCATAATCGGAGTTTGAATATATTCCTTGTGATGATCGACTGCTTTTTCATATATTGCCGGCTTTATCGCAGTTGAGGCGAGTTTACTACAATGCTTTTCGATGATTGTCGAGATAGGTACCATCTGCACGTCACCTACAACGGATACTATCAATGATTCTCGAGAAATGGCATGTGTATGATATTGAACTAGTGTATCTCGCGTGAGCGTTTGAATTGCCTGCCGTGCTTCATCGGTTGAATCACTGCGCAATGGATGGCCGGGAGAATAGAGTGTTCGAGACAAGTGAATTGCCGCCTGTGCTCGTGTGTCTTGACTCTCGAGTGCAAGGTCTGATTCAGTACGTCCGCAAAGCGTAACAAATTCTTTCTCTTCAAATGTCGACACGGTGAGACATTCGGCGATGAGTGCAAAGAGTGCATCCAGGTAATCGGTATGTACTCGTGCTACAAATTGTAGTCGATTTGCTGTCGCACTGAATGAAAGCGATGCTCCTATAGTGTCTAATGCAACTTGGAGTTCCTGCTTGGTGTGTTTTTTTGTACCTTCAAGCAACATTGCTGCGTGCAGTTCTGCGAGTGTGTCGCCCATTGATTGCGAAGCGAACGATCGTGCCAGCTGCGATCCACCAGCAATACTTCCAACGATTGATACATAGCCCACGAGCGGCATCTTTGAAGTAAGGAGTGTACCTCCCCACTTGTATGACATACGTTTTATGCGGGAAGTGTATTTCATAATGTGTTTACAAGAGTCCCCGAGGTTTCGTTATTAGGTATAAAATATTGTTTTGCAATGCGCTGAATATCGCGTACGGTAAGTGCTTTCACATCATCCTCGCTTCGATAGACCAGCGTCCAATCCCCTGCTGCAACAGCTTCGGACAATGCAGAGACTTCATTCATAGCCCCGTCGCGGTCATGCGCAAGCTGGCCCAAAATTCGCGTCTGTGCACGTTTTAATTCTGCACGCGTTACTCCAATCTCGACAACTGCGTTTAACTCGGCACGAATAAGGCCAAGGACTTGTTCGGGCGTGCCCTTTTCAGTTAGAGATACAATGAGCGAAGTGGAACTTGGATCAATCGTCGGCAAAAGTACAATATGAATATCAGAGGCAAGACCTGTGTCAACAATAGTTTGCTGCAGCCGAGACGCAAACCCTCCCGCAAGAATAGTGACCAGTGCGGCAACTGCCGGATAATCAGGGTCACTTGCTGCAGGAGTTTTGTGTGCAATTTCGACAATCGAAATGCCAACGGGTTTTTTGACGATACAGCTGCGCGGTTCAAGCTGCTCGGGCTCGACAGTATCCATTGTTGGAATCGAATTTGGAGATTGTGGTACTGCACCAAAGTATTTGAGCACGAGTGCCTCAACATCGGATTTGCTTACATCACCCACAATGGCCAAGGTCGCATTGTTTGGCCAATAGTAAGTATCATAAAAGTCGCGCAAGGTCTTTGCCGTTGAGTTCTCGATGTCTTCTTTGGTTCCAATTGTTGGAATGCGATACGGATGTACGCTAAAGGTGTGTTCTGTAACCGCCTCATTTAATATTTCGTACGGGTTGTTTCGTCCGCGTTCATATTCGTTGCGAACAACAACCATTTCTGATGCCAAATCTTTGTCAGTAAAAAGTGCACCACGCATGCGGTCTGCCTCGATTGCGAGCGCGTCTTCCAATCGTTCACGCGGAAGCAATTCATAATAGTTGGTTCGATCGAGTGATGTTGTAGCGTTCATGTGTGCTCCCAGCCATTCAAGGTAATCGGTAATTGCTTTGTGATTTTTTTTGTTAAAGTTTTTGGAGTCTTTAAACAAAAGGTGTTCAAGAATATGTGTTGCGCCAGTATGGCCCTTGACCTCATTACGAGATCCAACGTGATACGTAATACATACCGCAACGGTTGGAGAACTTTTTACCTGTCTAAACAAAATTCTAAGGCCATTACTAAGCTGGTATTCGGAAACACCGTAGATGGTACGGACCTTTTTAAGAGACGGTATGACTGATCGCGCAGGAGTCGTTTTTTTGCCTTTTCGTTTGGTTGCCATTTCAACACTTTACCACTTTCTCTTATAATCCCAAGGTTCCATCGGTAGCCACTCCTTTTTTGACTTCGACATGCTGTTTACTCTTATTTTGTTGCGCAAGCAGTGCCTTGCCTGCAAATTCTCGGTACAAACAGTAATCACATGAGATGTCCGCTTTTGGTATCTCTTCGCTATCAAGACATGCCTTAATATTAAGAAGAGTCGGTTCAATCCAGGATGTGTCTCCGGTGTATGCAATAAGTGTGACGGCAAATTCTAGCTTGCCATCAAACGCCTTACGATCCTTTGACGCATTTGCATAGACAAAATATCCAGTGTTCGAAACTTTAAAACCCTTATTGCGAAGTAGCCATTGATACACTTCCATTTGCCTTTTGTAGCCGTCGTGCCAATCTTCGTCGAGTGCGTCAATGACTGCATCCTTACTTGTAGATTTGTAATCGACGACGATCAGTTCTCCTGCAGGATTTACCCATACATCATCAACCGCGCCTGAGACGGTAAAACCAGTGGGTACATGATTATGGCGAATGCCTTTAAAATTCTCGCGCCAAATGTCAATTTCGGGATGTTCAAACGGTAAAACATCAATACCATATTGTTCCATGATCGGATGCTTTGACTGCGCAACTCGGTGAATATCGAATTCTTTTTTGAGTAGCGCATCGACTGCACTGTTGAGGTTGAACGGAAATCCTGGCGGTCGCGCCGTACCAAGTTTATTATCTAGATAAAAACATCGGGCACATTGTTGAAAAAGGTCTATTTTTGAACGTGATAATTTCCATTGGGAACCGCCATAATTCCAATCTGTCTTTCTGGATGGTTTGTAGTAATTACTCATTAGAGACTAGTATATCACTAGTCTCTTTTTTGTCTTAGAGAATGTAATCGCCCAGGTTTCTCTGAATTCGTTCGAGTATTGGTGCACTGCCTGGAGTGAACTTGGTCTCGGTTAATTGTTCATATACATGAATATACCGATGGGACAATTCGAGAACCAGGTCCTCAGGAGCTTCTGGCAGCACTGTATCACCATATGGATCACAGTTTTCCTTAAACCACAGGCGCAGGAATTCCTTATCAAAATTTTCGGGTTCTTGTTGCGCTGCAAAACGTTGCTCGTATGAATCGAGCTGCCAGTAACGGGACGAATCTGGCGTATGAATTTCATCAATAAGAGTGAGCATCCCGTTTTCATTCAGGCCGAATTCATATTTGGTATCAACAAGAATAAGGCCGTGTTGCTTTGCAATTTCTACTCCCCGCTCATATAAAGCCATTGATGCATTTTCTATTTGATTCATGAGTCCGGCAGTAATCACACCGCCTTCGATCATTTCGCTTGGGCTCATGGTTACGTCGTGCGCGTCGTCTTTGGTAGAAGGGGTAAATACTGGCGTTTGAAGTTTTTGATTTTTTTGAAGTCCTTCCGGAAGAATAAAGTTTCCAAAATCACGCTTGCCATCAGAGTAATGAGTCCACAGTGATGTGCCGGTGACCCCGGTAATATAGCCGCGCACGACTGCCTCGATGGGAATAGGTGTACATTTTTTAGCGACGGTGACGTTCGCATCTGGAATTGCTAATACATGATTTGAAATAATATCCTGCGTTTTATCAAACCAAAATGCGCTGATTTGATTTAAAATTTGTCCCTTGTATGGCACATGCGCAACGATTCTATCAAATGAAGAATGCCTGTCTGTTGTTACTAGAATAATTTGGTGCGGCTGTTGATACACATCACGCACTTTGCCTGTTTTCTTGAGGCCATAAAACTCGAAGTCGGTTTCTTGTAATATGTCCATAGCGTAAGCGACTATGATTCTTCTGTTGAGTGCGGACCAGGAGCTGAGATATCTTTTGTGCGTGTATGTGAAGCAAGAGTGTGTTTGAAGTGCTCCTCGATGTACCACATTCCGGTAAAGACAATCAATGCGAGAATCGAGGCAAAGGTAGCAATCGCGTATAATCCAAATCCTACGGCTATTCCCACTGCAGCAGCAATCCATAAGCCGGCTGCGGTTGTGATGCCGTGCGTGGTGCCTCCGCGTGTAACGATAATTCCACCTCCAATAAAACCGACACCAGTCACGATGCCAGCAGCTATGTGCATAGGATCAAAACTTTCTATTCCTACATAGGCGAGATCGACATAATTGGCGACGATAACAAAAAGCGCTGCACCCATCGAAACTAAACTAAAGGTGCGTGTGCCCGCTGGTTGCCCAGCAAGAGCGGAGCGCTCGGTACCGATAACACCGCCCAACACCATTGCGAGAATAAGCTTCATGCACATGATGCTTGTCGTGTCAGTAAATTGAGCTATTCCATGCATATTGATATGACTATTGTACAGCAACTATTACTATATGCCACAGAGGCGATTGGCCTCTTCGATGACTTGTGGGATTTTTGACTGTTTGACTCCATTTTCTTGCAGCAAATGAGGAACCTGGATGCTTTTACAAAGGACAATCTTTTGCTCAAGCAGTCGACGCTTTTCACCCTCGGAAAGCGTTGTAAGGCAGGTTAGTGGATGCACCTTTGCCTCTTCTATCATACTGAGAAGTCCGCGCGTACGGGGATAGTTCCAGCCGATTAGCTGCAGGTTTGAACATTGCGCATACCGAATCGCATTACGTGTAAAGCGCGTATTGGTTACGAGCCAGCCTTCGTCAACGCGCATCGATTGCTGTGGCGCAGCCTTGAGGTCGTCGTAACGGGCTTTTACATACAGTGCATCCTTGACGTCGGTTTTGCCGCTTGGATCATTATGAAATTTTGCTTCGATTCCAACACGTTTGCCCGCCTTTTCTGCAAGGACATCAACTTCGTGCGACACACAGCGACCCATCATCATGACGCCGGTTTGTGTATGCCAGCCTTCTGCCTTGAGCACTTCGGCCAAAAACCGTTCGAACGGAAACCCCGACGGACCAAGCGCAAAGACCGCACGCTTCATTGAGTAGCGCGCTGCTATCGGGGTTTCTTCATGCTCCTGCAAAAGCTGAAAGGCATGACGATAGATATCTTCTGTCATTATGTTGGGATGCAGCTCATGCATGATATGAGAGACAATTCGTGCCCGAGTAGTTGATGATGCACCCGCGTGTGCAAGCGAGTGTTCCAGCTTTACCGCATCAAACGCTTCGCGTTCGCCATCGGCTTTTGTTATCAACATTTTTGCCTGCTGCATTGATGCAATTGTAACATCATAAAAATACAATCGATGCAAAATTTTAGCGCTATGTGGAGTACAGCTACAAAATTATTCCGCCGCCAAGACAAACTGCACCATCATACACAACTAACGATTGCCCGGGTGCCACAATGTGCGCTGTCTCGCACACTGCGACCCACATATCACCTTCTTGATATATATGTGCTTTTACCGGTATCTCACGATATCGCGTTTGAACATCATAGACTCGGGACGAGTCGGGCTCAATCATCCACAAAGGATTGGTAAAGCTGATTTTTGATTTTGAAGCATCATCTTTGTGCGAAGACACAATAATGGTGTTATGTATTGTGTCAGTAGAGACAATATATTGCGCGTCTACAATTCCAGGAGTTTCCACCTTAAAGCCATGTCGCTGCCCTATTGTGTAGAGCGCTGCGCCCTCGTGTGTTCCTATTGTCTCCCCCACCATATTGAGAACCGCTCCTTCCTCAACAGTAATATATCGCTTGAGAAAATCCTTCATTGAGACATCTCCAACGAAACATAGCCCCTGACTATCAGGTTTTGTTGCAACAGGAAGTGCATACTTTCGCGCAAGAGTGCGCACGGCTGATTTTTCGAGTTCACCGATGGGAAATTGAATATGTTCTAGTTCGCTCTTGTGTATGCGGTGTACAAAATACGACTGATCTTTGGAGCCATCAATTCCGCGCAACAGCTGAAATCCGTCCTGGTCTTTTTTGAGTCGCGCGTAGTGACCGGTTGCTACAATATCAGCGCCATCCTTGCGTGCCCATGCGTAAAATTCGCCAAATTTTATTTTTTCATTGCAGAGCACATCAGGATTTGGAGTTATGCCCTTTGTATATGATGAAACCATTGTGTCGATCACCTGTTGTTTGTACTCGTCTGACAAGTCTATTTCCTTAAACGGGATGCCGAGATGCGCCGCGACACGCATAGCATCAAGCCTATCTTCGCGCCATGTGCACTCGATAAATTCTGGCTGCCAGATTTTGATGAATACGCCCGTCACAGCATACCCAGCCTTTTGCAAAAGTGCCGCGGATACTCCGCTGTCTACGCCGCCCGAGAGGCCTACATATGCTTTTTGCATTTCCATAGCTACACATTCCCCTATTTATTCATTCTATGCAAGTTTGCAGATACTAATACTACTTACGACTGTCGATATACAGCGCTTTGTATTGAAGATGTTGCGCGTATGTTTTTGAATAATACGTCACGTTATTTTTGTCGGACAGGTAAAAAAGAAAATCACTTTTTATTGGGTTTGCTGCCGCAAGAATACTTGCTATCGAAGGATTATTCACGGGACCAATTGGAAGGCCTTTGTGCACATAGGTGTTATAAGGTGACGGGTTTCTTAGGTCGGCAAGAGTGAGCCGCGAATCATATTTGCCGGTGACATACATAATTGGGATGTCAGATTGTAGCGGCATGCCTTTTGCAATGCGATTCCACAACACTCCCGAAACCATTCTGCGGTCATGTTCGGTATCAGCCTCTTTTTCGATAATTGATGCCATGGTCGTTATCTCTTCGATGGTGTGAGTTGAAGATGCGATTTGAGGTTGAATTTTTTGTATCTGTACGTCAAAGTTTTGCCTCATTGCAGCAATAACGGTAGTTTCGGTTACGTTAGGCAAAAAATAGTACGTGTCCGGAAAAAGAAATCCTTCGAGAGGCATTGCCTGCGTGAGAAACGAAGCCTTATTGAATCGCGGCAACTGCGCAGCATAGATTTCTGCCATTTGTCGCACCGTGTACCCTTCGGGGATTGTAATATGGAGCGGCTCCAATCCATAGGCACCAATCGCAATTGCTCGCGCAACAGTAAGTACGTTCTCTGGTTGCTTAAAAATGTAGTCACCCGCATGAAGCGTGTTACTTGCACCCAAAAGCTTTTCGATAACTCGAAATGTAAATGCCGAGCGAATGACATGCTGATCCTCAAGGATAATGCCAATATTGGTTGCAGAAGCTCCTGCTGGAACGGTGATTAATACTTTTGATGGAAACTGATCAGGTGCTACAAACAAAACAAAATAACCCCAGGTTGCGAGACTTCCAACAAACAACAAAAAAAGAATAGTACGAATATTAATTCGATACTGCCAGGAGGTTTGGAATGAATAATATTCATGATCCAACCACTCAAAAAAGCCCCGTATATAATCAGATATTTTTTTCATACTTACATTGGAAGATTTATTGGTGGCTCCGCCTTTTTTGCCGCAATGCGTTGTATACCAGGAGTCTTAATGCTACTGCTTGGAAAATGAAAAATCGTTGCCAAGGCTTCGGTCGTCATTATACGATTATCAATTTCCCAAGGCGGATAAAATGAGCTTCTCCGCTGATAGGCATCGAAGAAACGACGGCTTCGCTCTATTTTGACACGTCCTCCTATATCTTGCCAGGGGTAATCAAAATCAAGACCATTCGTTGGACGCAGTTTATTAAGGTGAGCCGAATCAAATACTCGGTATATTTCTCGAAAGCTCGAAATAAGCTGACCGTTAAATTGGCCATATCGTTCGTCGCCAAAAAACACTCCGCGTATGGAGGTTTGGAAATGCGTTTTTGATTTATGCCGCTCCAAGTGCTTCATTCTATCTTGCTGTTCTGTTGTAAGACGCGCGGTTGAGGATTCTTTGGTATTATCGTCGGGATATTTTGGGTTGACCATTGATTCAATCTTGATCTGTCTTATTTCCTCATCAATCTGTGCTGGCCAGTTACGACCCGTACGTATAAGCGCTCCCTCAGCGGCCTCAGCACGAATCATTATTTGAATCCACATTTGTTCGTGGGATTTGGTTGTGCCCATTAGCTCTAAGACTTGCGCAAGCGGATCAACTTTGAATTCCTCTTTGGGATCTTTGTCGAGCTCAAAATCGATATAACTCTTAAGCTGATAGGTGTCCTTATAATGATGTGCGGAACTGTCAGGCCTATTGTACTGGTATTCAATATAGTACAGACGGTGATATTCTGAATTATATTCGAACTTTTTTGCATAGTCTTCGACTTCGTGAATTTCTATCTCTGGAAACTGTGCATAAAATGCTGCCTCGATCAACGACCTAAATCGCCCAGCACCCCATACATAAAAATGTATATTTCCTCCGATACTTACCATTTCGAGAGAAAACCAGGTACGCACAGAGCCGCGCCAAAAACGAGCACCGTAGGTTGTCTCGCTTCCTGCATGATACAAAGAGGTCAAGACCATTTCCATGGCACGCGGAGATTTTGTAATTTCGCGTGGTATCTTTATTTCGAGCAATATAAAACCCTGTGCCGATATATACAGCTCTCGAACATAATGCACCCATACGAACATGGCAACTACCGCGAGCGTCAGCGGCAGCCAAATAGGCGCCAATCCAACAATCCAAGTTACAGCAAAAACAAAAAAATGAGGAGTAACAGCAGCAAATGCCAATATCAAACCAAAAAAAGTTATGCCCAAGACTAGCCCTCGGGAAATGTTCCATCCATTGATACTCCACTCCTGTCCTCCTATTTTGAGTTCACCAAACACAAATTTGTGATACCAGGATGGATTCTTTTTTGTATGATTAAACATTTTAAAAAGAATAATAAAAGGAAATAATACTATGATGAGTAGTATCTTGAGAAATTCTATAAGAAACGAGGGCTGCGGAGGTTGTGCATGTTCTTCATCTGCCATGCCCTCTATTGTACATCATGAAAATCGATTTGTGAGACCAAAAACAAAAAAAGCGAACACTTGGGTGTTCGCTTTTTTTATTTGGATCTCGCGCAACTAACGAGACAGAGTATATTTGCCATCTGCAGTTCTTTCAAAAAGACTGTGCTGAAGGTTGACAGCGATTGTTGCGTCTTTAACATAGCGTTCACGTTTGACCCGTTCGATAACTTCTTCCCGCGTAAGTGCTCCTTCGCGAGCAAGGATAGTGCGGATTACATCGCGTACAACTCCTGGTCCGTATCCCCACTCCTTGAGTGCGTAGAGTCCGCGGCCAACCAAGATAAATCGGCTGTCTTTGATGAGCTCGTTGTGTGTTGTTGCTGGATGCGTCTTGCGATTAAAGAGTCCTTCGATACCTTTTGCAACTTCGGTAAAGTGCATTGGTGAACCATGACGCTTGATCGTAAGGTATGCAAAATCACGAGTGTTCTTGATGCGAACATGTGGTGAATCAGCTCGTCCCCATTCTCCCAAAGGATTACGGTCGACGCGTTTTGATATATGCAGCCAGTGGAGCATCGTCTCGTCGGAAATAGTTCGTACGCCTGCAGCTTTAAGATGTCGTGCAAACAATTGCATAAACTCTTCTTCTGGAGACAGAGTTTGTGTTTCGATTGATTGATACAAATTGATAAGAGCACTTTCAACTTGTTCCATAAGCTGCTCGTCGACAAACCATCGTGCATTAAAATCATTGTCCTCGCGACGCGTATCAAAAACGTGTCCTACCGTAAGGAGGAACAAAATATGATTGCGATCCGGGGTGGTACGAGCAATCTTTTCGAGAAGCATTTCTTCTGTCAAAACACTGCCCAATGATTGGATGACCTTTTTAAGCTCTTTAAGGGTTTCGGTGTGCTTACTGTATGCATCTGAATCACGAATTGCGATAATACTGTGATTTTCGATCTGTCGGATGCGCTCACGGGTAACATTGTATTGTTTACCAATGGCATCCAGTGTACGTCCATCCCCGCCCGAAAGGCCAAATCGGTCGGTCAACACGTTGCGTGACCGGTCCGAAAGTCCCCCCAAAAGCTCTTTACTGACTGATTTTGCTGAAAATGTAAGCATATATTGACTATTATTGTTCTGCGTTGCATACGTTGTACCAAATCTAAGGGCTTTCGTCAAGGGGTCTTATGTTATCCACAGTCCGTACACAGTTCTCGGTGCTTTTTGGGAAGTGGCTCTAAGCCCTACCCGTGATAGTATTGTCGGAATGGTAATGCCTGCACGAGTTCCACCCCAAGATGTCGACATGGAGCGCGCCCTTTTGGGTTCGCTTATGTTGAGCCAAAATGCCATGTACGAGGTGTCTGATGTGGTAGGAATTGACTCGTTTTACGCAGGAAAACACCGTACCGTCTATGACGCGATGCTCTCACTACATACCAAAGGCGAACCAATCGACGTAGTCACTGTCTCAACAAAACTCAAAGAAAGAAAACTACTCAAGGATATCGGAGGCGCGTCATACCTAACAGAGTTGGTAAACGCTGCTGCAAGTCCAGGAAGTGCGCGGCACTACGCGCAAACGGTGCAATCAAAGTTTGTGCTTCGCAGTCTTATTGATGCAGCTGCAAAAATCAATGACCTTGGTTTTGAGGAGGATCGTGATATCGAACATGTGCTCGACGAGGCGCAGGCAAGTATTTTTGCCGTATCTCAAGCCCCAATGCTACGAACGTTTACATCGATCAAAGAAGAGCTCGCGGAGGCTTGGGAGCGACTCGAAAATTTGCAAAAAAACGAAGGTATCACACGAGGTGTGCCTACAGGCTTTCAAGCACTCGACAATCTGCTCTCTGGTTTTCAAAAAGCAGACCTTATTATTCTTGCGGCACGACCATCAATGGGTAAGACCGCGCTCGCGCTCGACATCGCGCGCAATGTTGCCGTACAAAGTAATATTGCGGTTGGTATGTTCAGTCTTGAAATGTCATCCCAGCAGCTTGTCGATCGTATGCTCTCGGCACAGTCGGGTGTAAATTCCTGGCGATTGCGCACCGGTAAAATTAAAGATGATGATGAGTACGGACGCTTGCAGCACGGTATGGCACAGTTGTCTGAGGCACCAATATTTATCGATGATAAATCGAGCTCTTCTGTATTGGGTATGCGATCGGTTGCGCGCCGTCTTAAAATGGAAAAAAATCTTGGGCTAATCGTGATCGACTATTTGCAGCTTATAGTTCCTACAAACTCTCGGTCGAGCGATAACATGGTGGCACAGGTGACCGAAATTTCGCGATCGCTCAAGTCGATGGCACGCGAACTCGACGTGCCTGTCCTTGCCCTCTCACAGCTCTCACGTGCCGTTGAGCAACGACGCGGACGTCCCCGCCTGTCCGACCTCCGAGACTCTGGTTCGATCGAACAGGATGCCGATGTGGTTATGTTTATTCACCGCGAAGACAAAATGAGTGAAAGTTCCGAAAGAAATGGCATGGCCGAAATTCTGGTCGAAAAACATCGAAACGGCCCAGTCGGCAAAGTCGATCTTTTCTTTGATGAAGAAATGACAACTTTTAAGTCTGTTGATAAAAGTGATTTTGGAGACTTTGCATCTAACGACACGCAGGTGGATACAAATACACCGTTTTAAATAGTATGAATCCGCTCGATAGACTCAGCGCGCTTTTTGAAAAGTTTCCGGGTATTGGCCCGCGACAAGCCGGACGATTTGTACAGCACGTCGTTCGTGCCTCGCCCTCTGTGCGCAATGAATTTATTAGTGCGCTACAAGAAATAGACACTCAGGTAAGACAGTGCCCATCGTGCATGCGTATTCATTCTGGATCACGTGACCTTTGTAACATTTGTGACAACGCACGTCGCGATACCTCGACCTTGGCAGTTGTTGCGATTGACGCCGACATACTCGCTCTCGAGCGCAGTGGAACATACAAAGGATTGTACTTTGTGCTTGGCGGAACAATCGCGCTTACATCCGAAAAAATGAACGGGCTACACATGAGACAGCTGTTTGATTCAATACCCACTCGAGTAGAAAAAGGATTGCGAGAAATAATCCTGGCATTCCCTGCAAACCCCGAGGGTGATGCTACAGCGGTGCGTATAAAAGAAGAATTGACCCCAGTCGTTGGCGAAAATTGCCGCATAACAACCCTTGGTCGCGGCCTCTCGACCGGAAGCGAGCTTGAGTATGCCGACGTCGACACACTGCGTAATGCCTTGGTAAACAGAAAGTAACAAAAAGACCCCTTTCGGGGTCTTTTTTGCAAATTCCAGAGAGAATTAGAGAGTAGTGATTCGAACCTTATTGTATGGCTGCTTGTGGCCGTTTTTCTTGAATGAGCGACTCTTTGGTCGGTATCGGATTACACGAACCTTCTTTTCGCGTCCCTCTTCGATGAATTCAGCGACTACCTTTGCTCCTGCGATATATGGTGCTCCAACTGTTGTTGCTGCTCCATCGTCGGTCAAAAGTACCTTATCAAAGGTAATGATATCTCCTGCCTTGTGAGCACCTTCAAGCTTTTCGATATAAAGCTGAGTATCGTTCATGACGACGTACTGCTTGCCCCCTGTTTCAATAATTGCGATTTTTGCCATAGATATTGTCTTTGTTTCGCGATTATACTACAGCTATTCCTCGCTTGCAATAGCTGGCTTTTCGAGCACGTCCAATTCCAATCCAGCCTGTGTTCCCGTGATCTTAAGGACGTCCTTGTCTATCTTTCCCAATTCCTTGGTACCGGCGTTGTAGTGGTTGATTGTGGTCGCGAGCGCAGTGCCCAATTTTTTGTAATATTGATCGTAGGCTTCGATATGGCGCATGAGCATCTCGACATTTTTCTTGATACCTTCGGCGTCCTTCTCGATTTGGAATGCCTTAAAGCCGTAGAGAACCGACTGTAGATAGGCCGCAAAGGTCGTAGGACTTACGATGACGACCCGCTTTTCGTTGTAGGCGTAATCGATCATACTGCGCGAATTGATACCGCTCCGAGCGTCTCCTGTAAGAAGATCATAATAAATTCCTTCTGCAGGAATATACATAAACGCAAACGGAAGTGTTTTTTCGTCAGGTTTGATATATTTACTCGCCTCATCAATACGCTTTTTAACATCTTTTTTGAATTCTTCGCGATATTGAACTCGCTTTTCATCATCGGTCTCCTCGATAAGGCGCATATAATTTTCGAGCGGAAACTTGGCATCAACAGGAATGATTCCTTCTTTGGTATGAATAACCGCATCCACTTTTTCGCCATTTTTAAATTGGTACTGATTTTCGTACATGCCAGGAGCAAGAATATTTGAAAGAACGAGTTCGAGGGACGCTTCGCCAAGGTTTCCGCGCTGTTTTTGATTTTTGAGTACCCTCTCTAAACTATTGAGCTGCTCCGCAATTGTAAAAACCTGTTTGGTTGAGGCATTTGTTTCGGCGACACCTTTTGCAACCTCTTTGAGCTGTGAGTGCACGAGGTCACGAATGTCTGTTGCAAGACGCTGTGACTCGCCAAATTGCGACTTCATGTTTTCGAACATTTGCTTGTTGCTTTCAAAGGTGAGCTTGGTTCCCTCTCCAAGCGAACGCTCAAGGCTGTTTGCAAGCGCGTTGAGCTGATTTTGAAGCAGCATCATTCCCTGTGAGTCATCGTGTTTCTTTTGCGGCAGCGTCATGCGATATGCGACAAATCCGACGAGTATAATAAGTACGATAAGTAGTATCAAGACGAGTATTTCCATGCGCAGATTGTAACATATTTGAAGCGCAATTCTTTTTATAATGACACGTAAAATTGGGTTTTTGTGGTATAATTATCAACATATGATTCTTGAACAAATCCGCAACCAAATCAAAGACGCAATGCGTGCACGAGACCAGCTTTTGCTCGACACACTTCGCGGCATTATTTCTGCATGTACCAACGAACTTGTTTCAAAGGGACGCAAACCGACAGACACACTTACCGATAGTGAAATTATCACTGTCCTCAAGCGCCTTGCAAAACAACGGACTGATGCAGCTGAACAATTTACAAAAGGAGGACGCCCTGAAATGGCAGAAAAGGAGCTCAAGGAAAAAACAATCATCGAACAATATTTACCTGAACAAACTTCTCGTGAAGATATCGAAAAGGTGGCAAAAGCAAAGAAGGCTGAACTTGGTATTACGGATTCAACAGGTGCAGGTAAGCTCATGGGAGCTGTCATCAAGGAGTTTGAGGGCAATGCTGACGGGGCTGTCGTCAAAGAAGTTGTAGCTTCGCTGTTCGGTTAATACATTTGTTTAACGAGAAAATGAGCGGATAGTTGCGGCAAATGCGGCACATAAGAATCCAACAAATAACGCTCCGACTAAGGACACGTAATATATCGAGACGATGACGACGCAGCACAAGAGAATTCGTCCGGCACTTTCTGACATTTCACGAAGTGCTGTATATTCGTCGATATAATGTCCGCCGTCTGTTGCATGTGTATGGGTAATATATGAACTCGCTCGCGGAATTTTGAGAATAAGTACTACGAGCATCGTAATAGTAAGTAATATTCCAAAGAGCATGTGCGAACCTCCCGCAATAAGCAAAAGGCATATTGGCCACAATAGTAAGATCGCCGTGTTTTCGACACCAAGAAGCATCGATTGAGTTGCCAAATGATGATTTTTGCGCGACAAAAGTCTCGTAAATGTTTCGACATACGCCCATTCAAATTTTTCTACTCGATCTCTAATCGCAATAAGCGGAAGACTTGATACAAGTACAATCACGCCTGCTCCATACAAAAGCGTACTCGGCGTAAGAATTGATTGAGCCAAAAGAACGCCTGCCCCAGCTGGCAAAAGCGCAAGCAAAAGTTCGCGTTCGACATATTGCGGCTGTTCGCCTGCGTAGCGATGCTCTACAACATAGGGCACCCAATACAACGCGCGATACAAGCCAAATAATATTGCAAAGAGTGATATGCCGAGGCCGGTAAGTCCTCCCCAAGTTCCCACAAAAACGCTGCCTAATATTATAAAAGCAAGAGCGTTGGCTACAACACCAAGTGCAATAGCACGCTTGAGGCTGTTGCCCAGATATATTCCACCGTATGGAGTGGCAAGGAGTGTCGTAAGGTGCGTGAGTGCGTAGGCGTAGGTCACATGCAGCAAAGCGCTCTGCCACGACTCAGAAAGGATAAAGAAGTATTCAAATATAAATATCCATGCAAATATATGCGCTCCGGCAAGTGCCGTGCGCACGATGGTGCGATGCAGTGTGAGATAGAGTCCCTCGCGCATACAGCTAAACTGTTAGATCATCGCGATGTTGCGTATACGGGGCGCAGAGCGGAAAGAGCGCTACCAAAACGTACCCAACCCAGATCCGCCAATCGCTGTACATAATGGTACCAACATACGGAAGTGTCACTATTGCGTCGATTGCAATTACTTCGAGCATCCAAAAGAATGAATACGGTGCAATGTCAGTCCATGATCGAAACTTTAATGAGCGTCCGGCAATGGTTGCAATAATGACGAGAATGACGATTGCGACTATGTGTGACGATAAACCACTAAAACCATGGATAGCAAAAATTTGTAAGGCGAGATACATGACAGCATAGATTACTATTCCCTGTCCAAAAAGTGCGCCAAATTTCATATTATAAGTATATAGGAAAAAGAGAAATGTAAGGTTGATGGGTGTGGATACCTGCGTACAAATATTTTGTGATGCAGATATTTTTGTGTAGTAACTTATGGAGTTGTTGAGGAAGCATCTACTAGCGGTGTATCAATAGGTGGAGTTGAAGATGCATCTTCAGTACTTGAAGTGGACTGATCTACCGAGGGCGTCCCCCCAATCCCCCCTCCCCCCGTCCCCAGCAACCGCTGGAGTTGTGCCTCGGTCACACAGGTGTTGCCGGCACAGAGTTCATCTGCTCGGACTCTGCTCAGTCCATTGTCTGAAGCACCGAGCCAGGTGATGAGGGCGGTGCGGAAGT
>JAQBRI010000014.1 GCA_028286585.1 Candidatus Kaiserbacteria bacterium
TTGAGTTCGAACGGCATACGAATCTGGTTTCGCCCCAGATATCGCCGATCGTCGTCAGTCAGCCCGGCGGACGCCGGCCTCAGATAACGGGCGTAATATTTGAACGCATCGCGCACCGAAGCCGCGAGGGGACCTTGGTCGCGAAGCGCTTGCTGATACACCCGCTCGCAGCCGTCTCCCTGCGGGTAGAAGCTGCAGTGGATATAAAGGTTGGTATCAGTAGTCTGCGCCCAAGCGGACATCGTCGCCAAAAGCAGAAGGACGGGAAGAGCTCGCAGAACGGCGTAACGGCCTAAATGCCAGCGCATTGGTATCTCCCGAAATATGGTCTCCTTTTATGACCGGCCGTAACGCCGGACGGATCTTAGATAGAAACGCAAGCAGCGCTCTGCAAGAGCAGATTTGGAAACCTTCGCGCAGGATTCGCGTTCATCGCCATGGAAGGATACTTTTGTAGGAGGCTTTGATGAAGAAGATCATGAAGGCCGCCGCCGGGGCGCTTCTGGCGAGCGGGATGACACTGGCGGACGCAGCGCCGGCGGACGCGACAGTACATGTCGGAATAGGACTGCCCGGACCGGCTGTCTATCCGGCACCTTACTACCTGCCGCCGCCTTGTTACGCCTACGGACCTTACGCTTGCCCTCGGCCGGTCTATTATGGCCCCGCCTATTGGGGGCCCCGCTGGCATCGTTGGCATCCGGTCCAGTATTTTGGACGCTGGTAGTTCATGAAGGGCTGCACGGACACCGTGGGTGTCCGTGCGTCTTCTGGGCGCGCAAAGCCGGTCTCGCCGGAACGATCCGGGCCTTCGTGGTCTGATCCAGTTTTAGGGCGTATCGCGGACGTAAGGCTCGCGCTCCCAAATGCCACAGCGGCCGCGGCTACGAAATCATCCAGGGCGCTTTCTGCTAAGGAAATCAGTTATTCCTGCGTGATGACAAATGGTGCGGGAGCGCGGGCGGAGTGTGACCTGGACCCGCAATGACGGACGGATTCAGACCTACCGGACCGAGAATGGGAAGCCACCAGCGGAATCACGAGTCGGCGCCTCACAAAGCGCTGTTGGCTTCCAGTGTCGCCAGGCGCAACTCCCGGGCGCGGGCCAGGATGGCGTTCTCCAATTTTCGCGCCGTATCGGGACTCGCCTGGGCGGGCTGCCACCCGGCCCCATCGCGGCTCTGACGAAAGACGACCACCTTCAGCCCGTCTGCGCGCAACGCCCGGTCCATGATATAAACCGTCACCTTTACCCGTTCGCCAGCATTGGCAGGGGAGGCATACCAGTCAGAGTTGATTACCCCTCCGAAGGGATCGGCTGATCTCAGCGGCAAAAACGATAGGGTGTCTAATGCGGCATGCCAAAGATAGATGTTCACGCCCAAGGTCTGGTGGTTGGGCGGTGCGGTAGCCGCATCCCTGGGGCTGCGGTCGGGGACACGATCGGCGCCCGAAAGGCAGCCTGATAGCAGCAGCGCGAGCAAATGGGCGACTGCCGGTTTGACCCGCATGCCAACCTACCCTTGCCCCGCCAGAGCAGCTTGGCGCAATCCATCAAACACAAATTGCACCGCCAGTGCGGCAAGCAACACCCCCGAAATGCGGCCCACAACATCGGTGCCGGTTTCCCCCAACCAGCGCTGCAAAGGTTCGGACGCCAAAAGAGCGGCAAACGTCAACGCCAGACATAAGAGCAATATCGCTATGGTGGACGCACCGGCGAGCCAACCATCGCTACGCCCCATCAACAGGACAACCGCCGATAGACTCCCCGGACCGGCTATCAAAGGGAAGGCCAGGGGGAAAATGGCGATGTCCCCGGGCCGCTCGGCCTCGCGATGCTCGCCTTCGCTAATGGAGGATAAACCGGACTTGGCAAAGGTCAGGGTCAAGGCCTGTAAAAATAGCAGAATGCCACCGGCGACTTGGAATGCCGGCATCGAAACATGGAGCAGAGGCAACAGAAAATTCCCACCGATGGCAAAGACGAGCAACAACAGCCCAGCAACCAATACTGCGCGGACCGCAAGGCTCCTTCGACCAGCCCGGTGGGCGCCCTTGGTGAGGCCGGCGAATACAGCGGCGGTTTCAATCGGCCCTATACTGACCAGGAGCGTGACAAAGACGGACCACAGTTGCAGGGGGATGTGCATTGCAAGCTCGCACGGGGCCTACCGATAGGTCTGGCGTACAGGCCGGTTAGGGCCGACCGTGCGCGGCAGGCGTTGGCGCTGTCCCATATCACGCGTAGGGTGCCCGCCGGGCACGCTGTGGCGTCCCTCTCCAACATCCAGGCTGCGCAGCGCAGTGAGGACATGATCGATCAAGATCGGTCCCGGTGTACCGGGAAGCCAGCGAAAGCCCGGCCGCGACTCCACGGCGTAGGCATCCGACGCCCAGGCTGACAGGATGGCACGTTTCTGAAGGGGGGCGAGGCGGTCGTCCTCAATCACCTCACGCGGATGGACATAGTCTGCGATCGCCAAAGTGCTCTCGCGCGGCGCGTAACGGGGGGCAGTGCGGTTCAGACACGGCATTTCTTGCACGACACTCTCCTTATATGTTGGGGCAGGACGCATTAGAGATCTCTGCCAGATTTACATTGGGGTTTGGACCAAACCGGGGATGACGGTGTGGGTGTTGATCAGCTTGGAGGATGGGGTATTCGTGACTGGGACCTTATCAATGCTCCCATCGCAATCACCCACCGTCCCAGAAACGACTTCCGGCTTGTCACTGTCTGCCCGCTGCGTGATATGCACCAAGCGCGTACAGGCATGGTTGCCCAGCGCGGTAGAAATCACCGAATAACGCGCGACCTCGCGGCTCTGCGAAGCGATTTGCGCCGAATTCTGCGCCAGTTGGTCGGCCTGGCGCAGCGCCGCTTCTACTTCTTGGTCCATCGCGAAGGCTAAACCGCCAAAGGACGGTACCGACCCCAAGACGGGCGCTGAAAACGCGGTCTCCAACCGATCGGGATGGAACGTCACCGTAGGGACCGTATCGCCGGAATAGGCGATGGTTTCGGTTCCCCCATGGGGTAGCGCGACCGTGATCCGATGTTGCGCTGGGGCTTTTTCTGATGAGGGCAAAGCAAAGGCAGTCAGGCCGACAACGGCCGCGCCCGCCAGAATTGCAGGATAGATCAGTTTCATAACGGCCTCCCAAAAGTTGAAGACAGCAAAAAACTAAAAAGGTGGGACGGGATTTCAAGGGGTCTGAGGACCCGTTTTTTGATGGCGCGCGGTAGTAAAGGTGCGCCCGCGTGGCACAAGCCGAAGGCCCCTGGGACGAAACCCGCGGGGATAGAAATTCGTGTCGCAAAGTCCCTTGAAGGCGGCCCTGAGCGCCCTAAATTTTTTGGGTCTCGGCGGCCGGATTTGGCGCCGAGCGAAAATGACAACGCTTTTCAGGAGGTTGTGACATGCGTGACTTTGACCTTTCCCCCTATGCCCGTTCAACGATCGGTTTTGACCACCTGTTCGGTCTGCTCGAACGCGCAGCGGATGAGAGCAGTGGATATCCTCCGTACAATATCGAACGTTCCGACGAGACCCACTACCGTATTACGCTGGCGGTGGCCGGCTTTCAGGAAAAGAATCTGAACGTGGAAACCCGCGAGGGTCTGCTGATCGTCTCAGGCAACAGCGAAAATCCGGGCGATCAAACCTTCTTGTATCGCGGCATTGCCGGCCGCCAGTTTGAGCGTCGCTTCCAGTTGGCGGAACATGTCGAGGTGCGTGGGGCAAAATTGGAAAACGGCCTGCTCCATATCGATTTGGAGCGCGTGATTCCGGAGGAGAAAAAGCCTCGCCGGATCGCGATCAACGGCGCCGAACTGACGAGCATCGAAGGTTCAAAGGCCGCCTAGGCAAATACCATCCAACAGCGCTGGAGGACCGCGACAAACGTGCCTCCAGCGCTTGCCCGCAGGGAGATTTTCCATGCCATCAGTTTTCCATATTCGTAAATCGCTCCTTGGGCGAGGGTTCCCGGAACTCCATTGCCAGGACTGGGTTCTTATTTCACATCCCCAGCGGAGACGGTCATGACGAAAGATCTCGACGACAAATTGGACCCCAAAGCAAAAGGGCAGAAAACCAGTGGTGCTGACTTTGATCGGAACCGGGACGGCCTATCTGGCGGTTTGCCGAAAGCGCGCGACCCCAAGGCTCCCGGGCCGAGCAGCAAGCAGCCGCATCCGTCACGGTAATGGCGAGCACGGTCGGGGACTTCGTCCTTCAGCGCCTGTCCACCTGGGGCATAAAGCGGGTCTTTGGGTATCCTGGTGATGGCATCAATGGGCTCACGGCTGCGTTAGGCCGGCAAGACGACATCGAATTTGTTCAGGTTCGCCACGAGGAGGAGGCGGCCTTTATGGCTTGCGGCCATGCCAAGGTTACCGGGGAGGTCGGCGTGTGTTTGGCAACCAGCGGGCCGGGCGCCATCCATCTGCTAAATGGCCTGTATGACGCCAAGCTGGACCGCAAACCGGTGGTCGCAATTGTGGGCCAATCGGTCCGGATGGCCATTGGGGGTCATTTTCAGCAGGAAGTTGATCTCGTTTCGCTGTTCAAGGATGTCGCGAGCGATTTTGTGCAAGTCTGTACGACGCCTGAGCAGGCGCGCCATCTGATAGATCGGGCGCTGCGCATCGCAAAAGCGCAGCGCACGGTCACGGCGGTGATTTTCCCCAACGATGTGCAAGAGCTCGCGGCCGCTTCACCAACAGGCGGCCATGGCAGCATCCATACCGGGGCAGATTACCGGGAGCCGTCCATACATCCCCAGAAAACGGACCTTGAAGCGGCTGCACAGATCCTCAATCAAGGCGAGAAGGTTGCCGTGCTAATTGGCGCCGGCGCCTGGAACGCTGCGGACGAAGTAATCGCAGTATGCGAAAAATTGCAGTGTGGTGTGGCCAAGGCACTCCTCGGCAAGGCTATCTTGTCCGACGATCTCAGCTTCTCCACCGGTCAAATCGGCTTGCTGGGAACCAAGGCCTCCTGGGACATGATGCAAGGCTGCGACACGTTTTTAATGATTGGGTCCACTTTTCCCTATTCAGAATTCCTGCCGAAAGAGGGGCAGGCCAAGTGCGTTCAGATCGATATTGATCCGACCATGCTGTCCTTGCGCTACCCCGCCGATGTGGCATTGGTGGGCGACGCTGGCGCCACGTTGGGCCTATTGCTTCCGCTTCTCAATCAAAAGCCGCGGGGCGCGTGGCGCGAAACCATTGAAAAGAATGTGTCGGCGATGTGGGAGGAAGAGGGGCGCAAAGCGCATTTGGCCGCCAACCCGCTCAATCCCGAGTTGTTTTTCTGGGAGGTGAGCGATCGACTTCCGGCCGATGTTGTCCTTTGCGCTGATACCGGCATGTCGACCACATTCTTTGCCCGCGCTGTGAAGGTCAAACCAGGGATGAAGACTGCCATTTCCGGCACGCTGGCGACGATGGGACCCGCTGTATCTTATGCGTTGGCGGCCAAATTTGCCTATCCGGGCAGGCCCGCGATCGCGTTTGTCGGCGACGGCGCAATGCAGATGCTCGGTATGAACGGGCTTATTACCGCGGCAAAATATTATAAGCGGTGGGCGGATCCGCGGTTGATCATTGTCGTGTTGAACAATCGCGACCTCAACATGGTGAGTTGGGAACTGCGCGCCTTGGGAGGATCGCCAAAGGTCGAGGCGACGCAGGATTTGCCGGACGTCGACTATGCCGCCTTGGCGACGGTACTGGGTCTCAAAGGCATTACGGTGACCCGCCCAGAGGATGTTGGACCCGCATGGGATGCCGCGTTGGGCGCAGATCGTCCGGTTGTCATTGACGTCAAGGCAGACCCCAATGTTATTGCCCTGCCACCGCATGCGACGTTTGAGCAGACCAAAAACCTATTTATGGCGCTTGCGAGGGGCGACAGTGATCGCGGCGCTGTTATGGGACAGCTCATAAAACAGTTGGTGTCCTAAGGAGCGCGGCCATTGGAAAACCCGAACGACAAATACCCCAAGCCACCATTTCAAAAACAGATGCAGGACTGGCCTGGCTTGGCAAGCCAAATGCGCCCTCCGCCAGATCATGGGGAGACCAGTTATAAAGGTTCAGGCCGCTTGGTCGGGCGCAAGGCGCTTATTACCGGTGGCGATAGCGGTATGGGCCGCGCTGCCGCGATAGCCTTTGCGCGGGAGGGCGCAGATGTCGCAATAAATTATCTTCCTGCCGAAGAAGAGGATGCGCAGCAGGTGCTAGTCCTGATCGAGCGGGAGGGGCGCAAAGCCGTAGCGATTCCCGGTGATCTGCGCGATGAGTCCTTTTGCCGGCAGATGGTCCAAGACGCCGTTGCGGCGCTCGGCGGGCTCGATATTCTGGTCAACAATGCGGCGCGCCAACAGTCGCACGAATCGCTAGCGGACATTTCATCAGAAGAGTTCGACGCGACGATGAAGACCAACATCTACGCTCCGTTCTGGACAATCCAAGCCGCCCTGCCGCATCTGAAGCCCGGGGCAACGATTATCGCCACAACGTCCGAGCAGGCCTATGATCCATCCGCAGACCTGTATGATTATGCCCAGACAAAAGCGGCCACGATGAACTACGTCAAATCGCTGGCCAAGCAACTGGCGCCCAAAGGAATACGGGTCAATGGTGTAGCGCCTGGGCCGATCTGGACACCGCTCCAGGTCTCCGGCGGCGCCAGCATGGAAAAGTTGGCGAAATTCGGTGGCCAAACGCCCATGGGCCGACCTGGCCAGCCGGCCGAGCTAGCGTCGATCTATGTCCAACTGGCCGACGCCAATGCCAGCTACGCCACGGGGCAGGTCTACGGCGCGGCCGGCGGCGCTGGGCAGCCCTAAATTGGGCCTGTCGCCTCTGAATGTGGGACGGATGGAACCTTTCGCCTCGCCTGAGCGTATTGTGCAGGATCGTACGAATGCGGGGACCACGATGAATGACATTGCAAGATCAAGACGGTTGGAGCTGTTTCGAGAACGCGCGGATTCTTTGTTGCGCAATGCTGA
>JAQBRI010000016.1 GCA_028286585.1 Candidatus Kaiserbacteria bacterium
GTAGGATAAAAGGCGGTGACGCCGCCTCCGCTGAGGCAGACGCCGCCCGTCGAGGTGCGCTTCA
The DNA here is from genome assembly GCA_028286585.1 of Candidatus Kaiserbacteria bacterium. Lineage (GTDB taxonomy): Bacteria > Patescibacteriota > Minisyncoccia > Phycocordibacterales > UBA2100 > UBA10103. The sequence goes on from JAQBRI010000016.1 coordinate 65, forward strand.
GAAAGTCCATCCAGAAGGCCTTGTCATAGCGCTGGGGATCGTCGTCGGTGGCGCAGATCTGCACCCAGCGCATCGGCTCCCACTCCCAGCCCTGACCGGATGCGGCCGTGGCCGCGGCCATCGCGCCCGCGGGCAGCGCCAGCGTGCCGACTGCAGCGCTACCGGCCTGCAGCATCAGGCGCCTGTCGATCTCGGCCATGTCGCTCTCCTTGTAAAAAAGACCCCCACTCCGATAGGAGTGGAGGTCAACAACCGCGTCCAAGGGGATGTCGGCGGTCGTGCAAACCGCGGCCTATGTCTCGAGGGCCGCGACCTCGTAGTCGACCAGGTCTGGCATGGTGAATTCCACCACATTGCCATTCTGGGTGAACGCAAGGGGCCGGTTGGCCCACAGCAGTCGCGCCGCCTTGATGGGCCTGGCATCGGCCAGGACCATGCGCACTTTCTGGGCACCTACCGAATAGGATGCTCGCCGCGCCCCCGATTTGAAGTTGGGATAGGTGTAGTTGATCAGGTGCACGGCATAGCCAGGCTCTGTCACCCATCCGAAAGTTTCGACAAGGCCGTTGCCGGTGACCGACAGCGGCCGGTCATCCTGCATCAGCCACTGCACCGCATTTGTGATCAGGTCGCCCAGATCGGCCGCACCGGTTCGGGCATAGGCCGCTTCGGTGTCGCCGGCGAAATAGACCAGGCGCGATTTGCCGTTGTCGCGAAACACCGCCAGGGATTCATCGGTGTGCGGCCTGGGACTGAACACCGATTCCGGCGGATAGGACGGATAGGCGGCGACATTGGTCATGTAGACCGGGCCGTCATGCCTGATCGGCTGGCGGCAGCTGCCGCCCTGGATCCAGTTGGTGCCCTTGAAGCCTGCCGTGACGGGATGAGCGCCGGCCGGCTGCTCCAGCCGCTGCCAGAAATGCGGCGGCGGCGCCTTGGGGCTGCCGGCGCCGACGCGCTCGCCCGCTTTGTGCATGCCGTACAGGTCGGCGAAACCGAAATCGGGGCGGGGCTTGCCGTTTTCGTCATAGAGCGCGGTTTCGAAGCTGGTCAGCAGCGACCCGCCGCGCCCCGCGAACGCCTTGATCTGGGCAATCTGCCTGTCGCTCATCAGCGCCACGTTGGGCAGTATCAGCACCGAATACTGCGCCAGGGTTTGCGGTTCCAGTTCGGTATCGACCACAACGTCGAAGGGAATCCGCGCCTCGGTCAGGATTTCATACATGCCTTCCAGCGACTGCAACGCATCGGTGCCCGGCACGTCCTTGTAGAGGCGGTTGGAACGCTGCGACACCAGGATGGCGACGCTGGCGATGGAGCGCACATTGTGGAAATGCTGGTCATTTGCGGCCTGCCACGACAGGAACTGTGCGCCCATGAGCTGCCAGCGGCGGTCTTCGTGCCAGCCTTCATGGTTGCCCAACCAGTGATACCACAGCGTGGCGCCCGACGCTGCAGTCTGGGCCAGGCGCACTTTGATCTCCGGTTGGTTGCCGGTGACGTTGCGCCACCACAGATCGTTGGACCGCTCATAGGAGCCGGTGACATTGGTGACGGTGCGGCCCTTCATCAAGGCGCGCGCCAGGCGCACCTGCTGGCTGACGTCCCAAGCGCGGTCGCCCACCCCGCCGCGGCCCTGGTTGTCGGCGGTGAAGATTGAGGCATTGGCCAGCATGGAGGACAGGTCAACATCGCCGCCCTTGAAGCGGCCGCCCAGATTGCCGGAGAAGATCATGTCGGCGCGGTGATCGGCGATGATCTTGGCATACATCGCCCACAGCTCTTCGGTGCGCTTCTGGTAGGCGCGCTTGTAGTCCTCGCTGCGCGGATCGCCAATCTTCTTGCAGACTTCGCAATAGCAGGGCGGCACGCTGAGGCCCGGCCAGCCATTGGTATAGATGCCGTCGATGTCGTAATTGGCGATGACTTCCTTGATGATCCTGGGAATCTGCTCGCCATAATAGCTGGTGAACTGGCAGGTGGCGGCAAAGGGTGGCACGGTGGCCGGATCGGTACTGGCATCGGCCAACCGGCCGATGGTGTTGCCGTTCTTGTCGCGGCGGAACCAGTCGGGATGCTTGGCGATCAGGTCAACCGAGGCCATGTCCGGGCTCATGCGGCCCATCACCCTTGTACCGTTGGCCTTGCAGGCCTTCACGCAATCGCCCAGCAGGTCCTTTTTGCCCAACCAGCGGCTTCGCGGAAAGTCAGCGATCTTTGTGGGATAGAACGCGACGATGCCGGTGACGCTGACATAGGCGACCTGCGCTTTGGTGCGCTGCAGCCAGTCGCCAAAGGCCTTAGGATCGAAATCCTCCGGATCACGCTCATTGAAGTTGATCTGGATCATCCGCTTGACACGGCGATGCCAGACGTCGGGACCGTCCTTGGCCGGATCGAACCCGGCAGCCTCCGCCTTGGGCGCTGCAGCGATCGCCGCCGCGGCACCCGCCAGGGCCGCAAACTCCCTCCGATTGGCATCCATGTCGTGAAATCCTGTCAAAAGTGCCCGCTGCCGCGCCAGATGCGCGGCAGCGATGCAGTGTGCTACCAGCGATATCGAACGCCAATGCCAAACACCCGGCCCAGACGGTCATAGATGTTTGAGGTATCGGCCAGCGCCTTCAGCGTGGCGTTCTCGGCCAGCAGCGGCGGATCCTGATTCAGGGCGTTGTTGATCTTGCCGTACAGCTCCACCCGGTCGGTCAGGTCATACTCCAAGCCCAGGTCGAAATAGGTACGCCCGCTATAGTGATAGATGTTGATATCGGTCGGCCGGTAGGTGGTCGGCCCATACAGGCCAGGTCCGATCCAGTACATCGTCACCCGTGCGCTCACCGGCCCCTCGCTATAGGTGAAGTTCGTGGCTGAGCGCCAGTGCGGCAGCGAATTGCCGCCGGTCAGGAAGCCGGCATTCTCCTGGGCAATTCCGTTGACGATGGTTTTAATGTGCTCGGCATAGGACGTCAGGTTGCTGATGCCGACGGTGGCATCCCAGTCGTCAAACCAGTCTTGCAGCGGCTGGTTATAGCTGCCCTCGAAGTCTACGCCGCTGACTTGCAGCGAGGCGGCATTGAAAGCGGAAGACAGAACCTTGGTGATCGCAAAGCCGGTTACGGGGTCGGTGCTGCGGGTGATAGCGGCGCAGAAGGTGGCGCTGCCGAGATTGCAGTTGTTGACCACGTCCTGAATGGCGAAGGTCGACAGGGCATTGCCCATCTTGATTGAGTAATAGTCCACTGACAGTTGCAGACCTTCGATCGGCGATACCACCGTGCCGACGGTGAAGGTGTTGGCCGTTTCCGGCTTCAGGTTGGGATTGCCGCCGGTCAGGGTCTGCACGGTAAAGCTGTTGCCCAGATTGGGGTTGGGACTGCCGTTGGGAAGGGTCGTCACACGATCCACCACCGTGGCGCCGTTGGATACGCCCGCCGCGCTATAGAGGTCGTTGACGCTGGGGGCCCGGAAGTCACGGCTGTAGCTGGTGCGGAAGCGGATGCGATCATTGAGAACCCAGTTCGCGCCGCCCTTCCAGACAAAAGCCGCGCCGCTCGAGTCATAGTCGGCCACGCGGGCGGCCACGTCGACTTCCAGCTTCTGTATCAACGGAATGTTGGGCGGGGTCAGCGGCACGACCGTTTCCACGTAACCCTCACGGACCTGGTTGGCGCCGTAAAAGGGCGCCGCGCTGGCCTGGCGCCATCCCAGGGTATGGGAGATTGCGTCGGACGCCTGGTTGATCGAGTCGCGGCGATATTCGCCGCCGCCTGCAAAGGACACGGGACCGGCCCAGGTGTCGAACAGGTCGCCGCGGACGTTGAAGCCCGCATTCCACTGCATGGTGGCGGCATCCACCACCGAAGTGCCGCGATAATATGCCAGCGCCGAACTGGATATGGTGTTCGGTCCGAACAGATTGACCGGTACGCAGCCGTTGGTCGGCGCCGTCAAGGTGGAGCGACAAACCGCGGTGCCCACCGGCACGCCGGCCACGCCGCCAAGGGCGGGATTGGCCACAGAGTCCACAGCATTGAAGAAATTGGCTTGGATACGGTTGTTCTGGGCGCTGTTGGTATAATTGTTTTGGGTCAGCATCGCATGCCCGTCCCAGGTCCAGGTTGAGCCGAACGGCAGTTGACCATTGGCCCCCACCAGGTAGCGGGAATAAATACTGCGCGCATCGTTGATGGTGCTGCCGTCTTCCAGATTCTCGCGGCCCAGCAGAAAGCTGGACAGGCCCAACGTCGCCATCTGTGTCTTGACCGCCATCGGCAAGTAGGCGTTGTCGTTCTTGATGGTCAGGTCGCCGTTATTGTAGTTGGGGACGTTGGTCTGAACTTCATTGTCGTTGGAATACAGGATCGACGCATAGATTTGCGTCGTCGGGCTCAGGTCGTAGCCGAATCGGCCATACAGGCTGTAGCGCTCTGACGACGGCAGCAGGACGCCGGCCGGGGTGTTGTAGGTTTGTACGCCATCGCCATTCTGGCAGTAGGAGGTGCCACCGCAAATGCCGCCGCGATTGAAAGGCGCCAGCACGCCGCCGGCCAGGAACTGCTGGTTGATGAAGCCGGCCGGACCGGAATCGATCACGCCGCCATAGGTGATCTGGGTCAGGGTGCCGCCCGGGGCTATGACGAACTGCGGGCCGCCGGCGGCCACGGCCGCCTTGGTGTTGGTGAATTCAGTATAGCCCTGTCGGCCCCAGGGGCGGGCTTTTTCATAGATGATCTTGGGCTGATTGTAATAGGAGCCGGCGAATACGAAATGTGCGCGGTTGCTAAAAAAGTCATGGCCGTAGGTCAGGGCCGCCGACAGGCCGTGATCGTCGCCATAGTTGGAAGCGTCGGCCTGCAGCTGCAGCTTACCGCCCGTCATCTGCGGCGTAAGCTGGATATTGACCACGCCGGTGATGCCGTCGGAGCCATAAGCCGCTGAGGCGCCGCCCGTCACCACGTCGATCTTGGTGATCAGCGGTGCGGGAATGACGTTGACGCTGAAGCCACCAGTCGGGCTGGTGTCGGCGACCCGCAAGCCGTCGAGTAATACCAGAGTGCGGCTGGGGCCGATGTTGCGCAGGTTGAAAGTGACCAGGCCCACGTTCGACGAGTTGTTGGGATTCTGGTTGGGCGCCAGCGACGGGATTTCTGCGATGATATCGGTGACGGTCAGCGACGCCTTGCTTTCCAGCTCGGCGGCCGAGATCGCCGTGGTGGGTGTCGGCGTCTCGAAGCCCTTGCGGGCGACGCGGCTGCCGGTAACCGTTACAGCTTCAATATTGTTGGTGTCTTGCGCGAAAGCGGTCGTGTCCAGCGCCAGCGTGCACACGCCCAGCAACAGCAATGCAATCCTGATTTTCATTCTTAATTCCCCCTGGTGAACGGGCTTACGCGTCCGTTCGGCAAAATGATTCCCGCGCCACGGCCGCATTCGCATTACTGCGCATGCGAAACCGCGATTTACATTTCGTGGCTGGAAATCAGCCCCCGGCGCTCCCTCGCCGCCATTTTTTCTGGCAGCGTTGCCACCACGGTAATCTCTTCGCGGGAACAAAAGGAAGGCATAAATGTGCGTATGGGTTGTGCAAAAATGCGCGTAGGGTATTTTCGCTATAGGTTCGTGAGCGGCAAAAGGTCATGCAGAATTGGGACGACATTAGAATCTTCCTCACCGTGGCGCGGCAGGGTGGATTGGCATCGGCAGCACAAAGCCTGGGCATCAATCACACCACGGTGGCGCGCAGGCTCTCCGCACTGGAAGCCGTGCTGCGCGCGCGACTGGCGGTACGCTCGCCCAGCGGCATCACACTCACCTCCGCCGGGCGGGATTTCCTGGCACATGCTGAGCGGATGGAATCCGCGGCGCAATCCGCCGAGCAGCAGGTCTATGCCACGGACAATTCTGTGGGCGGCAAGGTGCGCCTGGCCACGCGCGAGGCGTTCGGCGCCTGGCTGGTCTGCCCGCGCATCGGCCTTTTGCAGGAGCGCCATCCCACGCTGCAGCTCGAGCTGGTGTCAGAGGCGCGCAACATCAGCCTGCTGAAGCGCGACGCCGACATCACCGTGTCGCTACACTATCCCACACAAAGTCGGGTCATCGTGCAAAAGCTGACGGACTATCGGCTGGGACTGTTCGCCTCTCACGACTACCTGAAAAAGCATGGACCGATCCGGCGCGTTGAGGACCTAAAGAAACATGACGTGATCTGGTACATCGGCGATATGATCGACATGGACGAGCAGCGCTACATGCACCGCATCACATCGATGTCGCGCGCCAGCTTTCGCGCCACCGACATACTGGCGCAGTATGCGGCGATGATATCGGGGGCGGGCATCGGCATCATCCCGCTCTATCAGGCAGGCCGGGATGCCGCGCTGGCGCGGGTGCTGCCGCGCGAGGTGGAGGAAACGCGCACCTACTGGATGTCCACCCATCCCGACACGCACAATCTCCCGAACGTGCGCGCTGTCGCCGCTTTTCTGGTGGATATTGTGCGGGAAAAGAAAAGGGGTTTTTAGGGTTTGTGATGCCGTTCCAACCCGCACTGGCGGCCATCGCCAGGCTCCTTTCGTTCAGCTTCCAGCAGCCGACAGCGTACAAATGGCTATCGTCAGTCGCTTAGTACCCTGACGCCTGAGAGACAATGAGGTTGCCATTCTCGGCAGTGGCGCTCCCGCTATCTGCAAGGAGTGACTATGACTCGGAAAATTGCACCTTAGAGCCGTTGATCCAGCGCAATAAGACGGCGGCGCCGCGCTGCATATGCGGACAACCCACCGCTGCCGCCGACGCTCTTTACGAGCGCGTACAGAATCGCTCAAAAACAGAAATGGGCTGCGCTGCTTGTGGCGTCGTCCAACCGGCGTCTGCCTGAAATCTATGCGATGGCTGAAATGCCAATAAACTAGCGCAGGTCACCACCAATAGAGGCGAGCAATTGTTCCCAGCTTTCCTCTTCGGAGCGACGCGGTGTATATCCGCGCGCGCGATCGAAGACACCTTGCAGAAGATGGCTGCCAAAGTTTCCTGCGCGTAGCCCACCGTAAGTCCACCGATGCCCGGTGACTGGGTAGTGTCGGGCAATTCTGCTTTGAAAAATCGTCGGTAGCGTTCGTAGGTTAAGATCCGGCACCCCACCGTGCGGTCGGAGGGGTGCCGGCAGAGGGCATTACATCTTGAATCGGACGCCAACGGTAAAGTAGCGGCCGATCAGATCTTCATACGGCACGACGGGATAATTCATGCCGGGGCTGCCTGTATAGCCGGGCACCTGCAGGACATCGGGCTGCTTGTCGAAA
>JAQBRI010000006.1 GCA_028286585.1 Candidatus Kaiserbacteria bacterium
CGACGACTCCTGTGAGAGATCCTACTTGGAGGGTGTCACCTACCGCAACTTCTGTTGTAAAAAGAGTGGAAACACCAGTGACTGCGGTGCCGGAAGTTGTAACAGTACCAGTGATTTTTCCTGCCAAACCCTTTACATGGAGAGGTGTAGTTGGTGCGTTGATGCCAATGCCGACGTTGCCGGTATTCGTTATCACTAGTCTGGGGGTGGCTGTGGCATTCGTACCGGAGTTTGTTAAAAATCGTAACTCCCCTCCACTTAATCCACCTGCCGGAACCCCAAGAGCGACGATATCACTTACTCGTTGAAAGGGGCCTGTATTTCGAACATACGAACTCATCACAAGCCCTTGATTAGCTGCCGTAGAAACATAAGATTTATAAAAAGTTGCATCGGCAACAACGGGAGGGTTTTGTACATTGATATGTAGTTGGTCACTCGGATTACTTATTCCAATGCCTACATTTCCTGCGTTTGTCACTGTAAAGGCAGGTCCCGCCACGCCCAACGTGACACCACTTACGTTTGGAGTTCCCCATATTGAAAAGGCCGTTCCGCCTACACCAACACTGTTAACTGCTAATGTTGCAGACGGTGTTGTTGTGCCGATTCCGACGAACCCGGTAGAGCGATCATACAAGAGTCCCCCGTTTGCAACATTGAACCCACCGGCGAAGGTGGAAGTTGCAGTGGTAGATGTTGCATTAATATTTGCTGCAGTAATAGTTGTATTTACTACCAAACACGTCGGGTCGCTTGGTGAACAACTTGGATCAAGCGTTTGGCCTGGGGTGTAGGAAATTGCAAAGGTGAGGGTTGGTGCGAGGAGTATGAGCACAGAGATAACGCCAATGAAATTTGCTCGTCTGAATATGTGGAGAGACTTCATAGTTTGGAGTAATTGTAGCATTGTATAAAGCCACTATTTCCCTATTTTTAAGAAGCTCTGGGGATAAAATTAACACTTAGGAGCGTTGCTATTTTCGTGCGATGGCGCGATCGACGGCTTCCACTATTGAAGGTACGTCCATCTTGTAATGCGCATATAATTCTTCGGCGGTGCCTGATTGTCCAAACTGGTCATGAACGCCTACAAATTCAATCGGAAGCGGTTTACTGCGTGCAAGGCACTCTGCAATCGCACTCCCAAGACCGCCAGCAACCTGATGCTCTTCAACTGTAACGACGCATCCCGATCGGCTCGCAAAATCAACAACCGCGGCATCATCGAGTGGTTTGATGGTATGAATATTAACGACAATACTATTGATTCCCTTCTCGCCCAATGCGCGGGCAACCGTGAGAGCGTTATATACCAAGGGACCAGTCGCAAAAATCGTGACTTGTGGATTTTCTCCATGCCACAAAAGGCTGGCCTTCCCTATTTCAAATGGAGTATCAGTCGTTGTCATGACCGGAGTTTTTTCTCGGGAGAATCGCAAATATACGGGGCCGTCATGTCGTGCAGCAGCAAGCGTGGCCTTTCGAGCCTCTTCGGCGTCGCAGGGTGAAATGACAGTCATGCGTGGAATGACCCGCATGAGTGCCATGTCTTCAAGCGCTTGGTGTGTTGCGCCATCTGGGCCTACAGAAATTCCGGCATGCATACCGCATACTTTTACAGGAACATTATTAAGAGCAATGGTTGTACGAATTTGCTCGTTATTGCGTCCCGGATTAAACGCGGCATACGAAGTCATGAATGGAATTTTGCCGGACGCTGCAAATCCACTCGCGAGAGCTGCGAGATTTTGCTCGGCTACTCCCACCTCAATGAATCGTCGCGGATACTTTGCCTTAAATTCATCCACTTTGGTTGATTCGGTTAAGTCGGCACAGAGTGCAATGACCCGAGGATCGGCATCTGCTGCTTCGACAAGCCCTTTCCCAAATCCTGCTCGTGTAGGCTGCTGATCTTTTGCCTCAAACCAAGAATCTTGTATGTGTGCATCTGGAAATAACATAGAATTATTATTGGTGTTCGCTCACTATTTTACCTTGCATAGTTCGCAGTTCGTTTAAAAACGCGACAGACTCCTCTTTGGAAGGCGGCTTTCCGTGCCACCTGTAATCGCGCTCGATCTCATGAATACCTTTGCCTGGAATGGTATGTGCGATAATGACAGTCGGTTTTTCATAAATTGCCTTGGCCTCTTCGCAGGCAGAAACTATTTGCGCAATGTTGTGACCATCGACTTCGAGTACGTGCCAGCCAAACGCCCGGTATTTATCAGCAAACGGTTCAAGCGGCATGATGTCTTCGGTGTACCCATCGATTTGAATGTTGTTGCGATCGATAATTGCAGTCAAGTTACGAAGTTTGTTTTTGCCGGCCCATAGAGCTGCCTCCCAAATATTTCCTGCATCATGTTCGCCATCACTTAATGCGCAATAAACATGGTGCCGTTCGTCATTCATGATAGCGGTATAGGCAAACGCTGCCGCTTGCGACAAGCCACTTCCAAGAGGTCCAGAGGTTGTTTCGAGTCCTGGAAGTCGCTCACGCTCGGGGTGTCCCTGCAGTCGTGATCCAAATTTTCGCAAAGTAAGACACTCCTCTACCGGAAAATATCCCGCGTGTGCCATTGCCGCGTATCGAACCGGCACAATATGGCCGTTACTCAATATAAGCCGATCACGCTCACTCCAGTCCGGATTTTGCGGATCATGTTTAAGAATATAAAAATAAAGTGCAGCAAAAATATCTGCCATACCAAGAGGTCCGGCGGTGTGACCAGAGCCTGCTGCAACGAGCATCGAAATGATCGTTGTTCGAATATCATTTGCGTGCTGTTCGATCGTGCGAATCTCTGTATCAGAAAGTGACATCCTCTTATTGTAACGCAGATTTTGCAGTATGAACGAGAGAATTGTACGCACTCTGTGGATCAGATGCTTTCATGATAGCTGAACCAACATAAAAACGTGTTGCACCCGCAATTACAAGATCTGCAATATTTTCATTTGTGATACCACCGTCAACTGCAATGAGCACTCCTGGCATAGCCTCTGCAATCTCCCTAATATGTTCCATTACTTGGCTCTTAAACTGCGCGCCTTGCGCGCCGATATGCTCTACCGACATACAAAGGGCAAAATCCACTGATTGCATTGCCTCGTGCCGCAGCAGTTGACTTACATCTGATTTAAGTAAAAATGCTACTCCAACCTCGAGGACTCCATGTTTTTTCCAAGTCTTTATCAAGTCCGGCAAAAGTTCAAGAACTCCAAATGATTCCGCATGCACGATGATTGTATGAGCGCCGGCAAGCGCAAACATATCGCCATATGTTTTTGTATCTTCCACCATCAGGTGAACATGGGACACAATTTTTGGGAGTTCAATTGACTCATCGCTCAAGGATGGCCAAGTCCGTGGTTCTGCAAATACACCGTCACTGCAATCTATGTGCAGTGTATCCGTGAATCCCGATATGATGGATACCGCATTTTCAACATCGTCTTTCGTCAAAGGAACGCAGGTTGGAATAATGTGGATAGAATTATTCTCCATGAATAGTTTCTATTTCATTAATACGGCGAACATGGCGGGCGTCTGCCGAAAAGGGAGTATTGAGAAAGGCTGCAACAATATCATGTGCATGTTCTGCAGAAATACTATCGGCACCAAGCGCGAGTACATTTGCATCATCGTCGTTTCGTACAGCTCGTGCCAACGTTTCGTCATGTGCTAATACAGCGCGAATTCCCGGCACTTTGTTTGCAGCAATGCTTATTCCCCCACCCGAACCACAGATAACAATTCCCATCGAAGTTGTGTCTTTTGCGACGGCGTTTGCAACAGCTTTTCCATATACAGGATAATCATCATCAAGTACATACGTAATTGCGCCCCAGTCGGTAACGGTGTGGCCATTGTCCGAAAGATATTTTTTGAGACTTTCTTTGAGCGTAAATCCGCGGTGATCTGATCCAATGTGCACAATCATATTATGAAACTCGTTTTGCTATCTCTGAAACATGCTCGACAAGCGTGTGAACATACCCCATTTCATTGTCATACCATGCAAGTACCTTGACGAGTGTGCCGTCAACGACGCGCGTCATATCTAAATCTGCAATAGAACCATATGGGAGGCCAAGAATGTCACTCGAGACGAGCGGCTCTTCGGAAACAGCAAAGACTCGCTTCCATTGATCGGTTTCTGCGGCAGCTTTTAATGCGTTGTTTACTTCTTCAACTGTTGTTGCTCGCTTGGCAATAAAGGTAACGTCGACAATCGATCCCGCAGGCACGGGAACTCGGAGTGAAATACCGTCAAACTTACCCGCAAGTTGTGGATATGCGAGTGTTGTCGCAATCGCTGCACCGGTTGAGGTTGGAACGATATTCAATGCAGCTGCACGTCCTTCTTTCATGTCTTTTGCGCTTGGTGAATCAACCAAACTTTGACTTGCTGTATAGGCGTGGGTTGTGCTGAGTATTGCCTTTTCTATTCCTATTACTTGGTCCAAAATTCCGATGATAGGATTAGCTGCGTTTGTTGTACATGATGCGTTGGAACTAATCGTGCAGGTATCAAACTTCTCTTCATTTGCTCCAATAAGAATAGTTTCAACACCAGCGCCCTTTCCGGGTGCTGATATTACAACTTTTTTGGCTCCCGCATCAATGTGCGCTTGCGCCTTACTTCCTTCGGTAAAAAACCCAGTAGATTCGACGACAATATCGACATGCATGTCTTTCCATGGAAGCTTAGCAGGATCACGCTCGGCCAATACTGGAATAATCACTCCATCAACAACGAGCGCATGCTCCTGCGAAGAAACCGGAAACGCTGCCCGCCGATACACAGAATCGTATTTGAGAAGATATGCCAAATTGTCTGCAGAAGTAAGATCGTTGATTGCAACAATCTCGAGCCCCGGCAAACCGTGTGCAGCTCGTAAAAAACCTCTTCCAATGCGCCCAAAACCATTAATTGCTATTCGTGCCATATATGTGTAAGTATATCGTAATAAAGGGATGCATGACGGCTATTATCCCCATCGTTTTCGCCGAATTTTAATGGGTACTTTCGTCGTAAGACTCTCAATATCAATCTGATGCGTCACTCGCTTTCGCGTTTGTATGCCCGACGATGCAACATCTTTCTGTACTTCTTTTTTATTCGCAGGAGGAGTAACAGTTTTTACAGTCGAATATTTATCCTCAATCCGAGGCCACAAGTCTGCCTCTTCCTTTTCATATACTGATAGTTCGTTCATAACGTTATAACAAAGATATTTGTTCGAGTACTATTCTCTTGAGTGTATCAGGATCTATCGCTCCACGAAATGCCTTCATCCCCTGTCCGAGCAAAAACTGCAGCGCAACCTCTTTGCCGGATTTGTAATCGGCAACCACTGTAGGATTTTTTTCAAGAATATCAACAATGGTCGACTGCAGCATTTCGGGACTTATATCTTGTATCAATCCTTTTTCGCGTGCAATTGTCTCAGGATCTCGATCGTCCGTTGCAGACAATACCAGCAGGTCTTTTGCTCCACGAGACGAAAGCTTTTTGCTTTCTACTAATTCGATAATAGCTCGAAACGATGATACTGATACAGGAACAGTAGCGAGCGCACCATCTCGCATGATTTTAACCAGATCGTTCGCAATATAGTTTGAAGCAAGCTGTATAAACGCAGGAGTTTTATCTGCAATAACATTTTCAAAAAAAGTTCCGAGTACAAGATCACGAACATATGCATCGGCATCATCTGGCTTAATACCAAGGGCAACATACCGCATGCGTCGTGTAGCAGGTAGTTCTGGAAGCGACTCGCGCAAGAGTGCGTGATCAAATTCTGGAATTTCCGAAAGTTTGAGCGATGGCAAATCGGGATCAGGAAAATAACGATAGTCAGCTGCGCCTTCTTTGGTACGCTGTACAAATGTCGCCTGTTTGTTTTCGTCCCAACCAAGTGTTTGCTTGGTTATGATTCCGCCGCCTTTTACGAGTTCGGTTTGTCTTTTTATTTCGTATTCAACTGCGCGCTCCATCGTACGAAATGAATTAAGATTTTTGATTTCGACATAGCCGACACTCCGCGTTCCTTTTTTTGCGACAGAAACGTTTGCCTCGACTCGCATTTGGCCTTTTTCCATATTTGCTTCACTTGCTCCCAAATAACGCAGCAAAAGCTGCAATTCGCGGCCAAAGTCCCCTGCCTCTTGTGCACTATGCATAACCGGCTCCGTTACCAATTCCATAAGCGGCACGCCACCACGATTGTAATCAATGCTGGTTTCCCCCGTAGCATCATCATGCATCGAACTTGCCGTATCTTCTTCGAGATGGATTCGTGTAATCTCGACACCGTTCAGCATGCCTCCTGCGACAAGCGGGTATTCAAATTGACTGATTTGATAGCCTTTTGGCAAATCTGGATAAAAATAATTCTTTCGATCAAATTCGGTATAGTCAGCAAGTTTTGAGCCCAATGCCGTGCCTACCCGTAGCACCTGCCGCACCGCTTCGCGGTTGATAACCGGCAGCGAACCCGGATGCGCCATACAGACCGGGCACACATTTACATTGGGTCGTTCCTCGTCTGGGTCGTTTTTGCTATTGCAAAACATCTTGGTTGCTGTTTTGAGCTCGGCATGGACCTCGAGTCCAATTGTTACTTCGTATTCTGAGTCCGCGTCATTCATGGGCGTAGTATAGCAACCGCGAGACCCGGCGACAATCAGTATGTAGCAATGAAAAAGCCGGAGGTTCACCTCCGGCTTTGCTGACTCTGAAGAACATTATTATTGTGGCGCGATGCAACGATCATGAATTGCGAGCACAGCGCGATCCATATCGAGCGGATGAATCCCAATCAGGATGGCTTCCTCCGTTGCGCCTTGATTGATCGTTGAGATGTTCACCCCTGCATCCTTGAGAGCTACAAAAATGTCAGCGGATGCACCGATAGCACCGACCATTCCGAGGCCAATCACGCAAACCAATGCTCCGTCACGCGTGTACGATACAGAGTCATCATCATTATAATCATCTGTGCATTGCTTTTTGATCGCTTCCACCAAATTTTGCAATACCGTGCCCGGCAGTTGATCGTGATTGATAATGAGACTCACTGAGTCAAGACTACTACTGGGCATTTGCTCAAAATTGATATCAAAATCAACAAGAACCTGGAGCAGCCTTTTTGCAAAACCAACCCCATAAGTCATCGAGCTGTTTTTGACAGTAATCACGGCGAAACCACTCTTTGCCGCAACTCCTACATATCGAATCTTTCGGTTATCCTCAAGATCGGAAATAACGTCTGTATACGGCCCTTCCGGATGTAGCAAATGAAGTACACGAGTTGGTATACGTGCTCGCTTCACCGGGAGCAATGCATCAGGATGGATTACGCCCGCACCACCATGCGCCATTTCACGTAATTCCTGATAGGTCATCAGCGGTATTGTCTTTGCATGCATGACAATTCCAGGATCGGCAGCAAACACGCCGTCTACATCAGTTACATTTTCGTACAAATCTGCTCCGACAGCCTGCGCGACGATTGCTCCGGTAATGTCTGACCCTCCCCGAGAGAACAATCGTATGGAGCCATCCCTGGTGCTTGATCCGTAGTATCCCGGTATAACGGCCCGTTCTTTTGTACTTAATATGTTTTGAACTAACGCATTCGACAAATAAGGATTAAATCCATTTTTGTCGAAACGAATGCATTCTTTGGTATCCACGAAAGGCCAGCCCATCAATGATGCGAGAATTTTTCCATTAAAGAATTCTCCGCGGCTTTCGACATATGCCTCAAAACCGCACGCCTTCTCCTTTAGTGCATCTCGAAGCAAGTCAAAATCGCGTGTGAGATTATATTCGACACCGAGTTGCGAAATCGTCTCCTTGAGACGAGATTCGATCACATTAAGCACGCTGTTATAGGATTCTCCCCTCTTTGCGAGAAAGACACACTCTCGCAAAAGATTCGTCATTTTTACATCGTTCGTATGCCTCTTTCCGGGCGCCGAGACAATTGCGTATCGACGATCCGGATTCGACTCGAGAAACGCCTTTATTTTGAGGAGCATATTGGCATCTGCCGACGAGGTGCCGCCAAACTTTGAAACAATGAGCATCGTGATCCCCTTTTGGTCGATTGAACTGTCCGGCAGCAATACTACACAGATATTGCGAATTCTCCAAGCATATCTCATGTCCGAGGCGACGCCTCGGACAAATAGCCATATTTTGGCGGTCAGATGTATTACATAACAAAAAATCCCCGAAGGGATTTTTTGTTATGAACCATGCAAACAATAGTTACATTGCTGCTTCTGAAGTTGCTTCAGGAGCTGACTCCTCTCCCGCTACATCCTCGGGTGTAGATTCCCAAGTCTTGTCAAAATCCTCGGTCCATTTGACCATTGCTGGATCTGTAGGAGCCATTGCCGCTACTGTTGCTGCCATTTCTGGATGAGCTTCTTCGAGATGTGCCATGCCAGCTGCCATCATTTCGTCCTTTGTTTCAGCTTTGATTTCAGCGTCGCACATCCCTCCCATTTGCGCACAAGTGATTGTTTTCATGTGATTATTTGTTTATGTGAGTAATATCTCGCGATTCGCGAGTACTGGTCTCGACCTCTCTATAGTATACCCTTTTATTGGACCCTAGGCACATAATCACCATATCCATCGTGCACCATGTCTGCGAGCGGAATAAACCGCAATGCCGCAGAGTTCATGCAATATCGCTTGCCTCCCCTGTCGGCAGGCCCGTCATCAAAGACGTGTCCGAGGTGCGAATTCGCGTATCGCGACCGTACTTCTGTGCGTGCTTCGATCAGTGAGTTGTCTGCACGTATTATGATCGCGTTCGGCGCAATCGGCTTCACAAACGATGGCCAACCAGTACCGGAATCATATTTATCTTTTGACGAAAAGAGTGGTTCGCCTGAGACAACATCGACATATAATCCCGCCGCCTCATTGTTATAATATGGATTATCAAACGGTGTCTCGGTTCCATCTTCTTGCGTAATAGAATATTGAGTCGGAGTTAACATGGCGTGCAATGTTACCAGCGAGGGTTTGGTAAAATGTTCCCATGGATGTGCAGTGGATACGGTTGTTGTGGCGCGCGCATTCATCATCGCGCCTGCACTCTCTTGTACAGATTGAGAAGAATCGGTAGAGGTTGCGGTGAGCTGCACTTCTGAAACAGGCGGAGTTTGAGAATACGCGGTTTGCCAAACCCAAATACCAACAACAAGTGCGATCAGACAAACTATAAAAGCTAGACGTTGATTGCGGTCCATATGATAAGCATACTATGGAAACAGCGGATTAGTTCACGATACTCCAACCGTCTTTAAGCATCTCTTCTGCTTTTTTATATTTTACTTCTCGAGTTTCTGTACCATTGGTGATGGTGACCTTGTCGTTGCGGCCATACTCTACTGCGCTTGTTGGATCAGACGCTGCCGAAGTTGTAATAGAAAGCGCGGCTTTACGTACGGCATCACCTTCGCGATCGGCAACTTGCGGCTGCTGTTGTGTCACCTGTCCCAATACTTCCATGGCGCGGCGAATATATGCATCTTCCATCGTCTGGAACATTCGTAGACCTTCTTTTTTGTACTCAACCAAAGGATCGCGTTGACCATATGCACGCAGGTTCACGCTTGAGCGCAAATATTCCATTGCTTCGAGATGATCAACCCAAAGAAAATCAATTGTTTGAAGCAGAATTCTGCGCATTATCGTGTGGAACGCTGGACCAATTTCAGCTCGCTTTGCTGCGATTATATCTGCAAATGACGCATCATAGTCGCTCAGTCGCTGAATCTCCTCGTCGAGCATTGCATCGTCTCCTGTAAGCAAGGCTCGGCGGCGTGCATAAATACTCTTGCGCTGAATGTTCAGCACATCGTCATATGCAAGTACATGTTTGCGTGAGTCAAAGTTAAGCTCCTCGATACGTGTTTGCGCCTTTTCGAGCGACTTCGTGATCATACTGTTTTGGATAGGTTCATTTTCTGGAATTCCAAAGGTACCCATTACTTTTTTGATTGTGTCTGATGCAAATACCCGCATCAAAGAATCGTCGAGCGATACAAAGAATTGTGTCGCTCCAGGATCTCCCTGGCGGCCTGATCGTCCGCGAAGCTGGTTATCAATACGACGAGCTTCATGACGTTCGGTACCAAGCAAAAAGAGTCCACCCGTTGCTTTTACTTTTTCGTACTCTTCTTCCGAGCCAGGATTACCGCCGAGCTTTATGTCGACTCCACGTCCTGCCATGTTCGTTGCGATCGTGACACCTCCGTATCTACCGGCTTGCGCGATGATTTCACCCTCACGCTCGTGATTTTTTGCATTAAGCACATCGTGTGGTATCCCTTCTTGTTTAAAGTATGCCGAAAGCAATTCATTTTTCTCGACTGATACGGTTCCCACGAGAACCGGCTGGCCCTTTTCGTGTAACTCTTTTACTGTCGCGGCAATCGCTTTCATTTTGCCCGATTCTGTCTGAAAAATAAGGTCCTCATGATCAACGCGCTGTGTCGTACGATTGGTTGGCACAACAACGGTATTGAGTCCGTATACCTTATAAAATTCTTCCGATGATGTGGTTGCGGTTCCTGTCATGCCGGCAAGTTTTTCGTAGAGACGGAAATAGTTTTGAAATGTAATCGATGCAAAAGTGCGTGACTCTTGTTGTACTTTTACACCTTCTTTTGCCTCCATCGCCTGATGCAAACCTTCGCTCCAACGGCGTCCCGGCTGCATACGTCCTGTAAACTCATCAACAATGATGACCTCGCCATCCTTAATCACGTATTCTTTGTCACGCACATAAAGTGCACGCGCTCGCACTGCGGTTTCGAGATGATGCACATATTTGATGCCCGCATCGGTATAAATATTATCAATACCAAGCAATTTTTCTGCCTTTTCAATTCCGACATCAGACAACGCAATCTGCTTATGTTTTTCATCGACTGTATAATCCTCATCTCGCTTAAGTGATTCGGCAATTTTTGCAAAAGTTCCATACAATGACTCTGCCTCTGCTATAGGAGCCGAGATAATAAGCGGTGTTCGCGCTTCATCAATAAGAATGGAATCAATTTCGTCAACGATGGCAAAATTAAACCCGCCAGAGCTTGGCAATCGCTGTCGAACCTTATCGACTTCGTACTCGATATTGTCTCGCAAGTAATCAAAACCAAATTCATTGTTGGTTCCATAAGTGATATCGGCTGCATAGGCATCATGCCGCGAAACTGGCCGCAAGAAATCAGGCATGACCTTAAAGCTTCCGACTGCGTCTACCTGTGCTTCTTCTGTCGCGAGTTCTGATGATGGAACATGAGCAGGATCATACACGTACGAACTGTCATGATTGATGATACCGACGCTAATACCAAGCGCGTGATAAATGGTACCCATCCACACTGCATCGCGGCGTGAAAGATAATCATTGACTGTGATGACGTGTACTCCTTTACTGGTAAGCGCATTTAAATATGCAGGCAGTGTAGCAACCAAGGTCTTTCCTTCGCCTGTGCGCATTTCTGCAATATCTCCGTTATGCAAAATCATGCCGCCTATTAGTTGCACGTCGAAATGACGCATACCCAGTGTGCGTCGAGAAGCTTCACGAGTTGCGGCAAATGCTTCGGGTGCAAGCGAGTCGAGTGTTTCGCCCTTTGCCAGACGATCTTTAAATTCTGCAGTCTTTGCCTTGAGAGCCTCGTCAGAAAGTGTTTTAAACGATTCTTCGAGCGCATTGACCTGCGCCACAATAGGCTCAGCACGCTGTCGCGCAGCCGTATTTTCGTCTCCAAAGAATTTAGTAAAAATACTCATAGTCGATACATCGTATCATTTATCGTTCATCTCGGAAAGTATCAGAAAGTTAGTTAAAACTTGTCGAAGCGGATTATTTCCAAAGACTCTCGGAGCACGGCGGTGCGAGAGGGAGTTGATTTTTCAGCAGAAAAATACAGCGTTCTTTGGAAATAGTACGCAGAGTAAGAAGTTTTATATACAAAAATCCCTCTCGTGAGAGAGGGATTTTTGGAGCGTATGCTCAGGCTAACTATCGTCGCTTTTTAGCTGTCTTCTTTGCCTTCTTTGCGACTTTCTTTGCCTTCTTTTTTGCTGCCATGGTATGTAAATGTTTTGAGTGCTAAATCGACCCGCACTTATTCGTAAGCTTACTCACGAAGCGCATGCGTTTCATTTGTAATTATTACACTGATAAAACAATTTTTGTATTCATTGTTTGCAAATGTGTGGATAACTCAAAGAACAATTATATGAATGATTATTCATATAATTATAATGGCTCTATCTCTCGCTAAAAATAAAACAAAAAATAAACATGTCTTGATTCGATATTTACAAAATATACATCGTTACTAAAAAATGATGTCAAAATGATATTTATTTTTGTATTGATGTACAAAAAAAGTGCATCTCAAGAATAGTTTTTATTGATACTGCGTGTCTCATAAAAAAAGACCCACTGCGGAGGACGGGTGCGAGCTCCAAAATAAAGTCAATATATGTGAGTGCCGCCGCCCTCCGCACTAGGTCCTTTTGGATCAGTCTGCGAAGCAATTCCTCTGTACACGCTACCACATTCCCCAGATCCCGCAATATAATAGCGACTCACAAAAAATACATAACCAAAAACACCCTTACGGGTGCCTTTGGCGACTTTATTTGGTGCACACGATTACACGAAATGTGTAGCACTCACAGGATTATTATATAGTATCTTCTCTCTTCTGCAAATAATCGTAGTCTTAGATTTTTAGAGGCACAATAATCGTGCGATATGGAGATCTTCGTAGCTAAGTGCACCTTGGAAATGGTTAAAGATCGGTGCAAGTTTTTCAGTACCCTGCGTTTCAAATATTGCTGCGACTTCGTCAAAGTATTCTGCAAGTGCGGGAGAAACTAATTCCTGAATATCCTTTTTATCGAGATCACCCTGCATATACAGTTCTCTGATGTGTCCGACAATAGTTGTGGGACTCAAGGTGCGCATATCAGCGACTTCTTGGATCGACTTCCCTGCTTTCAAAAGCGTAAGAGTTGTTTTTATACTATCACCTCTCACTTTGGTAGGTGCCTTGTCAGGTTTTTCCTTTTTTGGCTTCTTTGATTTCTTTGTCTTTATAGCAAACTCGAGCGAACCTCCAATCGCGTTAATAAAATTTTCGACAAGCTTTTGGTGCTCGCTTTCGGGCATTGTTTCAAATTTTGCCCGCGCTATTGCAGAATTTTTCTTAAAAGCGATATCTTGCGCAAGCGCCTCTGGATGCACTTCGAGTGCTCGTTCGTTGTAACCAAGAAGTGTGAGCCCATCGAGCGATCGTACTCGCGACAGTGCCACATATCCCTGTCCATATTCAAATGCATCCCGCAGGTCAATTACTGCGGCGTCCAGGGTCATTCCCTGGCTCTTGTGAACAGTAATGGCCCATGCAAGGCGAAGCGGTATCTGAGTAATACGAGCAAGCGTCTTTCCGCCATCGTCGAGCTTCCATTCGGTTGCTTCGACCTCGATCGTGCGACCATCTCGCGTGCGGACAATTGGTAATTTTGCCTTACTGAACGCTTCTACTTCTCCCAAGGTACCATTAACAAATCTGCCCGCTGGATCATTTTTTGTAAACATAACCTTCGCGCCTATCTTGAGATACAAGGTCTCCGGTGACATACATCCCCTTTTTAAAGCTTCGGTCATGTGTGCAGGCCCGCGTTCAAACATTTCATATTTTTCCTCAACTCCGGTGTTTATTCTTAATTTTTCGCTGTTGACGGTATCAACACTCATATTACGAGAAAACAATCTTGGAATATCTGCTGGCACATTGATTTCATCAACAATACGCCCATCAAGAATGATTGCGTCATTCTCGGTTACACCGCGTCGAAGTGCTGTTAGTAGTTGCGTATATACCGCATCACTTTGTCGATGCTGTTCGTGCAAATAACACACGACAGGATTAAGCGCTTCCCATGCAGGCGATCGAAAAGCAAATGGTGAGACGCCCTCGTCATCAAATCCCAAATTATCGTATTGGTTTTCGTTGCGACGAACCACCGGCGGCAGCTGAAAGAAATCACCAACGAGAATTACCTGCATTCCGCCAAATGGCAAGCTGTTCTTGCGAACCTCGCGGCACACCTGATCGACCATAGTGAGAGTATCCGCACTTAACATGGAGACCTCATCAATAATGAGCACCTGCGTGGTACGCACATGATCAATTACTCTTTTACTTGAAGCGACTGCATCAAGCTCATATTCGGTCAAGAATTTTTTGATACCTATTCCGCTCCAGCTATGGATGGTCATACCGTGAATATGGGTTGCAGCTATTCCGGTTGAGGCTGTTATCGCAGGTTCGACGCCACGTTCACGAAGCCATTCGACGTACGCGTTGATGGTGTGGGTTTTACCACTTCCCGGTTCACCGGTAAGAAAGACATTGAGTCCCGTTTGTAAAACTTTGAGCGCGGTGCTTTGTAACATAAACCCCAGTGTAACATTTCACTCTCACTCTGCGTAAACAACACACAAATATACGTATGCTTTATTGAAGCGGTGCCGATCCATTCTTTATTTCCGTAATGATAGTTGCGACTTGAGAAGCCAGACTTGGAACATGCGCTGCAAGATCATTGAGCGCTGCAATTGCATCGTCCTTTTTGCCCAATTTGTAGTACTGTCCAGCAACAGTAAGGTGTGCATCAGGATCAATTGGATTTGCCTGTAAATAGGTATTCCACAATGCAACAACTTTTTCGTAGTGCTTCACCGATATATACGCATTAGCAATGTCAGGATTCACAATTGCGCTTGATGTAGCGAGTGTTGCCAACAGTTGGTCTGCAGTCGTTTCATCCTTAGCTTTGATAAGTGCTATTGCGTAGAGAATACGTGCCTGGCTGTACGCGGGAGCCAGGTCGTATGCTTCTTTATAATCAGCGAGAGCAGCATCGGGCTTATTGAGTGCCTCTTCGATAGAAGCCTGCTGGAAGATTATTGTTTGCTTGTGAGGCGAAAGCTGGTGCGCATGTTCTAGGGAACTTTCTGCCGTCAACAAATCTCCAAACGCAGCTGAAATGGAGCCCATAAAAAGCGGAAATCTTGCATCCATTGGTGATGCTTGTGACTGCAAGCTCAACTGCTTCATCGTATCCTCAAAGAAAAGTTGTTTCTCTTCTGCAGAAACTCCAGTTGCAGAACCGATTGAGGTTGCAACTTGCGACATTTGTTCTCGCGCTTCCTGCGTTCCAAAAGCGCCGATTGCAATAACTTTATCCATTTGTGCCTGGAGCATTGTTGCAGAAGGCTGCTGCTGCGTTAACACGCGCAAGAGTCCGATATTTTGTTCATATGGCAGCCAATTTGCCCACCACAATGCGACAACAGTGATTACCAACATTACGGTGGCAGTCACAGGAAGTACATCCCGATTAAATGGTGTCTTTTGTGGTACATGTATATCACCTCCCAACTGAGTTCTCCACAAAATATATGCAAGCATTGTCGCCCACAAAATGTAACTGGTGACATTATCAAATACGGCAATGTTATGGACAAAATATCCGACAAAGAGTCCCGATATAATACTTTGTTCAAGTACATGCAGCGGTCGCAATGCATTGGTTTGCTTGCGCCAAATTATGTATGCAGTTGCGACAAATATCGAGAGGTACGCAAGAAGTCCAAGGACTCCTCCTGCAATCAGCCAGTCAAAGAAAATATTGTGTACGCGATCAAACCATGGCTCGTCGGCGTACATGCGAGGATCGTAGTATTTATCAAACACAACCGCGTAGTTCTCTTGTCCCCAACCCAGGAGCGGTCGCTCTTTGACACCATTCCATGCCGTCTCAATATTTAGAAAACGTGCCTGAATGGTATTGTCATGAATTGAAATTGTAGAGAGTCGTTGCAAAAATCCAATGTTGTGCACAAATTGCGTGTCCCGTGCAAAGTACAATCCTCCACCCAAAATAAAAACGATAACAAGCGTCCATACCGCTCCATGGCGAGCCCGCCTAGATTGGTTACCCATAAACAGCATAAGAAGCGCTGTAACAATGGTGCCCATAATGAGGCCGAGCATTGTACCTCGAGTACCCGTCAAAAAGAGTGCGAGGGTATCCAATGCCATGATCGAACCATAAAAGGCAATTCGCAGTATGTCGGCCTTCTTTTGCAATGAGTCTTGTGCAAGCAAAAGTGCTGCAATAAATACATGGAACAACATGTAAATGGCAAGATAGATTGAATTGCCGAATGTTGCATCAATACGCACATCGAGACCGCTACCAGTTCCCTGACCAAGTGCAAAAACTCCCAATACTTGGAGTGCTCCATATGCACTTAAAAAAACCGAGACAGCGAGTGAAACCTGGAACAAACGCTTCCAAAGATTTTCTGTGTGCATCATCGCTGTCGCAACACACAAATAAAGATAGGTGTGGATCAATGTTACCCAACCATCCATTCGCTCAAAATTGCTCCAGAAACTCTTGAATGGATACGCGCCCTGCGCATCGGCAATAGCGATAATTATTACAAAAATCCCAAAGGCACCCAAAATCCATGAACGTTTTGGACGATATCGTGCATCAACTAATGCAAGTGCGATCCAGGCTCCTGTAATTACCTCGACAATGACTCGAAATGCAAAATTTTTGCCGGTGATGTAGGGAAAGAACATTGACGAAGCTACTATTGTCGGAATAAACGGAAGAAGGAAAATACCAGTAATTACGATCCATCGAAGCACTGTTTCAAGATGTTTGGTGTTCATATCGAGGATTGTAGCATCTTTATTTCACTTTGTGAGCCCAAACAATAATGCCTGGAAAAAGCATTTCCCGGGTCTTTTTTGGTACAGTGTCAAGGTATGGCGACATTGCAAACTCCCACTCGACGATTTGTTGAGCAAGGGCCGTCACATTCTCATTGTTCATATCCACCATTTTTAAAAGTTTTTTATGGTTCGGCATTTGGTGATACGTGATGCGGTCTACCTTTGCTCCATTTTGCTCCATCAGTGCAACAACCTTTTGCGGATCAAGATAGCAAACATATTTGTGTTCAGACAAAATCGAAGGAAATGTATTACCAAGCCACACCTGTAACCGCTCTTTCCAATTTGACGGATAAAGCGCATGACCCAAATCGTAATGATGCACTATTAAACCGCCTGGCTTAACCGCATCAATACTCTGCTTAAGAAATCGCTCAAGTTGACGCACATGCTCGAGTGTACTCAGCGAAAAACAGGCATCGTATGAACCGTCAGCTCCTATTTCGTAACCAAACGTATTCACAAGTTCTACATTTGGAAGGGACCCAATATTTTCAACAGCTTTATTATATGAAGGGGCGTACGGTTCAATACCATGGTAACTAATAGATGGTCTTGCGTGAACAAAGGGCGCAATCGATTCTGCTCTTCCACATCCGAGCTCAATAATTCGAGGAGTCGATGAGTCCATCGCTTCAAGAATTTTTTTTACGTATATATGCTTGAACATAGGTAATTATTTTTTTGCGATTAAAAAATCATTCATAAAAAGTTCAAAATGCTGAGCCCTGCATTCGCTAAATCCAACACTCTTTGACATGTCTCGCAATTCCGCCAAATTATAATAATGCTTATGGTCGTCAATTTCGGCAGTATCTATTATTTTAAGCACGTGCGCCATGAATTCCAGTACGGGCTTCGAATACGGCGATGGGGTCGTGAGCAATAGAACTCCTCCTGGCTTGAGCACCCGATATATGTCAGACATATAGCCGCGGGCATTATAGAGGTGTTCCAATACCGCAAGAGAGATCACGCAGTCGGCCGACGAGTCTGCGAGACTCGATACTCCACTCTCAAAATCGCTTTCGATGAGTCTGATATTTGGCAACTGTTCATTGGTTATCGACAAATCAAGACCTACGCCCCGCCGTGTGTATTTTCGTGCAATCAAGTATTGCAAACCTTCTGCCCGATATCCGCAGCCGTAGTCCGCGATCACCTGCGTCTCATTTGGTATATGCGGAATGATCTGAGAAAAACGCTTGTCAAAAATCAGCTGGTCGAGCCAGCTTCGCTTCATTTCTCCAAATGCATGTTTTCGTGCCATCATAAAAATTTTATTCTTAGTAACGTCCATACTGCTTCAAACCAATCTTTGTAATTAATCTTCTTTCCTTCTGCTGCCGTTCGAGGAAAATATGCGATCGGAATTTCAGGAATCTGAATTCCATTCTTTGCCGCGTACGCGGTTACTTCGGGACAAAACTCAAATCGTTTACACGTAAGCGGCCAAGAGCGCAAAAGGCTCCCTTGAAACATTTTATAGCACGTTGGTTCATCCGTAAGATGCTGCTGGAAAAGAATGTTGGTAATCACCGTCAAAATATATCCTCCGATGAAAAAAATAAAACCGGAATGATGTACTTTGGGACGATCGCGGCGTCGCGATCCATATAGCACGGAAAGATTATTATCAATCATATGAGAGAGCATTCTCGCCAAGTCGTGCGGACCGTATTCTAAATCAGCGTCCTGAATGACCACATACTTCCCTGTTGATTTTGCCAGTCCCGTGCGAATGGCCGCACCTTTACCTTCGTTTCGATCTTTCAGAATTGTGATGTATCGCGGTGGCAAATTCCGAATTATTTCTCGTGAACCGTCGGTTGATCCGTCATCGACAATGACAATCTCCGCAATATAGTTATGCGGCCACTGGACTTGCTCTAGTTTTCCAAGAATTGTGGGGATTGTCTTTTCCTCATTATACACCGGTATGATGATGGATATTGTAGACATGTTAGTTTCCCAGTATAAGTGTGAATAATTTTGATGTAAAGCTCCAAAGAAAGTCAGTGAGTGCGTACAGTATCAAACAGACCACCAGTATTCGGCCTCCATACCGGCGCTCGATGTGCAGCAATCCATATACGGACAAAATGAAAAAAGGAAGTATTGCCGGAAAGAACAAGCGCGACGAGACATACCCCCACACAAATGCCGCTGGTAACGCAAGAGTTAACACAATCACCTCTTTCTTTTGAAATGCACTCATTCCTTTCACATACAGAAGCCCAATCAGTGCATACACCCAACCGAGCAGGAGTGTTGCAAAAAAACTTTTTCCAACGTAATACACCGTAAACTGACTGTATGCCCCTTCGCTGGACGATCCAATCTTCAGCCAGTCGAGATACGTATAGTCGTACAAAGCATATGTAATTGCTGTCCATATGGCGAGAAATACAATCGGTATCAATGTCACCAATAACAGATGAAAGGCATATTTACTAACGTTTTTATAGGTCTTGCTGAGAACGATCAAAAACAATGCTACTCCGATAAGCACTGTATATTCTTTCCATAAAAATCCCACAAGAATAAATGACAAGCTTGTTATGAGCGATGAGGTGCTTTCATTCCTGTTATATGCAACAGCATATGTTGCCGACATAAATACAAAAAATAAAATCCCTAGCTCCGTAAGTGGATCCAATCCGTACTTCAACACGGGATAGCTGGTAATGACAAGCAGCATTCCAAGATAGCTGGCAGTTTTATTACGATCAAAAAAGACATAGAAAAAATAGAGTGCCGCAAACGCGAGCATACAGTATGTAATGCCATTTAATATTATGAATGCATCAAGATAAGGAATGTTGTTGATCTTGTGAATGCCGGCAAGTGAGAGCGGTGCGAGCGGCTTCAACAGCCGAAATCCGGGAGCTGTAGCTACTTCGCCCCCATAATACTGCGCTGTTTGAATATACGTGGTTGTATCTGTACTCACTTCGGGTGACGTACTTATCGAATGAATTATAAAAAACGATGCAGCGCATAATGCAGTTATAAAGAACATTTTCCAAATCTCACTTTCCTCGGCTCCTTTGTTAAATACGAATTGCTTATTAACAATAAAGCTTACCAGTGCCGAAGATCCCGCAGCAATGATATACGCCACAAAATGCGGAATCGCGAGAAATGTTGAAAGCGCGTAAAGTAGGAACAATACCAAGACTAAATTTCCAGAGGATGCGCACAAGTACAATATGACTTGTTTATGCGCACTCTGTGTACGATTTTCTACAAACGACCAATTGCGATGAAGATAAAATGCAAATATGAATGCAGCCAAAAAGGCTAACACTCCCGACAAGAGATAATCGACCCCAAGTACGCTGTTTAAAACGTAATAGCAGGCAAAATTCAATATTGCAGCCGAAAAACCAGAAACGAAAAATCTTTGAAATGACACGAACCAGGTAGGCATACGCTTATTCATACAAGATATTTTGTTGCATAGTAGCACGGCGAGTACCCGATACATAGACAAAAGAATGGCGGGACAATAACGTTAAGTGGTACACTGAGGCATAATGTGGCCACAACTCTATAACCGAATCGAGCGTTTTAAGCTGGTATCAGGAGCCTATAATCTTAAGAGCTTTGCAAAAGATGCTTCATGGACCACGGTTTCCTCGGTTATTATTACAGCTTCCAATTTCGCACTCGTCTATATTCTGGCGAATCTCATGTCACCAAACGAGTACGGACAATTCAAACTCATTGGCACGTGGCTAGCAATTGCAATTGGTTTTGGATTTTCTGGATACAACTACATGATTCCACAGCAAATAGCGAGAAATCAATATGTCGACCTGAACCGCGCAATTAGATATACGTTCGTCAAAAGTATTCCGGCTGCAATTGCCCTCTTTTGTTTTGCTTTGTATTATTTGGCAGCAGCAAACATTCACCTTGGCTTTGGATTCGTACTCGCAGCAAGCACCATACCGTTTGTATGTGCAGCTGCCATTATCAATTCATATTACCTGGGTAAACGTGATTTTCCTCGAATGGCGATAACGCAAAATTCTGTAGATATTTTTCAGATTGCATGTGTTGCTGCTGTAGCCTATATATCAGGAAATTTTTTATTGATTATTTCAATATTTTTTATAGCAACAATTATTGGAAACATTGCAATCATTCTATATACCCTCAAGAGACACGTAATAAGCGGATTGCCATCGAATTCATCGCTCGAGGATGTCCAGCAAAAAAATGCGGCGAAAAAAATAAATATCGCTAGTATTGTTCTTGGATTCACTACACAGGCAGACAAATTGCTCATTTTCCACTTTATGGGAGGAGTTGAGCTGGCGATTTACTCAATCGTTACAGCAATTTCCGACCAGGCTCGCGTACCTACAAAAATATTTGGTGCAGTGCTCTTGCCGCGTATGGCATCTGATAACACGTCATTCAAAAGAATGCTTTTTATATTTGTCGCACTGATGATATTCTGCGCATTCCTGAGTGTATGTCTTCTCTTTATCTACCCTATTCTGTTTGAATATGTGTTCCCAAAATATATCGACTCCGTATACCTAGCCGACGTATCAACACTTACGGTACTTTTTGCACCGGTATCTTTTTTAACCAATTACGTGCAGTCAAAAAATGACCTTAAAACCCTGACGCAGTTTGCATATCTCAATTCTTTTTTACAAATCATTTTTTACTCGATTGCAGCATACCTTGGTTCGATAGTTCTATTCTTGATATTTCGCGCATTGCTTAGTCTGATAAACTCAGTACTCTTGCTATTTCGATTGAGCAAAAACACTAACCTTTCTTCTTCATAATCCAGATATATCCTAACGGGATCTTTGCTGCAAACCGCTGATATGCCGGCATTATCAATAACAGCTTATCTATCGCAGTCATACAATATCTTATGCTGTTGTAAACAGCATCAAAATAAAAAATATTATGGATCGCGAGTGTCTGAAACACGAGCGAAAAGAAACCGTATCCGAGTTCTTCGATGTATACAATTTCGAACCCATACTTTTCTGCCAGTTTAATGTACGTG
Source organism: Candidatus Kaiserbacteria bacterium (assembly GCA_028286585.1). Classification (GTDB taxonomy): domain Bacteria; phylum Patescibacteriota; class Minisyncoccia; order Phycocordibacterales; family UBA2100; genus UBA10103. The sequence goes on from JAQBRI010000006.1 coordinate 21,927, forward strand.
CTCTTGGTGTAGCGATGATAATCATCCGGCGAACCATGAATATGGTGCATGAAAGGCACGGTTGAAAGAAAAAGTCCACCAGGTTTGAGTACTCGAGAAACTTCGGCAAACACGTTGTGATAATTAAAAATATGCTCTAACACGTTCATTGTTACAACATTGTCATAGCTTGCACTTTCAAGCGGAAACTGTTTTTCTATATCAAATAGAATATCAGCGCCAGGATGACTGTCTCCATAGTTAACCACCGTCCAAGTATGACTCCCCCGTATAAGCTCGTGATATCCCGATTTATGACTGCCTCCCAAATCAAGAATACTGCCGTTAAGCTCAATGTGTCTTAATTTTTCATATTCATGCGTTCGAATAACTGATCCTTTTCCAGTACTCATATAGTGTTATTAATCTTACCAAATATAATATATCGCTTTGAATTCAATGTCTTGGTTTTCATATCTTCAAGTCGAAGTGAGTGAACCAGTGGTTGAAGCGGTATGGTTGCTAAATCGTCATGCATTTCTCCAGTGATCATCCGTGTTCGAGTGGGTAATTTTGGATCTTCTAGCAGAACCGTTTCGGATCCTTCAATATCGAATTTTATGATATCAAAACAATCAACTCCATATTTTTTCAACATCGACTCAAGAGTTATGGACTTAACAGTTACACTCCCACTCTTCACATTGCGTTGAATTACTGAGAATCCAAGATGTGTGTCACTCTCATACAATTCTATAGTCCCATCGACTGAGCTTAATGCGGCGGATGTGCAGCGGATGTTATCAAATTGTTTAGCATTCTTACACAACTGCAGAAAAATCCGAGGATTTGGCTCGATTGCGTAAATTGTCGCGTCGGGAAAATGTATTGCATAAAAAATCGCAGTGTCCCCTATATTTGCCCCAAGATCGAGAATATTTTTTATATTGTCTCCATATTCAAATTGATACTCCTGATTTACGAAGATGTCGGCAAGTACGGCAATATCAATTCGTTGCCGAATATGAAAAGTGAATTTTCTTTTTTTATAGACAAGCTGTATTGCGATAGGTGCGGTTCTCACGATATTGAGATAGCAGATAGCAAAACAAAATGTAACATATAACCAATAGTGACGGAATATACTCCCTCCATCAAATGTCTGGGCAAGCAAAAAATTTGATCTCAAAAAATGAGTCAATCTTTTCATATTTATGGGGTCATCGGTTTTCTTGCGACAGCAACAAGTACATCCTTGAGCAATGGGTGAATGAATCGAAGAAGCACTTTTTTTATAACAGTCTTTGTCTTTTGCCAGGTTGTTCGCTGAATTTTCAGTTTTGCATTCATTATCGACGGATGCGTACAAGTGTCGAGATTTACCAGTTTGTGAGTACAGCACGAAAGAGAATCATTGGGTGAGAAAAAAGTCATCGAGTGCACTGAGTGCACCTGTATGTCATCAAATTCAAATTCCGATAATAGTTTAGTCATCGCAAAAATCGAAAACGGGCGTATGTGCGTATAGTCATTATAAAAATAGATGTCTGAAAAAGGGGTAAATGCCCGGACCCAATTTGGTGTTTCGATATAAATAGTACCCCCCGGCTTAAGAACACTTCGATGAGAACTGATCATGTCGATTGGAAAGGTTAAATGTTCGATTACATGCATCTGTATGATGGCATCAAAAAAATTCTCCTCGTACAATTTGTCCACATCGTCAACAGAGCCAATTTTAAATTGCACCCCCTCTGGTAAATATTGACTCGTGTCGGTAATATCAATCGCGTACATCGTAACGTCGGGCCGGAGAGACAGAACCATTTTGGTTGCTTTGCCGTTACCGCAGCCTGAATCGAGTACCACAGCGTTTTGTGGAAGCACTTCAATAAAATTGATGAGTCGGGATCGAAACGTGTTTTTGCATGTTTGCAACGTTTGTTCTCGTGAGGCAATCTGTGAGTCCGGATTCTTACCAAAGTAATCGGCAGGAAATGATGTATATGTCTGCATATGGGCACAATTCTAGCATAGAATAATTGGTTTGATCGTAATGTGTTAGTATTCGGTATGACCGGCATAAAAAAGCCAAAAAGAGGCCTATATATAGCAAATGGAGCTATTGGGGACTTTTTAATGACGATAAGTGTTTTTAAAGCCATTCACACTGTAGACCCCCAATCGCATCTCTTGGTGCTCACTTCACGAAATCTTAAACTACTTACAGATATTGCAAAACAATACCCGTTTGTGCAGCTATTTAATATCAATGACCCGCTAACATATCTTCCTAAACTCCTTTCATACGAGAAAACATATATTTTTTCTCCATATCCATTCGGCCGGGAAAATATAAAAGTTCAATTTTACAAAGTCATACTGCAAATTCTCACTCTTGGTACCATTATTCGATTCTCGAAAAATCCTCAATCGAGAACTTTTTTTGATCTGGAGGATACGTATTTCATAAACCAGGGTAAAATTTCATATTATTTTATAGGTCAGGCAATAGATAAAACTCCGCCACGTTATGATTATTTACCCGATGATCGCATATTCCATAATGTAGGGGTGACGCCTCAGCACTATATTGTGATGCACATATTTGCATCCAATCCAATACGAAGTCTGCCAGAAAAACGATGGGTGGAAATTGTGCAAGAACTAAAGCAGACATATCCAAATATTCCAGTAATTTTATCTGGAAGTTCCGATGATTACCAAAAAAACAGGGAATTTTTAGATTCACTGCACTGCATTCCATGTTTTGAGACAACCTGGGCAGAGCGCTGCACCATGATAGATAACTGTTCGCTCTTTATAGGAGTGGACACCGGTATAACACATCTCGCGTCATTATTACAAAAAAAGATCGTAGAGATAGGCAACCTATCCAATCCAACATGGCTAGTCACATATAACCCGAATGCAATTGTTTTGTTTTCAAAAAAGGACTGTATCTGTAAAGGGAACAAGCTTAGTCAGTGTTTTAGCGAAGTAGACGGTAAACAGTATTTTCGCTGCATGCTCAATGTTACTAACAAGGAAATCCTTGACGCGGCATCAATACTGCTAAAGAATTAGGATACGTATATGTCACGGTACAAAAAAACTATTGGATACTATTCAAAATCTCCTTAAACGAGGTAACAACGACATGTGGTGATCGTATTGAATGCACATGCTTTTCCAACTTTCCCATAAAAATCGTCCTCATATTTGATGTTTTGCCTGCTTCTATATCGGTCAACTTGTCACCAACAATCCACGATTTACCGAGTGCAATGTTATATTTTTTTGCCGCCTCCAGCAGTAAGCCGTTTTTTGGCTTACGACATTCGCATCCATCCTCATCCTGGTGCGGACAGACTAAAAATTCCGTAATAGTAATTCCCTTCTTCTTACATTCTCGATCAATATGCGCGTGCACAGCTTTAACTGCCGCGTTGGAGTACATTCCGCGTGCAATACCTGATTGATTCGTAATAACAAAAAGCTTATATTTTTCTCCCAGTTTTTTTAACGTCTCAAATACCCCATCTAGAAAAACGACATCACCTACTTTATGTAGATATCCAGTGTCTTTTATAAGTACACCATCACGATCAAAAAATATTGCCTGGCTTGCCGGTTTCTCATTATTGACTCTCTCCAAGATAGAACTGGTAGTTTCAGACAAACTTTTATGAATCTTGATTTTTCCTCCCCACTCTTTTAAAAAGTCGGTTTCTATACTTAACTTTCCCCAATCACTGCCATTTACGAAGATGTCGGGCTTGATACGAGTGAGCGGTAAAATACACGTTAGCTCGTCAAATATGCAAACATAATCTACATAGATAAGCGCTGCGAGTAATTCGGCACGATCTTTTTCCAGTATGATCGGTCTGCCATTGCCCTTATATGACCGTATTGATGCATCGCTGTTTAACAGCACAATAAGTATATCTCCCTTATTCTTTGCAGCTTTAATGAGTCCAAGGTGCCCAGAATGGAACATATCGAAGCTCCCACTTAACACAACGATACTTTTTTTATTTTTTCGCAGGCGAGTGACCTCCTGTAAAAGTTTTTTGAGGGGTACAATTTTGTTGGATATCAACATAGTGGTTATGCGTCAGATACCTGTCTGAGAAGTTCCCGTTTGGTAACTGAGGAAACTCCCTGTTTCTCGACAACAACTGCAGCAGCAACTGACGCAATATATATTGCATCTGTAATCGAATACCGGAGCGCAAGCGCAAGCGACAAGGCTCCGATTACTGTGTCACCGCATCCTGATACATCGACCACATTGCTACTGTGAGAGTGTTGATGAATTTCAGTAAGATTCTGGTCGAAATGGCTCATACCATCTGCTCCCCTGGTAACAAGAACGTTTGTACCAAAATCTTGTACAAATTTGTGTGCTGCCTTTTTGTAGTGTTTTACACCAACACTTTCATGTAATTCTTTTGTATTTGGAGTAAATAAATGAATGTTTTTATTCTTATACATATGAATATGTGCTGGCTTTGTATCTACTATAATAGGCATTGAATGTTTTTTTGCATTGAGTGCAATTTTCTGCAATAGCTGCTCATCAATTACCCCTTTGGCATAGTCTGAAATGATAACGATGTCGTATGAAGTTATGTTTTTCAAAAAGAGATTCAACAATGTGTTACGATCTTTACTCACGTGAGTATTTTTCTCAAAATCCACGCGTGCGTGATGGGCATCATTCACAACCACTCGCTGCTTTACTGTTGTCGTTGCGTTTTTACTTTTGACTATTCCCTTTGTTGGAATCTGTGATTTTTTTGAGAGTCGGAGCAGTAAATCAGCATGGGTATCATTTCCTACTATGGAATAAATATCGGCATGACCACCGAGCGTAATGATATTGTTCGCAACATTAAGTGCACCTCCCAAAAAATAGCTCGTGTGATTAATCTGTATTACTGGCGCTGTAGAACATTCAGGCGACATGCGCGCAATGAATCCGTAGGAAAACTGATCGAGCATTACATCTCCTATTACAGCGATTTGTATTTTTTTGGTATCACGTATAAATTTTTTGAGCGTGCTTTGCATACATTAAATCTAGTAGAGAGAATCTATATGCTCACAAATAAGGTGGATTAAAAAGAGATGAATCTCTTGGATGCGTGCGGTATTATCGCTTGGCGCGATATATTCGACGTCGCATGTACCACGTAGTGCTCCTCCGTTTTTTCCCAGGAGCGCACAGGTTCGTATTTTTTGTTTCTTTGCTAGCGCAATTAGACCCAAGAGATTTTGTGAGTTACCGCTCGTGGACAATAGGACCAATATATCTCCTGGCTGCCCAAGTGCTGCAAGCTGCCTTTCAAAGACTTTTTCATAGCCATAATCATTGCCTATTGCAGTCAAAATAGAGGTATCAGTGGTAAAAGCGATTGAAGGAAGCGCAATTCTCTCTTTCTTATAGCGTCCAACCAGTTCGGCAGAAAAGTGCTGTGCCTCGGCGGCACTTCCTCCATTACCAGCTATCAATATCTTTTTCTTTGTTTTAAGCGCCTTTTCGAAAAGACGGAGAATTTTTTCGATATTCTGCTGGTCCGACTCACCAACCAGTTCGGTTACTGTCCGCAACTGCTGTAATTCCGACTTGATTAATTGGGCTATTTTCATTGCTCGTAATGTATCACATTTCAGTCAATAATTCTCTCTTTAAAAGCTTGTAAGACTCTAGGTAGGTCATACGCGGATACGCCTTCAAATAATGCTCTTCCGAGTATGTTTCTCTCATTTTCATTGGATAATAGGAAAAGAATGTGGTTTATAAATACAGCTATGTTTTTTGCAGGTGCTACATATCGACTGAACGGGGCGGGAAACATATCAATAGTACCTCCGACATCGAAGGCAACAGTGGCAATCCCCGCGGACATGCTCTCTAGAAGTGCGTGCGCCATTCCCTCTTCCTCACTCGGTAAAATAAATATGTCAGACGCCTTAAACAAATCTGGCATCCTTTCGTTTACGACTCGACCAAGCATGCGAAACTTATTTTCCAATCTTCTTTCCTGAATTTCTTTTATTAGCGTTGCTTCATACGGTCCGTCGCCTGTCACGATCAATACAACATCCTCCAGCATCGCCTCCATAATCTGTGGCAAATAATGTGCACCTTTCCTTTCGCTCAAGCGCTGTACAAAAAAAAGGACTTTGCTTTCTGGCAATATATTTAATTGCGCACGCACACTATTTCTATCAGCTTCGTGATATTTTTTTGCAAATAGTGGTACATCAATCCAGTTTGGCACAATTACAACTTTTGAAGCATTGAACTTGTAATACTCCGCATACTGATTAATTAAAACATGTGCGCCGGTTACCAAATGATCAATTCTCTTGTACACTAGTCTTTCGTACATTTCTTGGAATACGGGCCGTTTATATTCCCAAGGCATTCCACAGTTCCAGTAATATACGACAGAGCCGGGAATTAGTGTGGCCAAAAATGCGGCAATAAATGAATAATGTACATACACTTTTTTATATCCATATATTCGCGCATTAGTGAGATGGAGAAATGTTTTTATTATTCGCAGTATGGTGTACCTGCTGTCAATCAGAGCAACGTGTGCTGTTGTTTGCATTAACGTCTGCGGCTTCTTACCTTTTTCAATAATTACGTAGAGATCTACAGTTTGCGAAAGATGCGCCAAAAATTCCACATTGTATTTCATGTGCGTATTGGTGGTTGCCTCGGGCAATACGTAACACAGCTTCTTCTTTGGCTCTTTTATGGTTATGGACATACTATTCTATTGATCCAACTCTAGCATGTGACCATCCGATTTAAGTATGAGCATATCGCCAAAAGGAACGTCGCCCCCAACGGTCACGCCTCGATTTTCGACCTCTCCAGTAAGCTGTAACGCCCGCATAATTCCTGAGTGCGAAACGATCAATATATTTTTGCCTTGATATTCGCCTGCAATTCTCGTGAGTGCTGCCTTAAATCTCAGGGCTCCTTTTTTAAAAGATTCTGCACTCCCAAATATTGGATGCTGGCCCGGAAATGCGAAATCAAAATTATTGTTATCTTGCGGATGTGCTGCGAAATATTCTTTTTTTTGTTGTGCAACTTCGGTGACTGGCATACCCTCATGTATACCGTAATTAATTTCTATAAGATCGGGGTCAACAATAGGGATAAGATGCGACTGCTCCGCACCTTCAAGAAAGGCCTGAGCAGAATCATGAGAGCGTGCCAACGGTGAAACAAAAACAGCATCAAATGCAATATTCTTGTAATTCTTCCCTGTCTCTATCATGCTTTTTTTTCCATTCTCAGTTAAAGGTGTGTCCAAGCGCCCCGATACCAATGGCCCGCCGTTTGCCAAGTCGTTTGTCTTTGCAGCAGTTTCGCCGTGACGAACAAGGAATAACTTTGCAAATTCCACTTCGTCTTTCATAATTACACTATTCCAAAAATCGCGATATTACAAATCCTTCTGCAAACGTCGATCGTGCCTGATACCCGCGAAATGTATTCATACCTAATATTGCATCGATTTTGAGAATTTCCTTTTCACCCTGACTTGCGTGTGCTCGTATGGATTCCGCTTTCTTTTCGGTGTGACCTTCGATATTTATCCAATAATTTACATGAAAGTCCGACATGGTGCTTGGTCCTTCGTACATAAGAATTTGACGAACGTTTCTGCATGCCGATAGTGCTACCGCACTCGTAGTTCGATGGTCTTGATGAATTTCATGATGGTACGGAATATAGACCCGATCAGGCGAAGCTAACAAAATAATTTTTTCAACTTGATCGATAACCGATTTATCGCCCGGGAGCGAAGCATCTTTATATCCGAGCAGGTGTACCTCCTTTACATTGAGAATCTTTGCCGCGTTTCTTGCCTCAGATTCACGTACTTCACTAGAAACGCCACCAGAGCTGCCGTCAGTCATGATTATGAACGTAACAGTATCTCCTTGAGACACATGCTTTGCAATTGCACCGCCGCAGCCTATTTCGATATCGTCTGGGTGTGCTCCTATGGCTACTATATTCATATATGTATTATATTATTGTATCCTCAAAATACCTACTCACGGTTAATTCTTTCCATTGCACCGAAGTCTTTTTTGCCCCTAATTCATCGAGTAAAACCTTGATTGGGTTTGCCCCAGCGAGTGCCGTTATTGTGACACCACCAGAAAGGCGAGGGTTTATTTCTACCATTTTTGGTATTCCGTACTGATTCTCTTTCCACTGAATAAAGACGGGGCCAAAACAATCAAGCTTGCTCAGTACCTGTTTTGTCATCTCAATAATATCCTCCCTCTTTTCTGTTTTTCCGACCAGTGAAATGCCGCCAGAAAGTGACACTCTCACTCGTGGTACAACATATGCAAAAGTCCCGTCAGCACGAATATATGCATCAACAGTCCACTCTTTCCCCGGCAACACTTCCATTGCTATGGTTTTGGTCGTATCGATATTTTTCATCATCCAAAGTAATTCGACTCTTGATACCAATCGACACCCTCTGCTTCCCCTCCCTGTAATTGGCTTTATGAAATATTCCTCTGCCTTCCATTCTAGTTTTTTATTCAGAACTTGATGTGGTCCAATATAGTCAGGAAATTGACTTGTCATCCAATCATACAGTTCATTTTTTTTGTCACAGAGCAATAAACTTCTTTTATTAGATACCACAAAAAGTACTTCTTCATTCTTTATTTTGTTTTCTACATCTTCGATGAGTACGAGCTCTTCTGCAACAGTGGGTAGAACAATATCGATCTTATTTTTTGTAATGTAACTGCTCATCCATTTTATATATTCTTGCCTACTCGATACACTCTCGCATACGTCAAAGTGCTTTGAAAATTTCTTTCCAACAGAGAGCGGATTAATATCGACACCAAAAACTTCAAAATCCTTTTTATACTTTTGCAGTAACCGAACCGCATTGATTCCGGCAGGTCCTCCTACTCCCGTTACGAGAATATTGTATTTTTTATTTTTCGACGGCATGTTCTAGGAATTTTTCTATTTCTAATTGCATTGTTGTGGAAGTCCATTTACTGCCAAGCCGGCTACCATTTGCGCAGAGCATACCATAAAACTCCTTATTTACAATCATTTTTTCCAAAGCAGCAACATACTCATCAGAGCGTGAACCCTGTATTACAACTCCATTTAGATCATTGATTATAACCTCTCCAGCGCATCCGGTATCGGTTGTAAGAACTGGCAAACCACAGCACGACGCTTCAACCATCGGCAAACCCCATCCTTCCCAGAAAGCCGTGTGAATCAATGCGAACCCATTTTTATAGTACTGCGCGACAGCATGGGTATCGAGGAATCCTGGCATTTCGAGTCTGTTAGTCAGGCCCGCATCTGTGAATTTTTTGACAATTGCACTTTTCAGCTTTCCTTCTCCAATAAAGACAGCCGTAAAGTCTGGATATTTCTGAAGAATTGGAATCATTATTTCGCAACAAAAAAGCGGCTGTTTTTCTTCGATAAGGCGTCCGCAGAAAATGAGATTATGATTGCGCACATGGCCGTTGTCGACGCCCTGCGGATTAAATTCATCTCCATTAACGCCGATTGGAAGCGAGACGACTCTGTTTGAATCTTTCCCCAATGTTTCAATGACATATGTGGCAATTCTGCTGCTGACGCACCGTACATAATCCGATTTCTTAATCAAAAATTTACCGCTAATGTTTAAGAAGCGATTTTCAAATCGTTGATTGATCCATAAAGGATTGTCCAAATAGTCACCATGTAATTGAGTAATCAATATTGTTTTACAAAACCTTGAGAGCAGATACCCCGCAATTCCACAATACAATACATCTTGAGTATAGATAATGTCATACGTATTTTTTCTTATATCTCGAAGCAGAATAAAAAAACTTTTTACAAACGAAACAATCCGGTTTGTAGCTCCATAGGAGACAATGTGTACATGCCCACTCTGAAATGTAGACGCACTATTAGAGCCAAGGACGACTATTTTTACATATTCAAAATTCTTAAAGTTATCTATTTGTCGCCGGCTTGAGACTGATCCTTCATGTAGAATCAACTTGTCTGTACCCAATACCAGTACCCGTAGACTGTTCATACGGCCACTATATCACACTGGTATCTGAACAATTTTAAGATTCCTGAGTAATAGAACCGATGACTCCTTCGAGAAGCTCCTTATCTTTGCCTGATGTAATGAGATAATCATTATTTTTTTCTCGAATTGAAAATAGTGCCTCATATCCTTTTATATCAGTCGGTAGATTTTTTTTATACATCTCAAGCAGGGCCTCAAAGTCCTTTATAAAACAATGACCTCCAGCGCCACGCCCAACCGCGGTCTCATCATGTCCCGAAGCATGAACTACCGTTGTATGACTCTCCCCAATTCGCGGGTCACGCGTCACAGCTTCAGTAATAGACGCCACATCCAGATTCATGGAAACCGCAAGATCATACATTTGATTGAAGAAAACGACTTTTTCGTACAAAAAGCAGTTGCCGATGTATTTAACTAATTCAGCCTCACGAGCTTGCATGATTTTGTTGTATGGAGCGGTCGCGAGCGTACTCAAGACCAACTCTGCTTTCTCATGATTGATCGCGGTATCTTCTGGAATTCCTATAATATTCCTTTGAGGGTGCGAGGCATCGTATGCAGCGAGAGTTTCTCGCAAAAATTCTGGTGAATGAAAAACGAATATTTCTTGATTTTTTTCTTGCAGGCTGTTCGTGGTGCCGGGAAGAATGGTGGACTTAATAACGGCAATATTACCCTTTCCCACCAACAACAAACAGCTCTCGACAATCGAGGAGTCAAAACCATTCTGTGTTGTCGGTGTAGGAACACAAATAAAGACAATTTCACAATCCTTAATGAGATCCTTATTAGTACGATATTGTTCATCCAATGAATATCGTATTACCGAATACCCTCTTGCTTCAAAATCATTTGCATAGTTATTTCCTACCCACCCTTGTCCGATAAATCCGATCAGCGGGGTTTTATTTGTTTTTTCTATCATCGAGTCATTTTCTCACAAATTATTTATTATCCAAATACCGCCCTAAAATCAGGAAATAACTTTTATAAAGTCACGTGCTACTGCGTCATAGGTGCGTACCGTGCTCCATTTCGAAACCTTTTCGCATTCCTGTTCATACACCCGCGGATCAAGCAATGATTTTATCGCGACCACAAGCTCATCTTCATTCAACGGATCAACGAGCAGGCCGTAGGGCTGCAGCTCTTCCTCAAGTCCGCAATATTTTGTCATGATAAAAGGCTTATGACATCGGGCTGCATCAAGGATAAAGTTTGGACTAATTTCAGTAATGGATGGTAATAATACCGCGTAACAATATTTCATCCGTTCAAGTAGTTCCTTATGAGAATAAATTCCGTCATCAAGAATTATGTCGGGAAATTTTGCTTGAACTCGTGCAAATGCACTACGCACGATCGTGAGGTTTTTGAACACAAGCGAGCGCACATTCCACATAAAAATCTTCTCATGCGGCGGCTCGCCCGGGGTCAATTCTTCAATGGCATTTCCAATGATATGCGTATGCTCTTTTGCGATTCTATATTCGGCACACCACAGATCCTGTTGTAGCTTTGTGCTAAAAATCATACGTGCGCGCCGCACTACATACCCTGTGAGTGCATATATCATTCGCTCCTTACGCGTAAATGGCTGGTGGTGCGAGTAAAAGCCGGACAAAGGTAACAGATCATGACTGCGCTCGAGATATGCCTCCCATAAAAAATCTCCGCCCGTGCGGATATATACCTGTGTCTTAAAAAAACCTGCGAGAAACACTAGCGGCAGCGCCACGCTAAACGTATCAAGTGCGATTACTGTCTTATAACGCATAAGGTACGATATGAGTCGGATACCAAACGCTATATGACGAATGCCGATTGGAAGTTTTTTGAGCCTGCCGTACGTGACCACTTCAACAGTGTGCCCTGCACGCCTGAGCGAAAACTGCAGCTCTTGTGCATAGCGCGATGGTCCGCCAATTTCTGGCGGAAATATGCCTGTTGCTATGAGAATTTCCATATCACAATTCTACCTGTCGTTTAACAGTTTGCCGAATACCCTTTCACGCATGGCCTGTGCGATGAGATTCCAGTCGTATTTTTCAATGACCATTCTTTTGGCGGTAGCACATACTTCATGAACTTTCTCGGGGCGTTGCATGATATCTTTGATTGCTTCGGCTATTTGATTTGGTGAATCTTTGTCTACCGCCCAACCTGTTGTCGGCATATTTGGATTGCGTTTCTCATCAAAAAGAAAGTCAGAGATGCCTCCTTCTTGCGTAGCGATAACAGGTAGGCCCGCGGCCATCGCCTCGACAAATGAGTTGCCCATTCCCTCGGAACGCGAAGGACGAATGAAAATATCACAGGCCTGTAGCATCAAGGGCATTTCCGTATGTCCGAGATTTCCCAACAGATGCACACGGTTTTCTAACCCAAGTTTTGTAATGAGAATTTTTAACATATCTTCATCCGGCCCGGAGCCATATATAGCAAAGTGAACATTCTCCGGTAAAAGTGCCATCGCTCGTATCACATCATCTACTGCGTTTTTTGTAACAAGTCGCGATGTAGTAATCAAAAAAACATCACCTGTCTTCTTTCCCATTTTTTCTCGTGCAGCATTAAGTTCTGTTTCAGAATATTCCTGAGAAAAATGCTTCACATTCACTGCGTTTGGAATTACTTCTATTGGGCCTTTGAAACCGCGTGCCCGTGCCCATTTTGCGAGAAATGTCGAAAGAGGCTGAATGATATCCGCCTTGGTGAATGCCCGCGTAAAGAGCGGCCAGACTGGGATCATCTTATGTTCGATATATGCAATTGGATCACCTTCCTGAAGATTTAAAACATATCCGACCTCCGGATGCGCCATCTTAAAAAGTGCAGCGGGCACACCGGTTGCATGCGCCATCACTGCCCATATAGCGTCGAATGTATGCTCACGATGCAGACGTAGCGCGCACCATGCAGTCAAAAACTGATAGAGTGGTTTGTTTATGGCAAGAGGAAATTTTTTCAAATCTGCCATCGACGGATTTTTGCTTGTAATACCAATTCTATGCACGTATACATTTCCTATTTTTTCTTCTCTGGGCAATGACGAATCAAAACGGTTGCAAATCAGATGGAATTCTATATCGTCGATTCTATCGGTAATTTCCTTTATTGAAACTTCAGCACCTCCCACGTGTTTGGGAAGGTACGCGAGACTAAAAATGAGTACTTTTTTCATGAGTGAATCTTGGTGATTTCATGCACATATTCCTCGAGGGTTTTTTCTGGACTCCAACCCAGCGCATATGATTTAGTTGCGTCCAGAATGGATGTCAGGCGATTGCCTTGTCGTTCAGGCAGCATTTCAATTGGCAGGTTAAAAAGTTTTGCGATTTCAAGAATAGAGTACGATCTTTCGGCTCCAAGGCCAAACTCGTCACCTTCTCCTTTTTCACCAACTAACAATAATCCTCTTACAATATCATCAACATGCGTAAAGATGCGCTCTTGGGTTCCCGGTGCCGTAACGGTAAGTCGCTCACCTTTGAGGAATTTTTGCTTGAATATTTCGATGACGGTTCCGTATGCATTACTTCGTTCTCCCGGACCATATACATTATAAAAATAGGTAATCGCGTACCTGAGTCCAAACCATTGTCCGTAATTGCGCACCAAATCTGTATTACTTGCCTTGCTCCAGGCATAGGGACTTTGATCGCGGCCCATTCCACCATCGGCAAATTTAGTCGATGATCCGGCATAAATCAGTTTGCATTGGGAGGCACGCCAAAACTCCAGCACACCAAGCGTACCCGCAATGTTAAAATCCCATACTAGAGCTGGCTCGGTAAAACTAATTTCAACACGTGAATATTCCCCAAGATGATAGATACAACCCACTGCATCGGTAATATGGCGTGCAATGTCCTTGGTATGGCCTTCGATATATTCAACTCCTTCGATGTGGTTGTCCCTAGAGCCTGTAAAGTAATTATCGAGTGAAATAACACGATTACCCCTTTCTAAGAGCGCCTTGCAAAGATGAGTGCCGACAAAACCTGCCCCTCCGGTCACCAGCACTGTTTTTTGGTTCATACGACAAGAATACCTTGTATTAACCGTGGCTACAAATTAGATGCTATTGCCTATCGAAAGCGAAAGCGCAAAAGCCAAAACAGTTACGAGTGAAAATAAAAACACCGACCTTCCCCATTTTTTATCATCTGTCGCATTAAATCCCCGAACAGCAAGCAGGAGCCATAGTACAGACACAAGACCCATGATGACTGCATAGATTTTGCCTTCGTATCCTGAGAGAAATAACCATTCTGAAAATACTCCAAACAGCACAATATAGGCAAGCGTGTGCATTTTCGTTGTACGAACCCCATACACCACCGGCAAGACCGGGATGCCCGCATTTTTGTAATCGTCAAATCGATACAATGCTATTCCATATGAATGCGGCATCTGCCAAACGACGAGTACTAAAAAAAGAAGTATCGCACCCAAATCAATATGATTTGTGACAGCAAGATATCCCACGACGGGCGGCACAGCTCCTGCAATAGCCCCGATAAGCGTTCCGTAGACACTCTTTCTTTTACCCCATAAGCTATACACCACTACATAAAAGAAAAGACCTACAAGCGCAACAAAAGTTGTGAGAATATTTGTAAATACGAAAAGCACGAATACTCCCACAATTCCAAGAGCCAGTGCGTACAAAAAAATATTTCTCTTGGATATAACACCGCGCACCAGCACACGCTCTTTTGTGCGCTCCATCCGTGCATCAATATCGCGATCTATATAATTATTTATCACACATCCGCAGGCAATAATAAGTGATATTCCGACTAGAACGATAAGTAACAAAGTAATATCAAGATGGCCGCGGGTAGCCAAAAAATATCCCCCAATAACATTGATCGCATTACCGTAGATAATGCCCGGTTTTATAACAGAATAGTATGCTTTTACTTGAGAGTCGCGAGGCATGATATTAGAGGGCATTTTGGACATTTACCGTGCCGTCTCCCTGCATTGGTACCATGGTACGGCCTGTAAGATTGTTCATGACCCACAATGATCCAACAAGTAAAATCAGAATGATAACAATAGTAAAAATGAACGCGATAATATTCCAGCGCGCGTGCGATTTTGCGCTGAGATGTAAGAAACAAATCAGTTGCACAATCTGCTGAGTTACCGCGATCAAAATGATCACACCAGCTGCAACAGCATTTGAAAACATGTGATTAACCACAATCATGTACGCTCCCAAGGTGAGTATAATCGACAATACAAAGCCGACTATGTAGCTCGAAAGCGTGCCGTGCGCTGCACCATATTCTGTATCCAATGTATTAAAGTTTTCCATAGTCCTAGATTATAGTGTTCCCAAAAGGTATACGACGGTAAAGACGAATATCCAAATAATATCAAGAAAGTGCCAGAATATTCCAAGGGCAGTAAGCTTGCGAAGTATCTGCGGCGAGAGTCCCCTGTCGACAATTTGAATCATGAGGGTAAACATCCACAATAATCCCAAACTTACATGAAGAGCATGTGTTCCGACAAGCGTAAAAAATGCCGAAAGAAATCCGCTTCGAGTCCAGCTGATACCTTCGTTCACAAGATGTGAAAACTCATTTATTTCCAATGATACGAACGAAAGTCCTAGGAGAATAGTGATGGCAATTAATATAAGTGCAGTGTTTTTGCGATGATGATGCACTGCAAGCATAGTGAGTCCATAGGTAAAGCTTGAGCTCAAGAGTATGAGTGTTTCGACAAGAACAAAGGGTAGGTTAAAGATGTCTTTAGCTGAAGGTCCACCAAAAGTATTGTTGTGCAAAACGGCATAGACAATGAAAAGTGCCGCAAAAAGAAAACAGTCACTCATGATATAGATCCAGAATCCAAAAACTGTTCGCGCATCGGCTTTGAGATGATGATTATGCAATGTTAAGTCGTTCATATTGTTTTGTGTCTTCGTGATTCTATAAGTGCGACTGTTTCTGCCGATACAACATATTCTGTCTCCTGATCAAATGATCGGACCATGACACTCGCAATGATACCGATAAGTGCCACGGCACAGAGCCATGTAATATGCCATACGATTGCAAATCCAAACACGAGTGCAAAAGCTGCAATAATAAAACCGAGCGGTGTATTCTTTGGCATAACGATGTCCTCGTAGGAACTATGCTGCGGCCGCATGTGCGCTTCTCCATATTTCATATCCCAAAAAGCGTGTCTGCCATGGACTGTTGGAATATGCGCAAAGTTGTAAAACGGTGGCGGCGATGAAGTCGACCATTCAAGTGTACGACCATCCCACGGATCGCCCGTTAGATCTTTATTGTGCTTACGGTCACGGAAACTTACATATAGTTGTATACCCTGGAATACGCCGCCAAGCGCTATGATACAGACGCCTATCGCAGCAATAATCAGAAATGGCTGCCATCCTGTTGTAATATCATAATGACTCAAGCGCCGAGTCATGCCCATGAGTCCAACGATATAAATTGGCAAAAAAGCGACAAAGAATCCGATGACCCAGCACCAAAATGCGTATGTGCCATATTTTTCATTAAGTTTGAATCCAAAGAACTTTGGAAACCAATATGCGAGTCCGGCAAAGTAGCCAAAGATAACACCGCCGATGATTGTGTTATGAAAATGCGCAATCAAAAAGAGACTGTTATGCAATTGAAAGTCCGCAGCTGGAATTGCCATCAATACTCCTGTCATCCCACCAAACGTGAATGTCGAAATAAATCCCATTGTCCACAACATCGGCGTGGTAAATGTAATGCGGCCGCGGTACATGGTAAACAGCCAGTTGAATATTTTGACACCAGTTGGAATGGCAATGATCATCGTCGCAATACCAAAAAATGCATTCACATTAGCGTCCGCGCCCATCGTAAAGAAGTGATGCACCCACACGATAAATGAAAAGAATGTGATAGCGACCGTTGCCCAAATCATCGTGGTATAGCCAAAGAGTTGTTTGCGCGAAAAGACCGGCACCACTTCGGAAAAGATTCCGAATGCGGGAAGAATCAGAATATACACCTCGGGGTGTCCCCACGACCAGATCAAATTGATATACATCATTGGATTACCACCAAAATCTGCGCTAAAGAAATGCATCCCATAAAATCTATCGAGAAACAAAAGTGCAAGCGTGACTGTGAGAATTGGAAATACAATAACCACCAAACTCATCGCCGAAAGCGTCGTCCAAACAAAAACCGGCATACGCATCAAGGTCATGCCTGGTGCGCGCATCCGAAGTATGGTGACGAGAAAATTAATACCAGACAAGAGCGACCCTACGCCTGCGATTTGAATACACCAAATATAATAATCAACGCCGACACCCGGGCTATACACAAGTTCTGAAAGTGGCGGGTACGCAAGCCAACCCGTGCGTGCAAATTCACCAATCGAAAGCGACAGATTCAAGAGAAGCGCTCCCGAAACCGCAAGCCAAAGACTAAGCGAATTAACAAACGGAAATGCGACGTCGCGGCTGCCTATAAGAAGAGGCGTGGCTAGATTAATCAGCCCAAACATGAGCGGCATCGCTACAAAGAAAATCATTATCACGCCGTGCGCAGTAAAAACCTGGTCATAATGATCAGGCGGCAAAAAACCGTGTGCACTCCCTGCAGAAACTGCCAATTGCCCGCGCATCATTGCAGCATCTATAAATCCACGCACCATCATCACAAATGCGAGGATAAGATACATAATTCCTATCCGTTTATGGTCAACTGTGGTAATCCAGTTTTTCCAGAGCCACGTCCAACGATGTTTTACGGTAAGAATACTGAGAACTGCAATAACCACGATGCTCATTAAAATGGTTGCGCCAAAAATGATCGGATCATGGGGAAATGCACTCAAGGTCAGGTTGCCAAAAAGATTCATATATTATATGCCCCGCATATCAGCACTTGTCATGTTCATATCCATCCCATTCATCTGCGTTGAAGGCATCATATATTTCATAATAATTGTATCATAGAGCCCTGATGGAACTTGGGAATAAAAGTGTATCTTTTCACTCTCACTTGGTTTAACGAGTGCTTCGTACGTCGAACTGGTAAGTGAATTGTCAGAATTTTGTACTGCGGTAACCCAGGTAGCGTAATCTTCGGAACTAACCGCTCGAGCAACAAACGTCATGTCCGAAAATCCATTACCGCTAAAGTTTGCCGATGAACCGCGGTAATCACCAATTGTATCTGCCGAAAGATTGAGCTGCGTTTGCATGCCAGGCATCGCATAAATTTGTCCGCCTAGCCGTGGTATCCAAAAGGAATTCATTGGGGCATCGGCCGTAATAACAAATCGAACGGGAGTATCTTTTGGAAACTCTACAAAATTGAGTGTCGCTATTCCCTCTTTAGGATAAATGAACAACCATTTCCAATTGAGAGCAACTACTTCGATCGTCATGGTCGGATTCTCATCGATAATCTGTCGGTACGGATCAAGCTCCTTGGATGAAACCCATGTTATGGCCGCAAGAAGGCAGATAATAAATATCGGGATCATCCACCAGACAGTTTCGAGTAAAACACTATGTGACCATTCGGGACTATATTTTGCCGAGGTATTTTCTGCTCTATAACGCCATGCAATCACATAACTTAATCCGACGACTGGCACGACTACAAGGAGCATGAGCACAACAGAAATAATAATGAGACTTCGTTCCTGCAAAGCAATTACTCCGTTTGGCTGGAGGATTCCGAGAGAGTGTCCCAGTGTAAAATAATAGAGAATGCCACAAAAACCGACTGCAAAAATTAATAGTGCGAGAGCTTTGAGCGCAAATTTCATATACTATTCTTTCGCTCAGTATAGCAAACCTTTACCCGACATCTTCGACATCCCATTCATCTTTTTTCAGTCGGCGGATAGCTTCGCTACCCAAACCAACAAGTGCAGCAAGGCCGGTCGCGACAGCAAGATATACATCCCAAGAATGTTTCGGTGGCGTCGCCACAGCAACTGAAGCAGTTTGATCTGACTCTGCTGGAGCACTGGAAACCGTTGTCGTGCCTACGGTTGCCAAATCATTCCAAGAATCAGCAGCAGTGCTTTGCGTCGTTGGTTTTTTCTTTTTCGAAGTCGAAGTTTTTGCCTTGCCCACCGTCGCATCCTGCGAAGGCTGGGTCGCAGGTTTTTTTGTTATTACTGCCGCAGTCTTGGTAGTTGCTATTACAAACCGAGATGCAACAGAAACCTTTGTAGTAAAAGTACCTGGCGAAGGCGCCTGCGAAGTAAATGCCACATGAATGGACGCACGCTGCAGTGAATTACCGTCATTACTTGCACCATCTGATTTACTATAGAGTGCGCTCGCGACATCGGTACCTGCACTATTCACAAATGATATGTATGCGCCAGTATTAGGCAGCGAAAATGCTGAAACCATGATAGGTACGCCCGTGTCTCCATTCTCAGTCTCAAATGCTTTTTGATTTCTCACAATAAGTGCATGCTGATTTGGTTCTACAAATTCACTACCTGTTTTTATAATTACATGATTCTTGCCGCCAATATGCGTTTTTAACGCAGATAAGTCTACCGATAATGTACCGTCGTTATATACCTCGATCCATTCACGATCACTATCGCTTCCTCTTGGATCGTACATGATTTCTGTAATAATAAGATTCGCATGAGCTACATGGGGAGCTATCAAAATAAGCATCACAAAAACTACTCCCCTTATACCCCATACTCTATTTGCTACTCTTTTATGTGTTGTGTTATGACCCCTCATGACCCCTCTGTTTTATGGATTACCAATAATTTTGCGAAGCATTTCTGGCGAAATATCTGATTCGATGTCGGTTTCCGACTCAGGCGGAAGCATTGTTCGCGGCGGTTGTGTAGTTTGTGTTTGCTGAACGGGTGGCTGGTTTACGGTCACATGCGTCTGTATTATTGTATTCTCGAGTTTAGGTGGGACTACCGCAGCAGGATGCGGTTGGTGAATATGCATGTGTGTATGTTTGTGATGCGATTCCTGAGGCTTTTGTGTGGGAGCTGGTGTCGGTTGGGTGTTTGGCTTCTTTTGCATTTTTTCACGCAATATTTCTGCAGGAGTTTTAACTCGAGGTGTGGAAGCCGCAGGAGTAACGGGAGCCGCAGGTTTTGCCCGCGCTGCCTCTATCGCATCTCGAAGTGATGCACGCGGATCGGCTTTTACTGGTGGTGGCACAGATTCCGTTCTCTCTGCATGCGTATTGGATTGCGCAAACGAACGCTGATCTGTCTTTGTTTCAAAGTTGGTGGTAACTGTATTTCGGTTTACAACGAGCGTCGGCTGAAAATTAAACGTGGACTTTCTCTCGTCTCTCTGGATGGATACGACTGACGTTGCCGGTCTTGGCTCTACCGGAGTACTTACTTTATTTGTAACCGAACGAAGTGCGGCAAGCGGAGACTGGCCTTGCTGTTGCGGCGAATTGTTCTGAGAGTAACCTCCTCCCTGTGGGCCATATGTTTTCTTTTTTGCATCTCGAGGAGGCGCCACAAATTCTGACTGCTTTGCAGCAATATATTGCTCGATATCGGCGCGCGTCCGCGCATATGCAGCACGTGAATGTACAATCACATCATCCTTGTAAGAAATAACCGGTTTTTCAATAGGCGGAATCGTTTCCGCAGAAAATGGCTGTGAACCCACTCCGTCAATCATGAGTGTGAGGTAAATTTGTCCGAGACCAAGGTTAACAAGGTCTTCTGCCAAAAAGGTTGGCTCAAAAACAGTCTTTAGCGTTTCGGCGTCAAATGGTCCTACGCGAAACGTAATCAAGGTTCCCACGTTTCCAAACACTGCATCACGAACAGTTTCCTCCATTTGTTCGATGTACTGGTTGGCAAGCGTGAGTGCTAGTTTGTATTTGCGTGATTCGGAAAGAATATCCGCAAACGCTTCGTTCATCATCGACTGAAATTCATCAACATAAAAGAAACATCGGGGCAGTTTTGCCATGCGGCTTGGCGGCTCATCAGCGCGGCTCATCGCAGCGAGATAAATCTTGACCGTAAGCATCGAACCCAACAACGACGCGTTGGTTTCTCCCATGCGGCCTTTAGAAAGGTTGACGATAAATATTTTCTTTTCATCCATTGCCTCTCGCAAATTAAATGAAGATTTTGGTTGTCCCACAATATTACGAATCAAAGGATTTGATACGAATTGTCCAATCTTGTTCTGAATCGCAGGGAGCGCCTCGCGCGTATATGTATCGGTAAAGTTTGCGAATTCGTCGAGCCAAAACGACTTAACGATCGGATCAGTTACCTTTTCGATAACTGCATCACGAAAGGTTTTGTTGACCAATAGGCGGTTTACGTCGAGCAAAGTCGAGCCCGGATACTCAAGAAGTGCAAGAAGGGTATTTTGCAATATATATTCCATACGTGCGCTCCATGCATCAACCCAAATACGCTTGAGCGCGCCCATGAGCCCGGCAACAACGAGGTGACGTTGATCAAAACCGATATCCTCCATGATATTAAAGCCCATCGGGTTTTCCGTATCAAATGGAGCAAAATAAATAACATCATTGATGCGGTCGTGCGGGACAAAGTCGAGCAACTTTTCAGCGGTCGAACCGTGCGGATCGATAAATGCGATGCCCTCGCCATGCTGAATGTCCTGGATAGCCATGTTTTCGAGCATGGTTGATTTACCCATACCAGTTTTTCCAATGACGTAGATGTGTTTGCCTCGGTCAATTCCACGTATGCCAAACATCTCACGTTTGCCGCGTGTATGCGTTGCCGCAAAATAAGTAATTCTGCGATCATCGTCAACTGCTGGTTTGTGAGAATTGTCAGCGTTCATACGCAAAGTATAACAGAGGATTATATTTCTTGTGTCAATCGCCCGCACAGTGTGATACCTGTCATTATTGTGTTGTTGTAGTACTTTCTCCCAAAACCGATCGGAGTGAGCGATATTTGTTGGCGGCATCCCACACCAAATACGACGAGAGACCTGCGTCTGTGGTCGCTTTAATCTGCGCGGTTACCATCGCAGGCGTGTACGTGACAGGATAATCAAATGACTGTAGCCAAGGACGGATTTTTGAAGCCGGGTAACTGTCCTTTGAATATACAGTTTTAATAGCAACCGTACTGCTTGCAGTTTTAGTAGCAGGAATTATGGTTTTAATTTGAACAGCATGTGAACCAATGATTTGATACGGACTCGTTGTAGCTTCTGCACGAGCGACAGCGCGCTGCATTTCAATATGCACAATGTCATACGGATGCGCATTTACGTCAGAATATCCATTGAACCCTTTATTGTAGTGCGACGGATAGACCATTGGATCGATATAATCAAAGTATGGCATGGCACGTTCAAGTACTTGCCCGATACCAAGATCGTCTTCGCTCGATGATACGAGCCCAAACATATCAGCTGAAGTTGTGATACCGGCTGCAGTCATCTTGTCGTGCAGATAACTAAAGAATTGTTCGAGTGCAACCTGTTTGGCTTTACCAGCGTCATATGTAAATACTGCCTCCGAAAGCGGGCCGTCCGATGGAAAACGTATGTAATCGAAATTGATCTCATCAAAGCCCATCTGATCATGCGAAACTATTGCCAGGGTTGCTATGTAATCCCAAAATGGTTTTGCACCAACGTCGATAAACGCGAGTCCCCCATAATTTTTCCACACTCCACCTCCTTTCTTTTGCACTGCCCAGTCGGGATGCAGCTTTGCATGCAATGGATCTTGAAATGTTGTGACGCGGCCAATAACATAGATGCCCTTTTCATGCAGTTTTTGAATAAATGCTTTCATGTCTTTCGCACCGCATGCGGTAGACACATATGGCGCAAGCGCTGGGTCGGTGCTTGGAAACGAAATGCTGCCCGAAAAATCTTTGATGTCTATAATGATCGAGTTTAACTTACTATCGTCGACAAACTTAACCAACGAATCTCGAAAAGAAGGGGTTCCGACAACACACTGCGACATGTAAATTGCTCGCACGTCTGTTGGAGTAGCAATATGTGTAACATCCCCGCTAGCTACGGCAACCGGGGTTGGAGTATTTACGACAGTACTTGTCGATGATGTTGCGACTGCGCCTCGAACATACGCCAAGTCTGATTTTTTTGCATACAAATTAATGCCGGAAAAGAGGCCAAATAATACGACACCCGAAATTGCAAACAGGGTGACGTAGCGTAGTACAAAAGTACGCTGCAATATTTTGTTATTAGATTTCTTCATGCGGAGATGAGGTATTTTCTCGCGCCGGTTGACTATCAACAAATTCCGCATTTGGTGGCGGTACTACCACTGCATGACCACGGCGTCGCAAGGTGACACCGCACATAATGAAGACGATTCCAAAAAAAGTATACAGCGGTCGATCCCAGGAAGACGGAAAACCAAGATATGGGAGAACAACGGTCAGTACGCCGGTAAGCATGATGAGTGCGTCAAGTGTCATGCTCACTATTATATCAGATTAAATAAAAAAGTGATGACCCCGATGCGCGTTGCATCGGGGTCAAAAGGGACGAGACTCAGAGAATCGTCCGGAGGAGCATCACCGCAACAACTGCCGCGATCAGGATTCCCGCCGAATATGGGAGGATTCTGTCGTGGTAGAGGGTGACACCGAACTTGTTGTATATATGTGTGCTATAGGTACGCATTACACTTACTCCTGGCACAGTGTGAATCTGGTGTAATTATACATCAAATACAGTAATTGTCAAGGGTACTATTGTGGCTCTATTACCACAACAAATTCCCCTCGTACTCCCCCTTTTTCTTCCAGTGTCTTAGCCACCACAAGCGGTTCTCCTACCAAAACCTCTTCAAACATCTTGGTGATTTCGCGTGCAACTGTCACTTTGACCGGCTTTTCAATTTCCGATAATTCAGTCAATAATTTGATTATGCGATGCGGGGATTCGTACACCACTACCGGATATTCGCTTGCTGCAATCCCTTTGAGTGCGGTTTGTCTGCCTTTTTTGTGTGGCAAAAAACCAAGAAAGGTAAAAGAGTCCGACGAAATACCTGCAATAGAAAGTGTTGCGGTAAGAGCCGATGCGCCCGGAATTGCCTCGATCACAGTCTCAGGTGACCGACTTCTAACGTGTGCGACTAATCGTGACCCGGGATCAGAAATCCCGGGAGTACCTGCATCTGACACGTACGCGACTTTTTCTCCGCTCTCTAGTCTCTCTAAAATTTCTTCGGACTTTTTTGTTTCGGTTGCTGCATCAAGTCTGTGGACCGATGTTTTAATATCGTAGTGCGCGAGCAATTTTCCGATGACACGAGTATCCTCGGCATATATCGCGTCAACTTCCTTAAGCACACGCAGTGCGCGTAGCGTAATATCCTCCAAATTACCGATCGGAGTTGCAACAATTGAAAGTGTACCTTTTGTGTCAGTCATATAAAAACAGTGGCGCGGGTTGTACAACCCGCGCCAATACTTGCTTTAGAGGGGTGTCGTGCGGACTTCGAGTCCACGCTGTACCTGAATTTCGTGCTGTCCAGCCCTGCGAATAAACTGGATTAGGTAGACGCGTACTATCCGTAGCCACCTTGGGTATTTTCTTAGGGCCATGGGATCCTCCTCCCTCATTTACCAAACTGATTATGTCACAAAAATTACAAAGCAACAATCTGTTCGGCGACTTTGTAAATATCTCCTGCACCGATCGTAATAATGAGGGTTCCCTCTTTTTCTTTGAGCAACTCATCGCGAATCTCGTCAAAGGTGTCGAGTGCTATCACGGTGCCGCCTTCGGTTTCGTTCGCAAGTTCGGCAAGAATATGGTTTGAAACACTAGGATCGTGCACTTCTCGCGCGGCATATATTGGCGCGATGATTGTTGTATCGGCCTTTCCAAGTGCGTCTGCAAACTCAGGTAAAAGTGACTGAGTGCGACTATATAAATGCGGGTGAAAAGCAACAACGATGCGCATAGCGGGAAATCTTTCTCGCGCTGCCTCTATCGTCTTTGTAATTGCGGTCGGATGATGTGCATAATCATCATATACAAGAGCGCCGTTCACCGTCTCTCCTTTGTATTCAAACCTGCGCCATGAGCCTTTGAAATTCGTCAACGCCTCATCCAGTATATCTTCGGAAATTAATGGAAATACTTCTGCTGCTGCCACTTTTGCTGCTCGTGCGTTCATATTGTTAAATTCCCCTAGCATTGGAAGCGTCGGAACACTTGCAAGTGAGTAATCGACAACGGTCGCGACAGCGTCCTCGAGCAAGGGTCGAATGTTTGGGTTGTTGGTATCGGTAATGATAAAACCATGCGCCGGCACACGATCGATCGCCATTTTAAAACTTTTTTGAATTGCTTCGAGCGTAGGAAAATAATCAGTATGATCCAGTTCGATATTGGTGATCACCAAAACTTCGGGAGAAAGTTTGAGCATATGGTCTCGATATTCGCACGCCTCTACTACAAACAAATTTGGATCTCCTGCAAGAAAGTTTGACCCAAAATCTTTGACGATAGATCCGATAATTGCAGTAGGCTGCATTCCTGCATGCTGCAATATTTTTGTAAGCATGCCGGTAGTAGTTGTCTTTCCGTGCGTGCCGGCAACTGCAATCGTGCGCATATTTTTTGAAATTATACCGAGCGCATCAAAGTACGAAATTTCAGGAATATTCATTTCGACACCTCTCACTCGCTCGACATTGTCGGGGTAGATCGCGTCACTATAAATAATAAGCTGTACATTTGCTGGAATATTACATGGATCTTGACCTATCATGATCTGCACTCCTTTTGACGCAAGAAGGGCCGTCGGTGGTGATTCTTCTCTATCTGAACCGGTCACGTTTTTGCCCTGATGCACAAGGAGTTGTGCGAGCGCAGACATGCCTATCCCCCCGACGCCGATCATGTAAATGTTCTCAGGAATTTCCATAAAATGAGTGTAGCACGATCGAGACAGTTAAGAGATAAGGACGTAAGGCGACCCTATTTTGTAGACAATGTATGTATTGATTGAGCAAAAGCATCGCCTCTTTCTTCGAAGTTTTTGTACAGACCATAACTTGGTGAAGCACACGAAAGTAAACATGCTCCTCCTTGAGGAGTGTGTGCATAGGCAAATTGTACCGCCTCGTCCATCGATTCAGTTTCCAAAATGTTGAGTCCTTCTCGCTTGGCAAACATTCGCCGACCGCTTTCAGGAAAAATAACTATATTTTTGATTCCTCGTTTTATTATTTCTTGTTCAAGCTCAGTAAAATCATATCCGCGATCATGTCCCCCAAGAAATAGGGCCTGCACGTTTGGCACAGCTTCGAGCGCAGCAATGGTTGATTCCGGTGTCGTTGAAATGGAATCATCATAGAAACGAATGCCTTTATACTCTCCTACCAATTCAAGACGATGTGGCAAACTCTTAAAACTTTTAACTGCGGTTAGTATTGCTTCATCAGAAACACCTAACAGGCGTGCGACTGTCACCGCTCCTCTTACATTTGTTTTGTTGTGCATTCCAAGCAAAGGAATCGCTTCGTCCGAAAACGGCAGTGTTTCAACATACGGAACACTTGTTGCAGAAGTTTCTGTTGTCCACGCTGACAATGCGGCATATTCGTCGTTGTAAACGTAGTAGTCGGTTGTTTTTTGGAACATGATAATGCGTTTCTTTGCCTCGTGATACGCCTTTTCAGATCCGTGATAATCCATATGGTCAGAAAAGAGTGTAGTAACAAGCGCAATGTGCGGTGAAAATTCACAGTCATCAAGCTGATAACTGGACAGTTCAATTACCGCCACCTGATTTGGTGAAGTATGAGATTCCAAAACAGAGAGCATGGGTACACCAATGTTACCCACGAGAACGCTCGGCATATTCTCTGCAGTCAACATAGAATGAATCAGGGACGCGGTGGTGCTTTTGCCCTTACTACCTGTTACACCAACCGTAATGCCTTTGAAACGCGAGAAAAATATATTGGTAGCAGTCGTGTAGTGTGCAGTGATTTTTTCTTTTGGAATGCCGGCTGTTTTTACCACAATATCGTAGTCATGCTGTTTTTCCAGATATTGAGGATCTTCGGACTGATCGGCGTGTGCGATCTGGAGTTGCGGATATTTTGAACGCAAAAATTCTTCGGTCGTTTTACCTTCTCGTGCATAACCAAGCAAGAGTACAGATTCCATCCCTGCAAAGCGAAATCGCTGCGGTACCGAGGAAGCTGGTGCAACTTTTCGAACCTCTTGCACCAATGCCTCACCATCTGTAATGCGATCTGCAAAAGATGTAACAACCGCACTTTCTGCATAGATTGCACGAACCAGATGGAGCGCAGCGCATGCTTCGTCAAATGTACCGACACAATCAAATGGCTTCATCGATCCAAACCCAAGAATATCTGCAAAAACAGTAAGCAGGGCGCGATCGTCGAGCAAATTGCGTCCAAAAATACTCACCAACTGATCTTTTTCGATATAGGGAGCAAGCATTAAAAATACAAATGCACATTTAGGACATTCGCAGCACCACATACTTCCCGGTCTGCCCAAGGGATCGATACGAAATTTTCTGTTACAACTGGTAAACACAGAAAAATACTGCGGGTACCGCGCAAAAAGTTCGGCTATTCGTATTTCATAAAGCGGACGCACAATTGAAAAATATCGCACGCTCGGACTGAGGTAGTTTTTTGTATAGCGAGTAAACATGTTTTCAAATTCAAGCGATTTACTCCACTGGTGATTAATCTGCTCACCATAATGATCGACATTACCAAAATTACTACTCCATTCGTTGCCTGTCACAACATATGAAAAGTCGTACAGAAGTGCAGCAGTATAGCCCAAAAATGCATACACAGCCGAAATAGGAATATGACCCTTAAAGCTTCCCGGCAGCACGTCAAAAACCTGCGGATCAAGTCTGCGCACAATATGATTGAGTGGAATGTTTGCTACGGCGCAGACATTTTCTGCAATGTCATGTTTTGCATATGTTTCTATAACAAATCCTTCGGAGGATATTTCCTCTGCACGTAGCAGCTCCACCGCAACCACTGAGTCTTTGCCTCCCCCAATCCCGACAAGTGCACGCTCTTGAGTGGAGACGTCTTCTGCAGGCGCTGGTGTAGTTTGAGTGAACGGAAATTGAATATATCTTAGATCGATATTGTTGCGGTACGCAAATTCACCAAGACCTTTGCGATACACGGTGCTCCAAAATTCACTCTGTTCCTGCGTCAGTAAGTACGGCATGCGTATATCTTTGGGACAATATAGTTTGTAGTAACTAATACCCAGCATGAGATGGAGCGAGTCGAGCAACCGCTCAAACAGCTCCGAGGAAATTCGAACAGTATCAAAAGGATGTGGAAATGTAACCGATTCTACAAATCTTCGAGGTTCGCTATGTGCGAACCCTATTTCATACACAAAAGACGCTACCAGTTCATCTGGATTAAAGAATCGTTCAACGTAAGAAAAGTAAACAGGCTCGGGCATACCACAGTATGCCCGATTTTGCTGCCTCAACCAAGTAGTCTCGGCAGCTGATTTGTGATCGAAGTTGCGCAAACAAATGGGAGGCGTATAGTGCAAATACTTCATGTGGAAGTTGGGTACTCACCCGTTTCGTCGAAATTACGACGAAATAAGGAAAAATTCCCATACTGTGCCGCAGCGGTAATGCTCTGACTTGCTCGTCGTAGTCTATAAGATTAAGGCTGGGTCCAAGAAAATGAGACGAGTCCGATCTTCATGAGGTTCGCATTAAACGCGAGTACCCGAGCAGGATTGGCACCAGATAGTGCCATTTTCCAAAACCTGCTCAACAAGCAGGCTTTTTTTATGAAAACCAAATACTACATACTTCACTCGCTTTTAGTTGTCGCACTTATCGCGATAGTGACTGTCATTATTTGGCATTCAAAAACAACAACACAATCCTCTTTTGCCACATCAACATCTGTAGCAACATCGGCAACAGAAAGCACATCTTCAAAATCATTAATACATTCTTCGACTGAGACCGTGCCAGTTCAGGCGAAGGTGGCTGCAAAGACCGAGGTTACGCCGCAAGAAACATCTGCAACATCGAGTGCGACAACGAACGCGACGTCTACCCCTGAGAAAAATCCCGCGCTTTTTGCCCATCTTGTGATTGGATCACAATCATACGATCTTCCGATTCACGAGGACGAAACACTTCTTGATGCAATGCAGGCGCTTCAATCATCCACTTCTTTTGACTATTCTGGGCGGCAGTACACAGGACTAGGGTTCTTTGTTATGTCTATCAACGGCAAGGCGGCCGCGGATGGATTTAACTGGATGCTCTATGTTGATGGTAGGCCGTCGGAGTATGGTGCGAGTGCTCTTATTATTAAAACAGGTCAAAAAATAGAATGGAAATATGAAAAATAAATTATTCGGTGCGATTATTGTAAGCATTTTTGGATTATTAATACCAGCATTTTCGTTTGCAGACACTGCAACGATAACACTCCGCGTGGGCTCTGTTACAACAGGACCATACACCATTACGTTACCTGATTTGAGCGCAACCACAACGGCAACAACCACAGCCGTTACTCCAACAGCAGGCGGAACACCAATCGATATCCCAGCATTGAGTGTTCTTGCAAATTTGGTTGGACTAGACGCTACGACAGGCGACTTTGATATAACCGATCTGCAGTATTCATCGACGTACAGCTCCTTTTATCTACGGTGTATCTCGGTGCCGAGTGTTTCTAGCTCGCCCCAGTGTGATAACTGGCAATATACCGTGAATGGTTTTGGTCCTAGTGTAGGTTCTGACGTAACAACGCTTCACAATGGAGATAACGTGTACGTCTATTTTGGCTATCCACGTTCAGTCACCCTTTCAACCACTAGTACGGCAATTGGAAATTCGTTTACTGCAACGACACAAGCCTACGATCCAGCTACAAATTCGTTCACTCCGATTACAGGAGTTACTATAGGCGCGACCCAACCAAATCCAAGCAATCCATATTCGCCAATAGAGATTGCTACATCACCTGTCGACACAAATGGGCAAGCAATCATAACAGTAAATGCAACTGGCACGTATCAGGTTGGTATTAAAGAGGATTATTATTTTCCAACAACTGATATTACGATAACCGATGCTCCTGCAACTACAACTCCTGTAACAGGAGGCGGAGGCAGCGGCCCGATTGGAATTACTCATACTCCGTTTAATGTTCCTCTTGCAGTAAGTTATCTTGTCTCACAACAAAACCCTGATGGCTCGTTTGGGAATGATCTTTATAGCGACTGGGGCGCACTAGCACTTGCAGCTACAAATGCCCCGACTCTTTCGACAATGAAGTCATACATGACCACGCATGTCGAAACCTATAACAGTGTTACCGATTACGAACGACACGCCATGGCACTTGAAGCACTTGGTATCAACCCGTACACGGGCTCAAAAACCGACACTATCAGTCCTATTCTTGCAGCATTTGATGGCACGCAGATCGGAGACTCAAACCTCGTAACTGATGACATCTTTGCAATCTTTGCGCTTACTCACGCGGGATATAATTCAAGCGATACGATTATCAAAAAAGAAGCGGCATTTATTTTGTCGAAGCAACTTCCTAACGGATCATGGGAAGGCAGTGTCGATGTTACCGCTGCAGCTATGCAGGCACTTGGTCCATTGTTTGATATTCCGGGGGTTAACCGCCAGCTTGGTCCTGCAATCGCCTACATTACAGGAATAGAACAGCCAACCGGTGGATGGAATAATATTGACTCAACAAGTTGGATGGTAACGACAATCAACACATTCAACAGTTTCCATGTGGGCCAGCCAAGTATTTGGAACAGTTCACTTGGATACTTTCCTATAGACGCGCTAGGGAGCGCTCAGCAATCCGACGGAGCAGTTCGCCCGGTAAGTGACTCGGCAAATGCACGAGTATGGAGTACAAGTTACGCGGTAGTAGCAGCATCGGACATGGATTGGGTTAGATTATTACAGCAGTTTCCTAAACCAATTCCTAGTGTAGGCAGTAGTGGAATCAGTGTTGCTTCATCAACCACTTCGACAAGCTCAGACCAGGCAACCTCAACGGCGACCAGCACTTTGCCAGTTGCAACAACTACACCAATTACCGTAAGTACTTCAACAGCCACTTCGACAACCCCGATAGATGGACAAGTACTTGGCGTTTCCACTTCGACTGTTCCTACAACACCTCACCCTAAACCAGTAGTTATAAAAAAGAAGCCGGTTGTAGTACATCCTGTTCCAAAGGTCCCAGCAGCAACATCTTCGACATCGACTAAAACGAATACTGTCGGATCAAATCAAACTGGTTCGGTTATCACTCCCAGCCCTGCGGGATTCTGGCAGTGGATTGGAAGTTGGTTTAAGAATTTGTTCTAGTTCTTGTTCATAAACAAAACAGCTCGGCAGATGCCGAGCTGTTTTGTTATACCAATGTGGACATGGGGAGACACGAACTCCCACCTCTTGCGAGATACGCTTCTGTGACGTACGCCATTCTGAACTGAGTGGGCGTGAGAGGACTCGAACCTCCAAGGATTACTCCATACGCTTCTGAGACGTACGCGTATACCAGTTCCGCCACACGCCCACTCAAGTCAGAAAAACTGACTACGCAATTCCGCCACATGCCCGTATTTATTTGATTCGCTGTAGATGAATCGCATCTTGAACAGCGTTTCCGATTGTAGCAAATCCAGGTATAACTCCAAGCACCGAAAGCAGCCAGCCAATAAAGACCACCGCAAATACACCACCTATGACTGCCCCGGCTCCCTGAAAGATGCCATTTCTGAGCGCCACCCACCGACTCACACCGGTGAGTTCTTTGATTTCCTTGAGCTCCTGCTCGATATGTTCGAGGTGCTCTATTCCCTTTTCTTCGAGTTCATCCATGACGATATAGTATCAGAAAAAATGAAACACTATGTTACTCACCACCAGGAAAAGGCTTTCTTAAACCATGTCTTCAAAACAGACGGGGTATCTGTTGCTGCCATGGGAGCTGGACCATTGATGATTATCATCATATGTTCTCCTGGTTTGCCAAGTGCATATTGAGAACGGAGCACTGCTTCTCGCCCTCGATCAGTCGTAAGAAGTGCAATATCACCACTGAGCGTTTTTTGTCGCTGCTGCAATCCTTGTAAATGCGCCTGTGCATCATTGCGCAATCTAAGCGACGCCTGTTCTTCTTGGTAGGTATGCCACAGTCCAAAAGAACCAATAATAAGCAGTATGATGCAGCCTAAAAGTGCGAGTCTTTTTATCAAAAGGCGCACCGGATCGATTCTTTGCTTCTCTACCTTCATACGCTATACTATACCTCATGAGTTTCCTTTTTCATCGCAAGACCCAAAAAGTCATGAAATATATATGGAGTGTTATTGCCGTTATTATCATCATCGGTATGGCACTTTTCTTTGCACCAGGTATCACCAATTTGATTGCTGCTTTGTAAAAAAAGCAAAAATAGATACAGTTCGAGGCGCGCGAGAAAAATAGAAAGAGGCGTACTAATGTACGGTGAATGATATTTTTTGAGCAGCAACGAAGAAATGTGCTATTTTTTCTTTTTTTACGCTTCTCGGATTATTTTAAGAAACACATCGTGGGAGATTTCGACAGATCCAACGCCGCGTGCGAGCATCTTTTTCTTACCTTTCTTTTGTTTGTCGAGCAGTTTGTTTTTACGGGACACGTCGCCGCCGTACAATTTTGCGGTCACATCTTTACGCATAGCAGACAGCTTGCGTGAAGAAAGAATTTTACCGTGTGCTTTTGCTTGAATTTTAAGATCAAAGAGTTGCCGTGGAAGAATATCGGCCAACTTTTCTACTATTGCCTCTGCATCGTGTCCTACTCGCCTGCTTGAAACAATTCGTGCAAACGCAGGATTAAGTTCTTCTGCAATAAGTACGTCCAGTCGTGTAACATCAGCTTCACGCATTCCAATCATTTCATATCCAAGCGATGCGTAGCCAGACGAAATACTTTTTAAGCGATCAAAGAATCCGCGCATCAATTCGCGCAGCGGCATGTCCGCTGACATGCGGACTTTACCATCCGGCAGTGTTTCTGTGTCCCCCACTGCCGCTTCGTGTTCATACATCAGTTGTGAAATTCCGCCCACATATTCTGGCGGTGTCATGATAGAAACGCGTGTCCACATTTCTCGAACCAATTTTGATTGGCCGTCGTCAGGAAATCGGCTTGGTGCATATATTTCTTCGACTTCACCATTTAAATGTGTTATCTCGTATACGGTCGTCGGCATTGTAACAACCAATTCCATATCAAATTCCCGATGAAGTCGCTCTACAACAATTTCAAGGTGGAGCATTCCAAGAAAACCGCATCGAAATCCCTTGCCCATCACACCCGACGCTTCTTCTTCATATGAAAGTGACGAGTCCGTGAGCCGCAGTCTCTCAAGTGCTTGTCGCAGTTCAGCCAAATCATCTTGGGATTCAGGATATACACTTGCCCAAATGACCGGTGTCGGTGCCTGATATCCGGCAAGTGCGGGGGCCGCATGCCGCGCGAGCGTGAGTGTGTCTCCTACGGACGCGACGCCCGGCTTTTTAATACCAGTTACAACATAGCCAATCTCTCCGGCGGTTAATGCTTCTCGCGGAGATTCTTGCGGCGCCATGATGCCAACCTCAAGAGCCGTAAAGTCTGCATTTCCTGCGACCAGTCGCATGGCGTCCCCTTTGCCAAACGTGCCACCAAAGACACGCATATAAATAATCACGCCTCGATGATCAGAATAACCAAAATCAAAAATGAGCGCCTGCGCCTTATTATCATTGGTTGTTGGCTCAGGTACTATTTCGACAATTTTATTCAAAAGTTCTGCAACACCTTCTCCTGTTTTACCCGAAACTTTTTGTACATCTTCTTCCTCGCAGCCAATAAGAAGTGCGATTTCACTTACAATGTCGTCGACTCGTGCATGAGGAGCGTCGATCTTTGAGACGACTGGAATTATTTTGAGATTTAAGGACTTTGCAATCGAAAGCACCGAGAGGGTCTGTGCCTCAACTCCCTGTGTTGAATCCACAAGTAGTACAACGCCTTCGACAGCGGTGAGTGCGCGCGACACCTCGTAGGCAAAGTCGACGTGTCCTGGTGTATCAATAAGATTGAGAATATAGTCTTCATTTTTGTGCTTCCATGCCATGCGAACCGGCTGCATTTTGATAGTAATGCCACGCTCGCGCTCCAAGTCCATGCGATCCAAAAATTGATCCTTCATCTCTCGCGCCTGGATAGTACCGGTTATTTCAAGCATTCGATCCGCGAGGGTCGACTTACCGTGGTCAATATGGGCAATAATGCTAAAGTTTCGGATGTTTTTCACCATCGCACTTTACCATAAATCCTGCTCTTATGCCCTTTTTTGAACACATTGATCGCCCTGTATCCAACCTATCAGAAAGCGATTGTAATAGAAAAAGTCCGGCTAATGGCCGGACTTTTTCTAGAGTTCGCATAATTACGAAACAGTTTCTCGAAGAACTATTTGATAGTAATCGGAATTGATACTGAGTCGTCGTTTTCTGGCATGCCCGATGGATTGTCACGCAAAAGAATAACTGTAGCTGGACCATGGAATTGGGTTACAGTTATAGAAACCGCAAACTTGACCTGTCCTTCTGTTGTCCAAGTGCCCAATGCCTTTGCTGTTGCCTGCTGAAGAATGTTATTTGATTTGTCTCGGATTTGAACTGGGAACGATCCTTCAAAAAACCAAGGTCCTGGAGCTTCACCACTGACACTAAATATTGGATCTACCGACTGATTTGGCTGAGGCAATACAACATGTACTTTTGACGATAACGCAGGAGTAGCAGTCGTGTTTCCTGGTGTTCCTGTCGTATTAGTATCCGCTGTTGTAGTTGTTGTCGCGGTAGTTGTTGCTGTATTTGATGTCATCATACTACCCTGAGTAGCGAACCAGTAACCTGCTGCAGCGAGCACGATGATCAGAATTGCGATGAGAATATAATTTGATTTCATATGTCTATAAATAATTAGTTATTAGATTTACTAGGCCTTTTTCTTAGCGATCTTTTTTGCAACTTTTGCAACTTTCTTGCTAATCTTCTTTGCAGTCGGAACTTTCTTCGCTCCCTTGATGACACTCTTCTGCACTTCTGCAGCAATCATGCGCCAGTTGGTCTTAAGTTCCTTGGCAGCACGAGCGAGATCTTTTTTATCGATCGATCGCACCGATTCAAATTTGTCTGCGGCTTCAGTAATGATGCCGACCAATGTTTTTTGATCGATATTTTTCATACTGCGCGCTTTTTTAATAACGTCTGTCTTAAAATCAGTCGCCCACTTTTTTACCACCTTCCGGTTTTTTGCGGCATCCTTACTTGCATAAAAATAGTATCCTGCAGCAACACCTGCTGCTGCAAGTGCTCCAATTTCTGCAAGCGTTTGCATGTTAGTGCCCGACTTTGATGGTTTGTTTTTTGCCATAGAGAAATATAATTCTAATAATCGTACCCCGTGCCCCGCCCCGTGACCTATCCTATATAAGTGTAACACAGCGAAATGGGCATAGGTCCATACCTGGTTAAGACGTTTGAACCCGTGCACTATTACGCCGCATCAGTTGGCTCGAGCGCTGTCGATGTTGTGTCCACTGGAACATCCTTAAACTTGCGGCGAACAGAATCAATCGTCTCTTGTAATTCACGATTACCCAACAGCCAGAGTACAGCAACAGTAACAACGAGCCCCGCAGTTCCGGCAAGGAGTCCTTGGATTACAATACTCACCGTAGTACTCGTAGATGCATATGTTCCAATGCGATCGAGTACCAAGTACGCCGCAAAGCCTCCCAGAATCGAACTCGCAAAACTTTCGAACATAAGCCGTGTAATGCGAGCCTGCGGCACCTGCATGTCGCGCATACAGTATATGTATGCAAATATACATTCAACAATCGAGCCGAGCGCGTATCCAAGCGCAAGCATCAATACGTCGGTGCCTGGCACATCGCTTACACGAAGCAGAGTTTGCACGAACGTTCGAAATAGCTCGCTGTGATGAAATGCCGAAAGAAGTGCAACTGATGAAGCAATAGATACAATAATATCCGCACAACCAAAATAGAGCGGTTTCCGCGTATCTCCTGCAGCGTAGTAGGTGCGTGCAATCAGCAATATGAGTGACTGAGCCGTAAGCGAGATTACAAAAAGTGCGAGTGCGGCTGCCGTAAGACGCGTTGCACTCCAATCGAACTGCCCGGATCCTAGAATGACGCGCACGATTTGGGCTCGCAGTACAATAAAGAAAATAGTAGCTGGCACCGACCAAAAGATAATGTGTCTAAGAGCTGCCTCTACAGAATGTACAAATGCTTCGCGATCCCCTTGTGCAAACAGCTTGGCAAGCGTTGGAAATGCTGCGACCGAATATGACACTCCAATGATAGTAAGCGGCACTGCCTGCAGGTTGAGCGCGAAAGAAAGCACGGCGATCGAACCGCTAGAAAGGAGCGACGCCAGCGCAATGATAATGAGGAGCGATATCTGGGTAGAGGCAAGCGAGAGCGTGCGAGGAATCGAAAGTTTAAGCACTTCCCAAACGCCGGAAATGGTACGAGAAAATTCCAGCCGTTCGTTGGGCCATTCGGTAAGAAAAAATGGAAGCTGAATTGCAAGATGCAGGATCGCGCCAATCACGACGCCCCATGCGAGAGCCGAAATGCCAATATGTTGGTACAAAATCGTTGCACCAAAAATAATACCGAGGTTATACAAGAGCGGCGATATGGAGTAGAGCACAAATCGGTGGCGCAACTGTGTGAGAGCTGCAATGGTGTTCGAGGCACCCAATAGAATTGGCTGTAATAACAAAATACGGGTCAATACGACGAGCTGTGCTTGAAGAGCGGGGTCGGTAATACCGGGTGCCAGATATGGAGTAAGGTATGGAACAAAAATATAAATAATGACCGAAATAATACTCATGCCCGCAAAAAATACCGCGAGTACGCCGCGAACAAAGGCGACCATCTTACCCTCACTTTCTGTTTCGATGCGCGAGAGAATTGGGAGAAGTGCGTACAAAGAAAATAGCGACGCAACTGTCGCAAAAAGAAAATCCGGCACACGAAATGCCGCATAATATAAATCGAGTGTGTGCCCGACACCAAACTGCGCAGCAAACACTCGATCGCGCAACAATGCCAATACTTGTGATGCGAGAGAGAATCCTGCAAGCAAATATGCTGCCTCGTGCATACCGCGCACTTCTCGAGAAAGGAAACGAAACGGTCTTTTGAAGGCAGAAATCATTGTTCTTACTGTAACACAAGGAAGATAAATTTGTGAAAACCACCATACTCCATGATTTATATTCCTTCCGAGACCGGTATATCTAGGGTCGAAAAACCTCAATCCTCGACCGTCGTCTGCGGGGTCTCTCTAGGAATACAAATCATTCCGCATATCTGCAACATAACTCGCAAATGAATAAAATAGAAAAAGGATCCTTCGGGGATCCTTTTTCCATAATGCTGCGTCTATAATCGGAGTACCTCATAGTGGCTTTGCTCATGCGAAAAAAGAGCAGGAGTTACCTGCTCTTTCTTCTTATTTCGCTGCGCCTATAAGCCGGGTTCTGTGCATGCAGATTCAAAATCTGCACCGATGATCATATATCTGCGATGTGTGTTGCCACACACCTGTAGCGGCTCTCCGCGTCGAGCGCGGCACGGCCTTGCACGCGAGTAGGAATTTTGCCGTTTCACTCTTACCTTTCGATAAGCCTCACCCCAAAGGGTGCCTAGCCTCTCGGCATTGGCGTCTCTGCTCGCATCCCTATCCTTACGGATGATGGGCGTTACCCACTACTTGTTACCTATGATGGCTACGTGCCCGGACTTTCCTCTATCAATAATGACAGCGACCATCCAACGCAGAATTGTATTATACAACACAATATCTATTTTGTGAAATTTATGATTGACTCGAAGTCCATTTGCGAGTACCCTCTTACGTGGCGCAAGCCGGGTTGAGCAAGAGTTGAGCAAGAGCTAGCTCTTGAACTCAACTTACCTCGCATCTGGAGTGATACTATGCGAGCAACTACGATAGTGCTGGTTATCGCGGGCTTCTTGGCCGCGATGACTGGTGGTGCTCTGGCGGGCACCACCAAGGCGACGACACACGCGCAGGTTACGCAAACCAAGGCCACGAAAGTGGCTGCGGTAAGCACACCCGCACCGCGTGCTGTACTTCTCTGCCCAAGGACGGGCCGTCCTCTCTAAGAAGAGAGTAACTAACGGTTCTACATGGACAGAGTCGTTCATCGATAAGATGTCGCTTCGCTGAGGTGCATCGGGCGAGTCGGGAGGAGCAATCCCCCCGACTCGCTTCCCCGGCTTCGTAAGGATAATCGAGTATTTTGAGTTATCCACAGTTCTTTAGTCACTATTGACTTGCTGAATTATATAGTCTATGATTTAGAAAGGATAAGCGCCCGCCAGCCTTGTCCTATAGCTCAAGCCTAAGGTTTGCGCCTCGGGCCTCAGAATATTTCGGGCGACGCGTTGGATCACTACCTCGCGTCGCCCACTTTTTTTATATTTTTAGAGTTTGTTTATTGCTTTTATACTTAGCAAAAATCGCCACGTTACGTGGCGATTTTGCTTATAAAACGTTTATGAGTCTTAGATAACTTCACAGGTTCCTCCGGCACATGCAAGTTCACGCTTTTGTTCGGTTTCGTCTGTTCGCTCATAAATAACAAGCTTTGAGAAGTCGATTTTTGGAATGTTTGCGAGCATGCGGTCATAGGTTTTTTTGTCGATTTCTTCGTATGGCGCGAGGCGATATACGTGATTTGATCGTGGCAAGAAAGAGAGTCCGCCGATGATTTCCCAATGTTTCTGGACCCAGGCAACGACATCAATCCATTCATCTTCGCCAATAGAAATAGTTGCCGAAGGATTGTGTTCAGTAAAGTTTTCCTTGAGCATCCTCCAGTATTCGAGCTGTTCGATTGCAGAGATATCGTTTTTGAATATCGATCCGCTCGGTGCAGCAACAGGAAATTCGAGAACGTAGGTGTTTGCGCTATCAAACGTCTGCCCTACTTCTGGATGATGCGGTACTCCCTGATCTCGCATCATTTTGTACAACGAGTCGGTTGCAGAGATGCGAACACGTCGGATGTAATACTTTGAGTTGCGAGGGTGCATACCGGATGAGCAGTCGAATGTCTGAGAAACGGTTCCGGATGGTTTAACACAGGTAACGGCACTTGATTGCGGCACTCCAAATCGCTTTGCATACTGCGCATTGGTCTTAACAGAAAGGTCTCGCATCTTGCGCATCGTTGCTGCGTTTCGCACTGCAGGAGAATCCCATTGGCCAGTAATTGAGACGCCTAGCAAACGCTCATCGTTACAGTTGTCGGTCCACTCCTTTGAGATAAAACTAAACTTTGTGAGTGTTGACTGGTAGGTTCCGAGAATTGTTGCGAGGCGAATCTTGCGCAAGAGAGACTTTTCGGTGTCGCCTGCTCGAGCGATTACTTCTGAGAGATTACAAAACTGTTTTGACTGCAAAATGATCTCACCGCACGGATTACAACCGAGCTGTCCGAGCTTGCCCTTGCCATATTTTTTCTCAAGATATGAAATGCGGCGCTTTGGAAGAGTTGTTGCAAGCGATCCTCGGTTAAAGATACCTCGCTCTCCTGTACCACTCTTCATAAGAGCTACCCATTCATCCATGAGTTCGGTGTTTGATGGCTTTTGCTCGTACACGGCAGAGTTGTTGGCAACAGCGCGGTGTCCGTCTGTAAGATAAAATTGTCCTTTCTTTGAATCACGAACTTCGACATCATCAAGATCAGAAAGACTGATCATTGCGGTGCGGCGCACTCCGCCAGCTACAACACACTCACCAATCTTACAAATAATGTCGTGGGCATCGATGTTGCGAAGACGTCGTCCCTGACGAGTAAGAATACGCTCACGAGCAAACGCCAAAAGGTTTCGCAACGGATCAGGACCTGATGCCTTGCCTCCCATTGTCTTAAGACGAGCTCCCGCAGGACGTATCAATGAAAAATCAAAATCAACATCGTCACCGCCGTACCAGGTCTTTAATCCATGTGTAAGCGCTTCACACCAGCCTTCTTTTGAGTCCCCTACAACATGAACTGGGAGCTTCTTTCCTGACTGTTTTTGAATCTGAGGAAGTTGTTGAATGTTTTGTGATTCGACTGCATATCCGACACCACAACCCATCATCGAAAGGTACATAATTTCTGCAAAATCTTCGAGTTTGATTGGCGCGGTAAACGTACAGTTATACAAACATGAGTTGCACTTGCGAGCAGCCGGGCCCGAAAACTGCATCGCACGCATACTAGGCATGACTTCTTGTTTGAGGATCGCAGTTTGTACTTCTTTGTATTCTTTGTCTGTGAGCTTGGTGCCGAGATTTTCACGCATAAAATCCACGTAACGCTGTACCGTCTCTACCCATGTCTCGCGGCGCTGTTCGGATTCGATCCACTTGGCATAGCTTCGAGTGTACACAAATTCGCCCAATTGGTTGCCAGAAAAATATTCGGCACTTTCTGCAGCAAGCTTACGGACGTGCTCTGGCACTTCACCCTGCTCTTCTCGAACTCGAGATCGGTTAGCGCGGTACAAAATGTATGCCTTGGCAGTCGTTACATAGTCGGCAAGCATGAGCTGACGCTCAACCTCATCCTGACATCCTTCCACTGTAGGCAAAAAGCCCTTGTACGTCTTTGCAATACGCATCAACTCAGATGAGACCTTGTGTGCAACGAGTTCAGCCTCGGTGACTGATCCTTCGTTACTCACGAGCATCGCTTTGTGTATTGCCCGTGCTACTTTTTCAAAATCAAAAGCCAATACGCGGCCATCGCGTTTTTGGATTTGGGGAACATATTTTTGATAAATGCGTATTGAAGAACGATCAACCGACGGAATTATTGCCGGTGTCTTACGCCCCCCCCTTTCTGTTACAGTGGTACTTGTCATGCGCGTCACGTTAGCGGTTAATATGTTCATTGTACTCCTCTCTCGCCTCGATGAAAGAGGTTAAAACCTGTGGATAGCAGATTACAAATCGCAAACACAAAAATGCAATATCACCGGTCGCTATACTCGGCGCTAAAATGAGAACTGGTCACCTATTTTTATCGAATGTGCAACTGTGTATCCTGCAGGAAGTTCCAAAACGTATCTCGAAGGAGCACTTGGTCCAAAAGTCGCTGGATATGTCTCGGGCGCGATGCTTTGCACCATGTATATCACCCGCTTATCACTTGAGAGCCATACAATATCAATGGAAAACTGCATATCTTTCATCCAAAATCCATATGTATCATCGTGCCCAAAGACGAAGAGCATTCCCTCTCCATTTGGAAGACCTGACCGGCCTCCTAACCCAAGAGACTGAAGCTCGGGTGTGTCGGCAACAAGCGCATGCACGACTGTTGCGTCCGAAAGTGTAATGTTTTGGGTTTTATAGACAGAATCCCGCAATAGCGTTGTTTTTGGAGCATGAATCCAAGCGCTGTAGAGCGCATAAAATCCAATAGCCGCAATAAAGGCAAAAAGTACAATAGCGACACCTTTCTTGTTTCTGCTCATGTTGTTTTGTAATGCGGGCGCTATGATTCGACAATAAGGATTATGGCTGCTTGTTTACTTTTTTGCGGGAGGAGTAGTCGAAGCTTGTCCGGTAATTGGTCCGACGTTTACGATAACATCTCTGCCTGGACTATAAATAATCGCTTTTCCAGCCTGAGAGAATACCAGGAGCTCGTCGCCCACCTGGGCGTCCGCAAAAAATACTTGCTGCTTTGCAAGTGTTGCAGGGTCTTTAATTTCATAGACCTCTGGAGTTTCATTACTAGGCAACAACATATGCTTTGAAACCGAAGCAATGAGCATGCGGCTTTGTTCCTCGAGCTTTTGTTCTGGAGTTTGTGAGAAATGCTTGTATATAAAATATCCTCCAACTAGTACGACCAAGAGCACAATTACGCCAATAATGATTTTATTCGTTTGGTTCATATTCATGGTGCTATTGTACCAGATAAAAGAGCACTAGGTCGAGTAGCAGAGTATAAAATACATGGAGGGCCGTTGGCCCTCCATTTCATGTCCCTTATATGAATTCACGATCGTTTAATTACTCTTCTGTGGAGATAGGGCCTGTAATAATCGTGCCTCTGTTGCAATGAGCCCCTTATCGCCCTTGCCGTAACGAACCAGTAGACTGTCGCCAGGCTTGGGTGCCAACAATCCAGCTTTCCGCACCAATTCCATATGAAGGAAAATATCCTCAGTTCCTTCACCTCGGGTCACAAATCCGAACCCTCGAACTTGATTGAACCATTTGACGACCACGATCTCTAATCCGGATAGAGCTTTAACATCTGTGGCATTGACGCACCCCGACGTCGCCGGCGTCAGAGTTGCAGTTGACTCGTCAACAGAAATAATACGATCTACGCGTACACCCTTCGATCTCTGCTCTGGCGTGAATAGTATTGTGGCACCTTCTGGGACAGACTCACAACCAAACGCTTGACACGTCGAAACATGAAGGAGTACGTCAGAACCATCGTCGTCAGGGATTATGAATCCAAATCCCTTATTTATGTCAAACC
Source organism: Candidatus Kaiserbacteria bacterium (assembly GCA_028286585.1). Classification (GTDB taxonomy): domain Bacteria; phylum Patescibacteriota; class Minisyncoccia; order Phycocordibacterales; family UBA2100; genus UBA10103. Next base: position 64,777 of record JAQBRI010000006.1, read on the forward strand.
ACTTGACTCTACCTCGAACCTCTTCAGAAACTTGTCTTTCGGCGACGGTACGCGATATCAGAGCACTCATGACCAGCCTCCTACACTCAGCTCGAGCAGTATCGAGCATCATCATGGTACGACTCAGAATTTTCTTGTCAAATTGAAGTCTAGTTCAACGCAAGTTGAAGCAAAAATGGCAAGAATAATATGATTACTCAATTATTCCACTGCTTCGATAGAGGCGCCGAGTTTTTGGAGGCGTTCATGGAGGTTTTCATACCCACGGTTGATTGGATACACGTTGCGCAAAGTCGATTCCCCTTCTCCGGCTAGCATTCCAATAAGTAAAATAGTCGCAGGACGAAGCGCCGGAGGCGCGACGACATCAGCGCCGTGCAACGGGGTTGGACCTGTCACAAAGACGCGGTGCGGATCGGCAAGCACCATGTCGGCACCTAGTTTGGTCATTTCCATATAGTGAAGGGCGCGACCGTCATAGACCCAGTCATGGATAAGCGTGCGGCCTGTTGCCCGCGTTGCGACAGGAACAAAAAACGGCAGGTTGTCTATGTTGATACCTGGGTATGGTCGTGCATGAATTTTGTCAGGTGGCGCGATAAGAGTCGCACCCGATTGAATAGTAATGTCAACAAGTCGGGTGTGCTTATTTTCGGCCAAATAGACTTCTCCTCGTGTATGCTTGAGGCCCATTTGATTGAGTGTATAGAGCTCAAGCTCGAGAAAATCTATTGGGCAGCGGGTAATGGTGAGTTCGGAATCGGTAGTGGCAGCCAAAGATATAAAAAACATTGATTCGATAGGATCTTCTGTGGGAATTGCGATCGCATCCATGTTGATTTCTTTTATACCGTGTACCACAAGTGTGCTCGTGCCTATACCCTCTACTCTAACCCCTAGACCCTCTAAAAACACACACAAATCCTGCACCATATAATTGCTGCTTGCGAATTTGATCGTTGTAACTCCAGGAATAAGCGCTGCTGCCATGAGTACGTTTTCGACTCCAGTGTCTGACGCTTCGTACATGATAACTTCGCCAGGCGCAACATTATGCGTTGTAACCTTATATGCCGTACCGTCTTCGTTTGGACCTATATGTATGCCCAGTCGTGCAAGTGCCTCGACATGCGCACCAAGCGTTCTTTTACCCAAATCACACCCACCCGGCGCTGGTAATTCAAAGCTGCCCAAGTGATGGGCAAGAGCCGGAATAAACATAGCAATCGAGCGTGTACGCTCTGCCGATTCTCTATTGATACTCTCGAGAGTAAATGTGCTTGGAGGTGTGATAACAATGTCTTCACCCTGCCAATCAACTTGTACACCAATTGATTGCAGCACCTCTATTAAGCGTTTTGCTTCTTCGATATGAGGAGCACGGCGTATCGTAGTCGTTCCCTTATTTAAAAGCGATGCCGCCAAAAGCGCCACCGTTGCATTCTTTGAGATGTTTGTCTGAACCGTACCTGACAATTTCTTGCCTCCAATAACGTGATAGTTCATAAATGGAAATTGTAGCACAACCCTGGGTTTACACTGAGCGAGTGTACCCACGAGTCAAATGTGTGCGGCAGCTCATGAGTACATGACTGCACTTCCTTTTTTATGGGACCGAGTACGGTCAATAAAAAATGTGCGCGCACTTGGATTCGAACCAAGGACCTTTCGAGTATCAGTCGAGCGCTCTACCAACTGAGCTATGCGCGCATTCAGAAACCTACTGCTTGTTGTTCACAAGTAGTGAGATACTAGCAAAAAAATCACAACTTTGCTACTATTTCAACCAGCGTGCGGATTAGATCATTTTTCAACCTCGCACGCATGGAGGAATGCATGCAAAAGGGTAACAATAAGGTTGCAACAACATCCACCCAGAAGAGCAACTGCGTCAAGTCTGGCGCACGCCGTGAGCGGCGCAAAGAAGAGCGTGAGCGCCGCGTGGCCAACCTCAGCCACCCCCGACCCGAGACCTACGTACATTCTGGGAGTCAGCAATAGCAAGTTCTAATCTCGAACGAGATCACGGCGCGATCCGAGTTAGGGTCGCGCTTTTCATATATATTTTCCAACACAAAAAGCCCTTACCATAAATACTGTGGTAGGGCGATTTTGTATTGTTTACGAAATAGAAATTAAAACAAGTAACGACAAAACTGAACACACCCCGAGGGTATTTCTTTTTTCTAAAACCGATTACGGTTAAGAAAAAATGGGCACTCTTTTGTTCCGTCCAAACATCCGTCTTTCCGGACCGTCCAGTGCATTGAAAAATGATAGCACTATCATTACACACAGTATTACTACCATATGACTACACTTTGATGCCGTGTAGTTCAGCCTTCCGTGGTCAATTGAGCCACAGAAATCGACAGCAGATTTTAATCTCGAAAGAAAAAATCTTTCCTTTTTTTGGAATGAATCCACGAGCAGCTTCCGCTACCCGTGCCTTGTTACGACTTACTCTTTGTCATTGAGCTTACCTTGGTACGTCACATGGACGTGCTTCGGGCACTCCCAACTCCCCTGAGTTGACGGGCGGTGAGTACAAGGCTTGAGAACGTATTCACCGTGGTGTGGCTGACCCACGATTACTAGCGATTCCGGCTTCATGAGGTCGGGTTGCAGACCTCAATCCGAACTGGCGCCGCTTTTCAGGATTTGCTCCATCTTACGATATTGCGTCCCTTTGTAACGGCGATTGTAGCGCGTGTGCAGCCCAAGATATCAGAGGGACATGCTGACTTGGCGTCATCCTCACCTTCCTCCCCCGTGAGGGGGCAGTCTCGCCAGACACTTATAACTGGCAACGAGGGTTGCGTTCGTTACCCCACTGAAGGGAACGGTTCAAACCACGAACTGACGACAGCCATGCATCACCTGTCCTACACCCTCGAAGGCTTCCTCGGTTTCCCGAGGCGTGCAGTAGGATGTCTAATCTTGGTAAGGTTCTTCGCTTAGCTACGAATTAAGCCACACGCTCCACCGCTTGTGCAAGCCCCCGTCTATTCCTTTGAGTTTTAATCTTGCGATCGTACTACCCAGGCGGCCGACTTAACGCGTTAGCTTCGCCTCAAAGAGGGTCGATACTCCTTAAAGCCAGTCGGCATCGTTTAGGGCGTGGACTACCGGGGTATCTAATCCCGTTCGCTACCCACGCTTTCGTGCTTGAGAGTCAGGAACGCACCAGTACATTGCCTTCGCTTTCGGTGTTCCCCATGATATCAACGGATTTCACCCCTACACCATGAGTTCCATGTACCTCTTACGCCCTCGAGTTATACCGTTTCGCCCGCGATTCCGTGGTTGAGCCACGAGATTTAACAGACGACTAATATAACCTCCTACGCACTCTTTACGCCCAGTAAATCCGGGTAACGCTTGGGGCCTCTGTATTACCGCTCCTGCTGGCACAGAGTTAGGAGCCCCTTATTCATGAAGTAACGTCAAAAATTCCTCCTTCATAAAAGGTGTTTACGCGCCGAAGCGCTTCATCCACCACGCGGTATCGCTCGATCAGGCTTTCGCCCATTGTCGAATATTCTCGGCTGCAGCCCTCCGTAGAGGTATCGGCCGTGTCTCAGTCCGATCGGTGGGGGTCAGCCTCTCAGCTCCCCTAAACGTCGTAGCCTTGGTGAGCCATTACCTCACCAACTAGCTGATATTGCGCAGGCCGCTCCAGAAGCGAAAAATCTTTACCCTTGCGGGACTATCGGGAATTACCTCACCTTTCGATGAGCTATGCCCGACTTCTGGGTACGTTCCTACGTGTTACTACCTCGTCTGCCGGTTGCCCTTGCGGGCCCCCTTGACTTGCATGCCTTATCCATACCGCCAGCGTTCACCCTGAGCTAGGATCAAACTCTAAGTTAAAATGCTTGGCATTTTTTAGTTCACATAATTTGCATTATGTGAGCCAATCGATACTTGCATCGATTGGACGGAACAAAAGAATGTAGAATGCTCACTATGAACATTCCCATGTTTTGTTTTGTGGTTTACTTGCTTGTTTCTTAATTTCTTCTACGTTTGTTGCAATATGAAAATTTCAAGGATCCTCTGGCTTCCCGATCATTCAGATTTCTCTGACTCGTAAGCACAAAATATACCACTTCGCAGTGGTTGGCCAAGTATACAGCATGAGAATACCAAGTCAAGGTTCTGATACGGGCAAAAAGAGGGGCCGTCGGACTGGAGTCCGACGGCCAAAATAACAGGTGCTATGCGGCACGTTCTCGTACAACCGGAATGCCTAAACCACAGAGCTTTTTGCACAAAATTCGCGCAATTGCGCCCGGTTTAGAGGTTCGGATGATCACCGGCCTTTCTCCGTCGTCGGCGTCGCAGACGTGAAGAACAAGCGTATTCTCGGGCGACCCGCGTTCGGGAAAGCGAATCTTGGGCTTTCCAACATACTTTCGAGTCCTGCCGAGGCTGATTTCTGCGACGTTGGTCAACCTCCGTGCGATATTGATTACGTCGCTCGAAAGACCTTTTCCACAAAGACTTTCGACCTGCGTCCGATTACATCCCATGACAAACCTCCCAAGTTGAAGCTGGACAGAACAATATACCTTACGCTTACAAAGAACAAGCCCTCCGGGTGGAGGGCTTGCTTATAGTCTGGAAAGTTATTTTCTAGACACAAGCAAATCCTCCACCGTGTGTTCGGAGAAGGAGTCCGACGACGACAATGTTATTACTTTGCTTATGACACATATATTCAAGATATAGGACTACAAAAATCTGTCAAGTAACGCGCCCGCGACTACTGTTTGGTATTTCTTTCTGCGACGACAAAACTCGTATAGTTAAATTTGAGATCCTGAATAGACTCCTCAATAATATCGAGTTTGTAGGCCTTTGCCGCCGCACGCGATGCTATCACGGCCGTCGAGGCACTTAATGTTCCGGCTGCCAAATCAAGAGCTGCTTTTGCAGTATCTGGATATTCTTTTACTTTTACCTTTGGCCACATACGCTTGAGATACATACGGCACTGCTTGAGTGCTTGGTCATGAGACGTAATTACTTTTATTTTGTCCGCAGTAGTTCCCTTTTTTACCATGAGATTCATATGCACATCGATTTCAAAAATCTTTTTTATAGTAAACAAGTGCTTTGACATAGCGTGCACCGCCTCGATAACAATTCCGCCGTTACTGTTTTCGATTGGGAATATTCCCAAATCGACAGTGCCTTGCTCAAGCGCCGAAAGAACATTTTCGACACTTATAAGGTAGTCGAGTGTGTATTTTTTGATATCTTGTTGCGCAGTGTACTTGCGAGCCGCCTCTTCCGAGAACGATGCTTTTGCGCCTGAGATACCAATTTTCATGGGTCTTATCGTATCGTACTTGCTTTAGTTTTTCTTGCCTTGTCGATGCGCAATCTCAACAAGAAGCGGAGTTGCGAGGAAGATTGATGAGTACGTACCTGCAATAATTCCTACAAGAAGCGTAAGAGCAAAGTCATGCGTTGATGCTGGTCCGTAGACATAGAGCACGAGGAGTGTAAAAAGCACTGTAAGCGAAGTGTTGATTGAACGTACAAATGTCTGATTGAGCGCACGTCCTGCAGTTTCGGTGAATGATTCCTTGCGATTAGCTTCGCTGTTGATTCGGAGGTTTTCACGCACTCGATCAAACACAACGATAGTATCGTGAATCGAAAAGCCAAGAACCGTAAGTACTGCTGTTACAAAAAGCGTATCAACTGCTGCCCCGGTGTAGTGCCCAAGGATCGCAAAAAATCCGATTGGAACGATAACATCGTGCACGAGTGTGACGAGTGCGATGAGTCCATATACCCACGATGAGACTGGCTTTGATACCTGGCGAAACGCGTAGGCAATAAACAAAAGGATACAGAGTAGCACCAAAACAAGCGCCCATAATGCCTTTGCGCGAAGTTCAGCACCAATAGTTGGGCCGATTTCATCGAGCTGACTCACGGTTACTGGGTATTTGTCTTCGATTGAAAGTGCTTTTGGCAAATTAGTTCGCTCGATCTCAGTTAATGTGTCAGAACGAATGATGTAATCATGATCGCCTGATGCGCGGATAGAGATATCCTTGAGTCCGAGAGTATCGAGACTTTGTGTCAGCACGAGTGAATCTGGTCGAGCTCCGTTATAGGTCACTTGCGCAAGTGTTCCCCCGGTAAAGTCGATACCAAATCGCAATCCAAAAAATGCGAATGATGCAATCGACGCCGCGATGATGAGTCCGGTGAGGATAAAGAAAGGACGACGATGATGAGTAATAAACATATAAAGTTAGAAAGTTACTCCGCTACCAAAGAAGAATCGAATAAAAGAATTATTGCCGCGTGCTCCAACTGCGCGCAAGAATGTTCGCGAGACGCCGATTGCAGTCAACATTGAGACCAAAACACCAAGACCAAACACAAGTGCAAAGCCCTTGATGAGTGATGTGCCAAACCAGAACAAAATGACTGCGGTAATAATACTCGACGTGTTACTGTCTCGAATCGATGGCCATGCGCGTGCAAATCCGTCTGAAATAGCGACCGCTGCGGTCTTACCAGACTTCATTTCCTCTCGCATGCGGGCAAAGATAAGGACGTTTGCATCAACTGCCATACCGATCGAAAGGATGAATCCTGCAATACCAGCAGCCGTAAGCGTGACTGGAATATACATAAAGAGTGCCAACATAAAGGCAATATAAATAGCGAGCGCGAGCGATGCCATAAGTCCCGGAATACGGTACCAAATGATCATGAAAAGCATGACAACAAGGACCGAGAGCAAGCCAGCGTAGAGCCCGGCACGCACTGCCAAGTCCCCTAGAGTACTTGAAACTGTTTGCGTACCAATGATTTCAATTGGGAGTGGGAGTGCACCGTAATTAAGATTGCGGGCAAGCTCCTTGGCGCCATCCGCCGTAAACGCTCCAGAAATAACAGCAGTACCGCTTGGAATAGCTTCACGAATGACTGGTTGTGAAATTGGCTGGCCATCTAGAAAGATTCCAAATACCCGTCCAACATTCTTACCGGTCAAGTCGGCAAACTTTTGTGCTCCCTCACTTGTGAATGTGAGTTCAACTTGCGGCTCGCTCATTGTTGCTGATGACTGACTAAAAACAAGCTGTGCGGTCTTTACGTCCTTGCCTGTGATAGTTGCTGGTTCGAATACATCATTAATAGTTGCTGAGGTACTGGTCGATGCATCAAGCTTACGAAGTCTAAATTCCAATACTGGAGTTTGACCGATAAGCGCAACTGCTCGCTCGGTATCAGTTACTCCTGGCAATTCGACAATGAGGCGCTGTTCAGGATTACCAGTAAGAGTTCCTCCTACTTCTGTTTGTACAATTGGCTCCGAAACACCAAACAAGTTAACTCGGCGCTCGATAGTATCGCGCAGTGCCGCCATAGAATCGGCAACGTCAGCAGAAGGAATACCCGAGATATCAGCCTTGTATACAAGCTGTGTGCCTCCCGAGAGGTCGAGTCCAAGACCAAAAGTCTTAGCACCAGTAGTTTGGTTGTGGTACACCAAGTATCCAAGTCCAAGACCCACAACAAGCAAAAGGAGTGCAAAAAAGCGTTGTTTCCACATATATAGGGCGCATTATACGGCTTTTTTAGATATTTAATAGCTTGACAAATAGCTTATTAGTGATATAATTGCGTTAGGTAATAATCCTCTCGTAACGCAACAAACGATGGAGCAGTAAAATGTTGAATGCCAAAAAAGGAATATGCCTCGGAGCATTATGCCTCTCCGCTGCCCTGCTTACACTGGTTTCGATGCATGACGCACAGGGAAACCTCAGCCCATTAGTGAGAGTACTCGTGTTTGTGTTGGGCACTACCTCTGGACTCACCATCCTCATCATAAGCACGATCGACTACGCGAAAGCGACAAAATAACCCGTTCCACCAGGTGATGACGATCTTTTTTTTCTCACCCGCAGAACCATTCGCTTCTGCGGGTGGTTTTGTTTTTATATTTTTCAATTCTTCTTATTCTGACTGTTTCGTAAACAGTTCGAGAATTTTTTTACAAACAACATCGATTTTGTCAGTTACTACCCTCTTTTCTTCATAGCTAAAATGTGCCCATGTATCTCCGTCGGGAATCAGCAATGATTTGTCGAGTGACATGACTTCATCTACTGCCGGCCCATGAATATTTAATTCTTGTGCAGCCATTACAAATGATTCAACGTAGGACTTTACGTTGGTTATTACATTCAAACGATACTTACTCTCAGAGGAGAAATTCTCAAAAGTTGTTCCAAATTCTCGTCGTTTTTGTTGCTCCCATGCATCTCGTGCCTCCTTGTCGCTACCGAAAGAATCTTCGATATACACACCGTTGAGATATTTGACCGCACTTTGTACCAGTCCGTCTATTATTCTCTTTATTGTTTTTTCAGAACGCTCGTCACCCAGATCTTCAAGTTGTGAGTAATCATGTTCTTGCTCTATTGGTATCTGAGTAGTAGATTCGATAATTTTTACAGCATCATTTTTATGGAGCAACGAGACCATATCCTCGCGACCCACATCGTATCTCGGAGGAAGATCGAGGCGTGCCGCAACTTCTCTCTGTTCTCGCTGGGAGTCTTCAGGCGTACGCGATGGTTGGCCTGGAGGTTTTTCGAACGGATTCATGTACAAAGCGTATCATTCTCCGGCGAAATAACAATTAAGTGTTTTGTGCCTCAAACAGTGTGTACAAATTTTTAAATATCATTGCAACTGCAATAGGACCGACTCCTCCAGGAACCGGCGTAAAAAGTGAACATTTCTCGGCACACGAGGGATCGGCATCCCCCATCATTTTTCCTCCATCTTCGGATGTGCCAGCATCAATAAGTACGCATCCCTCTTTGATCATATGCGGCTTTATAAGACCTGGCTTACCAGCTCCCAAAATAACAAGATCGGCATTGACCAAATCATCGAGTGCGTCACCTTCGGAATAGGTGGTTACATGTATGCCTCGCTTTTTGAGCATTACAGCACAAGGTTTCCCAACAAGGCGTCCGTTCCCAACAACAGCTGCCTTGGTATATACACCAATCACTGTTGGATTTAAGGTTCCCAAAATAAAAGATACTGCCTCGGCAACTGGCGGAAGCACGACCGGAGTATGTGCAAGTGTTGTTGGATTAATACCATCAACGTCGTGCGAAGACGGTATCGCAGAGAGCACATCCTCGGTATTTATATGGCTCGGGAGTGGCAATTGAACAATCACACCATTACTATTCCTGACACACTCTTGAATCGACGCGATAACATCGGCTGTTTCGGCTGCGATCGAAAGCCGCTCTTCGATCATCGTAATTCCAAGCTGTGCTGCGTACTTTTTCTTGATGCGTACAAACGACGCAACCACAGGGTCTTCTCCGACTACCACAATGCCGAGTACGGGCTTGTTAACTTTCGTCTTAAGGTGATCATAAATCCCCTTTGCCATTTCTTTGCCGTCGATGATCATATTCTCATTCTAACATTTTGCTTCATATAAATAAAACCCCGCGACTTTTCGCGGGGTTCAAAATAAGCAGGAAACGTTACACAAATCATTCCTTGGCTTTAGTTTCATTTAAGAACAGAAGTGTTCTCATTCGTTTTACCGACTCCTTCAAAATCCATTCCGCCATTTCGCAGACTTGGACTTCGAACTCAGCAGTCGGAAGGTTCGCCATTGCCGGCTCGTACTTAAGAAGAAGATCTCGTATTTCTTTCATGAGCGTTTCTTCAACCAACTTCCACAGACCAGCCTGTGGGTTGCCTTTGAACGAATTCAAGTGCCCGTGAATTCGATCCCACTTCGCTTCGTCAGAGGTTTTACCCATGGTGTGGCACTTGTCGCACTCGCGCACGGTTCCCCATATCCCTGCATCAAAGTCACTGTGGAGTATGCCTCCGCAGACGCATAATGTTCCTCTATCATCTTCTGAGCACGCTGGACAGTCGCCGTCACCCGAGATATGGCTTTCTTTCCCGGTTCCAAGAGTAAATGTACCCTCTTTTTTAAATGCTGCATTTAAGAGAGCAGCCTCCGGATTAATTGGGATAATATTCTCCATGTAAGTCTCCTGTCAAAGACCACTGTGTTATATTGCCCCAGTCAGGCTAGTCAGAGGAATTCTGAATTTTTATTGTACCATGTATTCTTCTATGCGTAAAGCGTATTTTACATGATTACGCGACACCGAATTCTTTTTTTAGCTCTGCGACGCCTTCTTCTACAGAAATAGTTGGTGACCAGCCTAACAATTCACGCGCTTTTGTATTGTCAGCACATGAATCATGCGCTTCGATGCGTGGCTTATCGTATACGACTTCTCCGCCAAAAAGTGATGCGAGGTAATTGATAGTAATATTCCGGCCGGCTCCAATATTGATTACTTCGCCTTTACCAACATGGGCGCTTTCTCCTGCGAGAATGTTGGCTTGCACAACATCACGCACATGCGTAAAATCGCGTGTCACCGTTCCATCTCCAAAAATAGTTATTGGCTTACCCTCTTTGCGCGCCATCAAAAATTTGCCAACCGCAAGCGCATACGCTCCATTAGGGTCAAGGCCTGGGCCATATACATTAAAATAACGCAGAGATACCGTTTCTACTCCGTAAATATCAAACCACATTTTTGCATACAATTCTCCGACATATTTTTGCAAACCATATGGATTTACAGCATTCGCCTCCATTGTTTCAACAAGCGGTAATACTGTCTGTTCGCCATATGCCGAACCAGACGCAGAATATACAACGCGGCGCACTTTCGCCTTTGCTGCCGCTGTCAAAACAGAGACGGTGCCAGTAATGTTGTTGTCGGTTGTCTCGACAGGAAATTCAATCGAGTACGGAACGCGCGGCATTGCAGCAGTATGATACACAACATCAGCGCCAGCCAAAATAGGAATTATTTCCTCGGTATTCCGCATATCAACTTCGTGCAAGATAGCTTCCTTTGGAAGTGTGTCTCGACGAAACGACGGATCATTATCAATGATGTGCACTTCATCACCCCGCGCAAGAAGCGCCGTAACCAAATTACTTCCAATAAATCCCGCACCACCTGTCACTACCGATTTTTTCTGTGCCATATAGTTCGACTATATCACGAACCTCGCGCGGTGAGTACAATGCGAATTGTCTGGAAAAGAATATATACATCCAATACGAGTGAACGCCGGCTCAGGTAAAAGAGATCGTATGCAAGTTTCATTTTAGTCTCGTTGATGTCGGCTCCGTGATGCGGGTCGCGATCGTGACGGATTTGCGCCCAGCCAGTAAGCCCAGGTGTTACAAGATAGCGTGCACTGTAGTACGGGATTCGTGCATTGTACTGCGCAACAAGTGCTGGGAGTTCGGGACGTGGTCCAACGAGTGAAAGATCGCCCTTGATCACATTCCAAAGCTGGGGTAACTCGTCGATACGCAAAATACGAATTATCTTACCCACGCGCGTAATATGCAGCTTGCTGATTCCCCCATTTCCATAGTCACCATTGTCATTGCCACTCATACTTCTAAATTTAACAATATGGATTGGGCGCTGATATTTACCGACTCGCTCCTGCGTAATAAATATCGGCCCGCCATCTTCTAGCTTGATAGCCAACATAACAAACGGATACACGATCAACGATACGACTCCCATAATACATGCACATGCAAAGTCGACTGTTCGCTTGAGGCGGTCGTACAATCGCGAAACGGTCACGTGTCGCAATATCCATTCATATCGTACCAACGATAATGGAACTCGTTCAAATACTTCCTGATACAAATCCAAAATATCAACAAGAATAAAACGTTCTTTTTGGAAAGCCGCGCTGTACATTAATGGCAATATCGTTGCACTTGCTGGATCAAAGAAATCAATAACGAGAAAAGATACCGTATCGCGCGCTGCGGCACGACAGGTTTGCTGGACAATCTCATGCGATGGAACGACACTCGTATCAACAACACTCTCAAAAGAGAGCTGGTAATGCGGGTCGTGCTGAACCTCTTGTGCTAGTACGTGGACATCGTTACCACTCGCGAGCAATACTCCCACAAGCGGCTTTGCCTGATTGACGACAGGAAAAATAACCACACGCCACATAAAAATGAGGACGGTCGAAATGACAAGGTAGAGCGCAAGTATTGTTTTTGGCGCAATACCAAAAATTGGCATGAAGAAGAAAAAGAATGCAGCAAGAACTATATTAATAGTCTGAGATACGACAATCACCGTCAGGAGTCGTTGTCGGAAAAGCCTCGTGTGTTTTCCATACAATCCTGCGACAAAAAACACGCCAATCCAAACGATAAAAATAAACGTAAATGGATACGCGTGGAGTCTATACAGCGCGAGCGATGGGATATCTACGTATCGGACTGCGAGCGATATCCAGAGTGATAGGAAGAAGACTATTGCGTCCCCACACAACAAGAGCACATATTCACTTCGTGAAAGGAGCATCATATCTCTTTTAATGTATGATGACATCATGGAGACTAACGTGCAAGGAAATAAACGAATAAAAATTCTATACATCATCACAAAGTCAAATTTTGGCGGTGCACAACGCTATATTTACGACCTTGCCACCGCCTTGCCGAAGGATACATTTGATGTTGTGGTTGCTTATGGCGGTACCGGGATTCCTGGCAGCGACAAAGGTCAACTTGCAACACTACTCGAAAAGGCAAGTATTCGAACCCTTTATATTGCAGCCCTTGGTCGCGATGTGTCCCTCAAAAACGACTGGAGCGCACTCAAAGAACTTATCACTATCTGCAAGCAGGAACGTCCGCAGGTGCTACATCTTAATAGTTCAAAAGTGGGCGGACTTGGTGCGCTCGCCGGACGAATTGCAGGTGTGCCAAGGATTATTTTTACCGCACACGGGTGGCCTTTTTGGGAAAAAAGAAGTGCGTTGACGCTTTTTTTCATTCGCATTATTTCTTGGCTGACAGTACTTCTCTCTCACAAAACCATTTGTATTTCAGACTTTGACGCAAAAAATATCAACTGGATGAAGGGTGTTAAGAGAAAAATAACTGTCATTCGAAATGGTATTTCTCTATTTCCTCTTTTGCCTCGCATCCAGGCGCGCAACACGCTCTTTTCTCCCGAGGTGCAGCGACTACATACTGATGATTTTTGGCTGATAAGCAATGGCGAACTGCATAAAAACAAAAATTATATCTCTGCTATCAGCGCGGTCATGCAGTACAACAACACACACGAACGAAAAATATTTTACTCCATCATGGGCGAAGGTGAACGAAAGTACGAGATAGAAAACTATATCGCAAAGCACGCTCAGCAACAGGTCGTGCATTTGCTTGGATTTGTTCCAGAGGGGCGACAATACATGCCTGCATTTGATGGCTTTTTTATTCCATCAATCAAAGAAGGTATGCCCTACGTCATTTTAGAAAGCGGCCTTGCCAAACTTCCTGTAATTGCAAGCAACGTGGGCGGTATTCCCGAAGTCATAACCGATCACAAGACAGGTCTTCTTGTTAACTCGATACATGTAACCGATATGGTAGGTGCACTTGAGACGCTCGTACAAGACGCAGATGTACGCCTTTTGCTTTCGACCCAGCTCTACGACCGTGTTGCAACAAATTATAGTTTAGAGAGAATGGTGGACAAAACCACGGAGCTATATACGAGTTAAAGCACAGCGCCGACAATTTCAGTACTATCTCGCGCCTGAATACTTGGGCGTGCGCGACGGCGCATACTCATTAAAATACCGAGCGCTGTATACTCTATTGCCAAGTGAGATCCTCCGTAGCTCATAAATGGCAGCGTCGTGCCGGTAATAGGCAGAAGTCCCATATCCATGCCTACATGCACTAATGTTTGTGCGGAAATGTATACCGCAATACCGGCTACAAACAAGATGTCAAAATTGTCGTCCAGTCGCATCGCTGTTTGCAATATTCGCACAATGATAATTCCAAAGAGTGCGAGCAATAAAAGTACTCCAACAAAACCCCACTCCTCGGCATATGATGCAAAAATAAAGTCCGTTTGAAACTCAGGAAGAAATTGCAGTTTACTCTGCGTTCCATACCCTATTCCCTTGCCAAGCAGTTGTCCCGAACCGACCGCAATAGTGGACTGATACGCGTTGTACCCAGTACCGCGGATATCGGTGAGCGGGTGGATAAATGTCTCGATGCGCGCTTTTTGATATGGCTTGAGCACAAAATGCCACATACCAAAGGCACAGATAGTAGCTATAACTAAAAATGTCACCAAATGTTTCCACGAAATACCGGCAATCAAGACCATGCCAAACCAAATCGAAAACAATACAATTGCGGAGCCAAAATCAGGCTGCAATGCGACGAGTCCAAATAATACAAAGGCATACAGTCCAGAAATAATAATGTGTTTAATGTGCGCAATTTCGATATGTCGGCGTGCAAAATATTTTGCCAAAATAATAAGGAGCGCCAATTTGGCAATGTCGGCAGGCTGTAATGCAAAAAACACCAGATCAAATCTATTTTGTGCCCCCTTTACGATTGTTCCAAAAACAAAAATCATACCCAAAAGCGATGCCGCGATTATGTACAGCGTGGTAACGATAAAGGTACGGCGCAGCGGCTGAAAATCGATACTACTGGCAATGAAAAAGAGAACGAGGGACACCGCTATCCATATTATTTGTCGATCAAAAAAGAAATTCTCTGCTGCAAACGAATGCATAACGGAGAGCCCGGCGAGCGACACAAGTAGCGCCGCAGAAAGAAGCGGTATATCCATACCGCGAACATATTCAGAAAAAAAACTCGAGAATTTAAACATACCTGTACTCCCCAACTATCTCTGTGCAGTCGTATCCTCAGCAGGCGCCTTGAGAGGAAGCACGTCAGTACTCCCTACAACCAATGGAAATGCCTTTGGCCACGTAAATCCGAGATTCACAGCACTTGATCCATTAAAGGTTGCTACAGTCGTTGCTGAGGCACTCATGGCGTTCCCGACTGTATCAAAGATGACCGCTACAAATGAAACGTCCGAATTCTTGGAAACACTGGTATTGTGTGCAATGGCACTCAGTTTCGTTCCCGAATCGACCGTTGAGACCAGCATGCCATCGA
The DNA here is from genome assembly GCA_028286585.1 of Candidatus Kaiserbacteria bacterium. Classification (GTDB taxonomy): domain Bacteria; phylum Patescibacteriota; class Minisyncoccia; order Phycocordibacterales; family UBA2100; genus UBA10103. Next base: position 79,895 of record JAQBRI010000006.1, read on the forward strand.
CCAATATTAAGGAGACGGTCGAATGCATCTTTTCCCAAATAAGCGGCTTGTTTGTAAAAGCAAACGTGGTGTGCGCAACTATGCGATTTCCAGTTTGTATGTCAGCTTCCATGATAGGTGTAACACCCCCCGGCATGATGTACGCCTCTCCTGTTCGCTCGGCAAGCAATATGTGGTTTTCGTCATAAAATCTAAAATCATAATCGGCCTTTGCAACTCCGGCGCTCTTGTTGGGATTTTGAATATAGGCAACTGCATTATAGGTGCCGTCGCGGACATACAAAGCACGTGCCCATTCTATTGAGTATGGCAACAACGCACGCTCGTCGAGTATCAAGCATGGGCCGCCACGATCAATGTTGGTCTCACCTTGGTTTTGTATTCCATCATGGCACGTGAGTGGGATATTTTCATATTTATAGAGAACAGGACCGCCAATTACAATGGCAAAGAAAATAATGATCCCCGTAATGTACAAAAATCGCCGCTGTGATGCCCATGACATGGCATTATTGTACACCCACCAGTATCAATACAAAAACCCTCCATTTCTGAAGGGTTTTGTATTTTCAAGTACTTTATGTTGGCGCCAATCTACTCTCGCCTTGCGACTACCATCGACTCAAGAGAGCTTAACTGCCGTGTTCGGAATGAGAACGGGTGTAACATCTCCGATAAAGCACCAACATACAATACTCGAACGTGCCATTCCTTAACACACGAATAACGACACAGACAATATACAAACTGGTTATAGAATAGAACTTTTTTTACGCGTCTCCCAAAACTCCTTTCGAGAGTTCTGTCGATGAATTAGTACGCCTCGGCTCAACACATTACTGTGCTTCCACCTAGCGCCTATCAACGTGATCATCTCTCACGAATCTCAAACGATTCCTAATCTTGGAGTTGGCTTCCCGCTTAGATGCTTTCAGCGGTTATCCGTTCCCAACATAGCTACGGGGCGATGCACCTGGCGGTACAGCCCCCAGACCAGAGGTTAGTCCAATTCGGTCCTCTCGTACTAGAACCAGATCTCCTCAAGAATCAACGCCTGCAGCAGATTAAGACCAACCTGTCTCACGCATATTACTCACACATTACTGTATGTATTGGACTATAACTTCTTCCTACTGTTTAAAAACAATTGGAAGGCTAACAATTAGTCTCTACGGGCTCCACGTGAGTGGATTCCCTCGGTATAGCCCTTGCATTACTGCGTAGGATTCCACCGATATAAGTTAGCTTCTCGATATACATTACTGTATATCGCCGCCGTGAAATGTCGTCTTTTTATTTTTTACATCCACACATATACTGCTCGCATATATGAAGATAATTTGTTTGTATTGGTAACAGTTAATTTTTCAATGTTTGTCCTCGGGATTCAGACCGTTCAAGAGACCAGTATGTGATCTTCTGAACGGTCTGAACCCAGCTCGCGTACCTCTTTAATTGGCGAACAGCCAAACCCTTGGGACCTTCTCCAGCCCCAGGATGAGATGAGCCGACATCGAGGTGCCGAACACTGCCGTCGATTTGGACTCTTAGGCAGTACCAGCCTGTTATCCCCAGAGTAACTTTTGTCCGATAATCTTCCGCCGCATCTAATGCGAACGGTCGGTTCACTATGCTCGCGTTTCCGCCCTGCTCGAGATGTACCTCTCGCAGTCAAGCCAGCTTTTGCCATTGCACTATCGGCACGGTTTCCATTCGCGCCTAGCTGACCATAATAGGCTCCTCCGTTACTTTTTAGGAGGAGAGCGCCCCACCCAAACTGCCCGCCAGATACTGTCTCAATACGGTTTCTCCGTACTGGTTAGGAATTACAGAAACGAAAGATGGTGTTGCATTGGCGACTCCACACATCCCAAAGAATGTGCTTCAAAGTCTCCCATCTACGCTACGTAACGCACCCGTAATCCCAATATCAAGTTGCAGTAAAGCTTCTGGGGTCTTTTCGTCTAGCTGCAGGAAGGCGGCATCTTCACCGCCCTTGTATTTTCACCGAGCAAGTCCTCGAGACAGTCACCAAGTCGTTATACCATTCGTGCGCGTCGGAACTTACCCGACAAGGAATTTCGCTCAAGTGTTCCTCAAACTTGGACCATTTCTTAATCCTTTGTCTTACGACAAGTGGGATCCACGGCGTATGGCCTCTCTTGTGAGCCGCGTGTTTATTTGTACCTTTATTTCTATTGGTTAGGACCATATATACATTACTGTATATGGAAGTAGCTTACGCTCACTCTATTATAATCGTCCCAGTCCTTCCCGACTCAAATTGCTTTAAGTCGAGAACCTTAGGACGATTATAGTTATCGCCGACATTGACCGGGGCTTATATAAGTCAGCACGTACATAAATGCACGTACCCCCCATATTTGACCTTCCGGCATTGGTCAGGCATCACCCCCTATACTTCCTCTTACGAGTTTGCAGGGAGCTGTGTTTTTGATAAACAGTCGCTTGATGTACTTTCGCTGCGGCCTCCTATAAATAGGAGGCAGGCCATATTCCGAAGTTACGGCCGCTTTTTTGCCGAGTTCCTTGAGGACCTCTCACTCGTTCACCTTGGGCTACTCGCCCTGATCACCTGTGTCGGTTTGCGGTACGGTGTACTTATAGTTATGCTTAGAAGTTTTTCTTGGAAGCGTGCTCCTGTGAATCTGATTCAGCCGAAGCCTCCTCATCTCTGCTCTACTCGGACTAACGCGAAGCGGATTTACCTACCTCACATCCTCATAGCTTAAACCCAAATCCAATAATGGGCTCACAGTACAACCCTTCGTCCCTCCATCGCACCATACGTACGTCACAGAATATTAACTGTGTATCCATCGCCTGCGGCTATCGCCATCGGCTTAGGACCGACTAACCCTTCGTTGATCTTCATTGCGAAGGAAACCTTGATCTTTCGGTGTGCATGAATCTCACATGCATTGCGGTTACTCGTGCCAACATTTTCACTTCTATACGCTCCACCCTGGGTCACCCCTTGAGCTTTATCGCAGTATAGAACGCTCTCCTACCACGACCTCTATAATAAATTATAAAAATCATCCGCATCTTCGGTACTACGCTTAGACCCGATCATTTTTGGCGCAAGGTCTCTAAGTGAGTGAGCTGTTACGCTTTCTTTGAAGGGTGGCTGCTTCTAAGCCAACCTCCTCACTGTCTGAGAAACCTCACCTCCTTAAGTTCACTGAGCGTAGATTTAGGGACCTTAGATGGCGGTCTGGGCTGTTTCCCTTTTGACTGACGGAGCTTCGCCCCCGTAGTCTAACTGCCGTGCTGTAATCTCTGGTATTCGGAGTTTGATAGGATTCGCGATCTTTCGACCTGTCGAATCCTTCCAGTGCTCTACCCCCAGAGGGATCACACGACGCAAGCCCGAAAGCTCTTTCGGAGAGAACCAGCTATTACCAGGTTCGATTAGCTTTTCACTCCAACCCACAAGTCATCCAAAGATTTTGCACAATCAACTGGTTCGGGCCTCCCTCCTGATTTCTCAGAAGTTCACCCTGCTCATGGGTAGATCACCTGGCTTCGGGTCTGATACATGCGACAAACGCGCTATTCACACTCGCTTTCGCTACGGCTCCATCCGATAGGACTTAGCCAAGCCGCATGCACCAACTCGTTGGCTCATTCTTCAATAGGCACGCCATGGAGGTCCGATTGCTCGAACCTCTCTGACTCCTTGTAGACATATGGTTTCAGTTCTATTTCACTCCCCTTATCGGGGTTCTTTTCACCTTTCCCTCACGGTACTAGTTCACTATCGATCTGAAAAAGTATGTAGCCTTACCAGTTAGTTCTGGCAAATTCACTCAGGCTATTCGTGTCCTGAGCTACTCAAGAACTACAACCATAGAGATGCTTTGTTTTCGAGTACGGGACTATTACCCCCTGGGGTCGTGCTTTCCAACACGTTCCTCTAACTCAGCATTTTGTAACTCTACCTGTTTCCAGCGTTGTAGCCTTATGACCCCCATCCCCTTAGACAGCACCGAGTTGCCTCGGTCCTATCTAAGTGGTTGAGTTTGGGCTCCTCCCGTTTCGCTCGCCGCTACTAAGGGAATAACTATTGTTCTCTTTTCCTCCAGGTACTGAGATGTTTCACTTCCCTGGGTATGCTCTCCATATCGTTTAAGTATGAAGTTATAGAAGTTTGTTCTATAGGGTTTCCCCATTCGGAAATCTCCGGATCAAAGGTTGCTTGGCACCTCCCCGAAGCATATCGCCGCTAAGCCACGTCCTTCATCGCCTTTTTCAGTCTAGGCATCCACCATACGCCCTTATTCAGAACTCCCGCTAGGAGTTCTGAGAACCGCGTAATTCTATTCACAACATTCTATTACTAGAATGCGCGCCTGACACCTTTCGGAGCGTCAGACGACTTCAAGTCCCTTTCGCGTCAAACGCGATTAGGGATTCCTGTGTTGAGTAGGTAGACCATACCTCTCAACATTTTATTCTTATTCTATCCGTCATGTTTTACCATGACGGTTTTGTATATGTTTGTGTCGTTATTCGTGTGTCAAAGTACTGCTCAAAAAAACATATATATGACTCAAGAAAAAAGCCGCTTCGAAGCGGCCACGTTGCGCAAAACTGCGCGACTACCGCTTCATTGCTTTGCTAAATTCTCTACTCATATATGCGCGGAAGTGTATACGATATATAGATCCTTGTCAAATTTCTACCCTACCAGCCTTGTCCATATACAATGGCTACATTGCTGGATTTTAGGGTTTTTTGAAATAGAGCTAAAAAAGCTCGAAATTGTATAAAAAATCTGCCCCGACAACATGTGTGCCGGGGCAGATGAGAACGGCATCAGCCGTCAAAGATCAGTTTCCTCCCTAGACCCGGGCCGCTCTGATGACAGCCGTTGTGGGCCGTTCAAGCCGCCGATCAGCGCTTGGCGCCGTTCTTCGACAAATACACCTTGTAGCCGAAGCCTTTCAGCGCGTCGCGCGCCATGATCTCGAATTCGTTCGGTGAGAGTTCGACGACGGCGCCGTTCTCGCCCAGAATGGAGATCTTGTCGGACGCCGAACCGTACGAGGTCTTGGCGGACTTCACTTCTTCGCCGGCGGCGGTCGTGCCGTGAAATTTCCGCGGCGCTTCCTTGGTGCCGAAGATTTTCTGCATCATCGCGATCCGGTCGGCGGAGGTGAGTGCAACTTTACCCTTCGAAGCGGTGGTGTGCGAAGCAGTCTGCATTGGAATATTCCCTGTGTTGAAAAGAGCATGCCCGTCGGTGACGGACACTTGCTCCGTCGTCCCCAATTGGACTCGCGGATAATACCATAGCTTATACAAAAAGCAAGAGCGACGCCTAACGACGTCGCTCGAGACTATACATGCAAATATTTGGTTACTTATCGTGTGACATGTCGTCTTTAACCTTTTCAATAAGCTTTGCTGCCGCATCTCGGCCACCCAATCCAAATGCGAGACCTGCAGCAAGCGAAGTCGCGAGCACGAAGCCGGCAAAAAGCATTTGAAGAAATTGAGAACCAATGCCAAGCTGAATCAGAGCAGTCATAACTGCAAAAATCCATATTGCCCACTGCGCAACGGTGCCGGCAAAATTGCCATGGCGCGATCCAGCAGCATTTGCAGAACCCGCAACAAACTTTTTTACAAAGTCTGCAACAACCGCGGCTAGGATAATAACGAGTACTGCCTGAATCACATGTGGCAGATACAAAAGCACGACCTGTTCAAGTGCAATTGTAACGGCCGTCAACCCCACCACTTGAAACGCTGCCAAAAGGAACGACAACACCACAAACCACATAACGAGACTTCCAAGGAATTTTCCTATATTGAGTTTGAAACCAAATTCCTTTGCAGCATCAGAGAGACCTGCACTTTTCATAACCTCATCAAGACGCAGTACTCTGCAAGCAGAATCGACGATGCGATACAAGATGACGCCAAGTATCCAACCCACAACCACAAAAATCACGGCCGCAAAGAGTGCTGGCACGTATTGAACGATTACATATCCTAAATCTCCCATCGAACCTTGCAATGCTCCCATTGAATCATTAGGTGCCATATAAATATTTTGTATCGTAACGTCTATTGGTAATGCATTAATAGTATCATCGATATGTTTTTATTATCGATACACTTGTTCGCACATGTGGATAGCACGGATTCAATTTATAACAGACTACTTTTGTCCATGAGGATTGTGTGAGGAAAATCAAGTGTGTCACGCAAAAGTCGATCCTGAATAGTCATTCGATATCGAAACTCTGCAACCGGAAAAGCCGCATAGCGGATTTCACGTCCAAACAATTGCTCGAGTGAACGCAGCGCTTTGTCGAGTACCCGTTTTTGCAAATCGTCTACTGCCATCAATACATCAACTGGTCGCGCTGAATCATTTACAAACGAACCTGAGAGTATAATAGTAGACACCTTGCCGGTCTTTTTGAGTGTGGATGCAACCAGATCAAACTGCGCCGGAGAAACGTCTTGTACAAAATTAGTGATAGCGGCTATATATTCAAATTGAGGATTCAATATCCACGCTCGTTCTTTTTTTGACTTTTTCTTGGTATCAGGAAATTTGACGGTAATAGTCATACTCTTAATCAGTTTGATCGCCTCGAGTTGCTTGATCTCGTGAACGACAGTTCCTCTAGTCACACCAGCACGCCGCACGATAGTGTTAAGTGTGTGTGGTTCACTTTGATTAAAAAGAAAAATTCGAAGGAGTCGTGCACGCGCCGCATTGTCGAGAAAAAGACTGAGAAAATCTACATGTTTCATTCCTTGGATGATACCACAAAGTTTTAAGCAAAAACACCCCATTTTTGGGGTGTTTTTGCTATAAAATGCAGGAAAAAATTACTTCAATGTTACTTTTCCACCCACTTCTTCGATCTTCTTCTTCAATGCCTCTGCATCTTCTTTCTTCATGCCTTGCTTAAGCATTGCTGGAGCTGACTCAACAAGAGTCTTTGCATCAGCAAGACCAAGTGCGAGTACTTCCTTGACGATTTTGATTACTGCGATCTTTTGTTCTCCAAAAGATGTAAGTTCAACATCAAATTCTGTCTTCTCTTCGCCTGCTGCAGCTGCTGCTGGGCCTGCTACTGCTACTGCCTGCGCTGATACACCAAACTTGTTTTCGAGAACCTTGACGAGTTCGTGCAATTCGATAACTGTCATCTCTTCAACTTTTGATACGAGATCCTTAAACTTTGCTGGTACTTCGTGAACGATAGTTTCTTCTGACATAGATAATATGATTAACAATAATAATTATTCTGACTTCTTGGTTGCAATGGCGTTCAATGCAACTACAAATCCTGCGATTGGTGAATTGATCACGTTGAGGAACATACCCCGCAATACAGGTACTGGCGGAATGGTTGCGATTTCTCGCATCTCAATTGCATTCTTAAGTCCTCCAGTAAAGATTCCCCCAAGAATGACAAGCTTGTCGACTCCGAGCTCTTTTGCAAAAGCGTGAATCTTACTTGCTGGCATTGTTGGATCTCCGTCTGGTAATGAACTATATGCAATAGCGAGCTCTCCTTCAAGTGGCAACTCTTCGTGCTTGAAACCAAGATTGGTCAATGCGATGCGAATGAGTGACTTCTTGGCAACGACATATCCTACACCATCATTTCGCAATGATCGGCGCATACGTGTCTCGTCTCCAACGTTCACCTTGGTGAAATGTACAAACACCGATGATGCAGCTCCCTTGAGTGCTGCTTCTACCTGCGCGACAATTGCACGCTTTTGATCTTTGGTTTTTGCCATATAAACTCTTATATAACGAACTAATAATCTGGAGTTGGATTGACCTCGGTAAGTCTGATACCCTCGTGTTCTGAGAGATGCCCACTGTCTCAAGCCCAGTCGATAGACTATATCGTGCAAAGGCTCAAAAGTCCAATTTGACTGACAGTATTTGTATGGTATTATGATTTTAGGTTAAAAAAATATGGGAGGCGTCAGACTTATCTTCATACAATGGAGAAAGCTGGTGCACATACTACGAAGGAATGAGCTGGAATTTTTGAGGCAAATCTGTTGCCTCAAGGACCAGATAGTGTTCAACAGGCTGTTCGATGAAATACTCGAGCATTCGAAGATCACGATACCTGATCCTACTCATTTACCAGTAGGCGAAAGCCTAGATATGGAGTTTGTCTGCTACTGCGCGAACGAACTCCACATCCCCTACGTCATTCAATAGAGAATCACACAATTAATACGCCGGACGTTGTCAAATGACAATCCGGCGTATTTACTTTTCATTGTTGCACACTCGGAGAATCGAACATCATAGCTCGCGACGCTGCAGCACGCTGTTCTGCATCCTGATTGACGCTATATCTACCAACTAGCACGGTCATACTGATACTCAAGCCAATAAAGACCATGAAGCCAAAAAAGAAGTGCATGAAGGATGCAGTCGGTGTCCGTTTCATACCTACAGTATATAACATGTATACACACTGACCCAGAAGATTGTTACTTTCTCTTTCTGCCCAACAAAATTACTGCACCATGTACCACTACCCACAAAATAGTTGCGGCTAGGAAAATGGCACCGAGAAACCAAGCTGCTGATATATTATTGAATGGAAATGCATCTGGTGAAACTGTACTGATCATGTACGCCGCGATAACGAGGTAGATGCTAGCAAAAATCGCCCATATTTTAGTGATGCGCACTGGAACAAAAAGCATAATGACCCCAACCCCTAAACACCATTTGCCGAATTCAAAGGTGGGAAATCCGATAATATCCATGCAGTTTCCATAATTTCTCAAAAAGTCACAAGAGTAGTCTCTCAGCGGATCGATAGTTAAAAAAATCTCTCCTACTCCCAGTACTATTCCCACTACAACTAAAGGTACCATTCGCCAAATATTTTTAATCAACATATTAATAATTTATTTTAATAAATCCTTTCTCTGTTGTAACCCCAACCACTCTCATACCAGCTAATTGCAATCTCAGCGGTCTCGTGTCACTACCATCATCGTCATCCAAATCGTCCAAATCTATCGGTTTACTCATGAGAATAGTAACATCTTTTTTTGGCCGATAGTGGGCCTCGGTGCTCGTAGCATTCGTTCTAATATATGTCGCAAACATATCGTAACTACTTTTCTTTATGTTCCATTTATAAGCCAAGAGTGTGTTTGAAAAGATGGAGGTACTTGTCGCACTGTTATAGCTTATTGAAACTGGAGTGAGAGAAATCCGTCTATCTTTTGCAGGCCATTGCTCGCTGTACTTAAAAATCGTTGTATTACCCGACGCATCTTTTGCTGTAATAGTCGTTGTTGCAATACCTTTTGCAACTTTCTCTCCTTTCTTTAGAATTGGATAACTAGTAGCGACAGAGGTTGTGGCGTACCCACTGTCATCGGTTGCGGTAACCTGTATGCTTTGTGTACTTGTACTAAAAGTTAATTGTATCTCCGGAGCTACAGTGTCGAATTGCACAACACCTCCTGCATTGAGACTTTTGTCGACTACACCATCTCCGTTTACATCTATTTTAAGTGGCGAAGCGTCTTTGATACTTCCGGCAATATCCATGGTGATTATGGTTGATGTGGACACAGGAATGTTTACAAATGTGGTCGATGCGGTCACTGTATTCCCTGTCATCTCATCGATGTCATATGTTACGTATCCACTGGCAAGACCGCGAAGCACAACATGTAGAGGAGTTGCCCCATTTGAATACGCGTATTTTACTTCGCCAAACTGGTCGTACGTTACACCCGAGGCATCGTTTTGAATGTATTGATGAGTTGATCCGTCAGTAAGTGTTGTTGTGGCTATACCGGTATGATGTCCAATAGAGTCATAAAAATCTAATGAAACTGGGGAGTGGATACGGTATACAAGATGTTTATTGTTAGCAAAATTAGGTGGTACGATTGAAATGTATGTTGTTTGAAGCGTATTATTCTTCCGAATAAGGTCATCAATGATTGCAGTTATAGGATGCGCTCCCATCATTGTCGAATGATCTATTTTAATTTGTGTGTCTTTTTTATATTGATCAATATTAAAATAGTACTTCTCTCCAACGCTAGCGTGTGCACTCGCTTCTACCACAGTTCCATCTCCGTCGAGAGTTATATTTGGCTTGTATGTAAGATATGACTTGCTGAAGAGGCAGTATATTGAGCAGCTATCTACATAGGTGATGCCGCCAGGGGTATCAATGCCAACTCCTGCTATCTCATATAGTGTCGAACTTGCTGGAGGCGTCCAGTTATCAAGAATAGTATGTAAAACCTCTGCCCGAGAAAGTAAATCAAAATTTCCCTTGCTTGGTGAGTTTGTATCCTTTGGATCTGGCTGTATTCTATTGTCACTTGTACCGGTTACAAAATCCTTGAGTACACTATAAGTATTTATTTTTTCGCCGTAATGAGCACGGAGCGTACTTGCGGTTATAGATTGTGGATCAAATATAACTGTTGGAGTTAAAACTTTGCTAGTATATGCCGCCGAAGGAAGCAGCGTGTAAGCTGCGGGAACGTTTAACGCCAGAGTACGCGCTGTCGACTGACTGGCAATAACTCCAAGTCCAATAGTTTGGTCATAACCATGCAAGAGCGATGCAATTGCTTTGGGAGTGCCCAGTTGCGGAACACCTACGAATACAATGTTATCAATGAGATTTTCTTTTCCCATTGCTTTTAACTTATTTATCAAGAGTTTGGCTACTAATCCTCCGTTGGAATGTGCGATAATCGTAACCTTGCCGCTTTTAGAACTTGAAGCGAGTTGAAGTAGAGTCTGAATCATATACGACGAAGTAGCGGCACCGGTATAAGAAATTTTACCGTCTGTTACAACCCCTCTATCGACCACCTGCTGTAAATCAAGTCTCCAGTCATATGGTGCGGCTTTCCATTCTCGTATTGTTCCGGAAGCAACCTCTGCATCCATAGTATCCTCAAAAGTTTTATACACATCAGCTCCGGGATATGAGTCAAGAATATCTTTCGTATATATATCGGATCGTACACTTGTGCCATCGGAATTCATAAACAAACTTACCAAGTCACTATCGGTATTTGGTTCCCATAGTTGATCCTCGCAATCCGTTATAATACCTGTGCAATTCTGTCCTCGAGGTTTATACAACCTACTTGCTTCGATGCCAGGGATAAACATCACATTGGAATAACAATCTTGCATGCAGGTTGGTGTTGAGGTTGCAACGGATGGGGTCGTAGTGCTATAGAGACCGTTCGCTATTGTGAACTGTGTAAAATAGTTTGGTGAGAGATATCCCTCTACCTGCATACGATAAAGCCCGTCGCCAGTAAGTCCAATTGCAGAAAGACGTGATGAAATGTCACAGTGCATAGGGTCAGCACATTCATACGCTAGTGCCTGAGCATAGGTTGTTCCCCCATTAAAACAAGATGTACCATATGAACTCTTCCATGTTGAGCCGCTGTCTACAGACTTGAGGTAGGTTATTGAATTGGTAATAGCATACCCGATAGTATTAGGGCCGTACCAATTACTGAGGAGTGTGCATTGTGTTGCAGGCGTAATGACATCAGAAAGTCCCCAAGGAGAAAAATCTATAATTCCAGCAGCGGTAGTTGGAACATCGAACTGGGTTTGGGTGTAAGCAAATGTTACCGGGGGGAGAAAATTGATCACACACAAAGCGGTTGCTATTACAACCCGCATGTAGGCACCCGACCCCTGGGTGATATCTGTCATGCATTAATTGTAACAGTACTATTGTTGCTGTCTACCAGATTAGACACATGAAAATAGCACCGCCATGGTGCCATTCTCAAAATTATTAGTTTGCTGACAATACTGTGACCAAGAAAGTAAGCCGTGCGCTTTAGTAATTCTGTATCCGTGATACCGACTGACTAAAGCGCACACATGACTACTTGACCCCTGAGAATTCATGTGTGCACGGTGTAATGGTAACCCACCTTTCCTAATTTGTTATTGAACAAATTAAACCCATGTGGATAACTTTGATTTTTATGAAAACTTTTCTACAAAAAACCTTAGGTATTGCGAGTTCTAATTTTAACAGGTACGCAAAAAGCCCCTCCTTTCGGAGGGGCTTTTTGTTGTTTGCGTTGTCGCCGCAAACGGGATGACTTTTATCTTTTGTTCTTAGCAATAGTTCTCTATGCGAGACTAATCCGAAGATTAGTTACGTACTGAGTAAGTATTGGTTGGGAAGTTGTAGATAAGAGTTGCATCAAGTGGAGTTCCTGTGCCTGTTCCACCTTGGAGGTCGTACCACTGGAATCCTGAGCCACCAACCAACTGTGATGTGATTGCTGACGTACCAGAGTTACCAAGTGTTCCACCAACTGTAGCAAACAACTGGAATGTCTTTGATGTTCCTGCTGGAATATCATATCCATTAGTTGTTGTACAAGTGACAGTACCTGATAGACCAGCTCCAATTGCACCGTTTGAACATGTGAATTGAGTAACTGGATTACCATTGTCCTTCAATGAAGTTGTAGAAGCAGTTACAGTAGCTCCTCCAGCTGAAGTAACAGTGAAGGTTGTTGTTGTAGCTCGGACTGCACCAGCAGCATCAGCTGTGATAGTGACTGATCCGATCTGAATTTGACCTGCAGTCAATGTTCCTGGAGTTCCAGAGACAGTAACTACTGGCTTTGTTCCAACAAGCTTATGTGTTGCTGTACTTGCAGTAGCTACGCCACCAGTGACGATGGTTGTGTTACTTCCAGCAATGTATTCAACTTCTGCTGTTGTGAGGCCAATGTTTTGGTTCGCATTACCTGTTTGTGCGTTTACACCTGAAAGGTTAACCGCTACAGGGATCAATGCGCCCGAAGCTCCAAGAGCTACTGGGATGTTCAATCCATCGACATCGACAGTTGAACCAACAACAGACTTAGTGACGCCACCTACAGTGACAGCAGAAATTCCGTTTGTTCCAGTAACGTTGAACTTGATTCGCTTGATTACGATGTCAGATCCAGCTGAAGTTGCCTTCAATGGACCAATGTTGACTCCTGTTACTCCACCGACAACGTATTGTGCGATAGGAGCAGAAGAATCAAGAGAAACCAAAGCTAGAGTTCCTGCATTCATTGTAACTGTAGGACCTGTGATCTGAGCTGTTGTACTAGATACATTTGAGGTTGTGCCTCGGTATGTAGCTGTAGCAGCAACGATTACAGTACCAGTTGCAGTTGAAGTATCAGCAAATACATCGAATGTCTGTGATCCGTTTGCAGGAACAAGAGTATTCAATGAGAAGTTGTTTGAGTTACCACTAGCTGTATTTGGTTGACCAATTGGTGAGTTAGCGCCAGTGATGGTCAAGTTTGACAAGTTACTTGTGAGAGCAGCTGTTCCAGAAAGGTTAACAGCAACGTTAGTTACGTTTGCACCTTCTGCAGAGCCAGTCTGAAGAGTAAAGGAACCAATTTTTACAGAAGTTGTATTTGGAGAAACTGTCTTAGAAGTAAATCCAGAAGTGTTACCAAATGTGACGTTTGTAGAACTGATTGTCTTGTCGTTGGAAGTTACGCTAGATGTGTTTCCAGTTGCCTGAGAAGTTTGTCCTTGGAAAGGAGAAGCTACGATATCTGCGCGAATTGAACCAGCTGTGTAGTTCACGTTTGCTGCTGACATAATATCTGCCTTAACCTGAACAATTACTGACTGTCCAGCAGGGATAATCAATGATGATCCGAGACTGAAGTTTACAGTACCATCTACTTGGTTCCAAGTTGACTTAGATGATCCGATTGCACCGCCGTTAGCATAGAGGGTCAAGTTTCGAAGACCGTTTGCTGCAGGAGATGTAGATGCACTTGCACCAAGAACTGGAGTTACGTTAAGACTTTGGATCTTAACATCTTCACCATATGCCTGGAACTTAAACGATGCGATAGCAACGTTTGATGCACCACCTACTACCTTTGATATTGATCCAAATGCTGGATCAAGAGTAATAGTCAATGTTCCTTGATTTACAGTAATCTTTCCTGCAGACAAGTTTGAAATTGAGTTGGTACCTCCTTGAGTAGCGCCAACATTGAAACCAGAGACTTGTGAGTCTTCGGCTACGATGTCGCCCGCGTTCTCGATAGAGATTGTAAAGTCACGATTTGAACCACCAACAACATCTGCTCGAAGTTCAAGTGTATGACCACCTGTTGTAAGAGAGATAGGAGCTGAAGTCATATCGAAACCGATACGATTTGATCCAGAAGTGTTTGACCACACTGGAGGAGCAGACTGCTTAACACCATCGATGTAAAGACCGATGTTTGAAAGCGCATCTGTACTTGCTGAACCAATGTACTTGAAAGTAATTGCCTTCAAGTTCAAAGATCGTGTTCCAACACTGATTGGTCCTGAGAATACAACGAATCCTGTTGTGCCTGCGTTGATCGTTTGCGCAACTGGATTTTGTACTCCTGCTGTAGTGAAGTTAAGAGTAGCTGGGTTTGCAAGTGACGTAATGACACGCTGCATACCAACAACATTATTAACGTTCATTACTGAACCGCCCAATGGTGTAATGGACATAACGTTAACACCAAGAGTGTTTCCTGATGATACGTTTCCACTTGCAACAGTATCGATATCTGCACGAACTGAAATCATTGTTGATCCAGATACGTTGAAGAGACCGTTAGTTGAGTTGAAAGTGATGAGGCCATTTACGATTGATGCTGAGTCAGAGATACGAACGTTACCTTGGTAAAGGTAAACATTCTTAGCTGTTGAGTCAGTTGATACACCAGTTCGCTGCAAGACCAATGTTCTTACTGAACCTGAACCAGTGAAGGTGAGTTCAGCAAGATCAGCAGATGCTTGACCTGCAATGATCGTACCTGTTGGTTGTACAGATGAGAGTGATACACCAAGTGGACCTGATGTAGTACCTCCTGTAGTTCCTCCTGGTGGGACAGTTGTGGATGTACACATACTGTTTGCAGAAGCTCGAGAAAGAGGACCCCAGTATCCTGATACTGGTGTGATACCTTGAGCTGCCTGGAACTTCATGACTGCACCCTTAGTTGCTGCACCGAAGTAAGATGTTTCATTACCTACGGAACCTGCTCCTGCGGTTGCGACCACTGCGTTGTGACTATTAAGGAACTTCTGGACTGACATGACCTCGCCTCCCTTTGAACCTACTGTGAGGTTCTGAGTGAAGGTGGTGCAAGATGTCACCGTAGACGATGAACCTTGCATTGAAGAGATCTGCGCGAGCAGGGCCTGAACTTGTGCTTGCAAATCAGAAACAGCGTCAGCCTTTGCAGTAACTGCAAATGTGAACGATGCGATGATTGCTACAACAAGAGCGACTCCAGCTGCGACATTTTTTGTTGCTACTGTTGTACTCATAATTGAGATAATAAGACTTTTGTCTTCTCTAATAATTAACTTATAACTGAAGACTCTAATAATGGAGTGTATGGATAAGGGGCGCACCCTTAGAGAACACACACTACAAACATGGCTATCTCTTCTCGAAGTAACAACAACATAAATGCTGTCATTACATGAGTGAGGTTAGCACCGATATGGGAAGGAGTTTCGGCGTGACTGTCATACTGAACCCGAAGTTTTATACAGCGGGCACCATTGCATTTTGTGCAACAGAAAATAAACATGTGAATATATGTTCACGCTTTTCTTTCATTATTCGTGTGTCAAAGATCGGGTAGTTACTGAACTACCACTAACACAGAGTTGCGTCAGTAACGTAATGATACCCTAGTATCGTAAAGCTACTACTACGCTGACTGCTACTTTGTGGATAACCCATATATAGAGAAAGATATGCATCTCGTCTATATATAGACTACACGCACAACAATATCGAAGATTAGCCAATAAGTCAACGATAATGCCCTTGATACTCGCCCTCAGGAAAGGAGTCCTTTCCACTGCAAAAGGTCCTATTTTTAACCGTTATCCATATGGTACTACATATAGATGAATGAGGTTTGTTAAGGAGATCTCTATACAATTGAGTCTATATGCTGATAAACATATTAGAGGAGTGAGTTCATGCGGAATTGCACATGGTAGGTCAAACAGAAATGGCCCTTTAAGCATGACGGGTGAACACCCTTTTACTTACTTGACCGAATATGTGCTCCAGCGCTTTGAACCAGACTTAACCACTAGACCCTGCGAGACTAGGTTAAATAATTCTCTCTGAATCATCTTTTCGCTGTATTCAGGAATATGAATCGCGATGTCTTTAATACCGCTTAATCCTTGTTCCTTTAGGATAGCAAAGATTGCCTCACTTCGATTACCTTTTGATTGAGGCTTAGGCGGAGTATAAGGGACAGAATTAGACATAACGGACACTTCATCTTTAGTACTGTTTGTGTCCTTTATAATGTCCTTTATGCTTGGTGTTGAGTAGTTTGTGTTTGAACCATATCGTACATCAGACAGTTCCTCTCTGGACAGGTGGATACTTTCGGACAGTGTTGATCGTCGGGCGTTCTCAATAAAAGACCCCAGCTCATCAAAGGCATCTGAAAGGATGTCGGCATTTTCGAAGGAAACAAATCCCGAGACAGCAAGAATTCGTATCATAGAAATGGTACGTCTGATCTCTGACTCTACCTTTGATACGGAGTCTGCTCCGACAGTTCGGAGTGCATCTCTCATATTGAGAATGGAATCAAGAATCAGAATAGTGGACTCCCGCAAAGAGTGGCGTATTGGTTCTTCGTGGTCAATATGCTTGGTTATGAGATAGGTCGCTGAAACAAGTCTTTCGGCATGAAAATAGGCCCGTTCTGCCATTTTGTTATCACCAAAGGGACTCAATTTTAATGTCTTTTTGTTAACAAATTGAGATATTTTTTCTGTCTGTGATTTGTCCTTTATGATATTCATGATTTTTTACTCTTGTCTCTAACTTGAGTTAGCTTAAATGTACATCAATACCTCTGGGGTGTCCAATATATGACAATTTCTGAATATATCCATATATAGCTGTATATATCGGTCACAATATTGTTATTTACATGGTAGAATTGCCTGCAATGAAGGAACAAAAAAGAAAGCGCCGCACTCGTGAACAAATGCTCGAAGATCTTGGGCCTGCTCCGCGCAGCATTAGCTCTGAAGCAACGCGCGGTGTTATTTCTATATTCGTTACTGCAATCGCACTTTTTCTTATCATCGCTGAATTTGGAGGAGGCGGAGTGTTTGGCTCAACGGTCTACACATGGCTCAACTGGCTCTTGGGAGTTGGGTACGCCTTACTTCCCCTCTCTTTTATATTGATCGCTATTCTTATATTTAAGTCGTTCGAAAAAAAGGTGGGCGGCGTGCAATGGGTCAGTCTGTTTATCTTTCTTATGTCAGGACTTAGTTTGATAAGCGTAGCCTTTCGCGGACGTGGAGGTGTGATTGGTGAAAACATTACCACGCCACTTCTTGCAAGCGTTGATACCACTACTACGATATTATTTTTGCTCACATTTATTGTCGCTTCACTCGTCGTAGCATTTGATGTGCATTTGGGAAAGGTGCTCCGCGGAATCCAAAATATGTTTCTTTCATTGTGGACAAAAAGTCCCGAAGAAGAAGGTGTTGAGATTGAGAAGGAACCGGTCATCACTGCCCCGCTTATGGAAACCGAAGTTTCTATTCAGCAGCACAAAATGTCTCAGGACGATCAAACTGACGAAGATGCTACTCCAAAGAAAACTCGGATGGAAGGTATTACAAAAATGTTTACTTCATCAGAAAGTGATGAGGGCTTCCCTATCTCAATGAGCGACGAAGCGTACGAGCCACCGCCACTTTCGATTCTTGCAAAAAACAAAGGTAAGCCAGAAGTTGGTGACGTAAAGGCAAACATGAATGTCATCAAGCGGACACTGATGAACTTTGGCATTGATGTTGAAATGGATGAGGCATCGATTGGACCGACAGTTACCCGATATGCGATCAAGCCTGCCGAAGGAGTCCGTCTTTCAAAAATAGTCGCACTGCAAAGTAACCTCGAACTCGCCCTTGCCGCAAGTCCAGTTCGTATCGAGGCACCAATACCGGGCAAGTCTCTCGTGGGTATCGAAGTGCCAAACATCGCGCGTACAACCCTTGGCCTTGGTCCTCTCGTATCAGACGACGGATACACCAAGTCTGACAAACCGCTCCTTATCGCAATGGGCCGCCTTATCAATGGTCAGCCGCTCTATGCAGATCTCGCAAAGATGCCGCACATGCTGGTGGCTGGAACAACGGGTGCCGGCAAATCGGTAACCATTCATGATTTCGTGGTTTCTCTTTTGTATCGATGCGGACCAAACAAATTGCGATTTATTATGGTTGACCCAAAGCGAGTCGAACTTACTTTGTATAACTCGATTCCCCACCTACTTACTCCCGTGATCACTGATGCCAAAAAAGCTATCCTTGCTTTGAAGTGGCTCGCAAAAGAAATGGATAGACGTTACAACGTGCTTGAGACACACAAAGTGCGTGACATCTCCTCATATCATGAAAACATCGTTAAGAAGGCGCTTGAAAAAGCAAAGGGTTCCAAGCAGATCGATGGAGAAGAAGCTGCACAGATGCCAGAGGCTATGCCATATATTGTACTCATCATCGACGAGCTCGCCGATATCATGCAAACATATCCCCGCGAACTTGAAAGCGGTATTGTTCGCCTAGCTCAAATGAGTCGAGCCGTTGGAATTCACCTGATATTGAGTACACAGCGCCCGAGCGTTAAAGTCATTACCGGTCTTATCAAGGCCAACATTCCAACTCGTGTCGCATTGCAGGTTGCCTCTCAGATTGATTCTCGAACCATTCTCGATGTTGGCGGTGCCGAAAAGTTGCTTGGTGCCGGAGACATGCTCTTCCTTTCGGGTGAAATGGGCAAACCGCGCCGCGTCCAGGCTTCGTATATATCAGAAACTGAAGTTAAAAAAGTCGTGGCTCACCTTGCAAAGAGCGCTGTAGGCGTACTCAATAATGAAATCGACCTAACCGACAATAAGGCAGAACATGGCGGTGGTATGGATGCGATATTCTCTTCGATGGAAAATAGCGGCGACGATGAGAGCGACGAGCTCTATGCAGAGGCAAAAGCAACGATTCTTCAGGCTGGCAAGGCGTCGACATCATATCTCCAACGAAAACTGGGCATTGGATACGCTCGCGCGGCACGACTCATGGATATTCTTGAAGAACGAGGCGTCATTGGTGCAGCAGATGGCGCAAAACCTCGCGATATCATTGGAGCAGGCAATGCTGACGAACTCGTCAAACAGGCAGAGGCACAGGAATTCTAATATATGTCGAGTAATCAAGGTAACAGATTCACCCGCCTTGGTATCGTCGTATTTTTTATAGCAGCCGTCGCATACGGACTGTTTGAGGCGCGATGGGTGCTTTTGGGCCCAACCATCACCATATTTTCCGACATGAGCCCTACAACCAGCGCCTTTATTCGCATACAAGGACGAGCGGATCATATTAATACAGCATCATTAAATGGTATGCCCTTAACGGTGACGGAAACTGGCATCTTTGATGAAGGGTACGCGCTTGTTCCGGGGATTAATCAGCTTTATTTTGATGCAACAGACCGATATGGGCATATGGCTCATACGCGAGCGGTTATCGTCTACACTCCCCCGCAATCAACGGCTACATTGAATACCGGAACGACAACACATGCTTTTCTTACAATTCCTGTCGCTACCACCTCGGGTACCACTTCAATTAAAACCGCAACTACCACCCAACCTGCCAATGTTGCGACCACAAGCAAGGCGCAATAAGAGGGACATTCCTGTTGAAAGTCAGACAAAATGATATACTAAAGACTGATAGTTCGACCTCGTTATTATGTAACTCATTGCACAATGAGTTCTAATTTAAAAATACATGTATGGCATTTGGATCAAAAAAAGCAAAAAAAGATTTGAAAAGTGTCGGAACTGGTGAAGACAAGGATATCGAACGAGCAATTGCGGATATCAAAGCTAAGTTTGGCGATGAATCGATCATGAAACTTGGCGAAGCTCCAAAGGTTCATGTCGATGCAATTCCGACCGGCTCAATCGGTATTGATTGGGCTCTTGGTATTGGCGGACTTCCCCGAGGCCGTATTATCGAAATATACGGACCTGAATCATCAGGTAAAACCACACTCTCTTTACACGCGATCGCAGAAGCACAAAAGAAAGGCGGCGTCTGTGCATTTATCGATGCCGAACATGCGCTCGACCCGGAATACGCAAAAAAACTCGGTGTTGATATTAATTCCCTTCTCATTTCACAACCGGACAATGGCGAACAAGCACTCGAGATCGTCGAGTCCCTTGTACGCAGTGGCAAAATCGACATTATTGTCGTTGACTCCGTTGCAGCGCTCACTCCCAAGGACGAAATCGAGGGCGACATGGGTGCACAGCATGTGGGCAAGCAAGCTCGTCTTATGTCTCAGGCATTGCGTAAGCTCACAGCAATTGTTGCAAAGACCAAGACGGTTGTCATCTTCATCAACCAGATTCGTATGCAGATTGGTGTGATGTTTGGTAATCCAGAAACTACTCCAGGAGGAAAGGCACTTAAATTTTATACCTCGGTACGTATCGACGTGCGTCGCATTGCTCAAATCAAAAAAGGCGAAGAAATCATGGGCGGTCGTCACCGCGTCAAAATTGTTAAAAACAAAATTGCTGCTCCATTTCGACAGGTGGAATTTGACATGTTATATGGCGAAGGAATTTCTCGTGAGGGCGAACTACTCGCTCTTGGCGAAAAACTCGGCATGGTCTCCAAATCGTCGGGTGGCGTCTACACGTACATTCCCGTCGGTGCAACTTCAAAGGAAGAAGCTAAACTTGGACGAGGATATGATGCGGCACGCACATCCCTTCGTGACAACAAAACTCTTTCAAACCAACTACTCAAAGACATTAAGAAGGGCCTCGCCGAAGGAGGTGGTGTCATTGGTAAAATAAAAGGCACTGGTACCGGTACCGGTGCCAGTGCCGAAGACGATGAAGGCGGAGAATAAGTAGACAACAGGTTAAAAATCGTTACAATAGCCCAATGTCACTACTTGCCTACAACGACGTGCTTCCAAAAAAGGTCATTATTATGGATGGAGAACCATACGAAGTTCTCTCTGCATGGGTATTTCGCAAACAGCAGCGCAAACCAGTTAACCAGGTCAAAATGCGTAACCTTAAGAGTGGTTCGATGATGGAACATACCTTTCACGTGTCCGACAAAGCCGAAGAGGCAGAAGTCGAATCTCGTGGAGCAAAGTTTATCTACCACAAGCAGGGCGAATGGTGGTTCCATGAGGCAAACCAACCTTCGAAACGATTTAAGCTTAACGACGATCTCATGAGCGAGGCCGGTGTGTACCTCAAAGACAATACCGACGTCGACGTACGATGGTTTGACGGAGAGCCAATACAAATAAAACTTCCTATCAAAATGTCACTCAAGGTTACCGAAGCACCACCAAACAACCGTGGTAATACTTCACAGGGCGGCAACAAGGTGGTTACGCTTGAAACTGGCAGTAATCTTACTGTTCCTATGTTTGTCGAAGCTGGAGATACTATTGTAGTTAATACTGAATCCGGCGAGTACGTAGAGCGGGTGTAGTGTTGAGGTTTAGACAATAATATAAAAACTTAGCGCCCGGGAAAATTTCCCGGGCGCTTTAGATATGCAACGCAAGGTCGTACATAGTCCGCCCAAAAGTGAAGGGCGAGAACGGTGCCAAAGAGCGCTACTGGAAGAGCAAAAATGAACCAAGGTGCATCGAACATAACGCATACTCCCTTTCACTTACATGTGTAGCAAAACCAGCTCGTTAGCGCAAGTATTTGTATTTCCTCCTCGCATTCTTGAGGTCAATTAAATTGGATGCAGTTCGAGGCGCACAAAGAAAATATCTCGAGGCATATCGAGATATGGTGAGAGATATTTTCTGAAGCGCAACGAAGAAATGCGCCAATTTTATTGTCCGACCTATTTTTGGACGTACGGTAAGAGACCCATAAATCTAGCCCGCTTGATTGCAGTCTCAACCATGCGCTGCTGCTTTGCAGTAAGGTTGGACTTATCGCGACCCATGATGCGACCGTGCGGATTGATGAATTGCTTGAGCAAATCAGTATCCTTGTAGTCGATGTGTTGGATATCGTTTTGTGTAAGAATGTTGTTTGACATAGATAATTTAAATTAATTGCTGTTAAAATGACTATTTAGAATGGAATGTCGTCGGGATTGATTTCATCTTTTGGATATTCGATGCCCGGACCACTTGATGAAGAATCATCCTGCATGTCCGCTGAAGCATCAAACGACTTTCCTCCGCCAGCACTATTCCCTGCAGGTCGGCCGTCGGATGAACCTCCTCGAGGACCAAACTGAACACGTTCAGCCAATATCTCGGTACGATACTGCTTTTGGCCATCCTTTTCCCAATTACGAGTCTGAAGATGCCCTTCGATAAAAGCACTACTTCCCTTTTTGAGATACTGGTTCACTGTATCTGCCTGGCGACCAAAGACGACGATATTATGAAAGTCAGTCTGTTCCTGCTTTTTGCCATCTCGTCCGGTAAACACGCGATTAGTTGCAATACTAAAATTACATACGTTCATGCCAGATGGCAACGCTTTGAGTTCTGGATCGCGAGTTAGATTACCAAATAGAATGACCTTGTTGATATACATACGCGCTTATTCTGTCGTCAATTCCTCGATTGCTTTGTTGATGTCAGCTTCAGATACTGGAGCGGACTCTTCAGTTCGCTGCACAGTTTTGAGAGTGTCGGTACGCTTGATGTCTCGAAGTGGAGCAGTTTTGATGTGAGCGCGAGTATCTTCACGAATAGTACGAAATACGATAGATCGCAAAATTTCAGGATCACGATTCAAGATATCTTCGAGAACACGTGCGGTTTCTGGAAGTGCTTCAAACTTGATCCACCCGAAGTATGATCGGTCGTAATCAACGTTTTTACCACGTTTGTGAACACTCATTGGATAACTAAGGCGAATATTAACCGGAGCTCCTTCACTGATGAAAGTGCCTCCAGATCGCTCAATAGAGCCACGGATTGTCGAAACAACAGTCTCGATATCCTCTTCTTTTACGATTGGGACAATGTGGTAACCAATCTCGTAAATACGAGGCAATGGACCCTCATCGAGGTCTGTATCTTGTGTTGTGACTGTTTCGTTCATGTAGGTGCCAATGTATCACGAAATATCCCCAGTTGCAACACCCAGGCCAATAGAATTGGCCTTTTCTTTATCAAACATATAAAAAGCCCTCGCGCAAAACGCGAGGGCTCAAGGAATGAAGAGAGACAATCTCTCAATGGTTTAAAACTCGGAACTTCTGAGCAGCCAAAACTCCCAAATGAGGAACCTGGCGGTTGCCCCAAGAGTGGCCGACACTGAGACCACCGTTACCGGAACCGCCGACGCTCACGCCGTAACTAATCGATCCGAGACTGGAAGTCCTGACGTAGAGCTTGTCGAGCAGATAGATGTCGTGAACGGCCTTGTAGGTCGTGAGACCCCAAGTCGCCTCTGCTACGTTGGGGACTATCATCGGGTCGGCGACGAGCAATTGTTGATCCGACCAAGTCTTGTTGAGCGAGTTCTCAACCGGCTCCTTGCGGAGTGCGATCCAGATCAGGGTCTCAATCTTGTCGTTGTGAGAGAAATTCTCGCTGGCTTCGTCGTACCAGCCCGAGTCGCCCTTGTCCGGCCCCTTGGAGTAGAAGTAGTCGGTATTGAGGGCACGGATGTCGAGTATGGACATCGACATGGGCGGGCCCGCAGTGAGAAACATACCGGCCGTGGAAAGGCTTGCAAGCATCGCCTTTTCAGGCAAGCTCTTGCCGAGCACGATCAACTGGTCCTCGGTATAGGTGAGGCCACGTGCCGTCGCAATCTGGTCGGCAGAGATAAAGTCCTTACCGAGAATCGACCGAGCTTCGGTGTAGTCCGAAGAATCAGACATGATCGAGTTACTCACCATTTTCGTGTCCTTTCGTTGACTTACCCGATGCATCGAGCGATGACGGTCTCATTCGAGACTTGAATCTCAAAGAACTATACTTTTTATTAACATAAAATATGTAATCAGTCAACTTTGAATCGTTCGGGTGTTGTGAGTTAAATGCGAAAAACTCTCTTCGCGTTCTCAAGTAACTGACTTGTCACAACTTCTTCGTTCTCGCCTCGTATGCCGGCAATGGCATTAACGATATACGGAACATAAGATGGTTCGTTGCGCTTACCTCGAAATGGAACTGGGGTTACATAGGGAGCGTCGGTTTCCGAAAGCAGCATATCAAGCGGAGCGTTCTTGATAACCTCGTCGTAGTCATGGGTAAAAGTAACGACTCCGGTAAACGAAAGTGTAAAACCAGCGTCCAGAAATTGCTTGGCAATCACCCAATCCCCTGCAAAAAAATGTACGTCTCCCCGCACTTTTGCATGAGCTTTCAATAATTCCAGTGCGTCGATATATGCGTCTGCAGTTTTAGCAGCAGAGCGAATATGCAGCATCAGCGGCTTTTGAACCAGATTGGCAAGTTCTATCTGCTGAACAAACGCGTCCTCCTGTTTCTTTTTTGATTCAGCGTCCAAATGATAATAATCGAGTCCGCACTCACCTATCGCTATCACCTTTTTTGAGCGTGCGAGTTCTTCATATTTTTTGCTATCAAATACTTCGCCGCGCGAAGTAAATTCTTTTCCTCCTTCACCCAATTCTTGTTCGTCGTGATACGACTTACTCGTATGTACTGGATGCAATCCAATAGTTGCCCATACGTCGTCGTATTTTTCGGCAGCAACAACTCCAGCACTCGAGGTATCGTACTGCGTTCCCACCAAATTCATTCCCACACCGGCTTCATGTGCCCGAGCAATCACTTCGTTTGTCTCATCTCCATATGCTGCAAAGTGCACATGCGTATGCGCATCAAAATATTTCATATTATTCCTTTCGCGCAAACATGTTGATAGGTTTCGTGTTTGAAACGACTGCCTGCTTGATCAATTCACTTGTCGTTGGCATTACGGGTCCGATCATGTCTGCAATCATATACAACCCTTGAACAAGATCATGAATCATGCGTTGACCTGCTTCGAGGTCAGTTTTAACTACCTTAAAAGGAGCCGTTTCAGTTATTTTTTGATCAAGTTCCTGAATATAGGACCATATCGAGATAAGTGCACGATCAAATTCATAATTATTTAAAGACGAAATGTAATCTGTATACACAGTTGCACGTAAAATACTTGACTGTAATGTTGATGGAATTTCTTTTACTAAATCAACAGTCAAATGCGTTTGAGCTAGCTGCATGACACGCGCAACAAGATTGCCAAGACCATTTGCAAGATCGGCATTATACGCCTCCTTAAATCGCTCGATAGTAAAGTCAGAATCCTCTGTTGGATGAATGTGTCGCAACAAGAAAAAACGTAGCGCATCTATTCCGTATTCCTCAGCAACCGCTATCGGATCGATAACATTACCGATCGATTTACTCATTTTTTGTCCTCCACTCGTAATAAAACCGTGATACAAAATATGCTGCGTTGTAGGAATTCCTGCCGACATAAGCATTCCCTGCCACATGATCGACTGAAAGCGTACCTGATCTTTGCCCGCCATTTGATACGTAACTCCGTCTACCCAATATTTCTTAAAATTTCCTTCTTCGTTCGGCCAATCAAGAGTAGAAATGTAGTTTGTGAGCGCATCAAACCACACGTACATCACCTGCATATCATCATCCGGGACTGGAATTCCCCATGACATCTTTTCTTTTACCCGCGAAATAGAAAAATCCTCCAAACCACTTTCTACAAAGTTAATTGCTTCCTTTCTGCGCCACTCTGGCACAACTACGCCAGGCTGCGAAAGGTATTCAAGTAATTTCTTTTGATATTTGCTTAGAAGGAAAAAATAATTTTCTTCTTCAAGCTCTATCAAATCCATGGTCGGATGGTTCGGACACTTTCCGTCAACAAGTTCAGATTCTTTTATAAATGCCTCATCTCCAACACAGTACAAACCTTTGTAGACCCTCTTTTCGATATCGCCATTTTTTAGACACCTCTTCCACATTTCTTGTGCAGCAACAACGTGATGAGGATCGGTCGTTCGAATAAAATGGAGATTGGCAGATAGGTTAAGTTTTTCTTTGAGCGAACGAAATTGTTCCGCATACTGATCTACGTATTTCTGCACTTCCATATCAGCCTTTTGCGCTGCTTCAAACAACTTTTGTCCATGCTCATCGGTGCCTGTATTAAAAAATACGTCGACTCCCTGTAGCGCCCAGTATCGAACCAAACAGTCGGCCTGCACCATTTCGAGCGCAAAGCCAACATGTGGCGAGGCATTTACATAGGGAAGAGTCGTGGTGAGATAAAATGGCTTTTTCATATTGAACAAAATACTATTCTCCTAAACTTAGTCTATTGCGTTCGATGTCGCGCACTAGTTCTTGAATGGTTGCGGCAATCGGTACCGAGAGGATAATGCCTAGGAATCCCGCAAGCTTGGCTCCTATGATGAGCGCCAATATCACCAATAAGGGTGGCACTCCTACGACACGCGTCACAACGAGCGGATAGATTAGGTGATTTTCGAGCTGTTGCGCGACCACATACAAGCCTACGGTCAAAAGTCCGAGTGTCGCTCCCCCATCGGCAAACGCAATTGCAACAGCAGGCACCGCAGAAAGTGTCGGTCCAAAAACAGGAATGATTTCAAAACATGCAGCAATGAGAGCCAACACCAGCGCATGCGGAACCTGAAGAATACTTAGTCCCATAAATACCAACACTCCCATAATGAGCGCGAGTACCATTTGCCCCTGCATCCAAAGCCCAATTTTATGCTGCGATCGCCGCCAAAGTCCAAGAATATAAGGCTGGTGCGGACGAGGTACTATGATGCGTAAAAAGTCGTCGACACCTGTCTCGAGTACCGCAAAATAAAATGAAAACACAATGATGATGATAAGTGACAGTACGCCGCCAAATATTTTACTTGCCGCACCATATGCGGTTGAATAAGCCTCGACACCAAATACGCCCTGAATGGCAGCTACCATGGAACCCGCAGAAAAGGTCGAGAGTGAAGGAAGTCCAAATACGTGTGTATATTGATCGAGCGAAGTGACCGCATTGAGTTGAGAAATATATTCAGGCAGCGACTGGGCAAGCGTGATGATATCGCCCAGAACCGTCGGGAGGAAGAAAAATACGATGGAAAAGAATATCGAAAGCAATATGAGATACACCAAAATAACCGCAGCAACGCGTGGTACTTTGTGACGGCGAAGCCCTACGACAGCTGGCTCCATGGCCGAGGCTATGACGATAGCGGTAAATACATCGAGTACGATGTCTCTAATCGTATAGAGGAAGACTACCAAAAGCCCGACCAACACTGTTTTAAAGACCGTTCCAACTGTTATTGATACGTTTAAATTCCGGTCGTCCATATAGGAATCCTATCACAGCAACCATGGTTGGTAAAAATAGGGTGCTATTTAAGGAGATTGGTCAGCTCAGAGATATTGACGCGTTTTTGCTCTCCAGTATCACGATCACGAATAGTGACAGTATCTTTGAGCGATGCGTCTTCGGTACCGAGTGTGCCAAAGTCGATGGTGATACATGCCGGAGTACCAATTTCATCTTGTCGGCGATAGCGTTTGCCAATGTTACCGTTGTCGTCCCACATAATTTGTGGAATTTCCTTTTTGAGTGCAACGTAAACTTCGCGTGCTTTTGCCACAAGTTCGGGCTTGTTTTTAAGAAGCGGAAACACAGCCGCCTTTACTGGTGCAAGATGTTTTGGGAATCTGAGGAATATTCGAGACTCCCCTCCAAGCTCATCTTCGGTATATGCCTTTGCTATCACTGCAAGAATATGACGCCCAAGTCCGAATGTTGGTTCGAGCACATGAGGTATCAATTTCGTTCCGTCGGGATTTAGATATTCCAAAGCAACTTTGCTGTGCTCGATATGATTCTTGAGATCAAAATCGGTTCTATAGGCAAGTCCTCCGATTTCTTTATATCCAAATGGGTACTTAAAATAAAAATCCATTGTTCGCTTACTGTAGTGCGCCCGATCCCCGTCTCCGACTTCTATTTCTTGTATATCGTCGGATGCAAATCCAAGGGCCTTAAACCAGGCATGAAATTGTGCTCGCCAATATTCGAATTGTTCCTGCCACATCTCCTCAGAAATAAAATATTCGAACTCCATAATTTCGAGTTCTCGTACACGAAATATAAAATCACGTGGAGCAATTTCATTTCTAAAGGACTTGCCTATTTGTGCAATACCAAATGGCAATTTTGGGTGATATGAGTCGATGATATTTTTAAAATTAACGAACATGCCTTGCGCTGTTTCGGGACGCAAATACACTGGCATTTCGCCACCTTCGGTAGATCCAACCGATGATTTGAACATCATATTGAACTGGCGAGGTAGTCCAAGAGAACCTTTTTTGCCGCACTCCTCGCACACCATGTCTTTTGCAAAAGCGGTAAAATCACGCGTTAAACTCGTGAGATCCTCGGCAAACTGCTCATGCGCCACCGTAGGATTCTTTTCATAAAAAGCTTCTAGAACATGATCCGCGCGAAAACGATGTTTGCAGTTCGCACACTCGACCATAGGATCATTAAATCCGCCAACGTGGCCGCTCGCTTCCCACACTTTAGGATTCATTAATATTGCTGAGTCGATTCCATACATATCATCGCGACTATCAACAAACATTCTCCACCAGAGATTTTCAATATTCTTTTTGAGTGTAGTGCCGAGAGGTCCGTAATCCCATGTACCGGCTAGGCCTCCGTATATTTCTGAACCTTGGTAAATAAAACCGCGGCGTTTACAGAGAGAAACAACCTTTTCCATTACCTCGTGTTCTTGTGCCATTCCCCACAGTATCGCCCATTTAGTCCATGCACACAAGGACCCAAAATCCCATAAAACCCCTTTTAGCTTTTACTGCGTGACGGCTGGATCGACAGGAGACGGTATCGAATCCCCCTTGAGATCGATCGACACATTTGAGACATCGGTCGACGAAGTTGATGAAATATAAATGCTCTGTCCAGTAACTGAGTCGGTACCTGTAAATACGATATCCTGTACAAGAATCGGTTTTTGGCCTAGCTGACTGATTGATGGTGTAAACCCAACCTCGAAGGCAGCCTGTCGCGGCTGCGAGCCATTGCCGACACCAGCGGCTATATCGCCTACGTCCCACGTTACGGCACCATTGGTTTGATTGAAGTGTATCTTTTCATAACTTGGACTGGTTTTCCCTGTTGAGCGAACATACACAGGCATAACCGCAGTAACTTTCGCGTTTTTGATTGGATTGGTCGTATTAAGAAGTGTGAACACAATTGCATAGGTTGTTTCTACCCCAACTTTTGGCGGCATTGGTCCGGTACTGCCATAAGGTGATGAATAATACAAGCCGTTCGCTGCAAGGACAACATTGCTCGAAAGTGTAAATTTCTTTTCGGCAGTTGACTGTAATGTTTCAATTGCGCCTACATCCGAGACGCGTGTTCCGGCAGCAGAAAGCGCAATAGTGAGATTGGGACTTGGTTTACCCGTAAGTTCGTCATTCGTTGGAGCGACAAAACTAAACGTCAAGATTCCTGTCGCACCCGGGGCAAGATTGTGAAGCGCGGGAACTGTACTCTTATTCCAAATAATAGTGCCATCGTTTGAGCGATAAAAACCATCGGGTGTGGCAACTGTCGAACCATTTATTTGGTATCCGCTAAATTGTGCAATGATGGTTGCGTCGTTAATAGCTGTTGGCAAATTGTTGGTATATGCAATTGTTGCGACTACTTTTTGCCCTGGCTTTAAGACGATGACAGGCTGGGATGACTGTGTATTGTCCCCAACATTGAGACTGAGTCCCAGAAATGGCTGTGCAACACCAATGGTGTATGCATTGCTTGCAAGGGGCACATCAAGCGTGGTCGATGTCGCGCTCGCGTACGTTCCTGCAATAAACGTAAATACCCGAGCATCATTGGTTGCTCCAGTGAGTACCCCATTAATTACAATTTCCTTTTGACTGCCGGGGTTCATGTCCCCAAGTTTTGCTATCGAATTACTGTCGAGTGATGGCTGCGATGACGTGAGCTTGAAACCAAATGGCAATCGCACTTGTACTAACGCGCCTTTGATAGGCGTAGTTGCGTTTGATGATATGGTTGCGGTCAATTCGATAGGCTGGCCAGAGACTGTCTGCGTGTTGCCTTTTACAACGACAGATAGCGGTGCAGAACCGTAGGTAAACGCATACTCATTACTTGCAGTAAATACAGCGTTTGATCCATTGAGCCGATATTGCAGTTCTACCTTGATAGCACCTGGTGAACCCTGTGTACCATTGAGTACCGCATACGCCACACCTCGGCGTGTCTCACCCGGATGAATGGTGCCGAGGGACTGAGTCCATTGGGGTTGTGCGGTTATAAAATCTGCCGGCGAGCGCGTACCATTTGGATACGTGACGATGAGGCGCGTAAGTTCAAGTGATGTGGTATTACCGTTCGTTATGGCAATTTGCAGTTCCGTTTTATTACCACTTGATACTTGAGACGGTCCAGAAATGGCAATATCAATATTTGATGCCGAAGCACCACTACTCCCACCGCCAAACGTAAAGAAAAACAAAAAGTAACCACTTGCTGCGATGAAAAACAGTACTGCAAGTCCAAGGAGCCACATAAGGAGTGTCCTCGCCGTATTCATACCCCGAGGAGCAACCATGGTCGAAGCCAGTTTTGGTTCTTCGCGAACCCAATCAGTTTTGACCATATCTGGATCCTGAGAAAGTGCGCGCCGATCTCGCTCCTTGAGCGTTGGCTCTATTGCACGAGAATACATCGCGCGACGCAGTCTATCGATCTTCTCTGGATTTTCATTACTCCCTTGCGGTGACATAGTGAAATAATACCATGAGTCTCATCACGGCTGTTCCTGAAGTGATTTACAAATGTGTTTCCGAGAGCGCCCTGTTAATAGAGTTTAAAAGTTCATTGCGCGACCGCATTGCCTCATCGAGGGATTCTTCGACGAGCATGGTATGCGTAAAAAGACTCGTTCCTACCGCCTCAGTCGATAAGTAACCGAGTGTATGCAGTACCCGTGCCACTGTCACCAACTCTACTATTGGTACCGTTGCCACGTCGGTAGTTGCGAGCGTCTCATGTGCATTTTTTAATGTCTGATATAAATATTCATGTTGTTCCTCGCCAATAACCATGCGGGTTATCAGTGCCGCAGTACGAGCAAAAGCACTTTGCGCCGACATGTTCCCCACAAGAGGAGCGAGAGCCACCGTACCTGCCAGTCGCCAACCACGCTTGCCTTTGATTAGGGACACTTTTACTCGGCTATAGTGCGTGATCGAATATCGCATCTTTGAATAGCTTGCGCGAGCAGCTCCTGCGCGCGCCCACACCAATCCAAAGTCTTGTGTATAAAGCGCAACAAGCCGATCGGCTTCTCCTCGCTCGCGACTTCCTAATACGATTGCCTCTGTTGAATATTTTTGATACATGTTTACAGAGCCAATGAGATGACCCCTTTTCCAATAATAGTTACTTCAGTTCCAGCATTTTCCTTTTCTTCGATTAACGATATGCTCGCAACTTTTTGCAACTGTTCTTTTGCCTCGCTCACAAAGGCAAGAAAATCGATATCACCACTTATAAAAAGTGTTGTTGCCTCTCCGGGTTTGAGTCCTGTTTTCTTTCGTTCATCCTGCACCGCACGCAACAATTCGCGGATTTGACCCTCGCGGTTCAGTTCGGGAGTTATGACCGTATCAAGCATATAGGCATCACCCAGTATTACTTCTCGCACATTCATCTCTTCTTTAATGAGGGCAAGATATTCATCGAGCCGTGCAGGGTGCGATCCGTCGTGCTTTACCGTAAAACTGGTGAGCGGCTGTCGTACGGGAATACTTTGTTTGGTACGGTAGCTCAGTCCTTCGGTCACATGAACACGAGTAGCCGACATAACAGCAATGACTTCCATTTGCTCCGACGTGAGTCGTGCAGTTTCGCTCCACATGCACAAATGTACACTTTCCGGATCGACTTCTGTACGAGTCGAGAGCCACAACATCTCTGCAATAAAAGGCGCAAATGGCGCAATCATTTTTGCAGTTTCCTGAAGGACGTACAAAATAGTCGAGAGTGCCAACTGTTTATCATCACCATCGGTTTTTACACGCTCACGCGATCGGCGCAAATACCATGTTGAAAAGTCTTCGATAAACAATGCGAGCGGACGAGTCGCGCTCGCCAAGTCATATTGATACATCGATTCGGTAATACTGATACGCAGCTGCATCAGGCGAGCAAGTATCCATTGATCCAAAATATGCGTACTGGTATTCGACGCAACGTGTGTCGCATCATTTTTGTACAGTTCGTAAAATGAGAGTACGTTTTCAAGCCGAGTAAGTACACCTTTCCACTCGCTCACTCCTTTTTCGCTAAAGCTCAGGTTATCGGCTTGCATTACTGGCGAAGAAAGTAGATACAGGCGTAAAGCATCTGCACCAAATTTTTCGACAATCTCCATCGGGTCGGGATAGTTTTGGAGTTTTTTCGACATTTTCTTGCCGTCTTCTGCGAGTACGATGCCATTTACAATCACATTTTGAAACGCGTTCTTTTCGAAAATTGCTCCAGAGAGCACGTGCAGGTAATAAAACCATGCACGAGTTTGATCCAATCCTTCAGCAATGAATTGTGCAGGAAATGCTTTTTCAAATTTTTCTTTATTTTCAAACGGATAATGCACTTGTCCGTACGGCATCGAACCAGAATCAAACCAGGTGTCGAGCACATCTGGAATTCTTTTCATGGTACCCCCGCAATCACACGGCACTGTAATTTCGTCCACTATATGTTTATGTAGATCATCAACATGCTTTCCACTCGCCTCTTCGAGCTCGCTGGCACTTCCAAACACTCGATATTTTTTGCAGGCTTCGCACTTCCACAACGGAATGACACTTGCCCAAAAGCGCTGACGAGAAATGGACCAATCTCGCGCTCCTGTAAGCCAATTGCCCCATCGACCTTCTTTGATGTGTTCCGGTGACCAGTTAATATTTTTTGCACTTTCCAAGAGCTGCGGTTTTATTTTCTCAACATTCACAAACCATGACGTTGTCGCATAGTTAATAAGCGGCGTGTCGCAACGCCAACAATGCGGGTATGAGTGTTCATATTTTTCCTTTGCAAACAAAAGCCCCTTGCCTGCCAAGTATTTTATAACTTCGACATCAGTCGATTGCGGATCTTCGATTGGTTTGACCGAAAGGCCAGAAAGTTCTTTTACTTCTGCGTGGATAATTCCGTCCATACCCAAGTGCCTGATAAGCGGCAGACCAATCTGCTTTGCAAGTTCCATATCCTCGGCACCAAATGCCGGCGCCTGATGAGCGATGCCGGTGCCGCTTTCTGCAGTAATAAAATCCGCCGCATATACTTTCCATGCATTCTCACGATGTTTGAGTGTCGTATCATTTACATAAGAATCGAAAGGCGGAGTGTATGATTTTCCAACTAGTTCGCTTCCTTTCATTTCTGAAACAATGGAATATGTTTTTTCACCAAATGTTTTTTCTACAACTTCTTTTGCAAGTATGTATTTTTTTCCTTCCGACTCAACCGTAACGTAATCAATGTCATTTCCTACAGCGAGTGCGACGTTGCCTGGGAGTGTCCACGGCGTCGTTGTCCATGCAAGTATAAATGTATTTGGTTCATCTGTGAGCGGAAACATGGCAGTCACCGCCAAGTCCTTAATATCTTTGTAGCCTTCAGAAACCTCCTGCTGACTGAGTGTTGTCTCACAACGCGGACAAATGTGCATCGAGCGGTATGCTTCGTACACCAATCCCTTGTCGTAAATTTGTTTGAATACCCACCACACGCTTTCCATAAAATCTTTACTCATCGTAAAGTATGGATCATCCATATCAGCCCAACGCCCTATGCGCGGAATGATTCTTTTCCACTCGTCTGCATAGGTCATAACCTTGGAGCGGCACATCTCGTTGAACCTGGCGACTCCAATTGCCTCGATATCTTTTTTGTGTTTACTGCCTATTTCTTTTTCGACAATGTTCTCAATTGGGAGTCCGTGACAATCCCAGCCCCATCGACGCGGTACGCGATATCCCTGCATTGTCCAAAATCGCGGAACAACGTCTTTGATGACACTCGCTACAATGTGTCCGTAGTGTGGCAGGCCTGTTGCAAAAGGAGGTCCGTCATAAAAAATATAATCCCCTTTTGGAGCATCGCGTTGTACCGATTTTTGAAAAATCTCATTTGTACCCCAAAATTCGAGTATTGCTTCTTCTCGCTTAGAAGTATCTGATTTACTTATTTCTTGAGACGACATCCCCCTATCCTAGCAAAAAAAGTGCCTTTACGCATCGATACTTTTCTTATTGCACATGGATTGATTTGCTAGGTTTCAATATAAGTAAATCGTGGGCCGGAATAGCCATCACGATCTACAGATTCTAGAAACATTTCTAGTGGTCGCACCCATACATTCTCACCATGCTTGTATACAACAACTTCCTTTGCAGGATCCTCACTATCAAGCGCTACATCTAATACCTCAACAATATCTCCCTTAAAATGCCGGTAGTTCCCTCTTTTTAAATCTCTGCCGGTCTGTGACAATTCCATAACTTACATTTTGTTTGGTGCAGGAATTCCCAACAGATACAAACATCGTTCGAGGGTTTTTGCAGTGGCAGCAACTATTGCAACTTTATGCGGCGCCGCTGGAGTTTCGTCGAGCACCTGCACTTGTGCATACCAACTATTAAATTCGGCTGCAAGTAACAGTGCATAGTTTGCAATCGTATGAGGTGCGAGATTTTCGACTGTACGTTCTGTTATTTCAGGAAATCGATATATAAATCGCGTCAGATGGATTGGTGCCTCGGACTCGTCGAGCTTTGCCACTACCCCGCTTTCGCCAGCCTTTGTAAGAATTGCGCATGCACGCGCATACGCATATTGAATATATGGTCCCGAGTCTCCTTCGAGAGAGAGCGCCTTTTCACGATCAAAGATAATATCCTTACCATTAGCCTGTCGGAGAATCTGATATTTAATAGCACCCACTGCGACTTGTTGCGCCAAAATAGCTGGATCATCTGCTCTGCTTTCGCTTGCGCGTTCGCGTGCCGCCTCGGCCAAAGCTATAAGCAAAGATTCTCCGGTAATTACATCCCCTGTGCGGGATGACATTTTGCCCGTGGGTAGTCGCAAAAAACCATGCGGAACATGCAACAGTTTCTCAGCAATCTCAGGAAATACAATTTCCATCGCTTTTTTAAGTACTTTAAAATATTCGGCGATTTCGTTTGCGGTAACCACAATAAACTGATCACTTTCAGGATACAGATCCTGTTTCAATTTGGTAACTCCCAACTCTTTTGCTTCGTATGTCGGCAATCCCTGACTATTGATAAATACGCGCGTATGAAGTCCGTATTCTTCGCCCTTAAATATGCGAGCACCATCTGATTCTACAAAGGTTTGAGGATGCGCAAGTACAATTTCCTTACCTACTGGAGCCGCTTCGCTTTCAAAAAAGTAATGATCAAATGTTGTTCCGAGCATCGTATAAATTTTTTCGAAGGCAGCGAGAGACTCTTTGCGTCCAGTGTCATAGAGATTGTTTATTCCCTCGTCAGAGCGGTCGTACAGTTTTTTGTTTATCGTATCTATTTCACTTTTTGCATCTGTATTTTCCTTATACGCAGTTGCGCCATGCGCGTACGCGCGACCAAATTCGTCAGCGGATTCTGGATGAATTCCCAGCTGCTGTATTCCCCAAATTGCACACGCAACATGTACACCAAGATCTCCTTGGTAATTCGCTCGAGTGACATGTGCACCAGCGTTTTCGATAATTCTCGAGAGAGATTCACCGATTGCGTTACTCATTAAGTGTCCGATGTGAAATGCCTTGAAAGGATTTGGATCTGTATATTCGATGAGAACATTCTTTCCTTTTTGATATACATTTACGCCCCAGTTCTCATATGAGAGAGCAGTTAAAAGTGTGTGTGCAACTGCATTTGCCGAAAGCGTGAAGTTAATGAATCCCGGGCCTGCAACCTCGATTTTGGAAACACCTTCTATCGTACCGAGCGCAGTAACAATGTCGTCAGCCAATGCTTTTGGCGCTTTACCCGTTTGTTTTGCATATTGCAGAGCAATACCTGTCGCATAATCTCCATGCGACATGTCTGCCGGATGATCGAGCTGAATGGAATTTTTATCGACAACGACTCCATGAGCACCGAGCGCTTGAGACAGAGCTTGCTGGAGAGTTTGTACTATATTCATTGCCCCATTCTATCCCGTCCCCAGTAATTATGAAAATATGTTGAATGATCAAAAAATCGTGGTATTGTATTGCGCAGGGCAGAACTGCCCCAACGAGGGAGGATACAGATGACGATGCGGGAAACGAACTCACCGACCAAGGTGGCAAACTTCGCTCGGTTCGACCCGAAAAACCATTCCGGTTCCGAAAACTACGGGACTCGATCGCGACATATCGATGCTCGCGAAACTTACGAGAAGTTCGCTGTGAAAATTTCTGTGTCTGAGCGGCGTCACATCGAATATGCTGGTCAACTGCCAGTTGGCGCCAGAGACGATTTGCGCGAGGCGCACCGGCTTTGGCAAGAGGTCCTCGCAGCCTGGGATATGAACAATCCCTGATCATTGAGCTCACAAGCTCACAAAAAAAAGACGCCCGGAATATAATTCCCGGACGTCTTCTCTTTTTATATTTTCAACTATTTTTCGATATCGACTCCCATAGATCGTGCAGTCCCCGCCATAATCTTCATTGCATGCTCGATATCATTAGCGTTAAGATCTTCCATCTTTTCTTCACTAATTTCACGAAGCTGTGCCTGAGTAAGCTTTCCAATCTTTTGAACCTGAGGTTTTGGTGAACCCTTGTCTACTCCGACAGCCTTGAGTACGAGTCGTGAAGCTGGTGGCTTTTTGACCACAAAGTCGAACGTACGATCACTGTATACATTCATAACCACAGGCAAGATAGAGCCCATGAGTGGTCGTGTACGATCGTTGAACTGTTTGACGAATTCAGCTATGTTAACTCCTGCCGGACCAAGCGCAGTACCTACTGGTGGAGCTGGTGTTGCTGCACCTGCCGCGATCTGAAGTTTGATGATTTTTGTAATTGCTTTTGCCATATATGTACTTTAATTATTAAATTCGCTGAATCTGATCTGCCTCGAGTTCGACTGGAGTTTCGCGACCGAACATAGGAACCAATACTTTAACCTTTCCTCGCTCTTCGTCAATCTCCCCAACCTTGCCTTCGAGATCCTTAAATGGTCCGTCGATAATACTAACAGCATCACCAACAGCAAGATCGATTGCGTGCCGCACAGTGTCGCCCGCGTTTCTTCGGAGGATTTGATCGACTTCACTTTCCTCGAGCGGAACTGCCTGGTTTGCTGTGCCAACGAAACCGGTTACTTGCTGTGTATTACGCACCACACTCCATGCCTCGTCTGTTGCGATCATTTCAACAAGAACGTATCCAGGGAAAGTCTTTTCGCGAATTTCGGTCTTACGACCGTTCTTGATCTTGATTTTCTTTTCGATCGGCACCACAACATTAAAAATATTGTTTTGCATACCAAATGACTCAACGCGCTGCTTGAGGTTGCGCGCTACAGCATCCTCATATCCTGAGTATGTGTGTACCGCGTACCATCGTCGATCATCTCCGTGTGTTTGTCGTGCCATACAATTATTTGGTGGTTGATGTTGCTGGAGTAATAGTAAAATTTGGTTCGGTTGTTGATGCTGATTGTACTGGGTTTGTTGTTGTCGAAATTACCTGTGAAGAAGGTGCTGTATTTGTCGTAACTGCTACTAGTCGAGTAAGTGCAGTTGTAAAAAGAAAATCAAAGAAGCCAAGATACACCGCAATACCCACAGATAGAAGAGCCACAAATATCGTGTACACGATTGTCTGTGTTTGAGTTGGCCACGAGACATGCTCGAGCTCTGTGCGAGTTTCTCTTAGATATTGAAAAATTGGTGACATATCGTGCTTCTGCTATGTTTTTTGCATTTTAAAAACCCCTCCCGGGGCTTGTCAATATAGTATCAGAGGTGGAAGAAATGTCAATCAACCTCTTAACTCAAAACCTGCACTACCTTGAGGGCCTTTTTACCCTGTGGAGTCTTCGCAATATAGTACAATTTTTCCCTTCCGTCTCGGCCATTTTCGACAACGCCGCCACGAAACAATGCTCCGAGCATGTGACTTGTAGCCGATGGGCTCATGTCGATACTTTCCGCAATATGTCTGACAGAGAGCGGGACGCGTGATTGAGAAAGCATATCAATCACGCGTACCCGCGTCTGATCTGACAAGAGATCACAGATAGTTGCCATCTCGGCAATTTTTGCGCGAGAAAGCTTACCCATACTTATTTTATTTCGTAAGTAATCGAGACGTTTGAAGTATATTTATTTTCTCCTGTTGGCACTGCTGGAGCGACGGCTGCTTCTGGAGCCATTGCGCCCGATGACATTGTCTTATCCATGTATGAGATTGGCCGTGGCTGATTACCATCTTCACTAAATCCAACCACACGCACAATAGATACACCTAACTGACTAGCGAGCGCATCTGCTTTTGTC
Organism: Candidatus Kaiserbacteria bacterium; assembly: GCA_028286585.1. Lineage (GTDB taxonomy): Bacteria > Patescibacteriota > Minisyncoccia > Phycocordibacterales > UBA2100 > UBA10103. Next base: position 118,781 of record JAQBRI010000006.1, read on the forward strand.
TTTGCGTTTGCAATAGCCTTTTCACGAGCTTGCGACTGCAACGCGGTCTCATCATCAACGGTAAATGTAAGTCCTGATACGTATGATGGATTACGAGATCCGATGCCGGCGAGTATATCCCCTGCCTTTGTTGTATCTCGTACCTTTACAGTCACGCTTTGCGATACTTCGTAGCCAACGAGAACCTGCTTGCCCGGTGGACAGTATGTTCCGTTTTGCACGCAGACTCCGCCCGTATATTCATAGTTAGGAGTAACACTATAATCTGTTGTTTGAATATCCTTATCATCGATTTTTTGATCCTTAAGGTACGCAATGATGTCATTTGTTTTTTTCGTTGCCTGGGTTTGGGCAGTTGCAACATCCTTGGCCTTTTCGTCTACCGTATATGAGAACGATGCGATTGTTGGTACTGCGGTTACGTCACCCGTACCTGAAACCACAATGGTATTGGTTGCCGTAACTCCAGAGCCAATGTATTTGCCGCTACGAAATTCATTAACAGTAAGCATAAGGAGATAGAGTCCGAGAGCCGCAAAAGCGAGCGCTACCATTGGACGAACGTATCGTGTTGCGAAAGTTATTTTATCTGCTGTTTCTGGGTTCATATAGTATTTAATTAGTATTTAATAATAATTACTGCAGCAAACTCTTAAGTTGATTTGCATAATCAGTCGCACTTTGCATACTTGCCGGCGGAGCTGTCTGACTTGGCGCATCTCCTGCGGATCCAATTGAACCATATGAGGATAGAAATGATGGAATAACAAATATCAATCCGATCAATGGTAATACAAACATTGCCACCGTCACAACGCCAGTCCATATGAATATGGTGTAAAGGCGTTTAGTGTACTTGTGTATCTCATTGATCTTCTCTTCGAGCAATGAGAGCCGCAGCGCTGTTTCTGGATCCATGCACTTAATCGTATCATATAAATACGGGTCGCGGATGTGGAAATGTTATACTAGACTGAACATAATATGGATATTCACGCAATCTTAGCGTTTGTCGATTCATCTAAATACATCCTGCTTTTTCTTGGCTGCTTCTTTGAAGGGACAGGTGCGATGTTGCTTGGAGGTATTCTCTGGCAGCTTGGTATTGTGCAATTTGCACCCATGTACCTCACGCTTATCGCTGCAGACCTTCTGGCCGACACGTGTTGGTATTTGGTTGGCTATTATGGTGCTCGATCTTTTATAAATAAATGGGGGCACTATATTGGACTTACACCCGAAAACGTAAGCAAAGTAGAACATCGCTTTCACACATATCATGTCTGGATTCTTACAATCTCCAAACTCTCGATGGGTTTTGGGCTTGCGGTTGTAACTCTTACCGTTGCCGGCATGATGCGAATGTCGTATATCCGATTTTTAATAATCAATGCCCTTGGAAGCATTGTTTGGATACTCGCAATGGTGATGGTGGGATATTATTTTGGTGATGTTCTTACACTTATTCCTCATCAGTATCAGATTGGTTTTGCGGTTATAGTTTTTGCGCTCGCACTCGGAGGTCTGGGCTATTTGAGCAAGCGCATGGCAAAGGCTGACTGGTAAATATATGCTGTCGATCATCATTCCCGCGCGGCAAGAAGAGGAAGCTATTCAAGCAACTATTCAGCAGTTTGATGCGCTCACTATTCCCCACGAAGTGATAGTGTCCGATGGCAAAAGTATTGATAGTACCGTTGATGTCGCACGTAAATATGCCGACGTTGTCATTACTTTTGAGGGAGAGCGTCACACCGCCGCAAGAGGGCGAAACGATGGGGCCCGCGCATCGCACGGCGACATACTTGCCTTTATTGATGCAGACGTGCATATTCTAAATCCAAACGTCTTTTTCACGCATGCACTAAGACATTTTGAAAATCCAAACGTTGTTGCTGTTACATGCTACCAACAAGCACTACCAGAAATCGAGCGTACGAGCGACCGAATCTCTTTTTGGATCCTTAATTCGCTTGTGAATTTTATGAATACTGTTTTGCATACGGGCGAAGCGAGCGGAAAATGCATGATTGTGCGCAAAAGTGCATTTGAAGGAATCGGCGGATTTCGCGACGACTTGGTAACGCGTGAGGATGCTGATTTATTTTTGCGATTATCAAAAATTGGTAAGACTGTTTGTGATTCAAAACTTACGGTATTTCATGGCGCACGCCGCGCACACACACTGGGGTGGCCTTACCTGTGGACGCTGTGGCTTATCAATACACTAGCCGTCGCCATTTCAGGCACTGCCCTTTCCAAAGACTGGACACCCGTGCGCTAGTGTTTTCTTGTACACGTGCTATAAACACGGCAGTTGGCCCGTTGTGGGCGGCACACACGTAGGAGCGATTAATGTCGATTCAAGTATGGATTGGACTGCTGTGCTTCGCAGGCCTCGGTACATTTATGTATATCGGGCAGATCAACCCGGCAGAAAAAGATGGCTGGCTGTTCGATTCGCAAGCGAGACACCTTTCCGAAATTAAAGATGGTAAGTTCTTTACCCTCGAGAGACATGCGGGTATTTGGAGCGACTTTTTGTTGCTGAACCCGACCTTCTCTTACGTCGTCTCGATGCACCCCGAAATAGGAAGTGCCCAGCTGTTTGTGATCGTATTGCTGATCACGACGATGGCGACGTTTTTCATCGTCCGAATCTGGATTGCAGACCCAGTGCCTTCGGCCTACACACGCGACGGAAAACCAACACTGCCTGCCATGGGGCACGCATTGTATATGCCTCCCGTATTATCAGTGTTTGTAATGTATTACCTCTCGGCGGAACCAAAGAACAAGCTCGAGGTTACAATAATTACGTTTGTGCTTATGGTTCATTGGGCCATCGGACTCTGCCAGCCACCGCTTGTAGTACACGGAACGATTCATACGCAGGCAAAAATATTAAGCCTGGCTGGAATAATTGTTTTTGTAGCAGTTGGTACAATAAAAATTATAGTTTCTTGAAGGTTGTTTTTTCTTGGACGTTGCCAGTGGGCAGCGTCCATTTTTTATTTATACAAGAGGTGCTAAGAGATACGTAATCACACCAACAGCAGTAAGAATGTAGTAATCTCGCGGAGCGATGATCCACCAATTCTTTTCGTGCCACCATATTTTTTCTCGCTTAAAATTATGAATACCAAACGCCGGATTAAGCAAAAACCACAAAAAGTCTTCGACTACCGAAAAAAAACAAAAGAATGAAACTATCTGCAGTTCGACATACCAACTTGGCGGAGTGAATACATAGACCACGTGGAACATGGAAAGCAAAAAAATCACGAGCCACACATGATACCCAGTAAGCGGGCGCTCGCTAAAAAGAACCTTGTTTATCCAGCTGGTATTGGACATATGCCACGCAGGCAACAACTCTGCCCAACCGTGAGCTCCTTCGATTTGGATCTCGAGCTTGGCCAAACAATAGGCGCTCCACAAGAGAGCAAGCGTAAATAGAGCCAAATGCATACCATATTGTAACAAACTTATTGGACGGGTATACTAAACTCGTGGACATAAGTTTCGTTATCCCTGCCTACAACGAAGAACTCCGAATCGGAAAGTGTCTCGAATCCGTACAAGCAGAAATAGCTCGTTATTCATACGATACCGAGATCATTGTGGTCAATAACGCATCAACCGATCGCACTGCAGAAATTGCAGGATCATTTCCTAGTGTACGCGTTGTAACAGAAGACCGGAAAGGCCTTACACGCGCACGACAAGCCGGCTTTGTCGCTTCTTCTGGCACTCTCGTGGCAAACATTGATTCCGATACCATGGTGCCCGAAGGCTGGCTCAAAACGGTAATCGATGCTTTTAAACAAGATGAGAAACTGGTTGTACTATCCGGACCATATATTTATTACGACGCCCCGCTCATGTATTCAATCTGGATACAGTGCTTTTATGCATTCACCTACATTGCCTACCTATGCACGCGCTTTGTACTGAGAATTGGCTCAGTCGTACAAGGCGGAAATTTTGTAGTGAGGCGATCTGCACTTGAGGCAATTGGTGGATTTGATACTTCAATTGCATTTTATGGTGAGGATACCGATATTGCCCGCAGACTACACAAAGTAGGAAAGGTTAGGTGGACATATTCACTTCCCATGTACACAACAGCGCGACGTCTCGCACATGAAGGGCTTGTTACCACAGGTTGGCGATACGCACTTAATTTTGTATGGACTACACTTACCGGAAAGCCGTATACAGAAACCTACGCGGATATTCGAACTAATTAAATAGCCTGTTTTTCTACCGGATCATCCTGCAAAAACCATTCGCGGGATTTTGAAAATATATTGAGGGCAATATGGTAAATCGTGTAGGTAATAAAATATGCCGATGCAACATCAATCGAATAGTGGACATGTCCCAAAAGCACCACGGTTGCAAACACCATTGACCAGAGCAAGAATACTGTTCGAATTGCCTTTTCTCTCCAATAAATAAGGGCGAGTAAAAACGGAGCGCCTGTGTGCCCAGAAAAGAAAAAGTCTGATCCGAAAAAGATATGAGTAATCGTTGGACCAAACTGACTACTCATATGAGGCAAAAAAGGTCCTACGTGTGTGAGCGAGACAAATACCGATCGTATGACTACAAACAAAGCTACTGCATTCAGAGTAAACGGGATGCGGCGAGGATGTTGAAAACAAAGAAAAGCTACGAATCCAAGAAACAAAAACATTCCATACACAAAAATGGCATCAACGTTGTACACTGGGATATTTGAAAGAATGATGTCACTGACACCATTACTTGCAACTTCTGTCGCATAACTTGTGGAAAGTGGCTGAACGATGCCAAGCGCAATAGCAAAAAAAGCACATGCTTGCACCACAGCGATCCACTGTGCCCGATTGAGTCCGCTTTTTAGCATTGCCATGAATTATATAGTAGCACGGTAAAATGCAATTCCCTGTCTATTATGGATATCGCTTCTCTACATCCTTGTAAACGATGCGAGATATGTCGGCAAGAACTCCTTCAAGGAATTTAATATGGTCTCCCGCCCCCTTTGTCATCACACACAAGCGGTACGGATGATGCGGATAATAAATAATTCCACAGTTACTAAGTTGTTTGCCGACTATGGCCCCATTGACTTCAATTTGTGCTTCACCAAACTTTTGCGCAAGCTCCGAGGTGTTTGGTACACCGCTCGCAATACCTTCTGTAAAATCACTTTGCGTCAGTAACTCAAGCGCGCGCTCAGAATACCGTCGATCAAGATACGATGCGTTATATAAAGCAGAGAGTACCGTTCCATAACCACCCACGGTCAGCGTATTAACCTGTTGGTCGACAGTTGAGGGATTTATATTAAGGTCGCCAAACACTTGTTGATAGATGTGTGTTTGCTCATTGGTTAAATTATCCGTCAAAGCGCGGAGTGCATTATTATCGGAATAGCGGATCATGTGCTCAATAAGCTGCTCGACCGTATAGTAGGTGTTGGGAACAAGATCTACCGAAGGTTTAATTTCTTCCGGTGCATTATAATCATGCGTTCCCTCGTAATAAATTTTTTTGTTTAAGATATCTGGATTTTCTCCGGCAATACGAAAGTACGTAATCATGAGGAACACCTTGTAGAGACTTGCGGGGTAATATTTTTCGGTGGGATTGATAACAAATCCAGTCACCGTATTGATATCACGAAATTGCACCGACGCGCTCGACAGACCATTTTCTGTTTGTGAGTTGATATACGACTGTACCTGGTCTTGTAGCGCCGCATATTCAGGTGAGTTTGGTGATGCGGGCCTGATAGTGATCAGGGGGTCAGAGAGCGTTGCCTGCGAACCATATTGCATACTGCTTTCCCGTACAGGCGCCGGGCAAAGCGCACTCTGTACAGAACGAGGAAAGAGAAAAAATCGACAGAGTCCAAATCCTATAATGGCTTCAATAACGCACGCAACCACAACGAAGAGAATGATTTTTTTTCGATTCATAATGAGCGCCTGTGGAGGTGATCTCTTGCTATATAGGCAAATTATATACTTAAAATAATGAAAATATAGCAGTACAAAACAATATAACTTGGGTGGTCGATGGGACTCGAACCCACAACCGTCGGCACCACAAACCGAAGCTCTACCGTTGAGCTACGACCACCAATCACCAAGTTATAGCAGAATTAATGGTTTAGCGCGAGTTATTTATTGCGTCTCGGTAACAAGATCGATAGGAGCAGGCACTATAACCGTTGTAAATGAGACTCTCCCAATGAGTCTGCCAGAAGGCGTAAGGACGTTTACGCGCCAATCCCCCGCTTCAATATTTTCTCTTGCAGAGTATCCTCGGTAACCGCCATCTCTTCCGCCAAGTATTGAGAAACTGATCTTGCCAACAGTCTCCCATGACTTCTGTGATTCATCATATTTTTGCCACACATCAACAACTGCCGTTGAAAGCCCCGAAGGTGCAAAAATAGCAGTGTATACATACGCCGTGTCACCCTCCACGACATGAAACTCCGTATTGTAGTTAAGAAAACTTTTGTACCACGGTACCGGTTCCTTCGTAAGCGTATAGACGTCCCCCGTTCGAGTAATCGAGTGGTACACGCCGGCACTTTTAAGCGCGAGCGGGAGCGGCGGAATGAGATTATTAAAATACAGCACGTTGAATACAATAAAAATAACCGCAATTGATCGAGCAGTCTTGGTACGGTTTTGCTTTTCGATTTTTGGAACGAGCGATCGCAGCAACATCAAAAAGAGTGTGATTACGCCCAGACTTGCAGCCCCACTTATCAAAAACATTATGTTTCCGATTGAATGGAATATGACAGGCAAGAAGAAAATAAGAAATGAAAATATCGTAGTGAAATACAAAGATATTTGAAACGTGAACTTATGATAAAAACGCATAAAACGCTCGTTTCCCAATAGTAGCCCTGCAAGTACAAGTACAAAGAGCCAGCTTGCAGCAACGGACGCGCTGCGGCTATAAAGCGAAAGATACCCGCTAAACAATCCCCCAAAAGCAAATTGCATCACAATAAAAACCACCGGTGCAGAACGCTGCAAGGTCTCGTTTTTGATTTTTCCTCCTGCAACGAGATTGGTAAAAATAATTCCCAGAGCGCAAATTATTAAATAAAACAAAAGAAGTGCGTTCGATCGAATGAGATCGACTCGACGCAACAAGATTAAATTATCTGCAAAAAACCCGGCGACGAGTGATACTGGAGAAATATATCGCTCGTACAAATGAACAAACCCTTCCATGTCTTTTGGTAAATATTTTCTTACCATACTTATGACGTGTAGGTTGGCGGAGTTTCCTCTATACCGGCTACATTATTTTCGAGGCGCGTAAGCGCATACAAGAGCGACGAGAGTCTATTTGCGTAGGCTCGCGAACCACTCGATACAATACGCTCTCCTGATTCGTGTAGTGTTACAAGTCGCCGTTCTGCGCGGCGCGAGATGGCGCGCGCAATATCAAGACGCGCTGATAGTTCTGTCCCGCCAGCAATAAGAAAAGAAGTCACCGGAGGAAGCGAGTCCTCGATACGCTTAATTAGTGCGCTCATCTGATCCACATCGTCTTGTGGGATTGACTTGGGTGCACCTGCGACTTCGGCCTGTATTGTAAAAAGATGGTTTTGTACATCGAGCAGAATTTCGCGTGCAGGCACAGAGTCAACAGTAAAATCTTCGCACGCTACCTTGCACCACCCAACTACTCCATTGAGTTCATCGAGCTGTCCGAGGCATTCGAAAATTGGCGAAGATTTTGAGACACGTACTCCAGATTCTGAATCAAAAAGCTTGGTTGTGCCCACATCTCCTTTACCAGTAAAAAACGTCATCTATCTATTGTAGCAGACCTGTTTACCCGAATAAAAGTTAGTCCACTTTTTTCTCTGCCTCTTCTCCCCTTTTCACAATATCGCCTGTTGTAAACAAAATACCCTTGAGGATTGTTCGCCACTCAGGTTTTTCACGAAGTAGGAACTCGAGGTCCATACCAAAATGTTTAAATTCTTCTTGCTGCGCGTTCGCCATTATAGCTTTTGCGCTCTTATTTTTTTCGACAGACATGCGCTGCTCGTACCAATCAATAGCCTGTGCCTCTTCTATGAGGCCGAGGATCATTCGTGCAAACGTTCTGACTTTCTGTGAAAGCTCTTCCGGTGGCTCGTGATATTGATCAAAAGACATATATTCATTAAATAGACAGTGCGCAGGAGAGGACTTGAACCTCCACGCCTTTCGGCACACCCACCTCAAGGGTGCTTGGCTACCAATTACAACACCTGCGCATAGAGCACTTTGGGATTGTACGCTAGATGCGTACTTTTTTCAATTATTCTGTTGCTGTTGTCTCTGGTTCTACAGCAACCTCTTCAGTCTCGTTTATTTCTGGTGCTGCAATCACTTCGTCATCAACGACGACTGGAACATCTTCTGTAGGAGTTGCGCTGTTTTCTGCACGCATAACATATGAGCGACGGAGCAAGCGACGAGCCTCGCGAGCAACCTTGTCACGGATAAAGTAAAGCTTTGCACGGCGTACAGCAGCACGCTTAAGGATTTCGACTGAGTCGATCATTGGAGAATAGAGTGGATATACCTTTTCAACACCAACACCACTAGCTACACGACGAACAGTAAATGTTCCGCCTGCCTCTTTGCCGTGTTTACGAGCAAGAACCAAGCCTTCAAATGCCTGTAGACGTGTTTTGCCCTTTTCTTCGATTTTTTGCCATACACGAATAGTGTCGCCTGGACGAATGTCCATTGCTTGGCGAGCTTTCATGTCGACCGGTGATGTAGTAACTCCAGTTATCATGGCCGGACTGTAGCATAAAAAGATTGTACACGCAAACTATTTTAGGCTATACTGGGCTCACCGCGCGCTTAGCTCAGTTGGTAGAGCAATTCATTTACACTGAAAAGGTCGGGGGTTCAAGTCCCTCAGCGCGCACAAATTGGAGAGAAGCGTAAATTTGGGCACGCTAGCAAAGCGCCTGCGCGCTTTGCGTGAGGACTTGAAAAGCGGAGCGATGTTTTGCGAACACGCAAAACCGCGAGCTAGGGCCGTGCGGCAAAATGTGTGGCGACACATTTTGAACGCCTGGCCAAGTCCCTCAGCGC
>JAQBRI010000020.1 GCA_028286585.1 Candidatus Kaiserbacteria bacterium
CGGACGGGGACGAGCTCCCCTTCCGGCGCACGTCCGCCCAGCGGCGCGACATCCAGATGGTCTTCCAGGATCCGCGTTCGTCGCTGAATCCCAGGATGAGCGTTGAATCGATCATCAGCGAGGCATGGCGGGCGCACCCGGAGGCGGCGCCCAGCGGCTCCCGCCGGCAGGCGGTTCTCGATCTTCTCGACCAGGTGGGTCTCCCGTCGGGCATTCTCGGCCGGCGGCCCGGGCAGCTCTCGGGAGGGCAGTGCCAGCGGGTGTCCATCGCCCGTGCACTCGCGCTGTCGCCCCACCTCATTGTCTGCGACGAGGCGGTCTCCGCGCTCGATGTCTCCGTGCAGGCGCAGATCCTGCAACTCCTCTCCGACCTCCGCAAGGCACACGGCCTCTCCCTTCTGTTCATCACTCATGACCTCGGCGTGGTACGCCAGATCGCGGATCGCTGTGCCGTGATGCACAACGGTGAGCTCGTGGAAACGGGACCGACCGATGAGATCTTCACGTCCCCCCGGGACCCGTACACGATCGAGCTGCTGGACGCCGCGCTCGACATCAGCGCATGACCGCGTTGGACTTCCCCGCGGCGATCGGCTGGAACACCTGGGACGTGCAATACCACACAGGATGGGTGCACCTTCCGGACGGGCTGCGGGTGCGCCTGGTCGTCATCGACGCCGACAGCACCGTGTGGGATGACGTCACCTGGCGCAGGGGTATGACCAGGATGGGCAGGCACAGTATCGATGGGTCGTATACCGACACCTCGTGGCAACGCGCCGGTCTGTCGGTTCGGGCGCGCGCTGCCGCAGCGGGGAGCACGCTCCTCGTGTCGGTCACGACGGAGAGCGCCGGAGCCGCCCGCTGCGGCGTGGTGATCGACGTGTCACCCGCGGCGTCTGCCGTGCTGCCGCACCCGGTGCTCGAGTCGGGGTCACTCGTTCGCGCGGGTGACCATGTCATGCATGTGATCGATGGCACGATCCGCGTCCTCGACGCCGGCATCTACGTCGTCGACGGTGCGGAGTTCGGGCTCGTGGTCGATGGTGAACCTCTCGATGGCAGTGCTCTCGCCTCCCGGATCGACGGCGCCGAGCGCACGGCCGCCGCGTCGGAGGTCTCCACCGGGGGTTGGCTGGGTGAGGCCGGCCAGGCGATGAGTCGAGCCGTCACCTGGAACACGATCTACGTTCCGGGGCTGGACCGTGTGCTCACGCCGACATCGCGTGATTTCGTGATCACCGAGCGCGACGGCTTCTACGGCAGCTGGGCGGTCCACGCATGGGACAGCTTCTTCACCGCCCTCGTCGCGTCGACGATGGACCAGAATTTCGCGTCGACGATCGTGGACCAGATCCTGCGATTCGCGACGCCCGACGGAATGCTTCCCAACCGAATCTCCGACGATCGCGGGGCAACCCTCGACCGTTCGCAGCCGCCGGTTGGGGGAACCACCCTGCTCGAGGCCTACCGCGGGAGCGGCCTCGGCAGTGACACCAGGGACCGGCACATGCTGGAGATGGTGTTACCGGCTCTCGTGCGCTGGCACGACTGGTGGGTCAGCGCACGAGTCGGGCCTTTCGGCATGTTGACCTGGGGTTCGGACCCGGTCGACGGTGACGAGGGGTCCGGCACGATGGATCGGGCCAGGCGGGAATCGGGGCTCGACGATTCCCCGATGTATGACGGCGTCGTGATGGACGAGCAGACGCACACGATCGACCTCGCGGATGTCGGCCTCAATGCGCTGCATATCGCCGACGCACGCGCACTGGCCGAGCTGGCGACGGTCGTGGGCGATCACGATCTCGCCAGGCGGATGACGCGCGAGGCGGAAGCCGCTGCCGCGCGCTTCGACGCCGTCTTCTGGAGCGAGGAGGCCGGCTTGTATCTCAACCGGTGGAGCGACGGCCGATTCTCGCCCAGCATCTCGCCGACCATGTTCTATCCGCTGCTCGCGGGCATCCCGAGCGCAGAACGTGCCCGAGCGATGGCGGAGCGGCTACTCGCCCCGGAGGTGCTCGGCGGGGAGCCGCCCCTCACCAGCGTGGCCCGCAATGACCCCGGTTTCGACAACCACTACTGGCGAGGGCGCGTCTGGGCTCCGATCGTCTATCTCGCGGTCAACGGACTTCGGCGCTATGGTCTCGACGACCTGTCTTCGCCCGTCGTCTCCTCGCTGCTCGAGTTGTTCCTGCACGAGTGGACGGAGCGCTCGAGCGTCAGGGAGAACTACCCAGCCCGGCTCGGCGAAGACGTGACCGCGCTCGAGCAACGCTCGGATTCGCTCATGGCATGGGGCGGACTGCTCGGCTTGCTGGCGATCGGCGAGGTGACGCGGCCGACGGCCGAGGGCTGGCGATTCGCGCACCCGGGCCGCGCGGCGACGGTCAACGGGCTGCAGCTCGCGGAAGGCACCCTCTCGGTGATCGCCGACGGGAGGCTCACCGTGCGGCTGAACGAGCGCGTGCTGCTCGAGGCTCCGTTCGGCGCGGTCATCACCGGGATGCAGCTCACCGATTCCGAATTGCGCGCGACCATCACGCTTACGGGTGGGGAAGTAGAAACAATACGAATCGATTTCGAGAGGGAACTTCGTTGACTCGCACAGCACCCGCATTGCGGGCGGATCTGCTCATCGTCGGGGGAGGGCTCGGCGGCGTTGCGGCCGCGCTCGCGGCACTCACGCGTGGGCACAGCGTCATCATCACCGAGGAGACGGACTGGTTGGGTGGCCAGCTGACAACGCAGGCAACACCGCCCGACGAGCATCCCTGGATCGAGCAGTTCGGCTCGACCGCGTCGTATCGCCGGCTGCGCAACGGCATCAGGCAGTACTACCGGGACTGGTATCCGCTCACGGATGTCGCGCGAAGCGATCCGCAGCTGAATCCCGGTCTCGGCCGCGTCAGCAAGCTCTGCCACGAGCCACGAGTCGCCGTGGCCGTCATCGACGGGATGCTCGCGCCGTGGCTCGCGACCGGACGGCTGACCGTGCTCCGGGAAGTTGAACCCGTGCACGCCGACGTCGTCGCCGGATGCATCACCGCCGTGACCTTGAGCGGCCGCGACGGAACGGAACGCAGCGTGTCGGGAGAGTATGTGCTCGACGCCACCGAGCTCGGCGACCTGCTTCCGCTGACCGGGACCGACTACGTCACCGGCTTCGAGTCACGAGCGGAAACCGGGGAGCCCTCCGCCCCCGACGATGCCCAGCCGGACAACATCCAGGCCTTCTCCTGGGTGTTCGCGATCGCGAACGACGAGGGCCAGGACCACACGATCGTGAAGCCCGCCAGCTACGACCACTGGAGCACGCAGCGCCCCGACTACTGGCCAGGACCGATGGTCGGGCTCACCGCACCCGACCCTCGCACGCTCGAACCGCTGGTTCGTGAATTCACGCCGAACGCCGTCGCGGTACCCGGGGTGGTGCCCGACCAGAGCAAGGATCCGGGTGACCGGGAGCTGTGGGAGTTCCGTCGCATCCTCGCGCGGGCGAGCTTCGAACCCGGCTTCATCGACAGCGATGTGACAGTCGTGAACTGGCCGATGATCGACTACGTCGCCGGCAGCATCATCGACGTCTCCGCCGAAGAGAAACAGCGGCATCTCGCCGGCGCGCGCGAGCTGTCGATGGCGATGTTCTACTGGCTGCAGACTGAGGCTCCACGGCCGGATGGTGGCGCGGGCTGGCCGGGGCTGCACCTCCGTGGCGATGTGCTCGGAACCGACGACGGTTTTTCGAAGGCACCGTACATCAGGGAATCGAGGCGCATCCGGGCGTTGCGCACGGTCGTCGAGCAGGACGTCTCACTTCTCGTGCGCGGCGACCGCGGCGCCGCCGTCTATGACGACACCGTCGGCATCGGCATGTACCGCATCGACCTGCACCCCTCCACGGGCGGCGACAACTACATCGATGTGCCGTCGACGCCCTTCCAGATTCCCCTTGGCGCGCTCATCCCGAGGGACGCCACCAACCTGCTTGCTGCGGGCAAGAACGCCGGGACTACCCACATCACCAATGGCTGTTTCCGCTTGCATCCGGTCGAGTGGAATATCGGCGAAGCCGCCGGAGCGCTCGCCTCGTACTGCATTGCTCTCGGGACCAACCCGGCCGCGGTCCACGCCGACGAGCGACTGCTGTCGGACTTTCAGAACTCGCTGGTCCGCGACGGGTTCGAACTGGCCTGGCCAGAGATCAAGGGGTACTGATGGAACACCTGCTCGCCGGCACGACCGTGCCGCTCGTCACTGTGATGTCGGCACCGGGGGTCCCCGACGCCGAACGCACGATTCCCCTGCTCGGCGCCATGGCATCCGCCGGCATCGACAACCTCATGCTGCTCGGCAGCAACGGTGAGGGGGCGTTGCTCGACCCGTCGGCGACACACGACTACCTGGTGCGGGTCGTCAGCGAGTGGCGTGCTGTTCGGCACGGTGGGCGTGTGCTCATCAACGTCTCGGCCGCGGGAACCGGCGACGTGATCCGCCGCGCGACGAGCGCGCTCGACGCCGCGCCCGACCTGCTCATCGTGAGTCCGCCCAGCTATTTCTACCACCGCGACGACGAGATCGTGGCGCACATCCGTGCCCTGGAACAGTTCGGGATTCCGTATGCGATCTACAACGTGCCGAAGTACGCGAACGCTCTCACCGCGAGCGTGTTCCGCGTGCTTCTGGACGACTCACCGACCCTCGTCGGCATGAAAGACAGCTCCGGATCGATGGATACCGTGCGCGAGTTTTTGGAGCTGGCGAAAACCAGGCCGGGGATCGGCCTCAGCCAGGGCGACGAAATGCATCTGACCGAGGCTCTCGTGGCCGGCGCCGTCGGCATCGTTCCCGGCACCGCGAACCTGCTCCCGGGTCTCACCGTCGACCTCTACGCCGCGGTCGTTGCCGGCGATGACGACGCGGCGGAGCGGGCTCAGGTGATCACGCGAGAAATCGCCGCGCTGCATGCGATCCGACCCGGTGTGCCCTCTGTAAAGGCCGTCCTGAGCAACCGCGGGTACATCGATGATTTCGTCGCCCCTCCTCTCGCGCGCTGCTCTAACGACGAGAGGCAGGGCCTGGCGGAGTTTCTCACGCCGTTCGAGCCCGATCTGATCGCGCGTTACCCGTTATAACCCATCCATCACACGCGAAGGAAGACAATGAAGTCACCCAGAACACCCGAGCAGGAGCTCCGCACTCTCGGTCGTCGAGCAGCGATCGGCGCGATCGGCGCCGGAACCATAGGCGCGGTCGGACTGCTCTCGACCGGTCCCGCGCAGGCGGCTCCCGCATCACACGCCGTCGCGGGTCCTGCGCCGATGAGCGTCATCGACGTGGGCGCCTACGGCGCGGTTGGTGACGGCGTCGCAGATGACGGCCCGGCCATTCAGGCGGCGATCGACGCGGCGAACGCGGCAGGCGGCGGCGTGGTCTACTTGCCCACTGGCGAGTACCGACTCACCCAGACCGGCACCACCGACACCGGCTCCGTCATTCTCAAGTCCTACGTCACGCTTCGCGGCGATGGCTACGGATCCCACATCTTTCTCGACCCGGCCACGACGAACCCGACCGGTGATGCCTACTTTCCGTTGAGGGTCGGCACCAGCACTCTCGCGGTGACCGACGTGACGGTGGAGATGATCCGGCTCACGCCGAACAACAAGGTGATCAACCACGGCTCGATGATGGGCATCTACGCCCGGCACAATGCGACCAATAACCTGCACTCCGACAATGTCACGGTGCGCAATTGCACCATCACGGACTCGCAGATCGCCGTCGGATGCTCGAAGAGCGACCCCGGAAACGTGAGCGATCGCCTGAAGTACGCCAATCGCAACTGGAGGGTCGAGAATTGCAATCTCGACCTGTGCGGCAACAAGATGGTGGAACTCTGCCAGTGCCACGTGGGCGTGATCCGCGACAACGAGATGACCAGGTGCGCGGATGGACCCCAGGTGCTCTACTACTCGAACTATGTGCTTATCGCTGGCAACCACGTCACCTATACGACGTCGGGTATCAACATCGCGGCGGGCAGCCATGACATCGACATCGTGAACAACATCGTTGAGGCCGATCCGAGCATCCCTGTCGGAACGATTACGAGTGCGCTCTATATCCGCTGCGAGCCGACCGCGTCGAACTTCGTCGAGAGCGATATCCGCTCGATCGGCAATACCTACCGCGATATCTACACCACGGCGAAGCGCGTCTTCCAATTCGGCACCAGGAGTTCCGTGATCTCGGCCGTGTACGAGCGCATCACGTTCCAGAACGACATCTTCGACGGCAACGTGCAGTTCGCGCCCCTGCTGTTCCAGTCGATCACCACCGTCAAACAGGTGATGTTCGACTCCTGCCGGTTCGACGCCGGCTTTGCGACAGTGTCGAACGCGACGTCGGCGTCGTCCGAGGTGTCGATCAGGGGGTGCGAGTTCAATGGCACCAGCGGCTACACGCTCTCGGCATCCGGGTATGTGCTCCAGAACAACCGCATCCACTCGGTGTTGTCGATCGGTTCGTCGGCCAGCGCGACTGTCGCACAGGGAAACATCGTTACGGGTGGCATCACCGACTCGGGTTCCGGTTCGGTGCTCGCAAACAACGTGACGGTCTGAGTGCATGGCTGACGTGCCGGCGAACTCATACCCCGAGGTCCAGGCCGTTCTCGCTCGCGGCTGGAACACCTGGGACACGCGAAGCGTGCTTACCCAGGTGCTCCTGCCGCATGGCCTCGCCGTCAGCCTTGGCCTGAAGGAGTACTACACCGGCAACACGCTCAGCCATGTGCAGATCGGACGGCACGGCGAGAACGACGAACGCGTTGTGCTGGGTCCGCATGCCATCGACGGGAGCTACAGTGCGGTCGATGTGACCTGGCGCGGTATCGAGTTCCGAGTGCAAACCGCGCACGACGGCGAGGACCTGGTCGTTCTGGTCGAACCCGTAGTGCTGCAGCAGACGCCGCCTACGGTGACCGTATCGTTCGCCTTCCTGTGGAATCGCCCGGGTACGGTGGCCGCGATCGACAGTACCCTCGTCGCCGTCGCCGAGGGACTCGAGACCACGCTGTTCGCTACGGTTCCCGGCATCGATGACCGCTACCTGGATGTCGACGGGCCGGTGCTTGCCTTGCGTCTTGACGACGCGATTGGCGTCTGCACTGGCCATCCGCGTGCCATCGACGAGATCGAGAGGGTGATCGCGGCGGCCGCTCGCGCGAACGACCCGGAGCCGGGCGCGGTCGAGACCGAGCACGCTGTGATCGTGCGCGACAGCATCGCCTGGAACACCATCTACGAACCGTCTGGTCGTCGTGTCATTACCACGGTCTCGCGTCTCTGGAATGTGGGCAAGCGCGGGGGCTATGTCATGTTCTGCTGGGATGCGTTCCTTAACGCGCTGCTCGCCGGTGTCTCCTCGCGCGACCTCGCCTACGCCAACGCGATCGAGATGCTCCGCGAACTGACTCCCGACGGGTTCGTGCCGAACGTGGCGCAGGGTACCGGGCGCGTCACCCTCGATGGGTCACAGCCCCCGCTGGGGTCGCTCGTCTGCCGCGAACTCTACCGCCGGTTCGGCGATGCCTGGTTTCTGCAGGAGGTGTTCCCGGCCCTGCTTAGCTGGAACCGCTGGTGGTGGCGTGCCCGCCGAAGCGGACCCTTGCTCTGCCTCGGCTCGACCGTCTTCGTGCCGTCGGTTCCCTCTCCGCAGGACATTCCGCGCATCGGCAAGCATTTCGGCGCAACTTGCGAGAGTGGGTGCGACGATCACCCGGTGTTCGCCGACATCCCGTTCGACGACGACACCGGGCTGCTTCGCGCCTGGGATGTCGGTCTCAACAGTGAATACGTGCTCGACTGCGAAGCGCTCGCCGACATCGCCGGGGTAATGGGTGATCTCGCCGCGCGTGACGAGCTGCTCGCTCGCGCGACGTCCGTGTCGGATGCCATTCGAGAGAGACTGTGGCACGACGAATCGGGAATCTATCGGAACATTCGCACCGATTCGCGCGAACCCACCGAGTCTGTGGCGCCACTGAACTTGCTACCGATGCTCGCCGGCGTGAGCGGGACCGATCAGTCGGCGACGATGGTGAGCCGTTACCTCCGTGACGAGGAATGGTTCGGCGGCGAGTGGCCGATCCCGTCGACCCCGCGTAACGACCCCCGCACCGCACGACAGAGCTATTGGTCGGGACGAGCCTGGCCGCCGATCAACTTCCTCGTCTATCTGGGACTCAGGCGCGCGGGTCAATGGGAGGCCGCAACGTGGCTCGCCGCCGGCTCCGATCACCTGGTGTTGGGGGAGTGGCGCGAGCACCGCCACGTGCACGAGAACTACTCGAGCGTGACCGGCGAGGGCTGCGATGTCACCAACAGCGAACCCTTCTACTCGTGGGGCGCGCTCCTCAGCCTCACCGTTCTCATCGAGCGCGGTGTCGTCGACTATTTCGCGGAGTGGCCCTCGTGACATCGCCGTTCGAGTGGGTTCGGCACGAGGTCGAAGAGGGCACCATGCCGGTCGGCGTTCTCGGCATCGCAACGTCGACCGGAATCGAAGAGATCGCAGCATTCGGATCTGACGAGTCTCGGCCGGCCAAGCCCGACGACCGCTTCGCCCTGTTCTCGATCACGAAGCCGCTCGTCGCACTGGCGACGATGTCGCTCGTCGAGCGCGGCGAGCTCGGGCTGGCGACGCGGCTGTCCGAGGTCGCGCCGGCGCGCGTCGAAGCACCGACCCTGGAGCAACTGCTGGGTCATCGCAGCGGACTTACCGATCCGCCTCTCGACACGGCGGGGAGCCGCGAAATCCTCGCCTCCGTCGACCAGTCCTTCGTGCCGGGAACGATGGTGCAGTACTGCAATACGGGGTATCTCGGCGTCGAGGCCCTGGTGAACGCGGCATCGGGCCGGTCGCTGGAATCGCGCCTCGCGGAACTCGGAGATGCCTCCGGACCGGTGGGCTTGACATTCGACGCGGACGGCACGCGGGGCATCCACGGAGCCTGGGAAATGGGTCTCGACTATGCGGCCATGAAGCGGGAGCGGCATCCGGCGGCCGGACTGTTCGGCACCGCCTCGGACCTGCTCCGCATCGGGAGCGCCCTGCTTCGCACGCTCCGGTCGGATTCGCGGGAGATCGTGACGAGGTCGACGCTCGACGAGATGACACGAGATCGCACGTCGGCCCTTCCGCGCTTTGCCCCTATTGCCGGTGACGCGCGCCAGTGGGGCCTCGGTTTCGGACTCCAGCGCGGCCAGAGCTTCGGCCACGCGGGATGGTCGGGCACGCAGTGGTGGATCCATCCCGACCTCGACGCGTGCCTGGTGCTCATGACCAATCGCCTGGGTCTCGTCACCGCGGGGGTGAGATTCGACGACCTCACCGCCGCGTTCCACGAGTCCCGGTCACGATGAGTCCGGCCGCGCCGACTCGGATCGGACTGGTGGGAGCGGGGCACTGGGCGGAGGTCTCTCATGCGCCGATGCACCTCGCCGGTGAAGAGACGACGCTCGTGGGTGTCTGGTCACCGACCTTCGATCATGCGAGTGGCCTCGCTGGGCGGCTCGGGGTCGCGGCATACCGCTCATACGACGACCTGCTCGCATCCGTCGATGCTGTCGACTTCGCCATCGCACCCGCCGCTCAGGGCGCGCTCGCGGTGGAGGCGGCGCGGGCCGGGCGCCCGATGATCCTGGAGAAGCCGCTCGCCGATTCATTTGCCTGGGCGGAGCGCCTGGCACTGGCCGTGCACGATGCCGGTGTGGCGTCGCTTGTCGTATTCACGAACCGGTATCACCCTCGCGCGCGACAGTTTCTCGCGGCGGTCTCCGATCTCGAGACTCGCGGGGCGCTGCTCGCCGTCACCGGCCGCTACGTGGGGAGCCGCCGTCACCGGCCCGAGCAGCAGTCCGGCTGGCGAGGCGATCTCGGCGTTCTCTCCGACTTCGGACCACACCTTTTCGACCTGGTGCTCGCGGCCGCCGGGCCGATCGTTAGCGTTTCCGCGGCGTCGAACCGTCCCGGTGTGGTTCAGCTCACGACCGAGCATGCCTCCGGATGCCGAAGCCAGTTGCTCGTTTCCGATCAGGTCGGAGTGGACGGCGCGCTGGTGGATCTCGAGGTCTATGGCATCGCCGGTCATCTGTCGTTCAGCACGGCCGGGATGGACTACACGGCTGTCTGGCCGGAGGTCAGGCGCGAGTTCTTTGCGGCCGTGTCGCACGGAACCAGTCCGACGGCGGATGTCGACGGCGGTCTGCGGGTGCAGCGCGTCATCGACGCCGCGGCCCGCTCGCTTCGTCAGGACCGCCCCGTCGCGACCGACACTATTTCCGCGTCGTAACCTCGGGCAGATCCAGAAGGTCCACGACGCTGTCGAGGATGTAGTCGTGCGGGTGCTTCTCCAGCTCCGCACGGCCGAGGGCGCCGCTCAGCACGCCCACCGCGACGACCCCGGCGTTGCGGGCGGCCCGCAGGTCGACCGCGGTGTCTCCGGCGGCGAGCACCGCGCGAACATCCGTCACGCCGGTCTTCTCCATCGCGTGCTGGATCAGGTAGGGCGCCGGACGGCCCGCGGTGACGTCGGATGTGGTGACGACCGCGTCGAGCTGCACACCGACCGACCAGCCGATGACGTCGAGGATGGGGTAGGCCACATCATCCGAGAAGCCGGTGGTCAGTGCAATCTTGACGCCCAGTTCGCGCAGGAAGCGCAGTGCTTCGTCCACGCCGGTCAGCGCAACCGGGGGGTTGGCGCGGTAGGAGTCGGCGAGGATCACCCGGAAGCGTTCGAACGCGGCCGGCGCTCCGTCGGCATCCCCGCCGCCGAGCGGCAGCAGCGCGCCGATGGCTG
>JAQBRI010000007.1 GCA_028286585.1 Candidatus Kaiserbacteria bacterium
CTGCGCGCTTTGCGTGAGGACTTGAAAAGCGGAGCGATGTTTTGCGAACACGCAAAACCGCGAGCTAGGGCCGTGCGGCAAAATGTGTGGCGACACATTTTGAACGCCTGGCCAAGTCCCTCAGCGCACCCCGAGGGTACTTCTATTTTATGGAACGGGTGGCTCATGAGTACATGACTACACTTGTATTTTCTAAAACTGAGTACAGTTAAGAAAATATCGGCGAGTACCGTCAATAAAATATGGGCGCGCGCACGAACTCAACATAAC
The DNA here is from genome assembly GCA_028286585.1 of Candidatus Kaiserbacteria bacterium. GTDB lineage: Bacteria > Patescibacteriota > Minisyncoccia > Phycocordibacterales > UBA2100 > UBA10103. The sequence continues at coordinate 271 of JAQBRI010000007.1, forward strand.
CAACAAAAAAAGATCCACTTGCATGGATCCTTTTATTTTATTCTTTGTGGCACTTAGAGATGCCCCATTCTCATATACAGTGCCCTGGCGCATATTTCATAAGGCACGAAGAGCCAAGCGCTCCAAACCATTCTTCGAGAGCAATCGCTATCGTACGGAATATGAGCATTGCGCGGATAGATTGCCTCAAGGCCGAATGTCTGCAGGTTGTTACCGGCACGCCAAATATGATGCGGATGCGTGCAGACAATAACGCGCTTCCAGCCGTATGCGCCGCAAATCTCAGCAACCTGTCTATTTACCTCTTCTGTATCGAGATATTTGCCAGTAACTGCATGGGAGTTGATCACGGCGAATGGAGTAAGTCCAAGCTCTTCCGCGACAATATTGCCCGGAAATTGAGTGATGAGCGGCTTGTCGTACTTGCGGCACAATTCTACCGCATCCCGCACAATTGCGATCGTGGACTGACTTGGAGTCTTTTGATCCCCGAATTCATGAGTGATTATCGCGTCACATGATGCGAGCAACTCGTCTGAACTCGCTGGCACACGCCAGTTCCTTACGCAATTTATGATGTTGATCATGTCTAACTCCATGCGTATATAGTCTTATATCCTATAATCATATTTTAGCATTAAAATATTGCGCAAACATGCTGTCCATTTGGTGCCTTCGGTAGGAATCTCCCTCGACTCAAAACTTTTTCGTCAAAAAGTTTTGGTCTGGGCACAGCCTCGCTTGCCGTCCTGCTGAACGGCATATGCTCCGGCCCTTCGATTCCTACACGCACAGTGCGCAGGCACTGTGCTCTCAGGCACTCTTACTCGCTTCGCTCGCTGGTGCCTTCGGTAGGAATCGAACCTACATTAAGGCCTTAGAAGAGCCCTGTTCTATCCATTGAACTACGAAGGCATATAACTCCCCTAGCGTACCGTATTACCATCTCGATGACAACCGCACAGCTAGAGCGCCGGGTCCGCTACCGCCGGAACAGTATCAATTCCACTTTCATCACGATGAAGAACACTCATAATGATGGTGTGCAGATTATCTGGATTAATGCCAGTTATTTTTTCGACACTATCGGTTGGACTTGTGTTGCCGTTATCGATAGTATCTAAAGTTGTGATCAGTGTTGTGAGTGCAACCCATCCACTTAACAAAACAATAATTAATCCAAGACTGAGGATCCCCCACCAATATACTTCTGCCAATATCCGTATGCTTTCTGGCTCATGACGACGTCGATACGCCTGCGTTATATATGCCTGTAAAGTATGTCTTCTTTTCATAATTTAATCATTTGTTGTTGTAAACACTCTCAAATGCGCATTGAGGTGCCACGTATGAGCTGACTGGTTCTTAGTTTGTGTTTGCGTCGGCTCAAGACCAATATCGACAGTATCAATTGAGACGGCTATCGGGAGTCTCTCAAGCACCAAGAGTGCTCGAGAAACATCTGAAAATGATCCCGTTGCGCTTGCAATAAATCCAAACGCTTGCACGGGTGTAGTTTTGCTTCCTGCTGCACTATTCTCTGTCGTCGGATTACTTAGTTTGATAGATACCGTGTTTGCTGCAATTACCGCTTGTCCAATCAGATCTGTAACTTTGAGCGGATCAAGGGTCATAGCATCATCTAGTGATGCGCGATCGGCAGTCGTATCTTGATACACGGTGTGAACTCGTGCGGTAAACTCAGTGACATTTGACGACTGCTGAACTCTGGATGCATTTTGAGAATAGTCGATCTGGGACAACTGAGTTATATTCCACAGATAATAGACGCCTCCCCACGCCAGAATCCCCAGGAGAAGCGTTACCCATGCCATGTAATTTTTTGTACTCATACTTATATATTTCCCGAAATCGTGATCGAAAAATCTTGATCATTACCAACCAGTGATCCGACTGGTACGGTAATGGTTTTGAAAATAGGATCTGCCGACAGTGCGCGATGATACGCGTCGACTGCCGCATGCCCTGCAGTGCCCTGAAGAAGGATGGAGCCGTTCGTATACATAATATGATTGATCGTTACTCCTGCGGGCTTGTAGCTCAGTACCCGAGCAATGGTCTTTGATGGCGCTCGAGTAATGACAGTGGTTGTTGAAAGCACATCAAGTAATGTTTTTGCCCTCAAAAGATCGCTCTTTTCTATTGATGATGAAGCAGACACGGGCGCTATCACCTTATGCTCAAGTGCCGCTTGAGACTGGGCTAAAATAATAAAATTTGGTGCAAGCAATATTGCTGCAATAAAAGCGGTTATGATCAGTGCCAATCCACCGATAAAAATAAACCGTCCGAGATACATAATCTCGATTCGATGCTGTTCTTCGGGTGGAAGTAAATTGGTCATACTGAAATACTGCGGAGCGCGAGTCCGATCGCGGTTGCATATTGTAAGGATTGATCATACTCGATCGGTGGAATATATTCGTCGAACGATCCGATGCGTTGCCATACGTTTCCTCGCACCACGGGCACATGGATTTTTTGTGAAATATATTCAGGTAGACCGCGCACGTTGGCACCTCCCCCCACTAAAATAACTTCTTGAATTAGACTTACGGTTGAATCATGTTCAAAGCCCCATAATCTAAAATAGCGTTCAACCTGAGTTCCTAGCGCCTCCGCTATTGGAAGCAGAGCTTTATATCCCGATGAATCGGCCGGAGACTGTAATCCTTCTGTATCCTTAAATGTATCCGCCTGCTCATCAGTAATACCAAGCGAAGAAACCAACGCCTCGGTCATTTGTCCGCTTCCTATCGGAATTGTTGCGGTAAAGAAAGGTATTCTTCCTCTCACACACGCAATTCCGGTACGAGAACTGCCAAAATCAATTAATAGAGTAGTTTTTTCTTCTGCACAATCCGCGACTGCCCATGAAGTTGAAAGAAGCTCGTTTTCAAATGAGAGCGCAGTCATGTTTCCTTGCTCACAGGCTCGTGCATAATTGGTTGCAAGCTCTCTTGGAAATGCTGTAACGACAATTTTCATTCCCTGATCCCCTTCTTCATTTTTAACAATATCAAAATCGTACACGGCATCACCAACAGAAAGCGGTACTCTATTTTCAAACTCGAATTCGATCATCGTACGAATCTGATCTTGTGTTGAACCATATGCCGCAGACATGCTAAATACATACACAGATTCCTCTGGTAATGATACGTGCATATAGGTAACAGGGTGTATCGCTTTTTTGAGCTGTTGTATGACAAGCCCAAGGCCGGCAACATCTTTCACGATGCCATGATCAACAATCCCTGCATTGATTGATATTTCTCCGTAGGAAGAAACTCGAACCTTGCCGTTCACATGCTCCAAAATAACCCACTTAACAGAAGTATCTGAAATGTCGACACCGGCAACACGCAGCACTAAGAATGTTGGCGCTGGAAAAAAAGTATCCAGTGTTTGAACAAATGTAATGTCATGAAAGGACATGACAACAGTATATCACCCGAGCGTACGCACTCGGGAAACAAAATTGTTAATATATATTTCCTAATGCAATGATGTTCCTGGTGGAACTGGTCGTTCTGGATGCATCAATACAACACCCTGCTCATCACTTCCTGCAAAAAGCATTCCCTGACTTTCGACGCCTCGCAGCACACGCGGTGCAAGATTGACGACATACAGACACTGTTTACCGATCAAATCTTCTGGCTGCTTCCATGCAGCAATGCCTGAGACTACCGTACGTTCACCAAGATCCCCCGCATCAATTGTGCATTTTAATAACTTGTCAGTGTCGGGCACCCGTTCAGCGGCAAGAATGGTGCAAACCCGCACATCGATTTGACTAAATTGTTCGTAAGAAATTTCCATACCCCTAGTGTACATCTGAATCAGAAATATCCATATCATGAGTACTATCCTCGCTCGCGCCCCCTCTGCGGTGCATATCGATATATCGCTGCAGGATTATTGCAGCAGCGGCAGCATCATTATGCTGATTTTCGTCTGTTGCGTAGCGTCCCGCCTCTACAGTACTTCCCACTTCCCACACCAGCTCAACGGGCAATTTTGCCCTCTCTCGCAACTGATCTGCAAATAGTTCGGCTTCTGTGCTAATGGTATTTTTTAAACCGTTTCCCGCTCGTGTATCACCCATGATGATATGAGTAATCTGTTCATCTTTTATGATGTTCAAAATTTCACCCATCACTAAATTTGTGTTAGACAATATTTTTCGTGGAAATGCAATACCTTCTGGCGCTACTGCTACGCCAATACGACGCGCGCCATAGTCCAATCCAAGAAGTATCATGGCCAAATTGTAGCATATAGTATAAATGAAAAAGCACCTCGGGGTCTGAGGTGCTTTTTCATTAGTATTATACCCTTTTTTAAGCAATAAAATTACATGGGTGCAATTTCTGGTGCAGATATAGTTTTAGTTGCGCGCATTTTAAAATAAAGCCCGAGACACAAGAGCGCAAGAATTACGAGAAAGAGCAGAGTCAAATCAACAGCAGCTATAGTCGCGCCAGTAGCTTTACTTATTTGACATACCACATCTGACTCTGAGCACATTACTTGTAATACAGGAGTTGTCGTAGCCACCATAGGGACTATTCCTGGATGCCAAGAGATTTGCTGCGCGGTCACGCCTTGGGATGACGCCTTAGTCGTTAGCGTATCAACCAGTGCGTCCAATTGCGCAGGGGTCAACGACGCAGAGCGTGGATCCTGCATAATTTCACTTCGAATTGCCTCGCGAAGCTGCACCGACGTTGTAGCTGTCTCTGCAAAAGCAGGAACTAATGACCCGAGACAAAGAAGGCTTACAGTGATAACCGGGAGTATGCGTACCAAGGAAGATTTCATACCGTATTATTGTTCCTGAAATATTGGCGCTATATTTATCGTTTGATGAAGGTCACTCCAGACATAGGCTGCACCGTTTACGCCAAGGGCCCCATTAAGTGGAACACATGTTAGGGTAAAAATAGTCTGAGCAGTAATCGCAGATGTCGTTAGATTGCCAGTAAGACCAGTCCAAGTATCGCCATTACTACCAACTACAACGCAACTCTTAGCATTTGTAACGCTCCATGCGATCGTACCAGCATCCCCCTTTTTTACGATTGGAGGTCGGGCGGTAAATTTCTGCACAGTAATTCCAGGTATCACAATACAAGAATCAACTGAACATCCGTTAGAACAAGTAGTTACTTGGTTATTACATTGATTGACAAGGTTTCCATTTTGACAAATGAAACTACACTGTTGCTGACATGCTCCATTTACAGAAATAAATCCTGCAGGGCATTGCGTAACTATCGTTTGTTGACAGACGCCACCCACAAGCGTGAATCCCGATGGACACAAAGTTACAGCGCAACTACTACCGTTCCATGTACTACCAGACACACATTGCACACACTGATTTCCAAGAGCAAAACTTGGTGCCGTACACTGTTGTGTGGCAGGAGCACAATTACCAAGCGGGATGCCAAAAAATATGATGCAAGAAGTAGAAGTACACTGGCCATTAGAAGCGGGCGTGTAGCCAAGAGGACAGGTGCCTGTAGTTGGGCATTGATTATTTACTGGAGTAGCACCGTCTGGACAATGCTGAGCAACTGGACACACTCCGTTCACCGGTGTAGAGCCATCGGAACATGGGCTGCCATCGCATTGAATATGTATTGGGGAGTTAGGCAGCTGATTTGGCACAGCAGCAGTGTTATACGTCATTATATATATGTCATGTGACCCATTTTGCAACGAGGCAGGTAGAGTTGGGTATGTGAATCCATGATTACATCCGTATGCGGTGCACAAATCTGCCCGATATTCATTTGCAGTAGCTTGGCCAAAAGGGGTTGGACTCGTGTAAGCATTTGCTGTAGGAGAGGCGTCGGCATAAAAATACATCGTAAGTGGAACATCTGAGTTCGCTGTATCTGCTGCCCATCCTTTAATTGGCCCGTTACAACTAACACTATCTACATATCCTATCGCGGCACATTCCCCGTCTGAGTGTGGGTCCGACGGACAAGATGCAGGGATAATTCCAAGATTACTAGCAAGTGAGGGGTCTTTAAATGAAAGTTCAACTGAGCGATGCGATGTTCTTGCAGAAAGGTCTGCAATGGAAAGTATTGCCAAAAGCGCGAGACAAACACCAAAGAGAATCAGCGTGCGCGAATTATGCAGAGTGCCTAAAATTCGCTTGTGTAATGTGTGCATATCACTAGTATACCCCATACATATTCACGTTTTAATAATTTTTACAAATCTGTTGATAGATGCAGATGCATCGGGATCAAAAAAACATTTACATCTTGGGGCAATAAGTGTCGGCGACCTCTGCACCGATCATTCTGCCGATAATCAATCCATTTTGATCATCGGTATGAAAATGTATTCCTGCCCACTCGCGACTATCGGCAGATTCCTGACCAAGCCGCTCTATTGTATCTAGTTCCTCCCCCTCCAACCCGCAGCCGGCAAGCGCGGCAATAACACTACCGGCAATCGTAGCGTGCCCCGAAGGATACGATGGAAAATCTGGTGTTGGAATAGCAGTTTTAATAAGTGATGATCGCATAAACGGTCGTGGTGCCCAATAATAATATTTGAGCTTCCACGCCTCGATAAAACCATTGAGTCCGGCAACAGCAATGATTGTTTGTAGATGCAGTTGTTTGACCTGCGGAGTACTGGTTGCAGCCGAATGATATATATCAAAGAACAAGGGAATGCTACCGAGCTGATTGGCCCAATATAATATCCGAGCCATTTGATCAGGTGTTCTTGTTTGTTGCAGTGTAAGTAAATCAGCAATGTCGGCGTGCTCTTCAGCAGAATCAAATCCAAATGGTTTTGGAACTTCCGCTGGCGTCAACTCTGGAACCATCATCGACCATAATGCTGTCTCTGCATCAACAGCTCTCTTTCCATTCCAAAATTGATCGCCTTGCGGACGATGCAGTACAAAAGCTGACGTGTCTGTTACATACACTTGTTCATACGCCATAACAGTATCAAGTCCGTCAAATGAGCATTGTTGTGTGACGGCGAAAACTTTATTGCCATATAGGTGGCGCGCGATTGTATCATCAAGGCATATAACATCTGCATCCGTATGCAACCGACCAAACACATACATGTCTGAACGAGCCATCAATGCAAAGGCATACAATCGATACGAATATGGATTGTCGGTAAGATGACTATCTGCGACAATTTTCTGTAGGTGCGAAGTGTCCCCAAGGAGATTTCCATTAAAATGCTGCTGGAAAGGTTGCCCGAGTGATAATTTGTCTTTTATTGAATACGGCAAAAAAGTTTTTGTGTTCAAAAGTGCATGCGTCAAAAAGAGTACATAGATGAGTATGAGGAGAAGTAGGCTCGCGCATACAGCTCGAAATAATTTCGATTGCCCACAGTTCTTTATTTGTTGCATGATAAACGAGAGTGAGAAACTATTTCAGATCTGCAGAATTCCATCCCATTTGCAAAAGGAGTTCTTTAAACTTTGGCTCCAATTTTGAGAGTGCAACCATATCTTTCCACATGAGACTATTTTTATACTGTGGATCAGAACCATACAGCTTAAGAAAACCGGTATAAAAATTCATCGTGCGCAATGAGTCTCCATAGAGCGGGTTAAGGGTATCGGCTATAGTATTTGCATATTTGACTGAGTCAACATGCATCATAAATGTGGCGAGATGGTATCGAGCATATAATCCGGACGTCATGGGAATTTTTAGAGTCGGATCCTTTTCTACCATCGAGATAGAATCGTTATATGCACTAATGACAGAGTCTGCACTATCAGTAATAGCTTTTGCCTGATAGAGTTCATCGAGTGTAATGGCCTTATGTTCCATAGCAACACCGACACGATTACCAAAGCTGGTGTCACCAGCTGGTGCACCATTTGCAATTACCGACTTGATAGCTGCGTCTCCTTTTTGAATGTGCGTTGTCGCATTAACACTATTGAGTCGAACAGTGTCTGCATCCCCTCCTTGCAATACCAAATCTGCATATTTACTTGCCAACTCGTACTCTGCTCCATACGAAGGAGCCAGGCTCGTTACCCAAATGAGTCCGTTGATTACAGCCGTATCTATTCCCTTTTGTCCGTCAATCTTTGGATCTAGAAACGTGCCCCATGTTGGTCCGGTAAAAAGAACCGTACGAGCAAAAGCGATGTCTTTGCCACCAAGGTAGTATTCAATCGCATGCTGTCCAGCTAACGCGCGCCATAAGGCAGGAACCGTCGTGTCGAGAGATATGCTTTTGTATAGATTTACCCCATCTTCTGTTCTTCCAGCGGTAATGTATGCAGCAGCAAGAACGATCTGGGCAAAAGCGCGTGTCGATTGGTCTTGTGCTTGGGCAACAGTTTTTTCCAAAATAGGTACCGCTGTTGCACCATCTCCGGCAATTTGTGCGTCTCTTCCAGCTGCAATATCAGCATTGATTGCAGTTTGTTGGGTATTTTTCTGTGTCACCTGTTTTGTGTTGTATATATTTTGATAGTAAAAATATCCTCCAATCACAATAATCAATAACACCATGAGTATCAGTATGGACATCAACACAGAGGCAAGTGAACGTGGATTGGGTTGATTTGATGGCATAGTGATTACTTTTCGTAGAATATGAATAAATATATGAAGTACTGAGTACGGCTGTATTTACCGAAGATTAACAACTGCCTCCACAGCCGCAGCCACCGCCACTACCTCCACCACCTGGATCCACAGGAGCTGCACAGCTTGCTGCTGGCGCATCAGCATGAGTGGTATCTGGTTGCAAACCGTTTACAAGAGCATCACGCAAAGAGTCGTTAGTACTTCCTACGCGATCTTGTGTTGATGCTGGGCCAAATATCGATACCGAAAAAACTCCAAAGGCAAATGCCACGCCAGATACTATCGCAATAGTAGATTTTAAAATTGCAAAAGTCTTTGTCATTAACCGTGAAGAATTATGAGCTTTATCATTGATGAACTGAATCATATACTTCGCAGTGTAGCACTCACCAACTATCACACCTATTCAAAGACTCGTATTTCTGTGGATAAGTAACACTTCCGTGAAATTATAGGCCGTCTCCTGTATACTGATATTCAACACCTATGAGTCTCCACCTTTTTCAACGATCAATTCTTACTTTATACAGTAATACAGGCGAATTGGAGCGGTTTTTGGCAGCACCCGAAGAATGGTCTCGAGACAGCGGGCTCAGTTTGGCTGAAGCCGATGCTTTGACTACTATCCCCCGCGAACAATTGGTAGGATTTCAAAAAATGCTCCACAGAAAAAGTATGGGTATAGCGAGAAAATTACTTTCTCAAAACCGACGGGCACTTGTTTTGACGGTTCTCCATCCAGAGGCGCCAGTACTCTTGTGGCAAGAACACTCAACACTTCGAACATTGCACCTCTCTCCTTCTTTGTATAGGCAATTTCACTATCTCGCCCGAGAAAAGCAACGCACATCCTTTGGCACTCTGGCATTATCTCTTTTGCGCGATCCCACATCTTCGTACAAAGATGTCGCAAACCTTATCAGTAACATGATCCGTTCAAAATTATTTGGACGAATCATCTATATTCCTCTCGTTCTATGAGTACCGATGAACTAAAAAAAATACCGCATTTTGGTGCCGGTATTGGCCTTCGACTCGAACTTGCTGAGGACACACTTGCCCACACAAAAGAAATTAACGTCGTGGAAATAATTGCTGAACATTACTTTTCTAGTATAGAACAGGGACTCACTGGAATCCTTGCTGCCGCTCGTGCAGCGTATCCTGTTATTCCGCACGGGGTCGACCTTTCAATTGCAAGTACCGTTCCAATTGAAAAAGAATATTTACAACATGCCGACGAATTAATGCGTGCTCTAGGCGCACACTACTATAGTGACCATTTTGCACTTACCCGCAGCGGTGACGAACTCGACATTGGACATCTTTCTCCCGTATGGTTCACAAAAGAGATGCTGGAAAATGTTGTTGCGCGAGTAGATCATGTGCAGCAAACGCTGGGCAAGCCGCTTGTACTAGAAAATATCACCTGCCCTTTCGTGATTCCTGGTGCAGATTTTGAAGAGCCCGAATTTATTTCGGAGGTATGCAGACGCACAGGATGCGGCTTACTGCTTGATGTAACCAATGTATTTATAAATGCTCATAATTTTAAGTTTGATGCGCAGCGCATGATCGAGCGCTATCCTATTGACTCATTGGTGCATGTTCACCTTGCGGGCGGAGAAATGGAAGACGACGTGCTTATCGATACTCATTCCGCATCTATCGACGGGGTGAACGAAGGTGTATGGCCGCTTTTTGAATGGGTTGTCACAAACGCCGATGTAAAAGCAGTAATTATCGAGCGTGATGATGATTTTAAGGTTAGTTTCGACGATACTGTCCTCAATGACTTACGTCGGATCAAAAGTATTTGGAAAAAAGCGAAACCAGAGGCCGAAGCATTTCTCCACTAGAGCCTAGAGAGAGCGCATCTTCATATTCCTTAACCTGTGCATCCCAATCGTTTGGACACAGCTTGGCGAGCGCTGCTGCTTTTTTGTGATTCTCCTCCTTTTTCTCGATAAATGTCGCGAGCATTTCTCCCAGTTCCCTACTATCAGTAGGGTCTTGTACTGTTGTTACGTATCCTGCAATGTCAGGAAACGCATATCGTAATTTATTTTTCATCTCCTCACTTAATATGAGGGGTGTGCCGCATAGTATCGCCTCGTATGGCTGTTGCGGCGAATGAATAGGGATTGGAAATCTATTCTCAAGATGCAAAAGACCATCAAGCGAACGCAAAATGCTTGGAACTTCCCATGGCGGCACAAATGGGAAAAATCGAACGTGCTCGCTGAGCCAAGGATCGTTTGCAACAATCTCTTTGAGTCGCGGCAATAGTGTGCCGTTAGTAAAAAGGACAAGGCGTACTTTTGGATGTGTTGCTGCGCACACTTCGAGAATTTCTTCGAGGCCTTTCAGTTTTGCAGCTTTACCCAAATAGCCAATGATCGGACTATCATCGTTGAGCGTAAAATTAAAATCGTATCGCGGTCCAACCTGTGAAAAACTTGGTGGCATTGCGCGCAAAGGCAACGACCCTACGCGGCGTGAGGAGATGCCCATAGTATCTGCCATTCTATGGAGTGACGGCGTCAGGAGCACTCGGTCTGCATTTAATAATACCCTTCCCAAAACAAGCGAGAGGTCCGGGCTTTTGAGCAAGCGATAAATATCGGACCCTGCATGCCTGATAACATACGGAACCCCTGTAAGCTTTTTAAGCAACAATGCCGCAGTACCATATGGTTCAAGGTAATGAACATACACGACATCCGCTCCCTGTTTTTCTATTGCCTGGAGCGCCTTATTAACAAGCCGAGTGACATAGGCTTCTGAATATGGAATGTGCCCTGGCATTGCATCATCAAAACCGTACAACGTTACGTTTTTTGGCAAATATTCGCTTCGTACCTTTTGACTCTTGCGATCAAACTGCGCGCGGTATTCTTCTTCTACTCGCCATGCATTGGTTACGACCATAACCTCGTGGCCTTTTTCGCCCAATGAACGCGCAAGCCAATATGTGTGTGCCGATACGCCTCCTTCTATTGGCGGGTATTTTCCAATAATGAGAATTTTCATGTCGATTCTATAGTGTTTGTAACGAACAATAAGTATAGCATGTAGGCATTTTGGCCGATATCCGGTCAAAATTAAGTAATAAAAAAACGCCGGGTAACATGTACCCGGCGCTTAAAGTTGGAGAGCGATACCCTTAGCGTGAAGCTAGCTGGCTCGCATCAACTGCGTTTACCACGATCTCGGCCAGCTTGCGTTGACCAAAATCGTTCCCTTCTTCGCCTGGACGTTCGAGCCCGTGCCCAACCCCTTTGATGAGGGTTACACTGACTCCACCTGCCTTTGCGTAATTGCTGGTTGTTGCCGAAGGAACAAAAGTTTCGTCGAGTTCATTGCGAACTACAACGATCTTCCCACGGAACGCCTGCAATGCACGCATAGGTGCCGGATAGTCGACTGGCTCGAGACTGTGCTTCCGCCACTCAACCAACGCTTCGTGCTGTGTCGCGTTGCCGATCAGTTGATCAAGCGGGTGCGAGCACATTTCGTCGGTGTAGTTTGCAGGGGCATCCCCCACATACACTGCGACCTTGCGCACTGCCAAGAGCTGTGCAAAAAGATTCGCAGACAGGCTCGTACCCACGACACTAATCCCGTTGGGATCGACGTCGGGGTTTTGAGCGAGTTCGTCATATGCTGCGACGATACCCTTAAGGTAGTCGCTGCATACAAGTTTCGAAGTATCCCCCGAGGCATTTCCATGTCCCGGCAGATCAAAAGTCTTGGCGGTGATACCGCGCGAGCGGATATAGTCGGCCAACACATTCATCGACGAGGCGTTACCGCCCCATCCATGCCCGACAAGTACCGCTTTCTGCGTATGCAGAAGAGCGATCCTGCTTCCGGCTTCGTGATCCTGTCCCATTATAACGAGGGCCAGCAACGCGAACGATAGTGCGAAAATGTGGCGCATAGCTTACCCTTTCTTTTTGTGTGTGAAGTAACTTTCCAGCACCCATTATATCACAATTATGACATTTGTCCAGTCGCTGCTTGGGGATAACTTCTGATATGGAAAATGCGCCTCCAGGCCTAGATATCCTGGCGGGCAAGCAAACTAATCGCACATTACATCATTTTGAGATCAATAGTGACACCCGATGGAAGATCAATATTACTGTATGCCTCGATAACCTTTGAAGATGGGTTGAGGATATCAATCATTCGCTTGTGAATACGCATTTCAAACTGTTCTCGTGAATCCTTGTCGATAAACGATGAGCGGTTGACGGTATATTTCTTTATTTCGATAGGAAGAGGAACAGGACCAACAACGGTAGCACTATGTCGCGCTGCTGTGTCGATTATCTGTTTGACGGAACGGTCAAGCACATTATGCTCGTAGGCTCGTACGCGAATTCGAAGTCGGTGTGCGACTTCAGCTGCCTTTTTAGTGGCACGCGGAGTTCGTGGCTTTTTGGTTTTTACTGTGCTTTCTTCTGTCATAGAACGTACTCCGGAGTATGCACTATCTATACGGAAAAGCAAGTCCTGCATAGAGCTTATAGAATGTAGGATATACTGTCCTTATGCGGGGCCGCCTTCTCATATCACTCTTTCTTGGGGCTCTCAGTCTTATCCTGTGGGAAAGTTCCTCTCGGGGAATATTGGTGCCGCCTGCCTCCGTACAGACTTCTCACAACACCGTTGACACGGTTATTGTTGAACCAGCCGCAGGAATGACTCCCCTTCTTACTGCGATACAGGCGGCATCATCAAGCATTGATGTTGTCATGTATGAATTTGAGGATCCGGCTATTGCGCAAGCACTAGCGAAAGCCCGGTCTCGCGGAATAAACGTGCGGGTGCTCTTGAACGGCGGCTATTATGGCAAAAAAGAAAACACTAACAACGATAAAGCGTATCAATATTTAATAGCACACGATATTTTGGTTCATTGGTCCCCGGCTGGTTTTGCACTCACCCACCAAAAGACAATCGTCGTTGACGATACCCGTGCATATATACTTACTTTTAATTTTACACCTCAATACTACGCATCGAGCCGCGACTTTGGAATTGTCGATAGCGACATGCCGGATGTTTCTGAGGTCGTCAATGCATTTAACGCAGATTGGAATAACGAGGACTATACTCCACTCTCAAACACCAGACTTGTCTGGAGTCCTGGATCAGAAAAAACGCTGATCGATCTCATTGCCGGAACAACTAAAACCCTCGATATTTATAATCAAGAAATGGCTGACAAAAAAATACTTACAGCCTTAAAGGATGCAGAAACTCGAGGGGTACAGATACGTATTGTCATGACCGATAACAAAAAGTGGTATGACGCTTGGACAGAGTTGTCTAAAGTAGGTACACAAGTGCATACCTATGATGCAAAAGCGCCTACATACATACATGCAAAGGTTATTTTGGCCGACAATACGAAAATGTTTGTAGGTTCAGAAAACTTTTCCCTGACGTCTCTCCAAAGAAATCGAGAGCTTGGCATAATAACCAGCGACACAAACGCAATTAGTCAGGTTGAACAAACATTTGAAACAGACTGGGGTGTGACAAGCTTGTTTACAAACTAATTCGCACTCGTTGTTGTACCGTTCAAAGCAGTAGTGATACGGGCAAGGTTTTGGGCGACTGCATCCTTGAATGAACTTACTCCGGTTCCTGCGATAGCCGGATCATTACCTGGATAGGCATGGGACCATTCTGCGTTTGAAAGTTTTTGCACGGCAACTTGAGCTCTTTGAATACTTGCATATGCTCCTTTAAAGTCCCCTATCTCAAATAGGGCCGTTGCATTTGAATTGAGAAGCCACGGATTTGTTGGAAAATATTTTAAGCCGTCAGTCGTTGCTTTTGCAGCTTCGGCTGATTTGCCCGCTTTGAGCAGTACCCACGAGTAGTCATTGATTGCGGCCCAATCGTGCGGATCAAACTGTAAAAAATGTTTATAATCATCAATTGCATCGACGTAGTCGCCTGCAAATCCTTCGATCAAACCGCGTACGTAATAGGAGTTGGCTTCGGAATCTCCGTGAAGTGAAATTTGTGTATTAATATGTTGCATTGCAAGCGGAAAGTTGCCCTTCAAAAAAGCGATGCGTGCCAGCTCGTGATAGACATATGGCTGTTGTTTATTAAGTTTTGCTGATTCTGTAAAAAAATAATTTGCCCGGTCGAGATCGTATTTCTTTGGATATTGTTCACTAAAATGGAGAAGTCCATAATTATATGCGCGATCGGCTGTTGGATTAGCAAAAAAAGTTATGTCTTCATAGAGCGTTTCTGCTCGAGACCAAACGATACATAAAAAAAGAATCGTGAGGACGATGTATGGAAGTAGCGTAATAAAATTAGTCCGTAGTTTTTTTGATTTCAAGTAACGATGTGTCATAGGAATGGAATATTGTTTGTTTTTTAATACCGCCTGATTATAATCCGAAGAATTCAAGAATCTTGTGGGCCAGTGGTTCTTTCATGAATTGTTCGTTTGAGTGTTCTTTCATTAATGCTCGAACCTGATGCGAATCAACGTCGACAATGGGGATGATGATGTTTGGGGTAAGCGGCTTGATCGTATCAATTAAAAGCAGCGGTATAGCTTCGTGCTCATCCTCTACCCAAAAAGCAATTATCTCATCATATCGATGGAGATGTCTGCCAACACGCACGCCTCGGTCTGAGATTTCAAAATGAGTCAGTTCCGGCGGATGACGTGAGACAAGTGCTAGAGATACCGCTGCCATTATAATAACAAGTGCAAAAAACAGGTCACCAAATATCACACTCACTACAGCCAAAGACACTGCGATGATTGCCATCCCCCAATACCACTCATCTTCGCGCTCGACATGCTCGTGTTCATACGTACTCCATTGAAGTATTATTCTTTCTTTTGTAACGGGCATATATATGTTTGTATTGTACCTTATTAGAATGGCGTGATGATGAGAAACATGGTACAACATGTTAACTCCTATGAGGAGATTGTTTTATCTTCACCCTGAATGAACGGCTGAGGAGTCGCGCGCCCAGGCAAAACAATATATAGAATATTGAAATGTTAAAGTTTGTTAGTCCACCAATGGATGGGTGGCAGAGTGGTCTATCGCACCTGTCTTGAAAACAGGAGTGCCGCAAGGTACCGTGAGTTCGAATCTCACCCCATCCGCACAAAAGTTTTGTTTAACTCAAAGGAAACCTTTTCTTACTGTATCGTAAATGTAGGTATAGAAGCTGATCCGCTGTAGGTAGGCCGTATGCCGTTTCCTGGATCCAATCCATCACCAATATAAGCGTTGTTGGGTGTGTACATCAATGCCTCGATTGAATACTGATGTCCGCTTATCAAATCACTCGCACAAACATTGTTTGTTGCCCGATCACAGAAACTACCCGCAGCAGGTACATGCCATGTGTAGGTACCCGTCGTTGGCAGTCCGCCAATAATTACCTTGGTTGCTTGCTGCGTTTGTATGTCGACAAGCCACAACGACATCGCCGCATTTGGAAGCGGATTGGTAGAGTTCCAGCTCAAGGTTGTAACAGATCCGATCGCAAGCTGTGTGCCAATAGTTGAACTAAGTGAAATACTACTGGTTGCAATTGAAATGGTAGTTGACGCAATTTTTGTGACACCACCAAAAGAAGTACAGGTCAGGTCAATTTCGGTATTCGTTCGGAGACCATTCATCGTGACAGCGCCGCTTACACGCATATTATTAGCATTTTGCGCCGTAAAGTCAGGAAGTGTTGGACTTGATATAACACAGGAGCGCATTCCCGAAGTAACCCATCCAACTGTTGATGCACCGTTCGATACAATTGTACTTGGATTAGCAACGAGCACGATACTTGGCTTGGTTATTTGCACACTACATTGTGCCGAGGTGGTTGTTGCTACATTTGAACATGAAAGACCGTAGACAAGTGAAGTGGTAGAAGCAGAGGCTGATGCAGTTGCAGTTACTGAACCCGAAAGGCCGTTTGTGGTAAAGCCCGAACCCACTGCAATAGTTGCTCCATTACCGCACGCATATGAAATTGATATCGGTGTGCCTGTATCTGCAACGGTTGGCTGACACGAAAGTTGTGCAGTAGGCGCATTTTGCCCTGCCGAACATTGCCAGTTTGAACGACAACCGTTTGCAGTATAGGTTTGTTGCCACCCTCCCTGTGTACAACCCGCAGGGTCTGGTTGAGCTGGCGGCTGCGCACAATCTGCGCCGTCGGTGCCTACCCCGTACGGATGCGCTTGTTGTGTGAGACATGCAGAAGAGCCGTTACATCCATATTGGCATGTTTGAATAGGCTGCATTTGGCAGGTACTCGACTGCCAGCTAAGTTGATTGCCTGAACACATGTATTGTTGACTACATTGATTTTGATTGCCATAAGGATTTGATGGACTTCCCGGAGCACCGGGTGCAGGAGTTCCAGTAATACCTCTTGCGAGACCTTGCATGAATGATGATGCCCCAGAAAGCAGACTATTTTGTCCTGATGAACTACTACCAGGCGCGCCTCCTGATTTTGCTCCCGAACCGCTACCGCTACCAGATCCACTGCCACTGCCCGTAGGAAGCGTACTTGGCGCACCAGGCGTACCTGCTGACTTATCAGTTGTACCAGGAGACGAACCAGTATTTGTTGGTCCAGATGGCGGAGTTGGAGTGTTCACGTCTTTTAAGTCGGGATTTTGAACTTGTTTTGGTGTGTTCTGTGGATTCAGTTTGTCTTTTTCTATTTGACATGCAACATCACAGTTGTCCCCTGCTGCAAGCTGTTTAAGTGCCGCATCAGTATTGGATAGTTCTTTTTGACTAATGTCTGGAGCAGCATTTTGCTGCTGTTGAAGTGCAGCCGTAAGTTGCTGAGAGTCCATACCATTAGTATCTACATATGCCCTGGCTTTTGCAGCTGCAGTAGCAGCATCTGGTGAGTTTAAAATATCGGCAGCAGCAGTTGCAGATGCATTTGAAGCAGTTGATTTAAGCTGTGACGCCGTCATTCCACTACTCAGATCAAGGAGGCCCGCCGACATCTTCTTTCCATTTTCATCAATATACGTAGTTTTACACTTGCCTGGAGTTAAGCTCGTTCGATCAGTTTTATATGTCTCTTTTGAGCTTCCGGATTGTTGGGAGGTTGGGGTAGGATCATATCCGGCCGCACGTGTTTGCGCGCTTGAACTTAGACCTGCGGAAACGGTTGCGAGCTTGCCCACACACTTAAAAGCATCCTTGGTATATTTCGAATTCACATACCCCGGTGCAGTGGTAGGTTTTGGATCTTTAAATATTACAGAAAGACAATCATCCTTTGCGGTGCCAACTGGAGGTGTTGTCTGACCAGCCGCATCAGTAACGTCTGATTTTTTATCAATGTCTACTTCATTTTGGGTCTGTACAGCCTTTTGGATTTTGGCATCACACTTTGCTTTTTCTATGGTACTAAGGACTTCCGTGGAATTTAATGTTCCGTATGGACTTGTGCCTGCCTGAGTAGTCGCCGCCGGCATTGCTACTCCCGCTCCACTTGGTGCAGTAAATGGCGCGACAGATTGTGCTACGACTCCACGGGAATTGTATGCATAGCTATTTTGATATGTATCAAATGATTTGAGGGTGACTGCGATTACGCCAAGCACTCCAATGAGCGCAAGTGCTGCCATAAGTGCAACACCGCGAATATTGTTATGCTTTCCGTACATACCCACATGATGCGCCCTAAAGAATAGATATGCAATAAAGCGCTGGGGAAAACAATAATGTTTTTATGGGTTTATCATGAGTGAATGTACTCATGAATCGAATGGTGCCCTTACCAGGAATCGAACCTGGATTACGAGCTCCGCAAGCTCGCGTTCTATCCATTAAACTATAAGAGCCTAGGAGACTATTTTGCTGTAGCCTTTGCAACCGCACGACTTGCACGTGATTTCATGCGTGCAGCTGTGTTCTTCTTGATAATACCGCGTTTTGCAGCCTTATCAATTGCCTTGTATGTGTTCGAGAGAGAAGCTCCTGCTTCTGTCACCTTCTTAGCGAGCGCCGTAGTTGCGGTAAGCTTGATTGCTTCGCGCATGATCTTTTTAGTGCGTATATTAAAGACGCGCTTCCGACTCGAGACTCGGTTTGCCTTTTTTGCTGAAGATGTTTTTGCCATTGACAGGATAATACCTCACACTTGCCTGTTATGCAAGGTTGGAAAATAAAGATATGATAAGCCCATGATCGGTTATTTGGAAGGAACGCTTATCGCTATTCGTGATGACCATTGTGTACTATCGACCGGCCCCGTCGGATATTGCGTGTATACAAAAAAAGAAGTGCTTACACTTTCGACGCTTGGCATGCCACGGTCCTTTTGGATTTATACGGCCGTACGCGAAACAGCCTTCGATCTGTATGGATTTGAAAGCGAAGCTGAATTGGCTATTTTTGAGCTACTCCTCACCGTCTCTGGTATCGGCCCAAAGTCGGCGTTATCAATATTAGACGTTGCAACAATGGAAACGCTACACAATGCAATCGGTCAAGAAAACGCAACCTACCTCACAACCATTTCTGGTATCGGCAAAAAAACTGCTGAAAAAATTATTCTCGAACTCAAAGGAAAAGTAACGATTGCGATTGATGCAATTCCCGTTGGTGATTCAGAGGCACTCGAGGCAATGCGATCCTTGGGATATTCAACTCAAGAAGCCCGAGAGGCGCTGCGAAACATACCGTCTACCATTTCTGGTACCAACGATCGACTGCGTGAAGCGCTTCGCCTCATGAGCAAGCGGATATAATATAAACCTGATCACTGTATGAAACGATGGATTCAAAAAATAGTGCCCTTTCCCCTCTTGATAGTTGTGACTCGCGTATACCATTTTGTAATGGCAATGCTTGGAGCAGTGATGCTGGGATTCCCATCAAAAAAAATAATAGTGATTGGTGTCACGGGCACGAAAGGCAAATCTTCGACAGTAGAGATAATTAATGCAATTTTTGAAGAAGCAGGATACCGAACGGCGCTTACCAACTCAATACGATTCAAGGTTGCGGATTCCACTGAAGCAAACACCACGCGCATGTCGATGCCGGGCAGAATGTTCATTCAGGACTTTCTTTCTCGTGCCGTGTATGCACAGTGTACTGTTGCGATTCTCGAGATGACATCCGAGGGAGCACGTCAGTACCGCCATCGTGGAATTGCGCTTGATGCACTTGTGTTTACCAATCTTGCGCCTGAACACATCGAATCTCACGGATCGTTTGAACGCTACGCTGATGCTAAGTACGAACTTGGCCGCCAGCTGGAACGTTCTCACAAACGTCCGCGCACCATCGTTGCAAATGCCGACGACGCACAGAGCGGAAGATATCTTGCCCTTTCAGTAGAAAACAAAATTCCTTTTTCGCTTTCTGCACAGGAACCATTTCAGGCAAGCGAACGCGGCGGGTCGTTTACCCTTGATGGTGTCACCATGACTACCAAACTCCCTGGAGAGTTTTCACTCAAAAATGCGCTCGCAGCTGCCATGATTGCTCAAGCGTTTGGAATATCAACGGAAATTATTCAGCGAGCACTTGCAAAAATAACTACCATTCCCGGTCGAGGTGAGCGTATCGAAGAAGGTCAGGACTTTTCGGTTGTTGTAGATTATGCCCACACACCGGATTCACTCAAGGCACTTTATGAAGCTTACAAAACTCCAGCAAGTACAGCCCAGCCATCAAGCAGTCGTAAACTTATCTGCGTTCTCGGCTCAACCGGCGGAGGACGCGATGTATGGAAGCGCCCGGTTATGGGCGGTATTGCAGACTCTTATTGCGACGAACTCATTCTTACCAACGAAGATCCATACGATGAAGACCCTCAAAAGATTGTTGCAATGCTTGCAAAAGGCATGACTCGTACACCGACAATCATAATGGATCGTCGTGAAGCAATCGCGCTCGCACTTTCCCATGCTAAGGCTGGAGACGCTGTTCTGATAAGTGGAAAAGGCACCGATCCATGCATCTGCGGCCCAAACGGCAGCAAAATCCCTTGGAGTGACTCGCTTGTCGCCCGTGAGGAACTACGCAAATTAGCTATAAAAACATGATACAGTTCTCGATATGGTAGTACGTATATTCATCGCTCTCGGATTGTTTTTTGTCGGGCTGTTTATTTTCTTATGGTTATTCGGCGGCGGGTTTCAAAAAATAAAAGCAGCAATTCCACACTATTATAATCCGGTACAGTACGCATTGAAGGGAGCATATTCAGGAGGCCTTTACTTTACCCTTCCTGGAACACCTTCCTTTTTTCCTACGCTCGCAAGCACCACAAACGCTTCTTCAAGTGACGGACAGGCTCCTGATACAGACGTGTATATTCAAGGAAGTCATGATTACGACAATGTCCCTCTCGATTCCACAGGAGATGTGCAGCAAAATTAAATACTATTTTGCGTATTGAAACAGAACGATGCCGCCAGCGATCGAGACGTTGAGCGACTCCTTTGCGCCGTGCATTGGAATGGAGACAATAGTGTCACATTGCTGCAAGAGACTCGCTGAAATTCCAAGCACTTCGTTTCCAAGAATAAAAAGTGTTTTTTCTTTGGGGGTGAACAATCTATAATCAATTGCGTTTTTTGCTTGTTCGATTCCGACAATATGCCATCCTTCTTTTTTTAATTGCGTAATACGACTCGTTACATTTTTTGTATGTGTCCATTGAATGTTGTTTTCGGCACCGAGCGCAGTTTTTGCAATCTCTTTTTGCACCCGACCCAGGGTGTCAATCGGCAATGGAGTGTACCCGCTCAAATACACATGACTAATACCTGCCCCGTCCGACGTACGAAACAGTGAACCGACGTTGTGTGCACTTCGAATATTGTGTAAGAGGAGCGCCGTACTTTGCATGGCCTAACCATACACAATATGCTACGATTGCGCTATGAGAGGCGATATTTGGCCGGATTTGATTGTTTTTGCCCCGCTCGCGGTCGCATTATTGCGAGCTGCTGCGGGAATTGCTTTTATCTATATCGCATACACCATGAGTGAGCGTGACACAGCTTTTACAAAAGTTGCTTTCCCACTGATCGGAAAACCAGACCGATCGCTCGTTTGGCTTTCTGCATTTATTACTGCGGTTGTCGGCTTTGCGCTGTTTGTCGGATTCCTCACACAAATAATGGCACTTCTTGGCTTGTGCATCGCGATCAAACATCTCTTTTTTGCAAATAGATATCCATACCTCTTCCCCCTTTCACGCAGCTCGTATGCACTCCTTATAATCATTACTATCGCACTCTTTATTTGCGGAACTGGCACTCTCGCATTTGATTTGATGTTCTAAATAATGGTATAGTCCTCGATGAGGGTAATTTTCTCTCATCATTTCCGCTCGTAGCTCAGTCGGTAGAGCACCTGCCTTTTAAGCAGAGGGTCGTTGGTTCGATTCCAACCGAGCGGACAAATAGCATCATCATGTACGCATGATGATATATCGCTCGAGAAATGTGCCGATGCACATTTCGAGTTGGAATCGAAGGGCGGAGCGATGTCGAGTCAGCAGACGAGACCGCGAGCCCAGGCCCGAGAAAATTTTTTCGTGGCGACGAAAAAATTATTCAGGGCGATTCCAACCGAGGCGAGTGTTCGTGACGATAAAATCAATCGTCCTCAAGTTGACCTTACTGCCCTATCTGCACCGTGACGTAATCAACCACCGGGTTTTGTTGATAGTCGAGACACGATATCGTATACGTTGTTGCACCAGTTAATGGCACGGTTGAACCGCCGCCAGCAAGTGTTGTTTGATGAAAACTGCCGTCAGGCGAACTTTCGGTACAGTTAGTAACAGCCTGTGTATTCCAAAATATGGTAGTTCGCGATCCCAGAGAAACCTTTGGAGGCACTGCCCAAATATCAACCCGCGCAGGAATAAGAGGGGTTGTTGTTGCAATAGGGACGACCGTTGGTTTTGTAATAACTTTTGGCGTTGCTCGTATTGTAGTTTGGCTCGATACAGGAACATTTACTACCTGAATACTTCCAACGCTGTATCCAGCCCATTGACACAAGCCGTCAAAAAAAGTTGTCGAGAATAACGTTCCAAGAAAATTATTTGCCCACGGACGCGTGCGACACCATCCTCCTACCATTGCACTCACGCCGTTACCAGAAGTATTTGCTCCATAAAATCCTGCAGTTTCAGAATTAGTACTTTGATCATAGCTGCGTGCAACCAGTGTTCCACTATTTCCGTTTTCATCGATATATCCGGTCGTATTTCCCTGATTAAAGCCGAGCTGCGGTAAAGCAGATCCGTTGGAACCGTTGGTGGATGATCCTACTATTATAAATGTGCCGGTAACATCTGCAGTTGCACTGTTTATTAACACTACACAACTCGTACCATCGGGAGAAATTGTTTTACCGGGCGGACACATACAGCGTCCGGTGGTGGTTGCATATGATTGCCCGTTGATTGAACAGTTATTAAGACTCGCACTCACGCAACTCAGACCATCTGTCGAAAGCGTGGTCGTTGCAGGACACAAACAGGAATTTGTAGCAGTAGAAAATACTTGTCCGTTAACAGTACAGGTAGTTGCTATTTGGCTAGCGCTACAACTGAGCCCATCTGAAGACAAGATCTGTCCAATAGGACATGAGCAAGAATTGGTGAGCGATGAAAATATTTGTCCTGTAATACTACAATTAGTAAGGTTAGCAGCGGTACAGCCCAAAAAAGTTGCGGTCTGTCCAGGAGGACACACGCAGCCACCAGAAATTGCTGAATAGGTTTGTCCTGGTAATGTACACGTTTGACTAATCGGCGGCACATAGGTAACGCACGGATTACCGTTTAATAGTGCTGGGTCACTGACGGTTGTCATCGTTGGACAATTACTGTTAAGTCCCGGATCACTTGCTCCTCCGGCGCCACCTCCCGCTCCACCACCATTCATCATTTGACCAACAATTTGTCCTGCTGCCTGGAGGAGCGAGCTCATGGCGTTCCCACCGATAGCACTCGTCCCCCCGCCCAAGCCTCCGTAACTTGTACCCTGACACTTAAGCGGTGCAATACATATACCACTTTGTGAAAATCCATTTGTGGTTTGAGTACACGGACAATTTAATCCTCCGATTTTTGGATCATCCTTTGTTGCGGGAGCGTTACATACTTTTGTATAACTTTTTGTTGCAAGACATTGAGCATCCGCGGCAGTATTCGCACCAAACATGTTTGCGATATTTGCCCCGGCAGCACCAATTCCAATTCCTGCAGCACCGATACCAACAGCCTGGGCAGTCGAAACGGCTGCACTTGCTGCAAGCGGTGCACATGAAAAAAATACTATACTAATTGAAATGATGGTGCGGACGAAACGCTTGATCATGAAAATATAATACCACGTTTATGAGAGCACAAATCGTTCGAGTGCATATTCAAGCTCCTCACCACGCCGGCGTGCTTTGTGCGGCAGCTCGGCAAGCTGTGCAACGATGGTGCGCGCACGTTTTTTTTCGGTTTCAGTGCCTGATTTTACGAGCATATCCTTGCCTGCCCAAAAGAGTACGCCATGAATTGCCTCTGGCGCATCTCCTGCGTAGAGCTGCTGTTGATATGATATCCACAATTGTTTCTTGTCACCTCGCTTGAGTGCATTCGCGACAGCAAAAATAGTAGTCGCGGCGGCATTCTTTTTTGGAAGATCAAACACCTCGAGCGAG
Organism: Candidatus Kaiserbacteria bacterium; assembly: GCA_028286585.1. GTDB lineage: Bacteria > Patescibacteriota > Minisyncoccia > Phycocordibacterales > UBA2100 > UBA10103. The sequence goes on from JAQBRI010000007.1 coordinate 24,644, forward strand.
GCAAACTTTGCAAGCATTTTTTTGGTCGCAGCGTCGATTTTTTCTTCTATCCAATAAAATTGTTCTGTCGACTCACCAAGAATTTGGAGGCTATTCTCCATCATTTCACGCATATCATCTCTCGAAAGAATATATTCAAATACTACAACACGCGGCGTTGCAAACATTCCCCCACCCATAAGCACCGAGGATATGTCATCTAATGTATGCGCGTCACTAATGCGGACAACCGATACTCCTTTTGCAGTTTTGGCTAATGCATTATTAAGCGCCTGCCGTACTTTGACCCTGTCGGTTCCATAGAAAATGGTAAGCATAACTCAGTATAGCAAGATGGGCTTCGATTAACATTACGTTTCGTTAGACAATACTTCTGTTTCAAGTTTAGAAAAATCATATTCTTTCGGAAAGTATTCTTTAAAAAGCTGCATTACAGGCTCTCCTTCGTATTCCTTACGCAAGTCCGCCATATGCATTGCGAGTATCATTTCTTGAGGTTCGCCGACACAGTCGAGTGGCTTAAATCCTTCTACCCCAAGGATACGCCTAAAAAGTGGTGCGAGGCGGGTATGCATATACAAATCCGCTCCAAAAATACGCACAACTTCATTTTTTCGCAAAAACGCCGAAAAGCATGCAAACAAAAATATACACTTTGGACACTTATTACACCAATAGCCTGTGCGCGACAGCCGTTGTACAAAACGCGGGAGCCAAAAATAATTATTACAACTAGTAACGTAAGGAAGATATTCTGGATACTTTACAAATCTTCTGACAATCTCAAGTTCGCTGTACTCTCGCAACAACGAATTTGTCGAAATGCCAGGTGTTATAAAGTGCTGGATATAATCATTAACCATTTTTTCTGCCTCCGTGGATTTACACCATTGATGATTCACTGGTAGTCCAAGATATGTCAGATTACCAAAATCAGCACTACGCTCACTGGAGATCTGTATCGAGTCATAACCAAGAAGTTCAGCAAGCAGTGTGGCAATAAATGTAAAAGTAGTGACCGAAGGATACGAGCCGGAGACGCCTAGCTGTGACTTGATTGCAACAAACAAGGGGTCATAGCGTCGATCAACTACGACAGTCTGTGCACCAATGATTGTGGCTATCCGATCATGTGCCGGTGATGGCCAAATTGATAGTAGATCGAAAGGTATGTTCTGTTGTTTAAGAATTTCAGCAGAAAGAATCGAGTCCTTACCTGCCCCGTTTAGTAGCAGCGCTCGTCTGGGACGCTCAAAGCGAGTCGCCTGTAGTGCATCAAATGATTCGTCGTACGGAAATGCAATCAGATTATGAAAGTCTATCTGCATGTCATAGAAAAATTCACTGAGTCCATGTAAATAAACTGAATTCCAAAAATCCGCCTGTGCACGGGAGAGCACAAATCCTTCGATTCTCATATTCCTTGCTGGAAAGGCGCACCAATAGTTAATACCTAATATCAGTAGAAGCGCCTGAAGTGTTGGCTCGAGGACTGTTTGTGGCACTTGCTCCCACAATTCTGGGGTGACATTGGGTAGTAAAAGCCTGTCAGTAAACGTCTTTGTAATTCCGAATTTAAATTTTATTCGATATGTAAAAGTAATTTCGGAACGAAGACGATTAACCTCGTACGCACCAAATGTAAACGACGAGGCGAGCAGCATTCATGCATAGTATCACGCATCATATGGCGTACCCTGCACTTACATCTCGATATCTTTCATCTCTCCCCAGCTTGGGCCCACGGCTGCGTCCACAATCAAAGGAACGTCTGCCAACAGCTCTGGCGCAACAATATGTTCCATTATATGTTTAATCTCTTTCGTCACTTGTGGCGCGAGACTCTTTTCAATCTCATAGACCAATTCATCATGTACTTGAAGAACCAGTCGTATTGTTTCTTTTGGATATTTCTTTTGAATCATGAGAGATGTTTGTATCATCGCAAGCTTGATAATGTCGGCTTGTGTTCCTTGAATAGGAGCATTGATAGCCATACGCTCAGCTTGAGCGATAAGTGCAGGCTGATTGGTTTTGAATCCTGCAAAATATCGACGACGACCAAACAATGTTTCGGTGTAGCCGTTTTTTTGTGCATCAAATTTTGTCTTGTCGATATATTCTCGCAGTCTTGGAAATTGTTTGAAGTAAGCGTCCAAAAATTCCGATGCTTGCGTGCGCGACACATCACTTCCCAAACTTCCCCGTAGCGCGTTGACTCCCATGCCGTACAAGATTCCAAAGTTGATAACTTTTGCCTTGCGTCGCATATCACTGGTTACATTTTGCGGCACAACTGCAAACACCTCACTCGCAACTGCCGTGTGTACATCCTGATTTTCCTGGAATGTCTTGATAAGTTTTTCGTCACCCGAAATGGCTGCAGCGATTCTCAGTTCAACCTGTGAATAGTCGAGCGAGACCAAGACCGCACCCTCTTCTGCCTTGAATGCCCCTCGAATCCGGCGGCCATAGTCAGTTTTAATTGGAATATTCTGCAAATTTGGTGCCTCGCTCGCCATGCGCCCTGTTGTGGTTCCAGCTTGTAAAAAATACGCATGAAGACGGCCGTCGGTTTCAACGAGTGCCGGGATTTTTTCTATGTAAGTTGAAAGTAATTTTGAAAGTTCACGGTACGCGAGCACGTCATCAATAATAGGATGCTGTCCTGCCATCTTGAGAAGCTCTTCTTCTCGCGTAGTACGTGCACCACTTGCGGTCTTTTTTTGTTTTTCGAGCGTAAGACCAAGTTCGTCATACAAAACGACGCCGAGCTGTTTTGGTGAACTAATATTAAATTCATGTCCTGCATGTTTGTGAATGCGTTTTTCTATATTTTTTAATTCCTTACTGTATTCCACGGACAAGGTCTTAAGATACGGCACATCAACACGAACCCCATCAGTATGCATGCGCTCGACGATAGCAACCAACGGCTTTTCAATTGTGTCATATACCTCCTGAAGTCGGCCGGTCTTTTTGATTTCTTCAAAAATATATTCGTAGGCTTCTTTGAATGTTTTTTTCTTGGTCGCCAACAACACATCCTCAAGCGACGGGTTGGAAATATCAGATCGCAACAGCCACAAGCCTACCGATGCTTCTTTGAGTAAATCCGGATCAACATCTTCCTTCACAACTTCCTCATCTGTCGCAGCGCTATCAAACATGTCGCCAAATGAAGTTTGATTTTTGCTTGCCTCTTGTTTGGCCAGTGCCTGTAGACGTGTTTTAAAGGAATTGAATTCAAGTTCTTCGCATAATGCCATCGCCGTTTCAATATGATCCGAAACACGCCACTCTTCTGGCGGTAATGTAAACGTGATGGGTGTATCGTGACGAATCGTTGCAAGACTATATGACATGTAGGCACTTTCTTTGCCGTTTTTTAAAAGTTCTACCATACGCGCCTTTATTCCCGCTTTTATAAGCAAGTCTTCGTTCTTTTCAAGTGTCTTGTAGATATTGTCGATCGACCCAAAATTGACGATCATGTCGGTTGCTGTTTTTTCTCCAATTCCTTTGATACCGGGAATATTATCCGACGGATCTCCTCGTAGCGCCTTGTAGTCAATAACATGCTCGGGCCCAAAACCATACCGCTCGATCACTCGATCTCGGTCGTAGGTAATTGTTTCTGAGATTCCTTTTCCAAATGTATACACCGATACACCGTCACGCACGAGCTGTAGCGTATCCATATCCCCTGTCGCAATCACAATATCAAGGTCATCCCGATCACGCAGCTGGTACACAATAGTACCTACACAGTCATCAGCTTCAAATCCGGGTGCTTCGTATACAGGAACACCAAAAGCTTTGAACACCTCGGGTGCTTTTTTCAATTGCGAAATCAGGGCATCGTCTATTTGTGCTCGCGTACCTTTGTAGTCTGCAAACTGCGTATTACGAAATGTTCCTCCCGGAAGGTCTCGACAGGCAATAACGTAATCGGGTTTCAAATCCTTTCCGATACGCAACAGCATCGACGCTACGCCAAACAATGCCCCCGTTGGCTCACCGCTGGTGGTCGCAAGTCCTGGTATTGCATGGTATGAACGATGCAATATTGCATGAGAGTCCAGTATGACGACTCGTTTTTTGGAAGACAGCTTCATTGCCACCATTGTACCGCGAGAGGAGGATTTGCGCAGTAAGCAAGCTTTTAGCCAAAAATCATTCTGTGATCTTCATCGACAAATGTAAACGTGAGACTCCTTGCAGAAGACGGCACTAATGCTTCCACTCGTTCGGGCCATTCGATGCAAATAAGATTTTTTGGGTCTTCGGCTATATCGCTCCATCCGAGCACTTCGAGTTCGTGGCTGTTTTTTAAACGATATGCATCTATATGAACAAGTGTGCTGTATGGGCCGGTAGATAGTGCGTATTTTTTCATAATGACAAAGGTCGGGCTCGTTACTACTTCTGTAACTCCAAACTCATGGGCAACTATTTGAACAAGTGTCGTTTTGCCTGCACCCAAGTCACCGTGAAGTGCGAGAATGGTTGCATGCTGCTGCAGAGTGAGCGATTGAGCTATTGTTTTTGCCTGCTCTTCAAATCCTTCTCTGTCTAACATACGAGTTACTATATCAGAAAGTGTTTACCGAGTGCTACAATATCTGCATGATGCAGTTTAATGAAACCAAGCAGGATGAACGTCTTCATGAGCTACGCGCAAAGGAGGAAGAAGAGTTGGCACAAATGCTTTCTCAAAAATATGGAATAGAATTTATCGATCTTTCATCACACTCAATTGATACTGACGCGCTCCGTCTCATTCCCGAGGCGACCGCAAGAAACTGCGACATTGCGGCATTTAGCAAAGTTAACAAAACAATTTTGCTTGCGATGCGTGCACCCGAGCGAACTGATGCACTCGAAGTAGCACACGGCCTCGAACGACTTGGTTACGCGGTGCGAAGATACATTGTTTCGACCGCGTCCCTAGAGCACGCATGGGAGCGCTACAAAGATATTTCGTATGCTGCAGAAACTGAAGCAGGCGTACTTACCCTTTCGGCAACAACTATCACCGAGATGCTTGCCAAGCTTCAGACTATTGAAGACGTTCGCTCTGAAATAAAAATTCATATTACAGCAAAGGATAGCCATCGTATTTCTCGCATCCTCGAAATTATTATGGCGGGAGCGCTTGGGCTTGGTGCCTCTGACGTTCACCTTGAGCCTGAAGAAAAGGGAGTCAACATGCGATATCGACTGGACGGCGTTTTGCTTGCCGTTGCCTCATTTGATTTTGAAACGTACCGACTTATGTCGTCCCGACTCAAACTGTTGTCTGGCTTGAAATTGAATATAAAAAATGCCGCTCAAGACGGACGATTTTCGATTGTGGTCAAGGAAAAAGAAATCGAGATTCGCGCCAGTGTTTTGCCGGGCGCATATGCCGAAACGATTGTTATGCGTATTTTGGATCCTTCAACTATTGCACTTCCAATGGAAGCGCTTGGTTTTGATACGTACCTCATGGATATCTTCAATCGTGAAATTGAAAAACCAAACGGTATGATTCTCAATACTGGTCCGACCGGATCTGGTAAAACAACCACACTCTACGCATTCCTTAATCGTGTTCGATCATCCGAAGTCAAAATCATTACCATTGAAGATCCTATCGAATACCACCTTGACGGTGTAGTGCAGACGCAGGTATCACGAGACTATTCATTTGCAGCAGGTTTGCGAAGTACACTCCGACAAGACCCGGACATTATTATGGTGGGTGAAATCCGAGATAACGAAGTTGCGGAAACTGCGGTGCAGGCGTCCCTCACCGGTCACCTCGTATTCTCGACCTTGCATACCAATGACGCCGCGGGAACATTCCCCCGCCTTATGGGTATGGGTGTATCTCCCGATATTTTGGGAGCATCACTTACTGTTGCGATGGCACAGCGTTTGGTTCGTCGCTTGTGTCCTCATTGCCGCATACAAGTTGAAATAACCGGCGACGAAAAAAAGCTTGTTGATTTATTACTTACCAACATTCCACACCCAGAAGGAATTCCAGAGAATCGCGGAGTAATGTTCATGCCAAAAGGTTGCGAGAAGTGCCGCGGTCTTGGATACAAGGGCCGAATCTCTGTTGTCGAAGTTATTTTGATGGATCATGCAATTGAAAGCACTATCCGCGAGAGTGCGAGTGAACGCACCATCTGGCTTGCAGCTCGTCCACAAAATATTCGCCGCATGTCACAAGATGGTGTTATCAAAATTTTGCAAGGCGTTACTTCACTCGAAGAACTTGGCCGCGTCGTTGATTTGCACGACGATTCCCTTGAAGCGTACATAAAGGGATAAAACCATGCATAGATTGACAAAAAACATCTCCGTATTTTCAAAAATACGGAGATGTTTTTACACCACAGAAAAATCTTGCACAGAAGGAATGGGGTGATACTGTTTGTACTAGAAAAGCAGCAAGATTTTCAGACCGAGCTTTCTGTAAGAAAAGGTGCACCATGACTTAGGGATGGAGAAAGCCTTTATATAAATATAAAAACTGTCTCGTCCGTAGTGAAGTACGTCGGTCTGAAAATCTTGCTGCTTTTAAACAAAAGAAGTGTCGATCGCTCGACAACTTGAGGGAGTATAGCATATCTATTTCATTTGTCAATAGAGGATCATATGAACACAAATATACCAAACACGCAGCCAAAAAAAGAAACTGGGATGCGATCCCTCGATCAGGCACTGCGTCCTGAATCATGGACCGAATATATTGGGCAGCCAACCATCAAAGAGAACCTGAGAATCCTTCTTTCTGCTGCAAAAGGCCGCGGTCATCAGCCCGAGCACGTTCTTTTGTATGGTCCACCAGGACTTGGCAAAACAACGCTCGCACATCTCATTACCAAAGAGATTGGTTCATCACTTCGTGCAACATCTGGGCCCGCGATCGAGCGCGTGGGAGATCTCGCCTCAATTCTTACCAACCTCTCCCCTGGTGACGTATTGTTTATTGACGAAATTCACCGCTTAAACCGAAACATCGAAGAAATTTTGTATCCTGCGCTCGAAGCAGGCGTACTCGATATTATTATCGGTAAAGGTCCAGCAGCCCGCACGGTACAGCTTGAACTTCCTCCGTTTACTCTCATCGCAGCAACAACACGCATCTCGATGTTGAGTGCACCGCTGCGAAGTCGCTTTTCGGGCGGAACGTTCCGGCTTGCTTATTATTCCCACGAGGAAATCGCCGAAATTCTTCGCAGGTCTGCACGTATTTTGAATATCGAAGCCGATCAGGATGCATTTATGGAAATAGCTCGGCGCAGTCGAGCGACACCTCGTACTGCAAACTACTTGCTTAAGCGCGCAAGAGACTTTGCAGACGTAAACCAAGAACCGCTCTCGGTAAAGACGATTAAAAAGGCGCTTGCGCTGTTGGAAATAGATGAAATTGGTCTCAATCAAACCGACCGCGACATTCTCTCGACAATAATCGACAAATTTCATGGCGGACCCGTCGGTCTAAAAAGTATTGCTGCAACACTCTCAGAAGAGGAGGCAACTATTGAGGAGGTGCATGAGCCATATCTTATGCAAATCGGCCTCATCGAACGCACTCCCCGCGGCCGTGTCGTCACTTCACAAGGTTATACCCACATTGGTTATGATGTCCCAGAAAGTGCTCAAGGAAAATTGGTGTAACTATCGTACAAACCGAACGTAGATTCCTGTCGGTAATGTTCGCTCACCGCTTGATTCAGCAATGTGCAATTCGCCGTATTCCCCACTTACTTCACCAAAAACACCTTCGACGAGTTGTTTAAAAGCAGTTGCAGAATAGCCGGCAGCGTAGCCATTGAGTAGAAAAAAAGAACCTGGCTTGTCACTCAAGAGTTGTTTTGTTGTTTCAACAAGCTTAATTAAATCTTCTTCTATTTTCCATACTTCTCCTTTGAGTCCGCGACCAAACGCAGGCGGATCAAGAATAATTCCTTCATACTTTGCATCTCGGCGTACATCACGAGCCACAAATTTCATGGCATCATCTGGAATATAGCGTATTCCCTCCTCAGGCACGTTTGAAAGATCTGCATTTTTGTGCGCCCAATCAAGTGACTGTTTGGAGGCGTCGACATGAGTCACCTTCGCACCAGCAAGCGCCGCAACAATACTCGCCGCACCGGTATACCCAAAAAGGTTGAGTACCTTTGGTGATTCAAGTTTCTCAACTTGGTTCTTAATCCATTCCCAGTTTGCAGCTTGTTCAGGAAAAATCCCGACGTGTTTAAAATTAGTCTTACTCAGCTCCATCGACATAGCATTCCACTTAATAGTCCATTCGTTTGGCGCACTTTTTATCATGTGCCACAAACCCTTTCCATCGGTATGCGAGTAGCGAGCTGATGCCTCTTTCCATGAATCAGTTATTGGCTTCCAAAGTGCCTGTGTTTCCGGACGATCAAGGATGATATCCCCAAATCGTTCAAGCTTTGCTCCATTACCCGAATCAATGAGCTCGTAGTCTGCCCACTTTTTTGTGATGAGTTCTTTTTGTAGCAACATATTATGAAAGTGCCTGCGGGTGTTGTCGGGACCATTCGTACAACACGACGGCAGTTGAGACGGCTGCGTTTAGTGACTCGGTGCGTGCATGCATTGGGATTTTAAGTTTTACATCGCAATGCTCAAGTGTTTTCTGATGAATCCCCTCGCCTTCGTTTCCAACCACAAATACAGCAGGTGCATTAAATTTCTCATCATGCAGATTGGTTGCACCTTTCATCGCGAGACCATAGATCCAAAAACCTTTTTCCTTGAGAGCTCGTACTGCATTGTTTACATTTCCAATAGAAACAATCGGTACACGAAACGCCATTCCCGCAGATGTCTTCACTACCGCGCCGGTAACTTGCACCTGGTTGCGCTCGGGCATGAGTATTCCGGATATTCCAAACCCAGCTGCACTACGGATAATCGCACCCACGTTGTGTGGATCCTGAAGTTCGTCCATCAAAACCAATGCGGTATGAGGTGTAACCTCAACCTTCTTTAAAAAATCTTCAAATGAGATAACAAGCTTTGATGTATCAATTACTCCAATGACTCCTTGATGATTGGCGTCTTTTGCAACACCTGCCTGGCCGCTGAGCGGACCAACATTAATGTTCAGTTCTTTGAGTCGGGCGGTTATTTGTGGGGGCAACGCACCTGGAGCAAGAAAAACCTTTTGGATAATATGGGGTACCGTTTCAATGGCCTCGGTGAGGGCATGCTTTCCATAGATATAGACTTTTTCTCGTGTCATAGTGCCTGGTCCCTGCATCTTGCACTATTGTGGAGTAGATGTCGATGTACTCGTTGATTCTATTATTTGTTGAACAGGTTGGGAGGGAAAATTTGGCTCAGCTAGTGTTGCCGGTGCCACGCCTGCAGAGAGTGATTCTGCCTGAATGCCTGCCGGTGTAATGGGAATAGAAATTGCCGAGGTTGGAGATCCGGGAGTCACTCCAACTGATATTGCCCACGCACCAACGTTGACACCAAGAACGACAGCGCAGATGCGGACGAGAAATTCGTGTCTAAACATGTTTGTATTGTACAGGAAAAAAGAGGCGCATTCACGGTATAAGTTTGCAGAGCACACTGTATTTTTCTACTGAAAAATCAGTTCCCTCTCAGGCCGTCGCCTTCCGAGAGTCTCTGCAAACTTATACCGTGAGTGCTGAGAAGGTCAGGGGGAATGCGGCGACTATTGAAATCTTATATACTATTCATATGTCGGGACATAACAAATGGGCGCAAATTAAGCACAAAAAGGCAATAACCGATTCACGGCGCGGCAAACTCTGGACAACTATTTCGCGGCGCATTACGGTAGAAAGCAAAAAATCAGGCGGAGATACAACGTCTCCAGCTCTTCGTACTTGGATCGATAAGGGGCGCGAAGCCAATATGCCAAAAGAAACCATCGAACGAGCAATCACTAAAGGTGTATCGAGCGATGCTGCTGCAACAGAATCCATAACATACGAAGCATATGGCCCAGGTGGTGTTGCCATTATCATCAATACACTTACCGACAGTCGTAATCGCACAGCACAAGAAATTAAACACCTTCTCTCACTTCATGGTGTTGCTCTTGCCGCTGTCGGTTCGGCACTGTGGGCATTTGAAAAAACTGGTGAGGGTTACGTGCCGCTAACCATGGTCAAGGTTGAAACACCCGAAGATGAAGACGCCCTCATGAAACTACTCGACGCATTGGACGATAATGATGATGTCGAAGAGGTGTATACCAACGCCGAATAATCACCTCGTTACAATATGCGTACGCCGCAGCTCCTTTCTTAAAAGGAGATGCTCTGGACATGCTCGTGCAACTAAATTCCAAAAATTCTTTGAATGATTCAGTTCTTTGAGGTGGCAAAGTTCATGAATAACAATGTAATCGATGAGTTTTTCGGGAAGCAGCGCTATTTTGTAATTAAAATTAAGATTGCCACTGCGCGAGCAGCTCCCCCACCGAGTCTTTTGATCTCGTATGCTCACTTTCTTATATGAATATCCATATTGCGCGGCAAAGTAACCAAGTCGGTCTTTAATGATGCGAGCTGTCTTCTCTTTTAAAACAGGAATATCTTTTTTTGGAACTTTTATAATGTTTCTTTGTGAGGCTTGCTGCTGTCTCTTATAAATCCAGGCACCATGTTTGCGTACATATGCGTCAACATAATTTTTCGATAGGAGTACTGGCGCAGTAACTCGTACCACACCATCAATATCCACCATTATTCGAAGTGAGCGGGAACGACGGCTTCGGACAAGCGTATATTCCGAACTCTGTAATTGATTTGTATCGTGTAACACAGGCCCATAGTACCCCAAATGGTATGATGCGAACATGAAAGTGCTGGCAATTGACCCTGGATATGGACGCTGCGGCATTGCCGTAGTCGAAAAAAATGGCGGCGATAGAGAACGTGTCATCTATTCCAACTGTATCGAAACATCCTCAAAGGATGCTTTCCCCGAAAGGCTAGCAGCAATAGTTACGGAATGCCTCCATATATTTGAAGAGTACGGCCCAGACACATTTGCTATCGAAAAGCTTTTTTTTACTAATAACCAAAAAACAGCGATGCAAGTTGCCGAGGTACGTGGAGCACTCATCGCGCTTGCCGCTACGCGCGACATACCAGTTTCGGAATATACGCCAATGCAGGTAAAAAGTGCAACAGCGGGATGGGGAGGAGCTGACAAACAGCAAATCATTCAAACGGTTCGCATGCTTGTGCATATTGAAAAAGAAATTAAGCATGACGACGAATATGATGCCATTGCAATTGGCATCACTCACCTTGCACACAGTCGCGGGATAAAACGTTAGGGAAATAATATATTAAGCGATAGAATAGATAGACTATGCCACGAAGAATTCGTCGAATGCGACAAAGCCCACATGCGGGAGTTCGCAGATTTATTTTTATTGCTGAGTTGACCATTTTAGCTGTTATCGCTGCTGGTTTTTTTATTCTTGGCGGTATTATTTTATGGGCATCCGTAATTCCAATCCCCTCAATCAATAATTTTGGGTCGCGAGCAGTTTCTCAATCCACAAAAATCTACGATCGTACCGGTACGATCGTCCTCTACGATGTGAACGGTTCCGTACGCCGAACTTCGGTGCCTCTTGCTTCGATTAACCCCTGGATTAGACAGGCTTCGATTTCGATTGAAGACCGAACCTTTTATGAAAACGTAGGATTCAAGCCCCTTTCGATTCTTCGGGCAATTTTGGTAAACATTACCTCGGGCGGATATACACAGGGTGCCTCAACAATTACACAGCAGGTTGTTAAAAACGCGCTGCTTACCCAAAGTAAAACGATTACACGTAAAATCGAAGAAATTATTCTTTCGGTACGTCTTACACGCGTGTACACGAAAGATGAAATTCTTAATACGTATTTGAATGAATCTCCCTACGGCGGCACCATCTATGGCGTAGAGGAGGCAGCACAGTATTTTTTTGGCGTTTCAGCAAAAGATGTAGACCTCGCACAAGCAGCCTACCTTGCAGCGTTGCCGCAAGCTCCGACCTATTATTCTCCTAACGGTAACCACCGCGATGCACTCGACGCACGTAAAAACTTGGTACTCGAAAAGATGAAAGAGCAGGGATATATTACGGATGCACAATATCAACAAGCTACAAAGGAAACGGTTACATTCAAAAGTGCCGGCGCAAGTGGAATAAAGGCTCCTCACTTTGTTTTTTATATTCAGGAATATCTCGAAAGTAAGTATGGTGTTGACGCCGTCATGAGCGGTGGACTCCGCGTCACAACAACGCTTGATTATGATCTGCAACAAAAAGTCGAATCTGTGGTACAGAAGTATTCGCCGGGCATGCAAAAAGATTTCAACGCTTCGAATACTGGAACAGTAGTCGTAGACCCAAAGACCGGTCAGATCCTTGCGATGATGGGTTCAAAAGATTATTTTAATAATTCGATCGATGGACAGGTTAATACAACACTCGCCGAAAGACAGCCTGGTTCAAGTTTCAAGCCATTTGTGTATGCTACTGCATTCGAAAAAGGATACACACCTGAGACGGTGGTCTTTGATGTACAGACGCAGTTTTCTACATCCTGTTCCCCATCGGACATCACAAACGATACACCACCATGCTATTCACCAGGTAACTACGACGGATCATATAAAGGTCCAATGACTCTGCGAAATGCTCTCGCTCAATCGGAAAATATTCCTGCTGTTAAAACACTCTATCTCACGGGAATTAGTGATTCCATTGCGACAGCTAAGTCTCTTGGCATTACCTCGCTTGGAGATCCAGGTCAGTACGGTCTTACCCTCGTACTGGGCGGCGGCGAAGTAAGTCTTCTCGAAATGACGGGAGCATACGGAGTATTTGCAAATGACGGAGTGCGGAATCCTTCAACCGGAATTCTCGAAGTGCAGGATAACGCAGGAAATATACTTGAATCCTATCAATCAGTACCAACGCGGGTGATCGATTCGCAAATTACCCGTGAAATATCAGATGTTTTGTCGGATAATGTAGCTCGAATTCCTGAATTTGGTGTAGACAGCCCACTTAATTTCAAAGACGCAGATGTTGCAGATAAAACTGGAACCACCAATGATTCGCGCGATGCATGGATTATTGGGTATACGGACTCTGCAGTAGTTGGAACATGGGCAGGAAACAACAACAACACTCCAATGGTAAAAAAGATTGCGGCATTTATTGTGGCACCGATGTGGCACGATATTATGGAAGCGGTTATTCAAAAATATCCTTCGGTAGCTTTTCCAAAACCAGCGCCCGAAGCAGATCCGGCAAGTCTTCCACCAGCCTTGGTTGGTAACTGGAATCCAAATCCTTCGCAAGGAGTTCACGATATTCTTTTCTGGGTCCAAAAAAGTAACCCGCGCGGTCCTGCACCAACAAATCCTTGGGCCGATGGTCAGGCGGCGTATTGGGATTATGGAGTCCAAGCCTGGCTTGCTGCAAACGGAGGAGTTGGTGTTTCGCCACAATTTAATATCCCGGGAGGAACGGGTGACGGAAGTTCTATCATCTCTCCATCGTCCGAGGCCTTTCAAATTACATCGCCGACATCAGGTGCAGTTATTTCATCACAGTATCCACTTACCATTCTTGCGAGCGGAGGTGCGGGAACTGTGACTCGAGTTACTTATTCGATCAACGGTGCCACTGTTGGATCGGCCGACAAACCACCATATGCCGTTATCGTAAATCTTCTCAAGAAAGGACCTGCGACGCTCACAGCAGCAATTCAAACAGCTACAGGTCTACAGACTCAGACCGTTAACTTTTCTGTTCAATAGGTCAAATTTTAGCGATTGAGAGGCATCACAAGATAACGAAAGGATGCATCAGAAACCCCTTTAATAACAACGGGTCTTCCTACTCCTGCAAACGTTAAGATAATGGAATCAGACGCAATAGATGACAGACAATCTGCTAGGTATGTAATGTGAAATTTAATATCAATGTCTTCTCCTGTAATCGCTGCGTCAATCGAGTCTGACATTTCACCTATTTCGTTACTTTGTGCGGTAATGGTGAATATTTTTCGGTTTGGATAGACATGAAAGCCTACGTATTGTTCTACTCCTGAAAATATTCGGGCTTTTCTGAGTGCATCAGTAAAATCACCCTTTAAAACAACAACTTCAGTATTGGTGTCCTTTGGAATAATTTCCTTATATTGTGGAAAATGACCGTCTACTACCCGTGTCGAATAATAAAGGCCTGGTCCCTGGAAAACAATGTAGGAATCTTCGACAACCTTCCATTCAATAGAATCCTCTTGAATATGTTCGAGTACATGCAATAACTCGAGTGTATATTTGAGCGGAATTAAAATTTCGGTATTTTCGGCAACGGCCGTTTGTTTGATGGTTTTTTCAGCCAAACGAAATGAGTCTGTTGCGACACAGATAAAGTCCGTATCGTTCGATAACATACAAATACTTCCTAATTCAGGGCGAATCATCGAGGGAGATGCCGAGTATACAACTGATCGTATTCCAGAAAGGAGTGTATTCTTTTCAATTGTATTAGTGTTTGTGACCACTGTGTCTGATTGTAAAAGCGGAAATTCCGCGTGCGAAATTGCTTTTATAACACTGTGTGATTTTTGTGATTTGATTACAAAATTTTCATCTTCAACGGTGCAGGTAATTGATTCACCCTGAATCGAGCGAAGTGTTTGGGAAAGGATATGAGCGGGTATTGCGATAATGCCTTCTGTAGTTACCTGTGCTGGGATTACCGACTTGATGGTCGATTCGAGATTTGTTGCCTGAATGCTAACTGTATTGTTTTTGCTTTCAAATACGATACATGAAAGTACTGGGAGTGATTCTTTCTTTCCGACGATCTTCTCACACATCAGTACTGCATTAAGTAATTGTTTGGTTGTTGTTGAGAAGTTCATATAATTTAATTTATTTTTAAAAAAGAGTATTACTACTATATGTGGGGATATGGTGATAAGTACATAATTCACTTCCCTGCTTGGATGGTTTGAGAAGTTCAGTTGGGGATAGCGGTGTGTATAAGCACATACTAAGTCGATTTTTTAATAAGTGAAAAAATATTTCTCTTGATTACCTAAGTTATAAACATGGAATTCAGTAGTCATACTCATCTTATACATACGCTATCCACAGGTTATACATGCACTAATGCACGGACATGCTCAAGCTCTTGTTCCAGAACATTACTTATTAAAGATTCCTTTTTAATTTTCTCACACGAATGAATAACCGTCGTGTGGTCTCGCCCACCAAGCTTTTCACCAATAGTAGGAAACGAAATATTAAACTCCTCACGCAGGATATACATAATTATTTGGCGTGGGCGTACAACTTCCTTCTTTCGGGTTTTTTCGTAGATGCTTTTCTCTGCAATATTATAATATTGCGCGATTCGACGAACCACTTCCTCTACAGACACACCCTTTTGCTGCTTCATGGTGTGTTTAATGAGGGTTCTCACATCAGAAATTGTTATTGGCTTACCCTTAAGCTGCGATTTGCACTCAATCATATTAAGCACACCCTCGATTTCTCGAATATTTCCACGCACGGAGTCAGCGATAAAATCTACCACATCCTTTGGAATAGAAAAACCATGTGCCTCGAGCTTTGCACAAATAATACTTCGACGGGATTCTATGTCCGGCTCGGTAATCTCAGCGATCATTCCCCCAACAAATCGACCCTTAAGCCGTTCTTCAAATCCCGGCATGAGCATTGGGTGTTTATCGGAAGAAAAAATAATCTGTTTGTTGTTGTCTCGAAGTGCGTTAAACAAGTGAAAAAGTTCTTCTTGGGTTTTTTCGGTGCTAGCAATAAATTGAATATCATCCATGATCAAAACATCATATTGACGGTATTGATTCTTAAAGTTGTTGGCCGTACCACTTCGGACTGAGTTGATGTAATCAATAGCAAACTTTTCCGAGGTTATATAAATGACTTTTTTGTTTGAATGCGTCTTCTTAAACTGATTTCCTATCGATTGAGTAAGATGTGTCTTTCCGTATCCAGTAGATCCATATATAAACAATGGATTATAAAGTGCCCCAGGATGTTCCAAGACGGCCTTTGAGGCAGCAAACGCAAGCTGATTAAAGGCTCCGACAACAAAGGTGTCAAAGGTATATCGAGGGTTGAGGTTGTCACGCTTATCTATATAAAGCTTTTGAAGATCAAGCGAGGTGTTCCCTACTGGCTGCTGCTGTTTTTTTGCATCAAGATGCGGCTGCACGCGATGCACTGAATATTCTATGGCTCGAATCGAGTTATCAAGATTGCGGAGCGCTGAAAGAATTACTTTATGGTGCTTTTCCATCAGCCACTCCTTTACTATCTTTGATGGAACGGCGAGCTGCACGGTCCCGTCCTCGTGGTTAAGTATCGATATATTTCGGAACCATGTTTTGAAACTAGCCTGTGAAGTTTCAAGCTCGATGTGTACAAGTGCGTTTTGCCAGAGTTCATTATTAGTTATCATACGCAGGTGATGCAATTATACGCACTTTAGAATATAAAACCAACCTTTCGGATCGTAATCAAATCTGTGCATATCGTGTGGATAGCTACCAGCCTGCCCTGCTTGATATATTTGATTTTTGAGATATAGTGCTTGGTATGAAGCGAACCTATCAACCAAAGAAACAAAAGCGAGCGAAGGCTCACGGTTTTATAGCTCGATCTGCAACTGTTGGAGGTCGCGCAATGATCGCCCGACGTCGTGCAAAGGGCCGATCAAAACTCTCGGCGTCTGTATAATGACTCAGAAGTCACGCATGACACGTGCCGATATCGAGCGAGTACTCAAAAGCAAGACTCGCCGCGTGCGTACAGCGTTATTTTCTGCGATATTTTGCCCATCCGTTGATGGCGCCCCTACGCAATACGCGACTGTTGTATCAAAGAAAATAGCTCGTCATGCAGTTGACCGCAATCGTATTAAACGCCGAATGCGGGCAGCATTACAACACGTTTCTCCCCCAGTCCACTCCTATTTTATTGTTCTATATCCCCTAAAGACAGTGGCTACGGTACCGCATGATGTACTAATGAACGAAGTCCAGTCATTTTTACAGACTCTCTCGTGATATAGTATAAAATATATATGATTGCATCCATTTTTCACCTAGTAATATACGCGCCGCTCTATAATGCGCTCGTATACCTCGTTTCCCTCGTTCCAAACCATGATATAGGAATTGCTATAGTAATTCTTACTATTATTGTGCGAATCATTCTGTTTCCTCTTTCGCGTAAAGCAATCGAGACACAAATTGCAATGAAGCGTATCACGCCAGAAGTTGCAAAACTTCGTGAATTGCACAAAGAAGACAAGACGGCAGAAACTAAGGCTATTCTCGAGCTCTATCGAGAAAATAATGTGCACCCATTTGCTAGTTTTGGCATCGTATTATTGCAGCTCCCAATACTTCTTGGACTCTATTTTGTGTTTGCACGTGCGGGATTTCCCGTCATAAATACTGATTTTCTCTATTCGTTTGTAGCAGTTCCAAAAATGGTAAACATGGAGTTTTTAGGAATTTGGAATATGGCAAATAGTCACAATATCTTCCTCGCGGTCACTGCAGGATTAACCCAGTTTGCATATACCCGACTCTCGATGGGTCCACGCGGCGTAAAGACAGCAACAGAAGCATCGCTTTCTGACGAAATGGCAAAAAGCTTTGATCTTCAGGCCCGTTTTGTCCTTCCTCTTATCATTGCTGTTGCAGGATATACACTAGTGTCCGCCGCGGCCTTGTATTACACAGCAAGCAATATCTGTATGATCATACAGGAACTTCTTTCTGGGCGTCGCTTTACCAATGACTAGCGGACAGGTATAGTGAGTCGATGAATGGAGATGTAAAAGCAATTATTCTCAATATTTTCTCTAATATTGGCCACGAGGAACTTCCTGTTGAGGAAACTACCGTTGCAGGACAGCATATATTTTCTATACAAATCCCCGAAGCTGATCTTGCTTTGTTTGCAAACAATCCAGATGTCATTAATGCGCTCGACCACCTCGTCAAAAAGATAGTTGAAAAAAATACTGTTGCATCCCCTACCGCACCAGGCAATGAAGACAGATTTTCATTTCTCGTCGATATTGGAGGCAAACGAATTGCACAGATAAAGGATTTAGAGTCACGCGCAATGATGATGGCTGATCGCGCACGCTCGTTTCAATATGACGTCGAATTGGCACCCATGAGCGCCTATGAGCGTCTTATTGTGCATACAACACTACAAGATTCACCTAAGGTACGAACCGAGTCTCAGGGAGAAGGTTTTAACCGCCGTGTAGTTATCAAATACGTCGCTTAACAACACTGTTTGGATGTTATTAAGGGCCAACAGTCGCGGTTTTAACTGTATTCAGTGTCTTCAAAATATCAAGGTTTAGAAGATTGGGATTGATCTGAAAAAGTATCAAATACACGCCAAATAGAATCAAAAGACCTATTATTGAATCCGCGAACATTTTTTTTGCTACATCTTTCTTGCTCCACATGTCGGCACTTCCCATATACAGGTACCCTGCCCAGGTGATTCGGCATACTGCCGCAAAGGCACCGGCCGAAAGTATGATCCGAAACATTGCATTCAAATATTGTGTGAGTCCTTGCGCATCTATAGCACTATTTATGGCCGGAGAATTTTTATAATCTGCCAGCGGTACAAATTTACTAGGTGTTTCTGAAGTTGAAGGTGTTGCTTGCGCGTGTGCAGTGTAATTCACCCCGGTAAAACTTACCAAAAGCACAACGAGGCAGATTTTGATTGATGTATATATAAGTTTCATATCTCTATTGTGTCACACGTAATGCCCATAATGATTGATCGGTTCTGTTTCTAAATACAATAAAATTGCCGGTTGGATCCATTTGCGGATTTTCCACATCAAAGGCAATACCATCCCCTACCGGATCGTAGATTCGTGTTGTGGTCGCCGAATCAACACGCCACCACTCATCACTGGTATGAACAAGGCCTTGGTACCAGTCTGTTATATATGTTTTGTCTGTGATGCTTTTTGGTACGGCGCAGTAAGCGACGGGCTCGATACTAGACATCCATACACACTTATCCGCAATGGTGGATAGTGGAACCAAAAGACCTGTGCTGCTGGTTGCGAAGACAAGGTTTACGAGTCCACTTGCCGAACTACTATACAAAAACTCCTTTCCAGAAGTACGAGGAAGTATCATAAGTCCTGAAATCGCCCGCATATAGGGGTTTAATACTCCTGTCGATGTTACCTGGTAGCTGTATCCCGGGATATTGTCAGCCGGACTCTGGGTAAGAAAGATTCTGCCGTCAGTAAGTATACTTGGCACCCAGCTCTTGAGAGGAAGCGATGTAATAAGAACTGGCTTTGCATCATTCCAGCCCTGTGAATACAAGCTTGCTCCACCTGTTGGGTTTGCAGCGGTGTATATATATGTTTTTGTCTTTGCATTTAATGCAAACTGAAGTGCATTTGGTGCGGTATATGCCCCACTGAGCGATAGATGTGCACTTGTTGTGGCGTTAGATGCAGTCGGAGCCACCGTATGGATTGTACCGAGGAATGTTGTGATGTTTCCATTTGTATCAAGAGAGCGCTCAACCACGCTTCCATCTTGTGCGACATATGCTTCGTATATTTCAGGAAATAATGTATCCGTAACACGCACGGTTGTTTGGGATGCTAGGTCAGCAGCGAAAATATTTCCATTGGCTCTGGGAATATATTCAAGCGTTGAAGAAGAAAAGCCATATCCTGCGATAGGCTGTGCATCCACATGCCATATTCTTGGAATAGTTTTTGCAGATGGTGCAATACCGATTGGAGTCGAGGTCCCCTGATTTGCAGCACTTCCCCCGGTGCTTGGTGTGCCAAAAGAATTATATTGCGTATTGGTAGTGCTGTTTCCGCGAAGTTGGTCGATTTTTTGAATCGATGTCTCTTTTGTTTTGAGATAGACATACCACCCAGTCATTCCGCCGAGAATCGTGACGATAAGTGCTAATACTATGAGTCTGAGAGGTTTTATAAAGGAAGAAGTTTCCATAGGTTATTTTGGAGTTGCATGAAATGGATCTGCAGCAGTTTGTGTTGGCGTATTTATTGTCGTTGTTTTGTTAAATACCACACTCCACAACTGTTCTGCATCCATCAAAAAATCCTGGGAGTGCGTAACGGAAAGCGATATGTTTGCAGCTCCATTTGAATTTGCAGCGTTAATGGTCAGTTTACTTGGATTGCTCGTATCAAGTGGTACCGGTATGCCATTAATATCCCAACTATATATCAACCTGGGATCATTTGGATTTGATACTGCCGCAAAGTAAGGCACGGCACGGAATGTTGATTCAATGTCATTAATGGGAGTGTTTGCGAGAAGTGCGCTGGAATACATTGTTCCATATCGAGGATTATTTACGTACAGTTCTACAAGCGGATCATTAACAGGAACATTTATATGTGCTGCACCAGAAATTGTGTTGTCTGAAGAGTGAACAACCACATCAACAGAATACGAAGAAGTTAATATGGGAGCTCCTACGGTAAGAATATTTTTTCCAAGTCCCGATAATGAGCCCTTTACTATACCGTTCACGCTCCACGTAAAAATTAGTTTGTCATTTGCTATTCGAGCTCCTCGACTGTCGACAAGGTATGGAATTGTTTGCACTTTAAAACCCGAACCGTGCGACGGAAGCGCGCGCCCCTTATAAAAGGGCGGAATATATGAGTTACTGTCGAGCAACAAATCTACAACTGTAGGAGTTATAACAACTTGCGCACTTTTATTGCCGCTCGTAGTGTCGGCTGTTGCTCGAACTGTAAGAGATGATCCAGCATTTTGTGCCTGCGTCGTAAATTGCGTATCACCAATCGAACTCTCGATTTGCTTTCCATTTACCGTCCACGTGATTAAGCTTTGCGAAATGTCGGTGGATGCACTAGTTACAGTTGCTGTAATAGTGTCACGCGGGCCAGGATTGTGAGGCGTGAATGTAATATACATGTCGGAGCCGCTGCCTCCCCCGCCAAGACTTTGTGCATGAGTACGTGTTGCAGCACAAAACATAATAAGTAAAAAGAGACTGCTATATACAGATATGTGTGTACGAAGCGACACCATACTATTCTCCATGTAGTGAACTACTGTTAAGGCTGCTTGCAACCGGAGCAGTGTCTTCGCCTGGCGCATAGGGAGCGTGTGCTGTCGTTGCGTTATTTGTCGCCGTATTTACACGGTCGCTCTCTTGTGAGACTGCAAGATCTTGTTTTGCTTTCTTGATAGCCAAAATTTGCGAAGGGTCCGAGGTAATGATTTGGTCTTCGGTATAACTTGCAATAACTTTGAGTGCGACATGTTTGAGTCCAGCAAAGAAGATCCCCTCCCCTACATCACTTTCGAGCAAAAGATATTTTTCCTCATCAGAAAGCTTGAACGTTTGCTGCACAAGATCAACGGATGTTGGTGACTGGCGAAGCAGTAATTGAATGGATGAGTTAGTGATCATCGGCACGCCATAAGGTGAATTGAGAAAGTCGGACACGTCCTGCGTTATAGTGGACACACCGAGGTAATATTTACGACCGCGTTTAATAATGCCAAACAAAAACGAAGCAGTGTCTTCACTGCGCATCATCCACCAGGCCTCATCGATAATAAGAAGTCGTTTACGCAATTCTTTGCGCACTGTATTCCAAATATGGTGCGTAATGATGTACATGGCAACAGGCTTGAGGTCGTCTTCCATGTCCCGCACGCTAAATACGACAAGACGCTTGTTCATGTCAACGTTTGTTGGCCTGTTCATAAAGCCAGACCAGGTACCTTTTGTATATTTTGAGAGTCGTGCGACGAGCGAGTCACTCCCTTCCATGCCCGAAAGCACCAATTCAAAGTCCGAAAGTAGCGGTGGTTCAACCTGTGCAAAATTTGCATCGGCCGTAATGTCCTTCAGGGCATACGTTTCAGTAATAGCTCGATCAATTACAGCATCTTCTTCTGGAGTGAGTCCGCCAAGCATGATGCGGAACAATCCGACGAGCGTAATGATGTTGTTGCGAAGAATATCAGAAGGATTTTCGTCTTCTCGCGGAATTGGAAGATCAAATGGATTGATGTGGTGTTCTGACGAAAGAGAGATATTAAAATATCGGCCGCCGACTGTTTCTGCAAGGTATTCGTATTCCCGCTCAGGGTCGATCACAATAACCTCGGTATCAAACATGAGACTTCGCAAAATCTCTAATTTTGTTGTGTAGGATTTACCAGCACCCGATTTTGCAAATGTTACCGAGTTATAATTTTCGAGCGAAAAACGATCAAACAGAATGAGTGATGAGTTATGGCGGTTGATTCCGTACAAAATACCGCGATCCGAAGTAAGGTCAAATGAAATAAATGGAAAAATAGAAGAAAGTGGCGCGGAATTCAGCTTTGTGTGGACTGCGAGCTCGTCAGTTCCAATTGGTAGCACCGAACGAAATCCCTGTTCCTGCTGAAAGAGCGCCGGTCGAATATAGACAAGTCTCGATTCGAGAATTCCGCGTACCTCAGTCTCGATTTTATCCAATTCTTCGTGGGTTTTTCCATACACAGTGAGATAAATTCCCACATCAAACATACGTTCCTGCGCTTGCTGCAAGGAATCACGAAGCTGCTCGAGGTCACTATAGCCGGTATCAAGCATTGGGTCCCGCACCATTCCCTTTTCTTCGCGAGTAGCAATTTGTGACTGGACTTCGGCAACCTTTTTTTGAAACTTGCGAAGCATTTCATTGGTATCGAGCGGATGGATAAAGATAGAAATATCCAACACCTTGTCCATGTTGATAATCGGTGCAAACCAGCCAGTTGTAAGAAATCGAGGATATGAAATAACAAAAAATGTGCGCGCGATTTTTTCTCCAAGATCAAGTTCGCGTGAATCAACGCGGAGTGCGTGCGGTGCAATAACATCCTGCAAATTTAATACTCCCGAGCGATAGATTTCATCAGGCAAGACCGGAAGAACCGACGGTGCCGGTTCTTTTGTTCCAGTTAAAAAATCAAAAAGTGCCATAAGTATTATTGTGAATCAAGCGGCATTGGTTTGCCTTCTTCGCCCGGATTAAATAGTTTGTATAACAATTCAATCGCCTCCTCGGTACCTAATTGTACAGTACGTACTCCCGTTCGAGTAAGTCCCTGCTGAACAATTGAGACACGCTGTTCAAGCTGCGACACTTGTTCTTCAAATGTTCGGCTTACTTCTGTTGCAGTCTGTTTTTTTCCAAAAGATAAGAATGATTTACCGCCTGAACCAATAGGCGCTGTCGGTGAATATGGAATGACTACAAAAAAGTTCTTTGTCATAATGCTTGCTGCTTCGGTAAAGCTTTTGATGAATTCAATGTATTCTCGGATTTGAGTGCGCATCAGGTCGTCGATTTGGTTTTTGTAGGCTACTTCGAGCGTTGCGATGTAGGGACGAATATCAAGCATACGAGACTCGATGAATATTTGTACCGAAAAATCAAGAGAGTTAAGAAAGTTTTGAAATTGAACAATGAAAGCCGTCTGCTCATCCTCGGATTTGAGTGCAAAGTTAATGGAAGACGCTAGCAGGATTGCACGCAGTGACGAGTCTTTGAGTACGACGACTCCATCACGTACCTCATTAATGGGCACAAAGTCTTGTGTTGAGGCGGATTTAACTTTTGTATTCATTGTTGAAGGCATAGGTAAAGATTATTCGGCAACTTTTCGTGAACCAGGCCCGATAGCATCGCGTGCAGTTCGAATCGCAAACACTCCCCCGCCCTGCACCCGATCATCATCGCTTGCAGCGCCCGAGGCAATACGTTCCTTGATATCAAGCGACCATGCAAGATCGTGAATCTTACTTTCGGTAAGTTTGGGAACGTAGAGTGTCGGATCGTTCGAAAGCGTTCGCTCAAGCTCGTTTGGAGATATTGGTTTTGTCGGGCGCGTATTACTCCACAAATACAGGCGTGGATGAATAAAATAGTAAAATACGCTTTCGAGCCAAACAATAAATGATCTGCCGTTTACTTGAGCAAAAGCAAGTGCAGCCGCAAGTCCAACCATCCCTATTGCAAGCGGTATAGCCAAAAAAACAGGAAAGATACGATACAAAATATATGAAAGTCCGAGTCCTCCAGCCATCCATATAAATTGCCGAAATGTAAATGGACCAAAAATTTTGTCTTCCACTTCAATAAACTGTGGCACTTGAAACTGCATGTCTATAGTATAGCAGGCAGAAACAGTTACACATGTAAATGCATGTGTATTTTTTATATAACTGCAAATTATATAAGTATTTAGACCGGCTGTTCGCGATACGGGTCTCCTACAACATCTTTTCGTTCGTGACTCGCAGTATTCGTGTAGTTGGGATGTGCATCACTTCGTACGGCTTGCGTTACCGGTGCTTCTGGAATCGGCGCAAGCGGTGCAGGTTTTACAAATGGCACAACAACTGGCTGTGGAGCGGTGGTTTGTATTGACAGCATGTCAGATGGAGCGTTTTTAGGGTTATCTGATGAGAGTGAGGACTCGAGTTCGGTGCGAATTGGCTCAAAAACAATGCGAGAAATGTCCGCGGCCAATAAAACTGCAGCCTCATGATCCATTTTGACCTCGCGTTCAATGTTTGCTGCGAGGTTTTCTGGCTTATCAAGCCCTAAAAGGGTCATCATTACCTCGTTTTCCAAAAGTTCCCACTGATCGAGATGCAGTTTGTGCGTCTTTGAAAGATCCCGTAGATGAGCCTCAATATCCGCCGATGTTATAGCATCTTGCACGACTTGGGGTAATGCAGCTATTCGGGCATCAAGTTCTTGTTGTAATGTGTCTTGTTCCATATGTTTAAGTTCCATCTTCCTTTGGAGGAGTATATCTTCGTCCAGAAGCTTGAGCACGTTCCTTCAATTTTTCTTCGTCTGTGCGTTGCTTCGAGAATTTACGAGTTGCGGACTTGATCATATCTTTTGTTTCAGTGTGATGAGTTCTCATTCTTTCACGCATTCTTTCCGTTATAGATCCTGTTGCAAGACCTGGATCATCCGGATTATTTGAAATCTTATCAACCTCCTCATTAATCAGATGATCACTTACCCTACTCTGCAAAGATTCCGCCTCCTTGATTGCGTCGGTACGTACCGTCTCTCCCTTTTTGTCGTGTTCAGCAAGCTTCTTTCCAGAGTCATTGTATCTCGCCTTGAGTGAATCCATAGGTGCGCCAATAGTTGTATCCAGTTTTTGATGGAATGAGATAAGTGATTTTGTGGCAGACTCGATTTTTGCATCTTGCTGTTTAATCTGCTGTTGACGGGTGGCCTTAGCAGCTTCCATACGCATTGATGCAATCGATGCGGCCGCCTCATCTTTGTTGGCTTGAGCAAGGTTATAATCTTGCTCAGCACTTTTGCGCTCCGTATCGATCGCATTGAGCGCAGTAGCTTTTTCGTTTGTAGCAATAACGACAGCATTCTTAAGATTATCAAACTGAGCACCCTCACCGGTTGAATCAGCAGCTGCTTTGCGCATATTTTCAATATCCTGTGAAGCCCTTGTTCGCTCTGCCGCAATTGCGTCACGCTCCCTATCATGGTCAGCGGCCTTTGTATCCGCATACTCTTTCTTTTCGTCGTTGCTCATTTTTGCAACCTTAGAACGTTCATCTATATCCTTACCAGTACGTTGAACTTTGCCATAAAATCCATCTTTCTTGTCTTTACTAGTTTGCCCAGCCCCCTCACGTCCAAGTAGTTTCGCACCACTTTGGCCGAGTTTTGTATCCATAAAGTTATAACTTCTTTTAGATTTTGTATCTGCAGCTGCCTTGAGTTTCTCAAGTTCCGCAAGACGTTCGTTTTTTTGTTTGAATGCTGCAGAATTTTGATCAAGATTTGCCATTTGAAAGCGGAGACTTTTCTGTTCATTTTCATGAGCAACTTTTTCTTTGAGCGCGTTTCTACCCGCATAGTTTTGCAAACCTCTTGCAGCTAATCCGGATCCTCCGGCAAGACCAAATGCACCTGCAACTCCAAGAGCCTTTCCTGCAAAGTCACCAATACCACTCATGGCACCACCACCGTTTGTTGCGAGAATGCGAGACATTTTAAAAGAAACTAAAAGAAGTCCTGTTACTAATAGGTATGTAAACAAGACTGTCCAAGGTTGTACGCCTGCAGCGGCGTCCGGCGGAGCTGCGGCTGGATTAATTAAGTTTCCCAGACTAAGCGTGTTTTGAGAGACACCCGACAAAAGTTTGAGCGATATAGCAAGCATTAACATCAAAATTGGTCCAAAAATAGCATTATTAATCAATGTTTTCCACCACATGTCCCATCCAAAATGACTGTTTGAAAGTGCTGGGTGCAAATAGGTGGCAAAAGCAATTGCCGAAGTTAGCATTACCAGAATTAACATGAGAAATCGCAAAAAAAGCAGGTAGCAGCCATAAAAAAGGACCACTGCAATACCGAATAATAATATTCCCGCAAAAAGTCCATAAATAAATCTAAAACCAAGATCAGCTGCCCCCCCAGGGTTTGAAGTTGAGCTTGCAGCTTTATTGATAACCCCTGCTGAATCAGTCCATATACTCGTGATACCGAGGGGTTTTAAAAATGATGCAGCGATATCTTTTTGATCACTCGAAACTCCTGCATCATAAAATTTAACTGCGGTTAAATTTGATGCATCAATAATAAGCTTTGCAAACAGCAGACTAAAATTAATCAATACAGCAATAACAATGACTCGTGCGATCATCTTCTTGTCACCAAATTCTTTTAGTCCCAAAATAATGCTTATCGCTATAAATGCGAACAGGCCAATGATAACAATGTTTGAAAGATCACGGAAAACAGTCCAAATGGTAGGTATTAATCCTTTTAATCCGAACAAATCCATACCTTTTCCAAAGTCTGTAACTGCTAAACTTAGTAACGCATCAAAAAATGTCCCGGCCAGCCGCAGACAGAGGGCCCCAAGCATTATAAAAAGTGAAGAAATGAAAGTTATTGTAGGGCTCAAGACACACTCATTAAAATCAAAATCGACACCAGTTACCCCAACGCTACAGGTAGAAGGAGAGGCAGGGGTTTTGGTCGTATTACCGGCCGTATCGGTGCGCGTCTTAGTAAGACTATTGTCTTCAGAAAGGAGATTTTGACTTTGGTCAAACCACAAAACACTAGCGTTTGTGGTGCCACAACCAAACTGCGCATTTTGTGGAGCCTGTGCAAAAAAAGCAGTGCTACCGGCACTGCCTCTTGCGATAACTGTGCCGGCCTCACAACTGTCAGAAACGTTTAAAGCGTGGAGTGTGAATGGAGAAAATAGAGAAAAAATTACAACAAGAGCAAGAAAAACAAACTGGTATTTTATTTGGAATAAAATAGTACTCATATTATTTCCACGCGTTTTGCCACATGGTTATTGTTGCAGGGTTGTTGACGTTGCACCAGCCTGAATTTGGGTCATTTGGGTTTGCAGGATTTGGCGCCCCGTCGCCCCATGTCTGCTGAAGTGTTCCAGGATTTCCGGGTGTGCCAAGGAATACCGCCAGTTGATTTACAATTCCCTGTTTGGTTGGAGTGAGTGCGTCGATATCTGTCTGATTATGAAAGGCGTTTTGGGCAACGAGCTGGTTAAATTGTGCTATTGCCTGCGCTTGTGCAGTATTTGACGAAGTGTTTGCAACGCTCGCGATGAGTCTGTCGATATTTGTAAGAGCAGACTGCGATTTGGACAATCCTGTCGTTACTGCTGTTGCGTATGGTTGTATTTGTGCCGCAATGACAGCTTGAGATGCTGTAGTTGTTGTTGCAATATGCAGTGTTGTTCCTCCTGATGTGGTGCAAGTCGCACCTGCTGCCGTGTAATTTGGTGCGCCAGAGCAGGCAGCAGCAATAATGCCGGTCCAGCAAGCATTTTCGGTACCGCGTACCTGTCCTATCGCCTGAGTCAACAGATCGGCGATTCCAGCGAGTACGTTATAATATGCGGCTTCTACCTGACGGGCAGTGCTTAGAGTTTGAAGTGCGATATTTGTAACGGTACTAATTACACCTTGCGTCGCGTTTTTAGAAACTTGGTCAAAGTATGATGGTTGGCCGCCACTGTTCGAACCAAGTGCCGAGAGCCCGCCACTGTTTTGAAGTATTTGATTACCCATACCGGTAAAGAGTGCGCTGACCATCTGTCCAATATCGTTGGCGCTTTCGGTTTGTCTGAACCCCGATGTAAGTGCCTGTTGTGCTATTGCATTTACAACAGAAGCTGGAGTAACTGTGCGTGTTATTCCGTCAGCGCCAACTTCAGTTTGTGGATAGGTGCCTTGTCCCCAACTGAGCTGAGTCATCATATTGTTGTATGCATTATTTGTATCCTCCTGCAGGTGTTCTTGTGCTATTTCATATGCACCAAGCGGATAACAGGCCGGGTTACTTGTGAATGTTCCAAGAGCATCAAACAATGGAGTTGTTGCTGTCACGGGGTTTGGACACCGAAGATCAGCATATGGATTATCCGTTTGAGCAATCCACGATTGCGCAAGTGACCGGGTAACAGCGCTGCTGAATGCTGGCGCCATAGTGGACTGAGCAGTTTGAAGAGATTTGACAGCGGTAGTGTTCTGAACAGTGACCCCTTCTTGTTGGTAGTTTTGTGAAAACATCGGGGTCCCGTCACGACCTGTAAGATAACTACGTGAAGTTTGGTTTGTTGTGTCTGCAATCGCCTTTTCTCGAAGTCTATCAACGAGAGGTCGGAGCTGACACGCTACATAGACCAAATAACCTGTGTTTAGGGTCACTGCTGCGTCACTTACCGGCACATATACAGATGAACGTGCAGAAAAAGCACCTACACTTTGTCCATATGCCGCAGTTTGATTACAGCTCAGGATACCATCATTGGAAACTGTTGGCGGAGGAGCGGATGTTGCCGCAGCATCACTCGTTGCTATCTGCTGGCTTTCTGTTGTTACTTGAGCCAATACGATAACTGGAAGCAGCGCCGCGACGATAATGGTTGAAATGTAGGTTGAGTAGTTCATTTTATTTTTTGGCCGAAGCGTTCTTTCTCGCAATGTACTGTCCAATCGCATCAAAAGAAGAAACTACATCGTTTTGAGCTTGTGTATACACTTGCAGTGCTGCTGCAGAACCTATCGGATCTTGTGCTTGAGCAATCATCAAATTAAGTGTAGCCGCAAATTCTCGCATGGCATTTACGATACCCACATGTTCCGAAGTTGCATCGGTCGGTACTGTAATTGTTATTGTGTTGGATGCCGCAAGAGAATAGTTGGCCGATGCATCTTTGAGTTGTTGTAAATACGTAGGATCTTGGGTTTGTGTATACAAAGAAAATAGTCCGACTTCGGATTGCGTATTTGCAAGAAGCGGCTTAAGAGCTGCTTGAAGCGCCGAACGATACACAAGCATGCGCGCATACGAAGTGTCCGTGTCTGTTTTTATATTACTGTACTGCGCGATTTGATATGTGACAGTCGGTTTGAGGCTGCTTCCTAAGTTCGCAGCAACCGATTGAGCTGTCGAAGTTGAATATGAGCCTGACTGAATCAAGGCCGAATATGATGCGATAAGCTGATTCATCACCTGTACTCCTACTGGAGTGGTGCTCGCCTGATTAAATGCAGCGTTTTGGGCATTTATTGTAGTGCCGTTTGTTTGATTTCCTGCGTTTACAATGACGCTACTTACCGGGATGCGGAAAACACTCCAGACGAGAACGGCGACTAATACGATAACAGCTCCTATCGCTGTTGTGCGTATGGAAAATCCTTGATTTTTTGTAGCAGTATCCACGCTAATAGTATAGCACCAGAAAAAAGAATTTTGATACAGTAATTCGCACGTTTTAGTCTTTTTTGTAGAGCTATTTACAATCCCCCGCTGCCGCCCGAGAAAGTAAACACACTTCCAGGATCAGTTTGTGAAAACGACACTTCATTTAATGAAAATACGAGCGCAATGCCTACAAACGCATGGGTAAATGTATCGGTTGTTGCGTTATATGTTTTTAGTGCGGCAATATAATCAGCGTCTCTTTGAGACTGCGCCTGTGCCGTTTTTATAAGAGATGTGCCGACAGTCTTGTAGCTTTGTGCAAGTGCAGATCCGGAAGGTTTAATCGTCTTTGGAGCTGTATCTACCGAGGCGATGTTATTGCCAAGTTCAATCATATCTCTACCGATTTTTTCGACAGCAGCTTCCTTGGCGGAGTCTTGTCTGTCATTAACTGCACCCGTAATAATCTGTACTACTGATTGATGTGTCGCCTCATATCCTTGTATCATTGATCCAATTTCGTTCCCATATTGATATAAGGCATCCTGTGTCCCCGATCGTGATGGTGCACTCGAGGTACTCACTAGACCAGATGGAATGTAGCTCCATACATTTATGTCGCCTACCGAAGAACTGGTAGTCTGTGTTTTTGGCTTTGTTCCTGCCGGCAATGATATTGATTGCAGTAGAGCGTCAAGATTGTCGGTCGTTACTGCTGTGTAACTTCCCTGAAGTGCGCTACCAGTATTGTTTCCAGTCGAGTTGGTGGTGTAAGGAAGCGTTTGAGTTGCGTATGCTTGTGAAGGCGTAGTTTGAGGTGTTGGAACCGGATTTGTGGCTGCCGAAATCTGGCCATTAGTACTTGGTGAATTTGGATTCCATGCCTGTTCACTGACATACGCGGGATACGAAGCACGATTTTGCACGAGGATTGCTCCAAGTATGAGTAGGGCACCAGCTATTATGGATCCTACAATTAATGGATGTTCACGCATTCGTTCGATCATGTCATAAATAGTAGCATGGCTTTGAAGTGAGCAGTCCTATTCCATTTCTATTAGTGAGTGTATGTCGCCGTATGCATCCAAAAAGGCGCTATACTGTATGTATATGAAGAACTTTTTACCGGCCACCATTCTTGTGGCGAGTTTCTTTTTGCCCCTCGTATCTTTTGCGTCACCATTTGGAGGATCAATTGGTACGATCGTACCTTGTTATAACCAGGCGATTTATGCAAGCGTGGGTCCTCCAGTTGGCGGGCAGTTTATATGGACACCAGCGACACAGACCTATCAATTTGGCCCTCCGCGCCATTCCGGACAGTGGCTCCTTGGTCTTTATGGTGTTCCCTATTATTGTATTGTTTCAATCGAACCGATTGTTGTGTGGCCGGGACTTAATATCACCATGATGGGTTCCTCTCAGTAAAAGGGTCGCTCATGCGTATTTTTGAAAGTTTATGCTGAGTAAGAATTTGTCATCACCTCTTTCGTAATCTCGATCCATTTATTTATAGGGAGAGTTTCGGCCCGGGATTTTGCGTCGATACCGCATTTTTCAAATACTTTTAATATTATTTCCTTCCCGTATTTTTCACCAAGATTATTCAAGAGCTGTTTTCTTTTTGAGGCAAAGCCCGCATGTAATACTTCAAAAAATAATTCTTCTGATATATCCTTGAACAAGTCTTGTGAAATATTTTCAATAGTTAAAATTGCCGAGTCCACTTGTGGTGCGGGAAAAAAGTTGCCTGCTGCAACTTTGGAAATAATTTTTGGCGTCCCATATGCCTTGACCGAAAGTGATAACAAACTTTCTTTTGCGGAAACTATTCTTTGTGCGACTTCTTTTTGTATGAGTATCGAAATGGTTCTCGGCTGCGCTGGTGTGCTCAAAAACCGCCGGATGATTTCACCAGTAATATAATAAGGAATATTTGCACCAAGCGTGTATGTTCCCGAGTGTAGGTCCAGTGACTCAGGCGTTACTTCGCGAATATCTTGCATCACGATTTTTAATTTTCCTGTTTTTATTTCTTCTTCAAATACCGATTCTAAAATCGGCAACAATTCCGCATCTTTTTCTATCGCAATAATATTCGCACCTGTTTTCAAAAGTTCACGAGTCAACATTCCCTTTCCAGGTCCAATTTCCAAAATAGTTTCGCCCGGGTTTGCATGCAGTGACTGGGCCAAAAGATGTGCATAATAAGCATTTTTGAGAAAATGCTGGCCAAGTTTTGCTCCGCTTCGTTTCATTCCCCTAACCCTATCACACTCGCTTAATCGAGGTAAATGTCATCGAGCAAACCGCGCTTGGGAGGAGCAGCTACTAGTCGATTATCAATGTCGTTTATAAATTCACTACGCAGCGCAAATTCCCGTGAACCATACTTCATTCGTTGTTTTGCATGAGTGAGATGAAGTGTTTTGCGTGCGCGAGTGATAGCAACATAAAAGAGTCTGCGTTCTTCTTCTGGGTCCCGTGTCCCTTCTCGCATTGATGGAAACAATCCTTGTTCGAGGCCTGTCACAAAGACCACATCAAATTCAAGACCCTTTGAAGCGTGAATTGTCATAAGTGCCACTTCTGCTCTTTTTTCAGTAAGAGCATCCTGATCACTTTCGAGAGCAGCATCTTCCATGAGCCGCTCGATACCCTCGGGCGGAGCAAAGTCATCGTACCGAACCGCAAGGTTTACCAGTTCACGAACGTTTTCAAGTCGCTCCTTACCCTCTTCTGTTTGGCCAAGCGAAGATTCCACTCCGCTTGTTTCAAGTGCAAATCGTACTGCTTCTGATGCGGGTAGTGTTACACATGCCTGGTGAATATGTTTGAGAATATTTCGGAGTGTATCAATCTTGACCTTTGCTGCACCGGTCAGTGACGCTTCCCCATTTTCAAATACTTTATCAATTGTTACTTTTCCAATTCCGCGCGGTACTGCCGATGCTGCGCGTGCAAAATCTGCACGACTCTCGATATTCATTGCTGCGCGAATAAAAGATAATACATCTTTGACCTCTTTGCGCTCATAAAACTTGGTTCCCAAAACTCGATATGGCACACCAAATCCAAGACACGCCTCTTCGAGTACGCGCGACTGAAAGTTTTCGCGGTACAGAATTGCAATTTCGTCAGCACGAACACCTTCTTTGATCTTTTTTTGTATCGTCTGAGCTATATACCACGCCTCATCAACCTCATTTCCGCCAGCATAAATATGAATAGGATCTCCTGTTTGATTCTCGGTAAAGAGGTTTTTTGCGTGCCGCTTGGTATTGCGAGCAATCACGCCATTTGCTGCCGCAATAATAGTTCGCGTCGAGCGATAATTTTGTTCCAGTAATATTACATTCGCCCCCGGAAAAGCATGTTCGAAATTAAGAAGATGTTCCATTTCTGCACCGCGCCAGCTATAAATAGATTGGTCGGTATCGCCCACAACACAGACATTTTTTCGCTCGCCTGCAAGCAGTCGAACAATTTCATATTGCGTACGATTGGTATCCTGATATTCATCAACCGTAATGTACTGCCAGCGATTTTGTAAAAGAGAACGAACACGCTCGCTTTCTCTGAGCAAAAGTAATGCCCGAACAATAAGGTCATCAAAATCCAGCGCCCCTTCTCGTCTTAGTTCGGCATCATAGATTTCCCATACGGCGGCAATTGCACGTTCGCGTGGCATGGTTGCTCGTTCGGCATAATCACGCATGTTTGACGCCTCACCCTTTTCTTTTGAAATTGCCGAGAGCATCGAGCGCGGAGTCCATTGTCCAAGATCGAGTCGATCAAGGGCCCGTTTTATTGATTTGGCGCTGTCATCACGATCCCATAAGACAAACGCTCGCGGCAGGCTCGCTTCTTGGTGAAACTCTCGGAGTATCCGCACGCAGAGCGAGTGAAAAGTACATACCAAGGGCGTGCCGTGCAAATTTGGCGGCAAGAGTGCCAGAACTCGTTCCCGCATCTCGCCTGCCGCTTTATTGGTAAAGGTAACGGCAAGGATACTGCTCGGACGGACCCCTTTTTCTATCATATAAGCGATTCGGTGGGTAATAGTTTTTGTTTTACCTGCTCCGGCTCCAGCCACAATAAGGAGTGGGCCTTCGATCAGTAAGACTGCTTCTTTTTGTTTGTCGTTGAGTGAGTTTGGAAGTGCCATCGGGGTACTATAACACCCGAATTCATCCGCATACCAGTGAACAGCTCAAATAACTTGACAAAATGCTATTCCCCATGTCTAATATATAGAGCATTGACTCCGGTACCCTCAAAAGGTATCGTTATCACATCGATGGGCGATTATATGACCGATTTCTAGGTTCGTTACCCTGTGTCGAAGCACGGATAACTACAAATGCCAGATGTCCTGATGCTCATCGTTACTTAGCTTACTTTCTACCTACCAACTAAATGAAAGGGTTTTAAACCCCCTTTTATGTTGCGGTTCAGGCATTCTGGGTATCGTTTATATGTCTTTTCGGACGGACATATAAGCAAAAACGGCTTATCGCAAACAAATCACAGGATCCCTACCCGACCCGTTCGAGTAAGGTGACATATATGCGCAGGGTTCGTACCATTATTTCACTCATTTCGCTTCTGGCGACTGTGGGGTCTGTTATGCCTGGTGCAGCTCATGCGGATGTTTTGCAGGCAATATTTAATTTTGCCACTGCGGCACAAGCCACTCAGGTAGAGGCGGCGAGTATCTCGGCTACGCCATTCAATAGTATTAATACAAACAAAATCGTTCTCAAGCCATCACTCAATATTGATCCTTCCCCATCTCTCGGCGACACTTCAACTATCATCGCAGATGCCGCTCTCGTTCCTTCTTCTGGTCCTGGCGGAGAGGTTTCATCGGATCAGCCATCATCATCAGCGATTAGTCTCTATGTTGTTCGCAATGGAGATACACTTTCCTCGGTTGCAAAACTGTTTGGAGTGTCTGTAAATACGATTCGCTGGGCCAACAATTTGTCTCGCACCAGTTCAATTAAGCCTGGCCAATCTCTGGTCATTTTGCCGGTTAGTGGCGTTCAATACGTAACCAAAAAAGGAGATACGCTTGCATCAATTGCAAAAAAGTTTGGCGGCGATGCTGCTGACATAGCGAGCTTTAACAGTATCGACGTAGGTACGCTTACTCCAGGCACGACACTCATGATCCCTAATGGCGAGAGCGATTCTGGTCAAAGCGCTTTGCCTGCAACTGGTATTAGTATAGGCACAAATGCAATTACAAAAATCATTCAAACAGGTATCAGTAAATCTTCGTCATCACGATATCGCATTTCAACAAGTAAGACTGAGCCAGCTCATAATCTTGGTCACGAAGGATCTGCAGCGGAGGTTGCCTACTATACATCCCCTCTCGTACATTATGTTAAAACGCAGGATATTCATGGATACAATGGTGTTGATATGGGTGCGCCAGCAGGAACTTCAGTCATGGCCGCTGCGGCAGGCACAGTAATCGTAGCGCGCGATAGTGGATATAACGGCGGCTACGGAAATTATATTGTTATCTCACACGACAATGGATCTCAAACGCTGTATGCCCACTTGTCTCGAGTTTCAGTATCACAAGGCGCCTCAGTTGAGCAGGGCCAGGTTATTGGTACCGTCGGACAAACGGGTTGGGCAACCGGACCACATCTCCATTTCGAAATTCGTAACAGTATCATGAACCCGTTTTAGGATTCTTGTTAATTATGTTGCAGCTTATTGTTCAGGGTATTCAGACGTTCTTCACTTTTTTGAAGATTCGCTAAATAAAAAATCCTTAGCCAATTTATATTTCTCGGGCTCTGTACTGAAGGGCTTCGAGCATGTGCGACGGTTCTATTGTGTTACTTTCTGCCAAATCTGCAATAGTACGTGCAAGTTTTATCGTACGATGATATCCTCGCGCCGAAAGCTTGAGTCGCTTTGCGGCGTCTACCAGTGTTTTTTGAGCATCGTCTGATAACTGTGCAAGTGAGTCGATCTCTCGAGGACCCATGTCGGCATTGGTCATTGATTTTTTACTTTCTCCAAATCGCGCGTACTGAAGATCACGGGCACGTACTATACGTCCCCGCGCTTTTGGTGTCTCGGTATCATCTTGTGCAGAACGAATCCCCAGCGATTCGGGAGCCATTTCACCGACGTGTACCCACATATCAATACGATCTGCCACCGGTCCGGCAATTTTGCGGCGATAACGATCGAGTGCCACTGGAGTGCAGCGACAATCGCGTGTTCCATACTTGCCGCAAGGACAAGGATTTAATGCCGCTATGAGCATAAAGTTTGCCGGAAATACTACGGTACCGCGTGCACGAGAAACCGAAACTCGAGCATCTTCCATTGGTTCGCGAAGTGCATTGATTACGTCGCGATGAAATTCTGGAAATTCATCCATAAATAATACTCCGCGGTGAGCAAGTGTAACCTCCCCTGGGCGCGGATTGATAGTGCCTCCGATGAGTGAAGCGTAAGACGCCGTATGATGTGGACTCCGAAACGGTGGCAATAATACTGCATGACTTTGGAGTATTCCTGCAAGCGAATGAATGGTCGTAACCTCGACCACCTCGTCTTCGTTTAGAGGTGGTAATAATGATGCTGCCGTACGAGCGAGCATCGTCTTTCCGGTACCAGGAGGTCCGTATAGCGCAATATTGTGGCGGCCTGCTGCTGCAATTTCAAGCGCGCGCTTTGCGCTTTCTTGCCCTCGAATATCCGAAAGTGTAATGGCAGTAACAACTTGTTTGGGGGTATCCTTAGTCTCATTTACATATACGTTAATTTGGCGTGTTTCTTCCCCACTTAAGTGGGCGACCAAATCTTGAAGTGATGCAACGGGATAAATGGAGATGCCTGTAATCAGAGATGCTTCGCGGGCATTATCAATTGGTATAAAAATTTCAGTAAAGCCATTCATGCGAGCCCGTTGTGCAATAGATAGTACTCCGCGAATTGCACGTATTGTGCCGTCGAGTGCTAGTTCGCCGACAAATAATTTATGCTCAGGATCAAATCGTATATCTTCTGCGGCAAGCAGGTATGCGAGCGCCACCGGAACATCAAAAGCGGCACCTTCTTTGCGCAGCTCAGCGGGCGCAAGAGAAATAACTAATTTTTTGTTTGTTGCCTTTGGAGATGTAAAGCCTGTATTTTTTATTGCAGAAGCAACTCGATCACGAGCCTCCTCAACCGCCTTATCGGGTAATCCAACAATCGAAAACGCGTGTAATCCACGCGCTAAATCAGCCTCAACCGACACAATATGTGCAATCGGAAGCGACGGTTGTGCCCCAAACACCCGCGCAAAATTCATCACTATAGTCTAGCTTGATTTCTTTGGAACCGGAAAAGTGGTCTGTGGACAAGTCTCTTATGCGTGTGCAATACAGGTGCGTGCTGCTGGGTTTGCTCGCAATCGTTCAATAGGGATTTCCTCGTTACCCTCTTCGCATATGCCATATGTACCCTCGTCAATTTTTTCAAGCGCGTCAACGATGTCTCGCTGTCGCTGTTCTAACTCTTCGACTACTGCTACGTTTACGGCCAGTTCTTCGATATTGTCTGCAACATCATTTGGATCTGATTCTTCACCTTGTTCTGGAATTGATGCACCAGTCCATTCCCCTGCTGCGTCTTTTTTTCCGCGTTCGGTCAATTCTTGTTCAAGTGAATACCCTTCGCTCTCTAGCATGTCTCGCAATTCTTGAATCTCGGTTTCATTGAGATGTTCCATATGCAAATCATACCGTACAAAAAGTCGTATGCAAGGAAATGGGTTCGACGCGGATTGTATTACAGTTCTCGCTGCGCCTGAAGACGATTTATTATTTCCGGAAACGTATACGGATTTTCCGCAATTACCAGCATCGTTGGCGATGGGAATGAATAGTACAGTACGGGATTTCCCGTATCATCTTCAATCACTCGAACATCATAATTGTGCATGACTACATCTTGAAAGGTTCGATCGACGGGTATTCCGTCGGCGCTCAGTTTTGTAGCACTTACACCCATAAAAATAGGTGAAAAATCCTGATCGATATGACTTTCCCATGCAAGCATACCCGCAACTGCGTTGTCATACGACACGACAGGAATAACAATAACCGGTGCACGATGATCCGTCATGTGATATCCAAAGAAAAAAGATGAATCAAGACTGCGGAGCAAGCCGTCGGGCGGCTGAACACCGAGTGCCGTAAAAAACTCGCTTAGGGTGGCTGGGGTCGCATTTGATTGCCCAGCTGTGGTGCTGGCAGAAAGAGGGATAATTCTGGTTATAGAACCTTGTGCGTCAGAAGAATCGGTACGTGCTTGTGCAAGCGCGTATTTAAGTGCTCCTGACTGCTGCGAACTTGTTATCTGTACGACAATCGATCGTTCTGAAAATACTATATTTCCTTCGGACACTTGCGGTGGAAGTGCTCTGTTTTGTACCACATAGGCTACGCCAAAAAGCGCCCCCATACTTAAAATAATAAGCAGAAGACTTATAAATATAATCGTAAATCGGTGTCGGTTGCGTGTCGATTCGACGGGAGTCAGTACTTCAGGGGCAACCCTTCGCTTGTCTTGTTCGATTGCAACGGCACGCACGAGTGATATTTTTTGACGACGCACAACGTTTTGCATATCGTCTTTGAGCGTATGGAGCGCGGTAACAGAACTCGGCTCCTCTTGAGGAACTGGTTCAGCTGGAGCGGCCGGGATGGTTTCAGTCTGTGTTTCCGATATCGATTTTGGCACCTGTATGTCCAAAGACAATCGATCGGTGTTTTGTACCGGTAATGGTACC
This sequence comes from Candidatus Kaiserbacteria bacterium, assembly GCA_028286585.1. Classification (GTDB taxonomy): domain Bacteria; phylum Patescibacteriota; class Minisyncoccia; order Phycocordibacterales; family UBA2100; genus UBA10103. The sequence goes on from JAQBRI010000007.1 coordinate 63,373, forward strand.
GATTTTAGAATACCGGATATGTCGGTTTGAATTCCGGTGTCGAGTTGTTTGATGGGAATATCGTTTCCCGCTGTTTTATCCTCGGCGCCCGTTTCCGCCTCTGTGGTTATTTTCTCGTCGTTCTCCATACTGTTCTTGGCTCAAGTCAGGTGTCAGGCCTTTGCGAGATGCAAATTCTGGATCAGCCGCTTTGATAGACAAATTATACCGTCCTTTTTCATCAATCTCCTTAATTACTACCGGGACAACCTCATCAAGTGAAAGTGCGTCAGTGACACGAGCAATTCTAAATGGTGCGATTTCAGAGACGTGTACAAGACCTTCTGCGTTTGGACCAATTTTTACAAAGGCTCCAAAGTCCAAAAATCGTGTTACCACTCCCTCGCATCGGTCACCTGCCATATATTCTCGCGTAAGATCTGAGATTTCTTTGAGCGCTGCCTCGGCTGCGCCGTTTTTGCCAGTGATAAAGATAGTACCGTCATCCTCGATGGTAATGTCATCTGCTTTTGTTCGGTCACGAATACCATTGATCATCTTTCCGCCAGGACCGATGACAAGACCGATTTGATCTACCTTTACATGTGTTGTAAGAATTTTTGGAGCGCGCGCAGAAATGTCTGCACGAGGCGCTGCAATTTCTTTTGTGATTACATCGAGAATCTGGAGTCGAGCCTTTTTTGCTTGCGCAAATGCTTCGGCAAGTACCTTGAGAGGTACGCCTTCTACTTTTACATCCATTTGTACTCCCGTAACTCCGTCTTTGGTACCCGCTACCTTGAAGTCCATGTCTCCATGATGATCCTCGGGACCTTGGATATCGGTGAGCACTTTATATACCTGCTTTTTCGCATCACTCATCATTCCCATTGCAATACCTGCAACCGGACTTTTGATAGGAACACCTGCATCCATGAGAGCGATTGTTCCTGCACACACTGATGCCATTGAAGTAGAGCCATTACTTGCGAGTGATTCTGCAACGATACGAATAGTGTATGGGAATACTGCTTTTTCTGGCAATACTGCACGCAACGCCTTTTCGGCAAGCGCACCATGACCAATCATTCGGCGATTTGTTCCACCAATGCGGCCTGTTTCACCAACTGAAAACGGTGGGAAGTTGTAATGAAGCATAAAATCCTTCTTCGCTTCTTGGTATTCAATTGTGTCTACAAGCTGAGCATCTCCCGGACCACCAAGTGTGAGAGCGGCAAGTACATGCGTTGCACCACGATAAAAGATTCCCGTTCCGTGAATGATTGGTGAGACACCGCCAGCCTGAGCAAAGAGTGGACGAATCTGATCCATTGCACGTCCGTCAACACGCTTACCATCGTTGATAGCGAGTTCGTGTACGTATGCATCAAGTCGTTCTTCACAATATGAATCTAGTCTACCTGGAGTAATGTCCGGAAGCATATCACCCGCTGCTTTGAGCCAGGTTGATTTGATGGTACCAAGCTCTTCCTTTCCAAGAAGTCCTTTGTATTCAGTGAGCATTGGTCCGACAATTTCTGCAAAAGCACTCTCCATTTCAGGAGTTGTAACTGGTGCTGCAAATTCCTTTTTAGGAACGCCGCGTTCAGAAATAATCATGTGCTGCCACAATTGAATCTTTTCGATTTCGTCACTTGCATACTGCAAGCCTTTTGTAAGAGTTTCTTCTGATACTTCGGTAGCACCAACTTCGATCATGTTGATGAGACCGTCCTTACCACAGGCAAGAAGATCCATTTTTACATCCTTTGCATCACGATCGGCATATGACGGATTGACAATAAACTCCCCTGCTCCATTTTGTCCGATTCGAACTGCTGAGACCGGTCCATTCCATGGAATGTGTGAAGTACCCAAGGCAAGTGATGCAGCGGACACTGCAAGTACGTCTGGATCAGATTCATCAATAGAGAGAACTGACACGATCACCTGCACATCTCGCTTGAGTCCCTTTGGAAAGAGCGGGCGGATAGTACGGTCGACGATTCGTCCCGAAAGAACAGCTTCGTCAGATGGTCGTCCTTCACGTCGCATAAATCGAGAACCCAAGATTGCTCCTGCTGCATAAAACTTTTCCTCGTATTCAACTGACAATGGGAAATAGTCGAGATTGGATTCCTTTGATCCCATCACGACAGTTGCCAAAACAGCACTATTGCCATAGCGCATCAATACCGAGCCATGCGCCTGATCAGCCCAATCGTTAAATTCTGCTGATAATGTTTTTCCACCGATCTCGATGGAATATACTTTCTTATCCATGATTATAATTTGGCCCCCAGATTTTAGGTCTCAAAAGACGAACATACGTATATTGAGAGCTACCTATCCAAGGGCACGTTATGACTAATGCACTCACCATACCACAAAAAGACGAGGGTGGCACGTTTTACCGTGCCACCCTTCAATATTCACATTATTTGCTGAAGCAACTCAACATCAGTCTTATGGTTGCCTCGTATGCTGCTTATGCTGCCGTCGAGAAACGTGCCAGGCAAAAGCCATATCCCTATTCCTCCCAAGAAGTCCAATAGGCGATGTCTGGCAAGCTCTTCCAACACTTTGCCCGGATTTTTCTCACTTTGTGCCCATAGCACTCCATTATAATGGGGCCAATGCAGTCCGCGGAGAATCGGTCGAAGCCAGTTTGGCTGACCCAGAGGACGCGATCGCATTATGTCGATCAATATCCTCTGGCTCAAAACATCACTCCAGACATGAGTTCCCCATTGAGAATATTCAAGCTCAATAGTAAATCCGCAGATATCACCCGGCTGCGTACAAATTGAAACAATCCGTTTCTTTGTAGGATCAGGCGAAAAGTCTCCGTATTGTGTAAATGATTGCACAGCACCTTTCCATCGCTGTGATGCGGGAGAAAGATAGCCGTCTGGGATCAACTGATCGGCAATTGCTTCCCAGAACATTTTCGTGCATCCATCATAAGGAAGCCAGTGCGTGTTTGAATATATCCGTACTGAATCAAGCCCAATGAACCGCAAAGGAAAAAGATGCTCCACGACATGCATCTCATGTATGCCGCTCTTAAGAAAGAGGTGATGATGCCCGTACCGCAACAAATCGACGGTAATAGCGATGTCTTTCCCGTCAATATTCCAAAACCATCCCGGCTTGTCTGTAGGCTCTAGTATGATTTGCGCTTGACGCCCGAACACATCACGCCCGCGCATGGTTACAGAGTTTCTGAGACGATATTTCTGCACGACGGCCCCCCTACCTATAAGAGATAAAGATCGCAACTGTGAAGATCTAATCACGTTACTTGCCTTTTAACAAGGAGAATAAGAACGTGATTATTCGCTCATTGGTTCGAACGATGCATCTGAAACGTCATCGGTATTTGTGTTACCTTGCTGTCGCTTGGATCCGCCTTTTCGTTGTGGGCGATAGTTAATTAGGTAACGTCGAGGATCGAGGTCGAGATCAAGAAAATGATCCGCAACTTCCTTAAGTTTGCCTGATGTTGAGCGGCCAAATGATACTACTTCTACCTGACATCCTGCATGGATTTTTAGATAGTCGACAAGCGGCACAAAGTCGCCGTCACCGGTAAAGAGAATAATTGTGTCTAACTTTTCGGATGCCGTGATTGCGTCAACCGCAAGTCCGACGTCCCAGTCGGCTTTTTTTGCTCCTCCATAAAAGACCTGAAGGTCTTTTGTTTTGGACTCGATGCCCATATTGGTAAGAGCGTCGAGAAACGCTGTTTCCTCGCCACTTTCTGTGGTTACAAGGTATGCGCGGGCACGAATAAGTCTGCGATCGGAAACCGAATCAGTGAGAACGTTTCCAAAGTGGACACGTGCGTGATAGAGGTTCTTTGCGCTGTGATAAAGGTTCTGTGTGTCGATAAAAACTCCGACACGCTGATCCTGGTGTTTGATAATACTCATATATAAATGATTACTAACTTATAAAAATGTAAACGTCGAACAATGTATTAAAATTACTCAATATATTATAGCATTTAAAAAATTGAGCATAATTCTAGGCGGCCAATAAAAATAACTTGAGCCAGTACCTAAAGTACACTTCTGTTTTTCTAAACGGATTACCGTTTGTAAAACATGGGCGTACTACTGTATGGTGAAAGATATTTTTTGAAGGGCAACAACGAAGTGTGCCAATTTTGTAAGTGCTATCGCTTTAAACCGAGCTTCTTAACTATAGAAGCATGAGACTTCTTATTAGTCGCCTCCAAGTATTTCAAATGCTTGCGTCGAGTAGCAACAAGTCCCAAAAGTCCTCTTCGAGAATGAATATCTTTAGTATTTTTCGTCAAATGAGCCGAAACTTCTTCAATACGCCGACTTAAAAGAGCAATCTGGACTTCGGATGAGCCAGTATCACTCTCGTGGAGACGTACCTTTGTTATTTCGTTCTGCTTCTTGCGCTTCGTTAACATGCCCGAATGATAGCACGCAGACGGTAAATATGCAAGTACTGAGGGTTTTTGGCCCTAAAGCTTACTTTTTGGTTGCTGTAGTTGTAGCAGGCTTCTTTGTTGCTGGAGTTGTTGAGGTTGCCTGAGCTGCTGCTTGTGCTGCCTGAGCTTCTGCGACTGTCTGTACAGCTACCAATTTGACGTCAAATTGAATAGTTGAGTTAGCGGGAATGATTACCGTACCAGAAGCATCCTTGATGTCTTGTGCCCCATATCCAAGCGCTGGTGGAATAGCGATTACTCGTTCTCCTCCGACTTTCATACCGTTTACACCAATCTGAAATCCAGGAATCAAGCCCTGTGCTCCGAGTTGGAAGATAAGTGGCTGGTTTCCGTGTGCTGCTGAGCTATCAAATACTGTGCCGTCTGGAAGTTTACCGGTGTAGAGAACAGAAACAACCAAATCAGGCTTTGCTTCTGCGCCTGTTCCGACTACTACATCCTGTGCCTGTACCTGACTTGTAGTTGCAGTTTGTGCAGTTGTAGTTGCAGTTTCTGCCGTAGTAGTTGTTCGAGACATACTAACCGCGTATACGATGCCAACAATAATAAGAATTCCAATAATAGCAATAACAATTGTTCGTGTGTTTATCATATACCTAAAAGCATACTCGTCTCCTCGATATATGCAAGCTTTTTTGAGTGTGGATAATCAATACAATGATACGATGTGTGTATGGCGGATTTGAAAGCAATGAAACAGCAGTTTTTGGAATACATAGAGATCGAAAAAGGCCGCAGTGTAAAGACGGTCGAGAATTACGACCGCTACCTCACGCGCTTTTTAGACCATACCAAGGTAAAGACCGCCGAAAACGTGACGGAATCAATGGTTCGCGAATTTCGTTTGTGGCTTAATCGCCAACCGGGCGTGTCTGGCGACATGAAACGCAAGACCCAAAACTACTACATGATTGCGCTCCGCGCTTTTCTCAAATACATGCGTCGCAATAATGTTAAGTCACTCGATCCAGAGCGAATCGAGCTTGCAAAGGTTGGAGCACGAGACTTGGACTTGATTACCGCAGCAGAGCTTGATCGTCTACTTAATGGTCCCAATGGAACCACGACACAATCATTGCGCGATAAGGCAATACTCGAGCTATTTTTTTCAACTGGGCTTCGCGTGTCTGAACTTTGTTCTCTTAGTCGTGATCTCGACCTTTCGCGTGACGAGTTTTCGGTGCGCGGCAAGGGCGACAAGGTGCGCGTAGTCTTTCTCTCCTCCTCTGCAAAAGATGCCATACGAGCATACGAAAAAAAACGCACCGACCTCAGTGACGCCCTTTTTGTGAATGTCAGTAAAATAAATGCGACCAACAAGAACGATAGACTCACCTCCCGCAGTATTGAGCGCATTGTAAAAGGCTATGCCGTCAAGGCTGGTATCACCCGTAAGGTCACTCCCCACGTGATTCGCCACTCATTTGCCACAGACCTGCTCGAAAATGGCGCCGATTTGCGTAGCGTGCAGGCACTCCTTGGTCACGCCAATATTGCCACAACGCAGGTCTATACCCATGTGACCGACAAACACCTTCGCGAAGTCCACCAAAAATTCCACGGCAAACGCCGCGCTTAAACAAAACTGCGCCATATATATTGGCGCAGTGAAAACTAACAATATCTAATTTTTTTGATTCTATTCATCTTCTCCAATTTTCCATATTTTGGAATCGAAGTCGAAAAAATCCACTACATCTGTAATTTCGAGGTGACCCCTGATCTCGCCTCCGTCAGGAAAATGCTCGCCAGTGAGAAGAAATACAACGTAACAAGGGTCTTCGTTATACTCTTGGATATACATTTTCCAATTTGAAAGCAGGTCATCAAACCCGGCTTCCAAATACATGTCATGAAATTTGCTATCCGCTTCCTTCATATGCTCGAGAAACATTTGATATTGGTCGACTGTTAGAAGTGTCAGGTTCTTCCAGCCCATCGATTGATAATCATTTAGTTGCAATATCACCTGTTTCCGTTTCAACAGCCCCCAACTCTTTTTTTCTGTAGTCAGTATGAATTGGAAATCGATACCTGTATCGTCTTGAACTATGGCCTCAAGGTCAATCACGGTTTCGTCTTTTAATTTTATTCCCTCGGGAAGTTTGAATAAATGAGTTACTTCACGTTTAGACATTTTTCTCTCCTTTAGTTAAAGAGGTGCTGCATATAAATAGACTATGTGCAGTGCATAAAAGAATGTCACTCGGACGCTCTCTTTGCTACATCCTTAGGATGCATCCGAAATGCATAGCGCGTCGCAAATCGAAGATCGCTAAGTAAGCAGTTAATCTCAGGGTGTCTATCATATGGATAAGTTTTAACGATGTTACGTACAAGAGTATCGAGATTATAGTCTTGCGGCAGCTGATCAATAAGCCAACCTTCGGATGTTGTGATCAAAGAATCATCATCTAATGTAACTGTGGCAACCAGGTTTCCTAACTCGCCCTCACTATCGATATATTCAACTAATTCAGCAAAGATTTCTGGAGTTACTTCTGCCCCAGACAAGATAACACCCATTGCCGCCGCTACATTCAGGTCGATTTTCATGGCTCGCTCCTTTATTTACTACGGTAATTATACCCCAAAATATAGTATTGTCAATAATATTAATGACAAAAATACGGGCATATTTGTCTTTATTTATGGTTTGTTATACAATATTGTCATAAATAAATATGACAAACCACATTGACCAGTCTTTGCTTCTCCGTCTCTCTGAAGTGGGCCTGAACGACAATGATTCAAAAGTATATATATACCTTTTACAGCTTGGCCAAATAATTGGAGGTTCGAAAATTGCCTTGCAATTGGGCATGCATCGACAATATATCCATACTTCATTACAGAAACTCATAAAACTTGAATTAGTCGAAGAAATACCTTCTGGTGCTCGGAATAAGTATCGCGCGCTACCACCAGCCCATTTGGAGCGTCTTGCAAAGTCACATTTACATAATATTCAACGCGTAGTTCGTGAATTAAATGCAATTTCAGCAATAGGAGCAGAACAGGACTTCGAAATATACCGTGGCATCAATCAAGTTGTAGAATTTGAGGAAGAATTAGTGCATTCCCTGCCACCAAATACTGAACAATATATTATCGGAGGAGGATCTAAGGCCTTTATCACTTTTTTTGGAGATAGGTTTGAAGAAATTACCGGCGATGCTGCTACCAAGGGTTTAAAAACAATGTACGTGGGTGCTCCTGATGAATTACCTTGGCTTGAAAGGGCGCAAAAAGCAAATAAACTTTTTGAATATAAAATTATAGAAACCATGCCTACTACAATTGTTCAGATGGTTATTCGACTCGACAGCGTAACCTTTTGTAGCTACGCAACCCCGCCGCTTGTGTATGTTGTGAAATCGAAAGCAGTATACGAGGACTATAGAAAGTTTTTCGATATGCTTTGGAATATGGCGATGTAGCTATTTCGCGGTTGATTGTACGTAATTAAATATTTGTTTCATCGCATAAGCGATTGTTTCGTCTTCGATAATGAGTGCCACTGGATTTTCTTGCGAGTAAGAAAGAATACTCACTTTGTGATCATAGATGCAGATTTCTGTATTGAAATTATATTCAGCCGGAATAAACGAGGCAACTCTCCCCTTCTTTGCATCATCTTTGGTTGCCTCTATCGCCTTTTGTGTTGCTGGCACGATATATTCGGCTTTGATACTGCGCTTGTTGCGCTGATCAATAAAATAATCCATCCATGTTTGTGTCATCGACGTCACTGCCCCCTCAAGACCAGTAAGAGCGTAGATCATTTTTTCGTTGTTGTGTTCGAGCATGTCTTCGTACGCCTGCTCGACTCCGCTTATGCCTTCAAAAAATTGCACTTTGGGCAGTACTTTGCCTTTGTTGCGCATAAGAAGTAGTTGAGGAATGACGCCCTCGAGGTCTTTTTTGCTCGACAAGAGTTCATCGCGCTTGCGCTCGACGTACCCAGGTAACATCTCGGGTGCAATAGATTGGTAGCGGGTAGCACTTTCGTTTTTATTTACGGAAGAAACAAGACCTTTTCCCGAAAGTTCCTTGAGTAAGCCATAGGTGGTGGTGCGATTGAGCTTTGCTATTTTTGATACATTTGTGGCCAGCATTGGTCCGTTTTGAAGCAATACCAAAAGTACTGCTACCTCTTTGTCTGCCAAACCGATATTTATCAGGGCTCTTTTGATTGCTGGAGGCATGTGTGTAACAGTATATTGTTGTCTAAAATTGTCAACATTTCATTATATTTTGATTGAAATTTAGTTTAAATTAAGGTTAAATATTGTCAGAACAACCGAACAGACGTTCGGAACATTGGACTGCCCTAAGGAGGGGCTTAGATTATGAACGATCAAGTAATCGCTCCCGAAACGTACGACTCGTTTCGGAATACGACGAAGATGGCGACAGTTGTCTATTCTTCTGGCACGAAGCCCGGGTCGCCCATAGTGGCGCTACATCAGCATGTTATTGATGCTGTCGTAGATGTATTTGAATTTCCAAAGGATAAAGAATACCCACATGATTGTGGGGCGGTTGACTTAAAGGGGCATATCTTCTATTGGCAAATCCTCAAACGCTCAGAAGACCCTGAAAATTCAAACGGTCGGCACTGGTGCCTGTATAGTAGCACTGACCTGTTTCGCTATCGCAAAAAGGTAGGGATTGGGCAAAATCCTACCCCAGAAGCCGAAGCAATGTTCGAAACACATGTGCTGGTGATCTGGACTCCTGGCACCTTCGACCCTTCTTACATGATTCACCCGCAGCCATAGCTGCGGGTTTTCTTATTTCGCGACGTTCCACAGTACTTCGAACAGTGCACGTTGACTTACAACTGCTGCTTCGTTTCGCACACGCACAGTTACGACCTCGGGCTCATAAAAGTTAAAACTGACACTGTTGGGGCGAATTGCGATGTTTACGATATTTCCAATACCCGGAATAAGCCTTGATTCATTGGTTATTACGCTCTCTTCCCTATTGTGTCGCACATCTTCCCCGCTTCCGATGTATCGGAGTGTTATTTCCTTTTGTTTACGCAGATCTTCCCATTGGTGTATCCGATCGCCCATTAGCATAACAAAGTTCATGCCGGCACCTCCTACAATGTCTAAAAACTCCCCTACCCGTGCTTCTTGTAGCAGCTTAAATTCATCAGCAATTACAGCATATTCTCCTCGTATAACCTCCACAATTCCTGCAGGAGAACGGTCATAGAGTTTCATAAGATGTGTAACTCCGTCTATAGCGTCCATACGTGCCTTTTCTGCTTCTTGCAAAAGTTTGTCGGGGCTTGTCGCGTGGTATTTGACCTTTCTCCCCTCCCCGACCACTTGTACAAGTCGCCTTTCTTGCATCTCGTGGAGCGCGTCGTACACGTATTGTCTGTGGAGCTTGGTGCGCATCACGATCACCTTTGGATTGAGTGGAATCCCCGCTTCAAGCATGACAACATATACCGCTGCTGCCTTTGCAGAAAGCCCTGCTTTAAGCGCAGAACGCAAATAAAAGTTCTCACCCGATTCTTTTTTATTAGTCATAATTATATGACTATCATACAAAATATAGCCATATATGCAAGTATATTAGTCGTATAAAGATTGAAATAAAAACTATGACTATGTATTGACATGCGCTTCTTTTAGAGATATAATATGTGCAGATTGGTCATTGAGACTTGTCATAGACAGAGGGGTTACTAATGAGCGAATTCAACAAAGACTGGTTCATCATTTACTCAAAAAAGAGAAATGTTGTACCTCTCAAAACGATCGAAGAGGCCAGAGCCGCCCACCAAGATGCGCCACGCGGTTCAGAGCAAGAGTTGCTCGCGCTGTCTAAATGGGCCGGACTCTCTTTCCAGGCAGCAAAAAAGGCTAAAAATGCAAAAGAGGCCGAGGAGGCCTGCAAAGCTGCACCTGATAAAACTCAGGCTTATTGCCTTGCGCGGGATAAGTGGGATGAATTTTCGATTGTTGACGCAAGGAAGGCAAAAACCCCTATGCAGCTGAGGCGAGTAATCATACAAGCTCGGCACGGCTCAAAGGCTATTGATATTGCCTTGAGTCGATGGGAGGAGTTGGCGCTTTTAATGGCCCAAAAGGCATCAGACATTGAAAAATGCGTGGCTGCTATAGAAGCCTCACCGTCCACTACTTGGTACTCTTCAAAGGCGAGCTCCCTGGCAATAAGCAAGCGGAATGCCTTTTTGCAAATAGAGCTCGACAAGGCTATGACATATGAAGAAGTTTCCCGGGTCTTCATCATGTGCAGCGACATGAACTTAAAAGGAACTGATATTTATAAACATGCTGGAATGCGTGTGAACCAGTTTTACAATAAGCTTCATCGTCGTAAACAAATTGATGTCGAAAGTGAAGATGTACACTGCTCAAATGGATCAGTATATTACTAAAAATGACAGCGGATCGAGAGATCCGCTGTTTTCTCTATATCTTTCACGTGTAACAGGAATTGAGGTGTTATTCGTTGCTAAGTAACTAAATACATACACCTTTTAGGTTAAATTATCTAAAATTATATAAAGTGTGCCACGTGTAACCTAAAAAGTGTAAGTATTTGGGATACTATCTTACTTTTATCGGTTACACGTGGCACATGTTGCCAAAGGCTTGCTTATGGTCCGAGATAGCGCGCTGGATATCTAACTTGGATCTGCTTTCTGCAAATTCCAACCTAAACCTACCTTTTTTAACGCGAGGGTCGATCTTTGAAGATTCGTCGCACAAGAAGTGCCGTTGGAAGTAGTGCAAGGAATTCAAAGATTATCCACGGACTTGCAAAGAACGGTAGAAAGTCAGGATTGAAGGTTTCGAAGGGAAGTGTCATGCATCCATAGGAGAATGAAAATGGAATGAGGGAGAACCAGTAAAAGCACGCTCGCATAAAGAAGTCATCGTCTTCTGACTTTGATTTTATCTCCGTCTCATACATCAGCGAAGCTAGGAAAAACCCTCCGCCCCACAGCGAACAAAAGCCAACTGCGAGCGGAACAGTACCGTCATGCCGTGGCCATGCTCCGGCTCCGGCGATGCTGCCAATGTACACAAAGATAAGAGAAATAGTAACTGAAAGAATGACGAATATTGCTCTGCTCATTTGCATGACATAATCTCCTGTTTTGAACAACCCGAGTCATTTTACGCGTATTCTACTGTCGTGCGAGTAAAGGAAAAGCCGATTTTTACTCCCCAAAATACTCAATAAAATAAAGATATACACAGTATTTTATATGTCCAAAAAGTGGACATATAGTATAATGCAACAATGTGGACTGAGTCGCAGCGATTGTTTTTAAATCTGAGTAAAAAGGAGCTTGCGGTGCTTAAAATTTTGCATAAAAAGGGTCCGATTAATACCACTGAACTCGCCTTTGAATCTAAGATTCCACGCGTCACAACGATACGTATTGCGCGCAAATTATGGCGCAGGGGATTCATTGCTCGGCAGACTTTGAGGCGCGAAATAAAGTGGTCCGAAGTCGATCGTGAGACCATTCAAAAGCGTCTTATGACCCAGGTTGAAACATCAACCGTAACCCTCGGCGGCAAAGAAATTGAACTCTCGGAAGTTGCCAGTGTGACAACGTATTATGGGGCGGATGCCATGCTCGAGAGTAACAAAAAGCTGCTTGTGGCGCATGCGGGCGAAAAGTTTTGCAGCATTGAACCAAATGGCATGTGGAAACATATGGCAAAAGTGTCCCCAAAGGAGTGGCAAGAACTCAATAATATCTATAAAAATAAGGGTGTAATGGTAGATATGGTGCTCGAAGAGGGGTTTGAAAAGGCGATAGGGATAGTAGACAAAGAACTAAAATCAAGCTTTTTTAGTCTCGCGTCAGAGGTGCGTGTAATTCCCGAGGGAATTGTAAGTTCTTCGACCGAAGTACTTATATTTCGAGATCAGGCGCTCTTTATGGATTGGGAGCAGTACATAGCAATAGAAATAAAGAATCCAAGCACCGTAAAGCTGATAAAAGGCATGTTCAAGGCTTTGCAGGCGCAAGGCACGGTATTTGGCTACAAGAAAGGGTTTTGAGTGTTACACGTGGCACCTGGTGCTATACTTGGCACATGAGAATAATGTCATGGAACGTGAATGGTATTAGAGCGGTACACAAGAAGGGCTTATTTGAGCCATTTATTGCCAAGTACCAGCCAGATGTTCTGTGTCTACAGGAAACCAAGGCACAGGAGCACGAATCTCCTGTCGATTTGCCCGATTATCATGAGTTTTGGAATAGTGCTGAGAAGAAAGGGTATAGCGGTACAGCGATATTTAGTAAAGAAAAGCCCTTGTCCGTTATATTAGGCATTCCAGCCGTTATTATCGAAAAACATGGTGTTACACGTGACACATACGGAGACCCTGGCACCGAGGGCAGGGTTATAGCGGCTGAATATAAGGATTTTTACGTGGTTACGGTATATACCCCCAACTCCAAGGATGACCTAACCCGCATTCCGTTGCGTCATAAGCAGTGGGACCCTGCCTTTTTGGCATACTGTGTGGAACTTGAAAAAACCAAGCCAGTCATATTTTGTGGGGACCTTAACGTTGCACATACCCCCGACGACTTGGCGAACCCTAAGCCAAATATGGGCAAAAAGGGTTTCACCAATGAGGAGCGAGAGGGAATTGATAACGCTCTGGGCTATGGCTTTGTTGATACCTTTAGGCATTTTATCCCTTCTGGTAATGGTTATTACACCTGGTGGAGTAATTTTGCCAATTCACGTGCCAGAAATATTGGGTGGAGAATCGATTATGTTTTTGTAAGCAAATCCCTTGTTCCACGTGTAACTAGCGCCGCTATTCACCCCGAAGTAATGGGCTCGGATCATTGTCCTGTATCAATCGACATTTCTGACTGATACCACAGAACCTCTATTTATAAGGACAAATTAAGTGTCCATTAACGACCAATTAGTTATCCACAGTATTGTCCATTAAGTCCTTTACACGTATTACTATGTCCGTTACACTGTCTTTTAGTTGCTCATTCAGGAAACGTTAGTTCAAACTAACGGGACATAGTTTTACATGTACCTTACACAAAACATATATAGCACTTAGTGCTCAGGATATCCTCGACGATATCCATTGAAATACAAGGTACTTGTGCTAAACACCCGAGATCTTTAATAATGATCTAACGGAATCCTATTTAAAGCCGCTTCACTGCGGCGACTGCTGAAAAAGAAAACACAGAAGTCGCCCCGTGAGGCGGTTTTTTTATACTATCTAAAATACACATGTAGTAAAAATTGCCTCTTAGCATAACTACGGTATAATCAGCTCACTTCGATCCGTGTTCGAAGTGACATCTGCGGGCATGGTTTAGTGGTAAAATGGCGCCTTGCCAAGGCGTAGACGGGAGTTCGATTCTCCCTGCCCGCACACAAAGTTTGTTTTTAGGTTTCGCCAGGATTCTCCCCAGAATCTCGGCCCACTTCATTATGTGCTCCCGCCAGGATTCGAACCTGGAATAGCAGTTCCGAAGACTGCTGTGATATCCATTTCACCACGAGAGCAATGCAATAAACAGAAACCAAACCTACGCATTAACGAAATCAATATAGCACACACTCTCGACTCGCGATACCCGGACTTATGACATACAATACAGGAATGCACGCCACAGGACTAAGTGTCCCATCTGAGATACGAACTATTTGTGAGACATTGAAAAACGCAGGATATGAAAGTTATATCGTTGGCGGTTGCGTGCGTGATTTATACATTAATCGCGCACCTAAGGATTGGGACATTACCACCAATGCGAAACCCGAAGCTATCCAAGCGCTGTTCGAAGAAACGTTTTATGAAAATGATTACGGTACTGTTGGAGTAGTTACACAGTCCGAAAGTCCTGCACTTAAAATTGTTGAGATTACACCTTATCGTACCGAATCGACCTATTCCAACGCGCGGCACCCGGACGCTGTTGAATTTAGTGATTCTCTCGCCGACGACTTGAAGCGGCGCGATTTTACGATTAATGCAATCGCGTATGACCCGTTAACTGACTCAGTGGTTGATTTGCATAACGGTATGGATGATCTCCACAATAAACGGATCGTGACCGTAGGGGATCCATATAATCGCTTCCAGGAGGATGCATTGCGCATGCTACGCGCTATTCGTATTGCAGTGGAGTTGGATTTTGTTATCGATGCGGAAACTATGGCAGCAATTGCAAAACACAGTGAGCTGCTCTCAAAAATTTCTCAAGAGCGTATACGGGATGAACTAACGCGTGTTTTGATGAGTCCGCGTCCAATGCAGGGGATATTTATGGCGCAGAAGCTGGGTGTACTCAAGTACATCATTCCTGAACTCGAAGAGGCGATTGGAATAGATCAAAATCAGGCGCACTCGTTTGATGTATTTGAACATCTCGTAAGATCGATGCAGCACGCTGCTGACAAGAACTGGCCGTTTGAAATACGTATCGCGGCACTCTTGCATGATATTGGAAAGCCGGCGACACGGGTATGGTCGAGTGATAAGAAAGATTGGACCTTTTATAATCATGAGGTGGTGGGAGCACGCATGGCCCGCAAAATTTTAAACAATCTCCGTTTCCCAAAAGCGACTATAGAGACAGTTACTACTCTCATTCGATGGCATATGTTTTTCTCTGATCCGGATTCAGTCACATTGAGTGCCGTGCGTCGCATCATTTCAAATGTAGGTAGGGAAAATATTTCATCACTTATAGATTTACGCATCTGCGATCGTATTGGAACTGGACGGCCAAAAGAGCAACCTTTTCGACTGCGAAAGTATATGTCTATGATTGATGAGGCGCTCCGAGATCCTATTACTGTAGGAATGCTCGCAATAGATGGTAAAGGGTTAATGGAAATAATAGGGGAGGGTCCTGGGCCAAGATTGGGATGGATGCTGCACGCCCTGCTTGAAGAGGTACTCAACGACCCAGCGCTCAACACAAAAGAATATATGGAGAAGCGGGCACTCGAACTTAAGGAGCTTCCAGAAGAAACACTGAGAACGCTTGGAGAACAAGGAAAGGACAAGAAAGAAATGGAAGATGCCGCCGAAGTATTGAAACTCCGCGAAAAGCACCACGTGAGTTAATGGGCGTCTGCGCCTATCGTTATTGATTTCACTACGTCGAACATCGAAATTATGTTTGTTTGTTTGATAACAAACACCTGCTGTCCTATATAGGTTTTTACAAAGACAGTGAATGGTCGTCTGTGAATAAATTATTGAAACTGTGTATAACTCTGTGGATATGTTGATAACAGACAAGGGCTTCAAGTTTGATATATGTCCAATATTTAAGGTATTTATGCGGTTTTGTCCAATCAGGCATGTTTGTATGAGATACTGTCCCTATGGAGGGGTCCAAGGCTCAAAATAAGGAAACAGGGGATATTGGAGAAAAGGTCGCGTGTATATTTTTGCGACGTAAGGGTTTTAATGTCATAGCCACCAAAGTGCGGGCGGCGTGGTGCGAAATAGATATTATTGCTGAAAAGGAGGGAGTGGTACATTTTGTTGAAGTAAAAAGCGTAACGCATCAAAACATCGCCGGAAGCTACCGTCCGGAAGAGTTGGTACATCATGCCAAGCTCGATAAGATATCCCGCTTCGCAGAATTTTATATGAATAAGGAAAATGATACACGCGACTATCAAATAGATGTTGTGGGTGTGTTTTTGGATGTCCGGACGAGAAAAGCACAGTGTCGGATTACCGAGAATGTATCTTTATAAAAAACGAAGGCCCGATATCAGTCGGGCCTTTTTAAAATGATCACAAGAGCAGTAGGGATTAAAAAAGCAGTTCTGCAATTTGCACAGCATTGAGCGCCGCGCCCTTAAGAATATTGTCGCCCGAAACAAACATTTCGAGAGTGTAGAGATCTCGCTGCCGGATCCTGCCTACGAACACCTCGTCTTTGCCAGTCGCAAGAAGAGGAAGCGGATATAATCCCTTATCTGGTTCGTCATAAACTATAACTCCGGGTGATCGAACAAGTGTATCGCACATTTTTTTGAAAATGTGATCATGGATCTTGTTTTGGAACTCGACAACAATGTTCATGCTGTGTCCGTTCATGATCGGCACCCGGACACATGTTGCGTATACGGGGATCTTCCGCCCAAGAATTTTTTGAGTTTCATAGAGCATTTTCAGCTCTTCGGAAGAATGTTCATTATCCACGAACGAGCCGATCGCAGGGATCACATTTCCAAAAATCGGATGCGGATAGATTTCCCGTTCAAACAAGCTTCCCTGCAAGATGGCACGCTGCTGCGCTTCGAGCTCGCGTATGCCATCGGTGCCCGAACCAGATACCGCCTGCAGTGTAGTTACATATACTTTTGCGATTGGATTGATTCGATGCAGAGGCGCAAGCGCCATCAACATGATAATCGTACTGCAATTAGGGCTTGCAATAAGGCCACAGTGCCCTTTAAGTGCCTTCGGGTTGACCTCGGGGATGATGAGCGGCACGTCCGGGTCCATACGAAAATCCGAACCATTGTCGATAACAATGCATCCTCGACGCACTGCTTCCTTGGCAAATTCTTTCGATGCACCAGCTTCGCCTTCGGTGCCGGCGAAAAATGCAAACTTAGCACCGTCGAATCCCTCTGGTCGGGCGACCTCGACAGCATATATTTCGTCATCGATAACCATGCGTCTCTCGGTTCTGGCGAGGATGGTTATTTCTTCGATAGCGAAGCGAGGCCTTTTACGCAATATTTCGACCATCTCCGTACCAACCATACCGGCACCAACTACGACAATTCGCGTTCCCATTGTGCTCCCCCATTCTCAATGATCCAGGATTCAACCTATCATTAGTACTCGCCATAAGCAATGAATGCATATTCCCAGCAAATATGATAGTATATTTTGGATACATTTGTGCGATATGTATTACGACGGGGTGTCGTATACCGGTAGTACGCATGCTTTGGGAGCATGTAGACTGGGTTCAATTCCCAGCACCCCGACCAGAAGAGAAGAATAAAACGTGGAGGTTGTAGAACGAAATGTAGTAGGGTAGAATGCACAAACAACGCGGGATTAGTTTACTGGTAAAACATCAGTTTTCCAAACTGAGGTAAAGGGTTCGATTCCCTTATCCCGCACAGGCTCTCAATACAAAAGCCACTCTAGAGGAGTGGCTTTTGTATTTTGCACAAAATCTTTATGATTTGAGTGCGTCTTTCAAAGTCTTAGATGCTCGGAAACGAGGTGCGCGACTTGCCTTCACCTGCATTTTCTCTCCAGTACGAGGATTTCGTACCATGCGAGCTGGACGGTCACGAGCCTCGAAGATTCCAAGGCCTGCAACTGACACTTCTTCGCCACTCTTGAGTGTTGAAGTGATCGTACTGATCACACACTCCATTGCTCGCTCAGCATCAGCTTTTGTACTGCCGATTGTAGCTGCAATCTTTTCTACCAAATCTGCTTTATTTGCCATACGTATATTAGTTAGCTAATAACAACGCGACTCTGTTCGCTCGACCGAACTTACGTCCATTTTGAGCCTTATTTTCCGTACTGTCAACAGGGGTGTTAACAACTCTCAATCAGCGCTCAAAACTCTTTTTTCGGCATAGAATTTATAAAGCACGCATATTTGCTTGCTAGCAAATTGTTCCTCTCGCGCCGCCGCGCTGCGAGAGGCTTTCTAAAACCTACGCCTCAACGAGTTTTTATTTGGCGTACTCAATCACACGAGTCTCTCGTATCACAGACACCTTAATTTCGCCTGGGTACTGCATTTCACTCTGAATTGAATCAGCTATAGTTCTTGCGATATTTCGTGCCTCGAGGTCAGTTACAGCCTCTGGTTTGACGATTACGCGTACTTCACGGCCAGCAGCGATGGCATAGCTCTTTTCTACACCTGGGACGCGATTTGCTAGTCCTTCTAGGTCTTCGAGACGCTTGATATAGTTTTCGACTGAATCACGACGTGCTCCTGGACGTGCTCCTGAAACAGCATCAGCAACCTGCACGATCATACTTTCTGGAGTTTCGTATGGATATTCCTCGTGATGGGCCTGCATTGCCTTTACCACTTCTTCACTGATGCCAAATTTTTGCAAGATACGACGTCCAATTTCGACGTGTGTACCAGGTACTTCGTGGTCGACTGCCTTACCGATGTCATGGAACAAGGCTCCCGCACGAGCAACGGCGACGTTTGCGCCGAGTTCTTCTGCAAGCATTCCAGCCAAGTGCGCGACTTCGACGGAGTGATCAAGTACGTTTTGTCCATAACTGGTACGGAAATACAAACGTCCCAAAATCATGACGAGTTTAGGATCCAAGTCAGGTACCCGGGCAGCATACGCTGCTTCGGCACCCTTCTTTTTGATTATGTTATTGATTTCTGCTTCCGCCTTTACGACCGATTCTTCAATTTTTGCAGGCTGAATACGGCCATCAAGAATAAGATTCTCGAGTGCAATACGAGCTATTTGTCGACGAATTGGATCATATGACGAGAGCGTGATGGTGCCTGGCGTGTCATCAACTATGACATCCACCCCTGTTGCACGTTCAAATGTTCTAATATTTCGGCCTTCTTTACCGATGATCTTGCCCTTGATCTCATCATTTGGGAGCTGCACTGTTGTTGCAAGTACGTCAGAAACGACAGAATTACCCAATCGATGAATTGCGGTGACCAAAATGTCATTTGCCTTTTGTTCAAGCTTTTCATTGCCGACGAGCTCAAGCTTGCGCATGCGTCCTTCGGTATCTGTGTTGTAGCGAGACTCGATAGCCTTGAGAAGATCTGCGCGAGCTTCCTCGACAGAAATACCTGCAATATTTTCCAGCTTGTCCTGCTGCGCCTTGATAAGAGAATCAACCTGCTGTTTTTGTGATTCAAGGTCGCTGAGCTTACGAGCAAGAGATTCCTGATCGGCATCGATGTTGACCTGCCGAGTATCGAGCATCTCTTCTTTGCGGATGAGACGTTCTTCGGTTTGCTTGAATTCGCGTTCTTTTTCTTTGAGTTCGGTTGAGACTTCTTTTGCTTTTGCTTCTGCCTTTTCCTCACTTTCTTCGATAATCTTTTTTGCTTTGACTTCTGCATCAAGCATCATCTGCTTGATCTGAAGTTCCATGGAACCCTTTTTGCCGAGACTGATGATGAGTCGGAGATAGTATCCGACCCCTATACCTATTATCCCCATCCCGGCGAGAAGGGTAAGAAGTACTGTTAATGAAATCATACGCGTTGTTGGTATCCGCGCTCATTTTTGCTATGCAAGAGTAAAAAGCCTTATTTTAAGCCATTATTTACGTTTGCAGATTGGAATTGAGACATGGAAAATTTTGTTGCCATAAATAGTAATGGTTACTCACAGTATACCCATATTACGCAAATGTGCCAAATGCCCTATTTTGGATTACATTATCTTGTCGACAATACCGTAGGTAACTGCCTCGTCTGCATCCATAAAGAAGTCGCGATCGACATCTTGTTCGATCTTTTTGACCGTCTGACCCGTAGCTTTTGCTAGAAATGCATTCAATTTTGCACGGATTTTGAGAATCTGCTTTGCAGTAATCTCGATATCTGCTGCCATACCCTCTGCACCTCCCGAAGGCTGGTGGATCATGATCTCGGCATTAGGAAGAACGAATCGCTTGCCCTTTTTGCCGGCTGCCAAGATAACAGCTCCCATTGATGCTGCCATACCAACGCAAACTGTTGAAACGTCGGGTTGAATATGATTCATTGTGTCGATGATAGCAAGTCCGGCAGTTACGACGCCGCCTGGTGAGTTAATATAAAGCGAAATATCCTTTTTAGGATCTTCGGACTGCAAAAAAAGCATTTGTGCAATAACAAGATTGGCTACTTCGTCATTGATGCCGCCAGTTAAGAAAATAATGCGCTCTTTGAGGAGGCGTGAATAAATGTCATATGCTCGCTCGCCCATGTTGGTCTTTTCAACCACCATTGGTACAAGCGTATTGTCAGTGATTTGGTTTTTCATTGAGTCAGTGTACCCCGACTGATTATCACCGTCCAGTAATATTATTCGTGGTCGTGGCTACCGTGACCGACAGGCTCGTCATTGCCTTCGAGGAATCGAATTGTCATTTCATTCCTGAGTGCATGCAAGATATGTGCGCGAAGCGCAGTTTCTTCTGCTCCCTTGTAGTGTTCGCGAGCATGTTCCAATTCGTGCTCAAGTACTTCTTTTGGAGGGTCGATGTTTTCTTTGCGGGCAATGTCGGCAAGAATCAAGCGAATCTTTGCTCGATTGTCGGCACCTGGCTCCCATGTTTTACGCAATTCTTCTTTTGTTTGCTTGGCGTCAGCAAGGTATTTTTCAAATGTTATGCCTGCACGAGATAGGTCATGTGTAAATTGACCTTCCATTTCATCAAGCTCATATTCTTTGAGTGAAATAGGGTATTTGACCGTTGCGGATTTGACGAGTTCATCAAGGATAGCTGCGCGGTGTTTTTGGGTTGCCTGCAATTCTTTCTCGTTTTGAATATTAGAACGGAGCGCATCACCAAAAGCGGTCGCATCGGCATAGCCAAGTTCCTGTGCAAATGAGTCATCAATTGATGGGAGATCGCCCTCGGCGAGGCTTTTTGCCAATTCTCCTGCCTCGATCGCCGAAGTTCCTTTCTCTACTGCTTCGATGCGAGCTCGTTCACGACGGATATGAGTGAGTGCTTCTGTATGTTCGAGGTCTGTTACATCCGTAACCTTTTCGAGAGGAAATCGAGTCTGCAATTTTTTGTAGTCGCCAGTTTCTATCTTGGGTGCAAGACCGGCACGAGCCGTAAAGGTAACTGGTTTGCCACTTTCAACGATGTTGATGGTGACTCGAGGTGCTTCGACTATTGGTACGTTTTCGCGGGCGAGCATTGTAGGAAGTTCTTCTTGTACTGCGCGCTCGGCGACCATGCGATCAATAGAATCTGGAGAATACTGTGCCAATATAAGATCTTGTGGTGCGTTTCCTTTGCGAAAACCTTTTAACTCCGTGTTCTTTTGAAGATCATTAATGATGACAGTGCGGTACTTCTCGAGTACTTCAACTGGAATTTCTGCTTCGATATTTGCTTCCCAAGCGACTTCGTCGTTTGTAATGGTGCAGGTTGTTTGTGATGTGGACATGATAAATAGTGAATATTATTGAATAGTAGTGGTACCAAGATCGATTGTCGTAGTACCTGAAATAATGTGCGATGTTTGCTGAGCCTGTTGCCGCTCTGCACGTTTATTTACAAAAACATACATTGCGCCAAGGCAGAGTATCACAAGAACGATAATAGTGGCAACAAATGCGCCAACGGATTTAGGTCGGGAGTATAATAATGAGCTTTCGATAATTTCATTCTCATCCATGTGGTGAGTTTACCACAAGGTAGTGAATGTGTAAGAATTTTCCTCAGTATAGAATTGACGCTCTCAAAAATCTATACTTTCGGAAAACTATTTCGTTCCGAACTTTGCTTTGTAGAGTTCTACTGACTTTGTGATTGCGGCAATTGCATCATCCTTGCCCTTGATTCCCTTGATTTCGACTGGTGCTGGCTTACCTTTGAGCAGTTTGTAGGTCTCAAAGAAATGCTGGAATTCCTTAAGAGAGTGAGCGTTGATATCTGCGAGATCGACAACATCATCCCAGCGCTTATCGTCGACTGGTACTGCGATGACTTTGTAGTCGGATTCACCCCCATCTATCATTTCCATGACAGCAACAGGGCGCACTGTAACCAAAATGCCAACATCGAGCGGGTATGTTGTAAGTACGATTACGTCGAGAGCATCGCCATCTTCCCACAATGTTTGTGGAGCAAAGCCATAATCAAAAGGATACGCAGCCGAAGAGTAGTTGGCACGGTCGAGTTTGATAAGACCTGTAGCCTTATCTATTTCGTATTTATTATTTGATCCCTTTGGGATTTCGATAATAACATTTATTTCAGAAGGTGCATTATCACCGAGAGGTACGTCGTGCCAGAGATTCATACAATGAGTTAAGAATTACTACTAGTAAAATAACTATAACACTATTCTGCGTCCTTTTCTTTGTCAGTACTGACTTCTTCCTGCTGTTCTTCGACAGTCTCAGATGCAATATCGCGATCCTGAGATACCGGATCGATGTTTCGTCCGTCAGTATCGGTCATTTCTGTAGCATCGTGAGTCATTTCTTCTTTTGAAACTTCAAATGCTGATTCATCCTCTGTTGTTGGTGTTTCCTCAACTTCTGCAGCAGGTTCTTCTTTTGTTACGTCGCCTCCTGTTGAGCGTATATCGATTTTCCAGCCAGTAAGACGAGCTGCGAGTCGCACGTTTTGACCTCCGCGGCCAATAGCGAGTGACTGCTGCTCTTCGTCGACAAGGACTTCTGCACGACTTTCGTTATGATTGAGTTCGATTGAGATAATTTGAGCTGGTTTAAGTGCTTCTTTTACATAAGCTGCTGGATCTTCTGACCATTCGATGACATCTATTTTTTCTCCAGCAAGTTCCGAAGTGACTACTGCAACACGTACCCCGCGCTGGCCAACGAGCGCACCAACTGGATCAATATGATCGTCTGTTGATACGACTGCGATCTTCGCACGGCTTCCTGGCTCGCGAACAATACCTTTTACTTCGACAACACCACTCGCCATTTCGGGTACCTCTGCTTCAAACAATTTCGTCAAAAACTTTGGGTGTGATCGAGAGAGGCGGATAAAGGTGCCACGGACGCCTTCGTCGACGCGCAAAAGAAGTGCACGAACACGTTCTCCTTGGCGATATCGCTCGTTTGGAATCTGTTCATCATAAGGAAGTACTGCTGTGGTGCGGCCGAGATCGATATAGAGATTACCTCTTTCGAATCGTTGTACATGACCGGTAACAATGTCTCCTTCGCGTTCACCAAATTCTGCAATTACTGAGGAACGTTCTGCTTCACGGATTTTTTGCATAATGACCTGCTTTGCAGCTTGCGCTGCAATACGTCCAAAATCTTCTTGGGTTTCAAGAGGGAAGCTGATCTCATCATCAAGCTGTGCATCGCGTTTCATACGACGTGCATCTTCGAGCATGATGTGCTGTTCTGGGTTAAAGCGGGATCGGGTGTCGGTTTCGTCACGTTCTTCGCCTTCTTCCTCTTCTTTGCGCACAAGTGTATCGTCAACGACGATTTTAGCCTGGCGGAATTCGACATCGCCTGTTTCTGCATTGAATGTTGCACGGATGATTTGTCCACGCTTGCCGTATTCGCGTCGGTACGCAGCTGCCATAGCCGTTGCTATCGCATCTACAACACTTTCACGAGAAATACCCTTCTCTTGCTGAAGGTCATCGAGGGCACTGTTAAGAACTTTGAGATCAAATAAAGCCATATAAATAAGGATAATTTAGTAGAAAAATAATAAAGAAGGGTAAAGAAAAGGCCCGCCTAAGGCGGACACACGACAACCTTTCAGTTGTACGATTCATAATACCAGGCGTTGTACCGTTGTCAAATAATCAAAACCACGCTCGTAAGCGTGGTTTTGATTAAGTACGTGTGATTTTGGTGGTCGAAGTCACCAAATCAGTCTGTTAGGAGGGGCTAGAAGCCAAACATGTGTTTGAAGAAGTTTCCAATGTTACCCAAAAACCCATGGTTTTCGCCATTTGGGCCCTTTGGGTTAGTAGAACCGGTTGTTGAAGCCGCTTTTGGAACACCTTGGTCCATAACGGTGGTAGCAACTACTGCGCTGCCCTGTACAGTGCCTTGTACGACTACAAAATCGCCCACTGCAAGATTTGTAATGGTAGAGGGTGCGCCCATTTTGAGAACTTTTGCACTACTCAAGTCTACGGTGTACGAGAGGTTGGTCTTGGTGCTCAATGTCATTGAATTCCCAGTAATCGAGGCAATACTGCCTGCAATGACTGGATGACCATCGCCCTGTATCATAGCCATAGTAGAGCTCGCCTCATTGTGCTTGCCCATCATGTCACCATGTCCCATCATCATGCCTGGGCCAACATCGGTACGAATCATTGTTGCAACGACAGAAGTTCCAGTAACGGTTCCTTCGATCATAACCTTTTCGCCCGAAGTCAGAGCAGAAACGGTTGTAGTAGCTCCCTTTTTGACCACCTTTGCATTTGAGGCGTCAACGGTAAAGGTTGATGTAGCGTTTTGGAACCCTGATTTGCCAGTAACAGTAAGCGATGTGCCATTTACTGCTGTAATGACACCCATTAGCATAGGTTTCATTGGGTTACCGTTCATTCGCTCCATGCCCGGACCTCTTTGTGGGGCTGGCTGCGTGTTGGTATCGGCAAATACAGTCGAAAGCGCAGCACCACTCATTAATAAGGTAGCCATGGTGGCTACGGACATTGTTTTTACGTTCATATCAATAATTATTGGTTTATAAGCAAGTTCTGTTTAATGGATGACGTCTCACCCTGCTTATGTTACATGTCGCACTCATCGCTTATTACATTCTTATCCACATACCAAATACTGGTAATATAGCGCTGTAATCAGTTATTTGGATAAATAATATATTTTTTTGATTCATCGCGCTCACTCATGGTGAAATCGTCGGTCTCTTCTTTTTCTGAAATGTCCCCATCTTCTTCATCCTCGTCATCTTCTTTGTAATCAAGTTCTGCCTCGATACGGTTGCTACCGTGCCGAATAATGTGATGCGAAAGTGAATGCGCGAGTTTTGCATCTATAAGAGGAATAAGAAAAGCGCGAGATTCTGCAGAACGGCCGGTATCACGATCACCGGAACTAATAGTGACATCAAGCTGCGCCAATCCAAAAATACGAAAATGGTAGGGACGCTCTATTTCGATGTTACTTATCTGCATGTAGGGAATACGTGTTTCCCGGGTACGAAATAACCCGCGGCGCAAATGAAACGCGTGCCTGTCTACCATAAAGGTATGTTGTCGATACATGACCCAGCCGCGCAAAAGCCCAATAAATATAAATGAAATTGATGCAAGAAATGTCCATTCGGATAGCATTCCTGAGTCGATATACCAGTCGCGATGACTAGTTAAAAATGAATCGAGGGGAGATCGTAGCGCACCAAAGTACATTTCCCACGACAGGTACATCAGCCCGAGTCCTATCGCTGTTGCCCACCATCCGTAACGAAGGAATGTGTATATAAAGGTACGTTTTCCAAGATGGTACCGAGTTTCATACTCGAGTGGCATGACTTTCATGTCGATAATTGTATCAGACCTTTTAGGACTGTTTTTCGGGTGCGATTACAAACTATAGCGGGCGAGGAATTTTTGTTTCATGTACTCGACAAGGGTGAGATAGGTAAGCACGAGCGCAATGAGTGTTGCAAAGAGAGTAAATGATGGCGCGACGAATCCAAGTGAATGAGCAAATGGAGAGAAGGGAATACAAAGTGCTGCAGCAATGAGTGTAAAGCAGGTGATGAGCAAAGTCTTACTTGGCTTACTTTTAAAAAACGGAGTGCGTGCAGTACGAATAACAAATACGACCAAAATTTCCGTCATAACTGATTCGATAAACCAGCCTGTTTGAAAGAGTGGGCCATTTGCATGAAACACGAACAAGAGTATTCCAAATGTGAGAAAATCATACATCGAACTGATAGGCCCAAAGAAAAGCATATAATTTTTTATGAAACCAATATTCCAGTGTCTTGGTTTGAGAAGTGATTCACGATCGACATTGTCCGTTGGAATTCCCAGTTGGGACACATCATATAAACCATTGGTAAGCAATATCTGCACAGGAGTCATTGGAAGAAAAGGAAGAAAAAACGAAGCGCCAGCGGCAGAAAACATATTGCCAAAGTTTGAACTCGTACTCATAAGAATATATTTGATGGTATTACTGAATGTCCGTCTACCTTCGCGCACACCCGAGGCAATAACATCGAGGCCTTTGCTCAAAAGCACAATAGATGCGGCACCCTTTGCGACATCGACTGCACTATTAACTGATATTCCAACGTCAGCTGCACGAAGCGACGGAATGTCGTTAATGCCATCACCCATATAGCCAACGACGTGACCAAGCGATCGCAGAGTTGTGATCACTTTCAACTTTTGTTCAGGTGTACACCGAGCTACTATCGTTGCAACCAAAAGCGCGTCTTGTAGTGCCGATTCCGAGAGGGAATCTACGTCGGAGCCGAGCATAATGTGCGTCGTATCCATACCCACTTCTTTGCAAATTGATTGTGCAACAAGTTCATTGTCTCCTGTAATCACTTTAACCGACACATTAAGATGGTGCAGATGCTGCAGTGCAATACGCGCACTTTCTTTTGGAACATCCTTAAACGTTAAATAACCCAACACTTGCATGTCGGTGGCGTCGCTCCAAGAATAGTGATTACGCTTCTCAACTTTTTTCGTCACTATAATACTTACGCGCAAACCAGACGTGTATAATTTTTCGAAAGCAGCTTTTAATGTTGCGGCATGTGCGCCATGGCAATGTTCGAGTATCCACTCGGGTGCGCCTTTCCCAATCAAGTGCAGAGAAGTATCTTTTTGCACGACACTAAACATTGCCTTACGATCAAAATCGAAAGGTTCGTTAACTATATGCATTGTAGTATCAGTAATATGTTTGGATTGCGTCGCGCGCGCGACTGCTGCATCAATACCGGTCTTTGTACTGTCTTGTGATGTTGCAATCAGTGCCGCCTGGAGTAATTCTTCGTGTGTAGTTTTGCCAATCGGCACACAATCAACAAGTTCTATAATGCCTTCTGTAAGTGTGCCTGTTTTGTCGGTACACAATATATCCATGTTGCCCAAATTTTCAATCGCGATCAACTGTTTGGCGATGACATGGTGACGCGCAAGTACTCCCGCGCCGCGCGACAAGCTAACGGTCACAATGACCGGCAATAATTCTGGAGTGAGACCGACTGCAATTGCGAGTGCAAACAAAAGTGAATCAAGCACCGGGTGCCCCAAGAGCGCATTCACTGCGAACATAACAACAGTAAGCAATAAAATTACCTTGACTAACAATGTTCCAAACTGCGCGAGTCCTTTTTCAAATTCGGTTTGCGGTTTAATGTACGTGGTGCTTTCGGCAAGTGCACCAAATGTGGTCGTTTGGCCGACGAGTACGACCACGCCCACGCCGTTTCCAGATTCAACCATGGTGCCCATGTAGGCAATGTTGCTGTATTCGTTTGGATTTTTTGGTGCTACTGAAAGCGGGTCCGATCGCTTTTCACTCGCAAGGGACTCGCCGGTGAGAGTCGACTGATTGATAGAAAGATTATGCGATGAAATAATGCGAAGATCTGCGGGGATGATAGAACCCTGTGAAATAAGGACGATATCGCCAACAGTGATGTCGGCAACTGGTATTTCGATGTGTGATCCGTTTCTTTGTACGGTCGCGCGCGGTGAAATTGTATCAAGCAAACTATCAACAGTGCGTTCGGCAGCATACTCATTCCAAAAACCTAAACCGACACTGAGTAATATCATCGCAAAGATGTAATACGAACTCGTGTGTTGTCCGAGTGAGTATGAAATAAGAGTAGCCACGGAGAGGACAATGATCAGTACATTGCTTGTTACTTGTCGCCACAAGATTTTTAGAACATGCGTGCGAGTTTTTTTGACGGAGTTTGGACCGTTGAGTGCGAGACGCGCTGCTACTTCTGCGTCTGTAAGTCCGGAATCACGCGATTTTAATTCTGAAAGTACTGCATCACGCGTACTTTTCCAGAGCATTTCTTGCATTCGTACACTATAGCTTATATTTCGATGTATAATTATCTACAATCACTATGTACATTCCTGATGACACGTTAAAAAAATTCCTACTCGATGGTTCGATCGTTTCACTTAAGGATATTGAAATTGCCGAACGAGATGCAACCTCACATCATCGGCCGTTGGGCGACGTGCTCGTTGCAAACAATACGATTACCGTAGACGAACTCCGCCGCACTATGGCGACCGCGCTCGGTATCCCGTTTGTTTCACTCAAGGGAATGAATATTCCGCTTCCTGTTTTGTCCTTGGTGCCCGAACCGATTGCGCGACGCAACAATATCATTGCATACAAACAAGAGGGCAATGAACTTGAGATAGCGATGCTTGATGTTGATGATCTGACCTCGATCGATTTTATAAAGAAAAAAACACAGCTCAAGGTGCTTGCCCGGCTTACCGATACCGACTCATTGAAAGGTGCGCTCAAGCTTTATCAGCAGTCATTAAATGATAACTTGGGCGACGTGCTTCGCCGCGAATCACAGACGGTTACAAAGACAGACGGCACGCAAGACCCGAGTAGTTCCGATTCCAATGGTGAAAGTGCCATTCGCATTGTCGACACCTTGCTGCGACACGCGAGTGCACAAAACGCATCCGATATTCACATTGAGCCCTATGAAACGGCACTTATCATTCGATATCGTATCGATGGAATTTTGCACGACGCGATGGAGCTGCCAAAGAGCACTGCAGCTGCGATAACCGCGCGCATCAAGGTATTGTCGGCGCTTAAGCTTGATGAAAAGCGCCTGCCGCAAGACGGTCGTTTTTCTGTTACGAACAGTTCCGAAAAAGTATCGTTCCGTGTTTCAATATTGCCCACATACTATGGCGAAAAGATCGTTATGCGTTTGCTGCGCGATTCGGTCTCGG
Source organism: Candidatus Kaiserbacteria bacterium (assembly GCA_028286585.1). GTDB lineage: Bacteria > Patescibacteriota > Minisyncoccia > Phycocordibacterales > UBA2100 > UBA10103. The sequence goes on from JAQBRI010000007.1 coordinate 92,547, forward strand.
GCTTTACTCTCGAATCGATCGGTTTTCATGGTGCGGCACTCGACCGTATGCATGACGCCATGAAAAAGACGACCGGACTTATTCTGACGACTGGCCCAACTGGCGCCGGTAAGTCGACAACGCTTTATACTATTCTCGATATTTTGAATACGCCTCGCGTTAATATTTCTACGATCGAAGACCCGATCGAATATCAGATGCCTCGTATTAATCAGACGCAGGTACGTCCTGACATCGGATTTACATTCTCAACTGGGCTTCGAAGTCTTGTTCGTCAAGATCCGGACATTGTTATGGTTGGTGAAATTCGCGATAAGGAAACAATCACACTCGCAGTTAATGCCGCATTGACTGGTCACCTTGTGCTTTCGACCTTGCACACCAATTCGGCAGCAGGTGCTATTGCGCGTATGCTCGAAATGGGCGTTGAACCGTTTCTTCTTGTTTCAACCCTGCGCGTTATCATCGGCCAACGATTGGTGCGCAAACTTACACCAGAAAAACAGGAGTACACACTTTCTCGCGATGAGCAGGCGCAGCTTGAGCACATCAGTAATCCGCCAGTGGTTCTGAAAGCTCTCAAAGATGAAAAAATTGTTAATGCCGCTGCAACATGGAAAAACGTTCCTTTTTATCATGCTGGCGAAAGTATTGAGCATCCAACGGGTTATGCGAGTCGATTGGGTATTTATGAAGTGTTGCCAGTCTCAGCCAGCATCAAAGAGCTTATTATGGGCAACAAGACCGGTGATGATATCGAAAAGCAGGCACGAGCAGAAGGCATGCTTACGATGAGTGAGGATGGAATATTTAAAGCCGCACAAGGAATTACTTCTATTGAAGAAGTTATGCGTGTGATTACGGATTAAGGTGTATACTTTTTCCCAGTTCAGAGTGAGTACGCACTAGTTGAAATGGCAATCGAGGAGATTGTGATGAGCGCGCTTATAACTCTTTATGCTGCAGTGCAAACAACGGTGGCAGTCGCCGTTCTTCCCTTGGAGACACCGAAGATGTTTAGCTTCGACGGCGTGGACACACTTCGAACGACGGCACGAGAGATAGCGAGCGCATTGCATATTTCTGCAGGGAAATGCCGGGATCTGCAGAATAAACTCGATCAAGGTAAGATTACTATTTGCGTCATTCCCTTGGTTGGAGAGCAGATAACCGTCAGCAATGTAGCAATTGGCCAGAAGGCTGAATTATGCACGCTCACCTATCGAATTCCGATGGAAGGAAATCACTTTGGAATTGGAATTCGTTGCACAGACGATTCCTTTACCAAAGAGATGGAGGAGAGGAGTTTCATATCTGATCACGCACGCGGTCTCATGTCTCTGTTCAATATGTTGATCGTACGTAAATAAATCGAATGTTCTCTCAAACCCGGCGTCCGCGCCGGGTTTTGTTTTTAACTGTTAATAGCAATAATTGACTCGCTGTACAGACGTGATACAAAGCACGTGTCTGTTCATTGGCATGCATTACAGATGGTTGTAGCCATATAATCCTAAAATTAGCTTTGGGGTGTTATGGCTATGACCATTCTGGGCATAGTTTTCCGTGAGTAGCGGTAAAATCAGGAGAACCGCCATGAGCAATGGCAATATTCTTGAACGTCTTTGGAAGTTAGAAGCTACTGCGAATAAGCTTGTTCTTGACGGCAAGCGAACACCAGAAAGTCTTTGTTCTTTGTTACAAGAATTTAATGTCAATCGTCCTGAACCACCGTGGCGCGAGGAACACGACATCATCTACTTTTCGGTTACCTCTGACGGCACGACGGGTGTGAAGTGGATCGCTCGACTCGAAAGCAAAGACTTCCACGTGAGTGACGAAGCGGTGCGTATGCTTTGTTCAACGGATTTTAAACCGACGAGCGGTGTGACGACCAAAGTTGCCGTTTTCAAGGGAAGTCTCTTTGGGGACCGGAATCGAATCACGTCGAAGATTCGCAGCCGGGCAGAAGCATGCAGATTCGTCAAACCAAATACTGAATTGGCCTGCCTCATCCGTGAGAAGTTCTCGGATGAGGAGATCGCAATGATGGGGTTGCGTCTCATCTCTGTCATGCATGAGCACTTCAAGATATACCTACCTAGCGGTCGTTACCAACTGTGTGTGGGCCACCATAATTGGCTTAGTGTATGCGAGTCAGAGCGCGAATGGTATCGTAACGACGGTTTCGCATTTGCTGTTCCGTAAATCAGTTCTTAATGGTAAAACGTTGTAGTCTGATAGGAACTTTGATTCCTCGGATTTACTTTTGAAACCTCGCTTCGATTTTTGTCGGAGCGAGGTTAATTTTTTAATATACAACTGTTAATAGCAATAATTGATATGTGATTCGCACGCTATACTGTCTAGTGAATGGCAAAATTTACATACATAGCAAAAAAAGGCGACAGCGAAACATATCGAGGTACTGCCGAAGCACGCGATCGGTTTGAGTTGTATCAAATAGTTCGCCGTGAAGGTGGGAGTGTTGTATCGGTAACAGAACAAGGCAAAGCGGTCGCATTTTCATTTGACCGCATGTTCGGCCGCATCAAAGAATACGAAAAAATTCTTTTTGCTCGTAATCTTAGCGCTATGCTCTCCGCCGGACTTAACCTCCCTCGCGCACTTGCAGTTCTTGCGCGTCAAACATCAAACAAAAAACTCGGTGAAGTGTTGGGTGAGATTGACTCAGCGTTGCGTAAGGGTGAGCCATTTAACGTTGCTATATCTCATTTTCCAAAAGTATTTCCAAGTCTCTTTGTTTCTATGATTCGCGCAGGCGAGGAAAGTGGTGAATTGTCCGGCGCTCTAGCCACCGTTGCCGAACAAACCGAGCGCATGTATGACCTTAAGCGAAAGGTGCGAAGTGCAATGATTTATCCCTGCATCGTACTTGTTGCGATTGTGGGCATCGGTATTCTCATGATGATTATTGTCGTGCCAACGCTCGCCGAGACGTTTAAGGCAGCGCACGCGACATTGCCGGGTGCCACCCGCGCGGTGATTGCGGTGAGTGATGCGCTTGCACACAATACGATTCAAACATTAGGAAGTATGTTTGGAAGTGTCGCACTTGTAATCTACGGTTTTCGTACCAAGAAGGGAGCCGTTGTGTTGGACTGGATCGCAATCCACATGCCGCTCATTAGCGGACTGACCAAAGAAATCAATGCAGCACGTACTGCGCGCACCATGGCATCCCTGGTGGGAGCAGGTGTTGGTGTTATTCAGTCTCTCGAAATCACCAAAGAAGTCGTTCAAAATTCTTTTTATAAAGATGTCATTCAGGATGCAATTGTGCAGGTAAACGCAGGAAAGCCACTATCTGTTGGATTTGCGTCACACTCTGATTTATATCCGCCATTTGTCTCCGAAATGATGGCAGTGGGAGAAGAGACAGGCGCAACCACCGATATGTTAAAACGACTCGCACTCTATTATGAGGATCAGGTGGATCGTCAAACCAAGGATATGTCGACGATCATTGAACCATTTCTCATGCTTTTTATTGGTGCGGCGGTTGGTTTCTTTGCCGTTGCAATGATCATGCCTATTTACCAGCTGACGGCGAGCGCAGGCTAGCTATGCGTGGTTCTCGAGGAATAACTCTCATCGATACACTCGTTGGTGTTGCGATCATGGCTATTACATTTATTGGTATTGCAGGAGTATTCAGGCTTTCGGTCGATGTAGTGACCAACAACAAGGCGCGTACGACGGCGACAGCGCTTGCGAGTCAGCGACTTGAATATGCACACAGTATCGCGTACTCATCATTGGGAATGCAGCACGGTATTCCGTCTGGAATAATTCCAGAAACAGAAATCGTATTATTTAACGGTATTAATTTTACGCGCAAAACATTCATCGAATATGATGATGATCCGGCCGACGGAGTAGGTGCGTCGGACACCAATGGCATAAGTGAGGATTACAAAATGGTCAAAGTGGATGTGTCGTGGAATATTCATGGCTCGGTACGTCATGTGATTTTGGCAACACGTGTGTCGCCACCCGCCCTCGAGACAAACGTACTGGGAGGCGTTCTTTCACTCGTCGTAACCAATGCGACAGGGGTTGCTCTTCCGGGTATTACCGTCAGTGTTATTAATAATTCGCTTAGTCCGACAATCAACGAAACATTATTAACAGATGCAAGCGGTACCGCAATGATTTTGGGAGCACCAACGAGTACTGCTTATCAAATCATAGTTACTAATCCCGGATACTCGACAGCACAAACCTACGCGGCCTCAAGTCAAAACACCAGTCCGACTCCAGGAAATTTAACGGTTACTAACGATGGTACGACTGCTGCGACATTTGCTATTGATATATTGGGTACCAAAATCATAAACACATGGACTCAAATATTATCGGCGGCATGGTCTGATAGTTTTGCTAATTCAAATCTTTTGGCATCGATGGCTTCGACCACGGTCTCGGGTGGGTCACTCACACTTTCGGGCTCTGCTGCTACCGGCACTGCAATGAGTGTTGCATTTGGCACGACGACGATCGCAAGCTGGGGAACAATAACTATTAGTCAGACCACTCCAGCAGGCACTGGTATTTTGTACCGAGTATATAACAGTGCCGGAACCACTCTGGTACCTGACTCACAATTACCGGGGAATAGCGCCGGTTTTGCAACGACAACCATTAGCTTGAGCGGTGTTTCAACCAGCTCCTACCCGCTCCTCACACTTGGCGCAACACTGTCCACAATAAATGCGTCAAAACCATCTGTTGATTCTTGGGCAGCCTCATATATGTATGGACCGTTGCCGCTTGGAAATATAGGAATGAGTATACGAGGAAACAAAAGTATTGGTACAGGGCCTGGCGGAACAGTCTATAAATATAGCGGCAATGCTACGACATCAGCTGCAGGCACGGTAACGATAAATGGTCTTGAGTGGGATAGCCATACCATAAGCATTCTTACTTCGAGCGGTTATGATGCTGCCTCAGTATGCAGTCCGCAGCCCGAGGCATTGGCTCCAGGTGGAAGTCTAACTACAAATATCTATCTCACGGGGCACACTACCAACACGCTGCTTGTAGACGTGCATTTGCAGTCGACTGGCGCTGCACTCGCTGGTGCGCAGGTAAATCTTACTCGCTCAGGTACTAACATGTGGGCCGTCACCGATTCCTGTGGACAGGCATTTTTTGGAGGACTTACGAGCGCAGCTAACTATACGCTTGCAACAGGCGTAGGAGGACATGCAACGACAACTACAATCAACGTCAACGTTTCTGGACAATCTCGCGTGTCACCAGTGGTCAATTAATTCATATGAAAACCAATATATATTCTCGCGGACTTACACTCATCGAATCAGTCGTATGGGTATCGGTGTTTGCATTTATTATGGCAACGATGGTGACCTCGCTACTGTTTTTTTATAGTACTAACCGCTATGTGCTGCAAGAAGCAGTTGCGATTGCTTCGACACAGCGCGTTATGGATAATACGATCCGAACGATTCGTTCAGCATCATATTCTGCAGTCGGCGCGTATCCAATTGTCTCGATTGGAGGAAACCAAATCACTTTTTATGCGAGTGCAGCAGCCAATAGTTCGATTATTCAGCAGGTGCGATTTTTTGTTACGGGTACGCAGCTCAAGGTAGGTGTCATTCAACCAACTGGAACTCCACTAACCTATAACCCAGCAAATGAGGTGATAACATTCGTCGGAGACAATATACAAAATATAACCGTCGGTACTTCTACTTTTTTCTATTATGATAATACGGGAACACAAATAACTGACTTTACCCGCATACAAGATGTACGTTTTGTTACCATGAAGGCGGTTGTCGACGTATCCACAACAACGGCACCACTTGCGACGACATTGTCAGCATCGGCGGCGCTGCGTAATCTCATTGGCCACTAATATGAAAAAACTTTCAAAATTGCATATTCGAGGAGTAACGACACTCATGGTTATCATTTTTCTCGGGATCTTTCTCGTTATTATGGCTACTGTGTCGAGTTTTGCACTTGAACAAGAAAAATATGCGCAAGCGCTTCTTGCTCGCGAGCAGGCGCTTACAGTGGCTGAATCCGGTATCGAATATTATCGATGGTTTTTGTATCACAATCCAAACAACGTAACCAATGGAACCACAACTCCGGGACCTTATCCATACACAGTTAAGGATCCCGAGACAGGTAATCTTATTGGAAGTGCACAAATATCTGTTGCAGGAAAAACCCAATGCGGAGTAGTGCAATGGGTTGATATCTATGCGACGGGTACCTCTGCAATTAGCTCTGTCTATAAACGCAGCATCTTTGCACGTTTTATGAAGCCTTCTGTTGCAGCATATTCTTACTTACTCAATAGTAATGTGTGGGCTGGCCCTACACGCGTCATTACCGGACCATATTATTCAAACGGCGGAATACGTATGGACGCTGTTAGTAATTCCGATGTATCAAGTTCCGTATCTTCATGGACGTGCGACAGCTCATTTGGATGTTCACCAACCGACAACAGCGCCGATGGAGTGTTTGGCTCAAGTACAAACTCAGCGTTATGGCATTTTCCAGTCGCGAGTATCGACTTTTCGGGCGGAATTGGATTGCAGCTAAGTACCATTAAGACTGCGGCAAGGAATTACGGTGTCTATTTTGCGCCCTCAACCGGAACTGCGGGCAAGCGCGGCTATCATTTTATATTTTTGAACGACGGAACCGTAAATGTTTACCGTGTGACAGGCGTTGTAAGCGGTATCAAAAGTTCTCCTGACGGATCCGTGTTTACAAACGACTATAGTATTATCGCGAGTGAAACCTCGCTAGGAAACTATACGATTCCCGCATCCTGCCGCGTGATTTTTGCAGAAGACAATATTTGGGTTGAGGGAACTGTCAAAAATCCGGTACTTATTGCTTCGGCCGACTATTCTGGTTCGGGCGTGACACCAAATGCGTACCTGCCAAATAATATTTACTATGCAGCGTACGACGGAACGGCGGGACTTTCGGTAGTTGCCGATGGTAACGTGCTTATTCCGCTTAATTCACCTGACACGATGGAAATTCACGGAATATTTGTGGCGCACAATGGTTTGTTTGGACGAAATTATTATCAAAGCAGCGGTACCTATCAGGTACCAAGTGCTTATTCAAGCGCCGTATTGCAGACACAACTTACCACTATTGGTACGGTAGTCTCAAACTTGCGTACGGGTACCGCCTGGCTTGATGGAAGCGGAAACACCGTCTCGGGCTATCAAACCCGTATCGACTCGTATGATGAATTGCAGGCTCTGGCGCCGCCGCCCTTTACACCTTCGGCTTCTGCAAATCCGACCCTTATCAACTGGGATGAGCGATAGTCCATGATATAATCCCGAAATGAGCATACTTGTCGTCTTGAACTGGAAGATGCACCCAGCCTCCCAAAAGGAGGCACAGTCATTGTTTGCTGCAACGCGGCAATATACAGAAAAAGTGAAAGACATACACGTTATTGTTGCGCCTCCCGTTGTGTATTTGGGAAAACTTCGCAGTGCATACAAAGGTAAAAAGATTTCTTTTGCGGTGCAGTCGGCGCGCGCTGATGCAGTTGGCGCTTTTACAGGATCAACTTCGATGACGCAGGCACAAAATGTCGGCGCGCACTATGCAATTATTGGCCATGCAGAACGTCGTGCAGAAGGGGAGACCAACGATGATACTCGCCGCGAAGTTGCCGCTGCCTACGCGCTGGGTATGACACCCATACTCTGTATCGGTGAAAAGACACGCTCTGGAGAAAACGAGCATTTTGCATTTATTCGTGAACAGCTTCGGATTGGTTGTACCGACGTACCAGCTACAAAAATAGCCAATATTATAATTGCATATGAGCCGGTTTGGGCAATTGGAGCAACAAAACCGATGGCGCCGCACGAAATGCACGAGATGGCAGTCTTTATACGAAAAACACTTCATGAATTGTACGGACCCCGCGCTATGAACGCATCAATTCTCTATGGCGGATCGATCGATGACTCATCAGCGCCAGCGATGCTAAAACTGGGAGATGTAAAAGGTCTTTTGATCGGACGCGCGAGCGTCGACCAAGCTGCGCTCAAAACACTTGTCGAAAGCATTACAAATTCTTAAGCGAATGAAATACATTACTGACATAGCGCCGGAAGAGTTGCAGGGCAAAAGAGTTTTGTTGCGCACCAGTCTCAATCTTCCGATTGCAGCTGATGGCAGTGTCGAAGACATTTTTCGTCTTACTCGAGGGCTTCCGACCATCGAATTTTTGGTACAAGCCGGAGCGCGTGTGATTATTGTTGGATACTTGGGTCGCAAAGGGGATTCGATGAAACCCGTTGCAGACGCTCTCATGCTGCAGGCTCCGCATATACCAATGCATTTTTTTGGTACACCCTACGCAATGGCGCCCGATCAAATTGCGCTGCTCAAAAATGGAGAATGTCTTATCCTTGAAAGCACACGGCGTGAAGAAGGTGAGGAAAATAATGATCCTGCGTTTATTCAGCAGCTCGCGAGTTTTGCAGATATTTTTGTAGGGGATGCATTTGCCGAGGCACATCGAGATTATGCGTCAAACGTGGGTGTTGCAAAATTACTTCCTCATTACGCAGGAATATTGATGCGCGAGGAAATTGAACAGCTTAATCGCGCACTTATCCCGGTTTCTCCTTCACTCATGATATTGGGTGGTGCAAAATTTGAAACCAAAGAACCACTCATTCGTAAATTGCTCGACGTCTACGATAATTTTCTTATAGCCGGCGCTCTCGCAAACGATATTTTTAAGGCACACGGATTTGCAGTCGGAAAGTCACTCGTTTCAGAAATGGTGCCTGAAGAATCGGTCTTGAATCACGAGCATCTGCTCATTCCAAAAGATATTACGGTAGAGGGAATAAATAAGCAGGCGCGTGTAACTACCCCAATCGATGTGCATGATACCGATATCATTGCAGACATTGGACCAGATACGGTTGCGATGCTGGCACCAATTATTGAGAACGCAAAAAGTATTCTTTGGAACGGGCCAACAGGTATTTATGAACAAGGCTATACTCACTACACGACTGCAATTGCAGAATTAATTTCAAAAAGTACAGCACGCGCCGTAATAGGAGGAGGGGATACTGTTGCAACAATCGAAAAATCTGGCGCCCCGATTGGAAATAATATTTTTCTTTCAACAGGCGGCGGAGCAATGTTGGAATTTTTGATCAAGGGAACACTTCCGGGAATACAAGCGCTTGAATAAGGTACTCAAACGTATTTCAACTCATTCTTTATTTTTGAAAGCACTTCTTGTGCTTCGCCTTCTTTGTACGAATTTCCTTTCCAATCTATAAGACCGTCACCTTTGAAGCGGGGGATAAGGTGTATGTGCGGATGATATACGACCTGACCTGCGTGCTCACGGTTATTCATTCTGAGATTTATTCCGTCCGCATTAAGTGCTTTCGTTATTGCGCCCGCAAGCATGTGAGTTGCGCGCGACATGTGTTCCCAGTCGGGAAGCTCAATATCAAAAATATTTTGTGAATTTTTGTTTTTTGGAATGATCAATGTGTGTCCGGGGTTAACGGGGTGAATGTCCAAAAATGCGAGTACGTGATCGTCTTCGTATATCTTTTCAGCAGGAATGTCACCATCAATAATTTTACAAAATATGCAGTTATTCATGTGAGTAGTATAGCAGAAACATAAAACACAGGTTGAGATTGAATTGACAAAACACAATTTAGGTGTCTAATTATAGACCTTGTTCTTTGATAGGCAATCAGCATATTCGCCACAGCAGACAATATCTTGACGGGTTGTGTCTGCTGTAGCGAATCCCTAAGGGATAAGTTTGAACGGCAACTGTAAAAACGGTTAAAAGAGGATTCCATGACCGAACAACAGATTCCCCAACTTGCTGGGGCTCTAGTCACTCATCAGCGTCATTTCGGTGCATTGTCGACGCATGATGCTCAGTGGGCGATCCAGAATACTGCAACTGCCATCGCGTTGTGGGTTAATGCAATCAGGAACCGCGGAAACGTGGTCGAAAAACGCCTCGAGTTCGTGGCAACTACATCGGTCGCCGCAATCGAGAGCTTCAAGTCCTTCGAGAGCTTCAAGAAGGGTAAGAAGGGCCCGGTGCAGATTTATTCGGTCAGCGACGACTTCAAGAAACACTTCGGTGGGAAGGAAGAGGGTGCCTCAGAAGCTGTTGATCTGAAGATACACAAATTGCTTGTAAGGTCGCTCGACGTGCTGGTCATCAAGGAGCTCGCCGATAAGTTCGAGATCACCCTCGGCCAATTCTTCGCTCTGCTGAAAAAGCAAGGGAAGGGTGAAGCTGGAGTGCTTCTCCTCGAGGGCTATAACGTCATCATCGCTTATATCCGTGATGACGAAGGCATCCTCTGGGCCGTGTTCGCCTTCTGGGACACCAGCCGCGGCTGGTGCATTGATGTTCATTCGATTGCGGGTGTCGGGTGGCTCGGTAGCTCTCGGGTGCTGTCTCGCTGATTCATAAGTCCTTAGGCTTTAGCCTCAAGTTTCTCTGACACTTTACACGTGCAATTGAGCCCCGTCTGAAATATGTTGGGGTTCATTTTTTATTTAGCTGGACTAGGGTACACTTCTCCAATGGTTGTTTCAGATTTAGTACGAACATTGCTTGCCCAGCGCGGAGTCATTGAAGAGGAGGAAGTGGAGAAGTTTCTTGAGCCCGATTACGCGCGCGATACGCACAATCCATTCTTAATGGTCGACATGCAAAAGGCAGTCGAGAGAATTTTTGTAGCAATGGAACAAAACGAAACGATTGCGATCTACTCGGACTTCGATTGCGATGGAATTCCAGGCGCTTCAGTTTTGTACGAATTTTTTATGAAAATCGGTTACACGAAGTTGCAAGTCTATATTCCGCACCGCGACCGCGAAGGGTATGGTCTGCATATTGCAGCCATAGATTTGCTCTATGAAAAAGGTGTGACGCTGATGTTAACGGTAGATGTGGGAACAGTCGCATTCGACGCAATTGCGCATGCGCAAAATATTGGTATCGACGTTATCGTAACCGATCACCACGAAATTATAGGGGAGATTCCAAATGCATTTGCACTTCTCAATCCCAAATATAAAAAGGAAAATTTTGTATATCCATTTCCAGATTTGTGCGGAGCCGGTGTCGCATTCAAATTAGTTCAAGCATGTTTAATAACTGGTAAGAAAAATGGTGACCAGCGATTTACATCAATTGTTGAAGGATGGGAAAAGTGGTTACTCGATCTTGTTGGAATCGCGACTGTCGCAGACATGGTCCCTCTTGTCGGAGAAAATAGAGTGCTCGCTTTTTGGGGATTGGTCGTACTGCGCCGAACGCAACGAGTCGGACTCGTCGCACTTTGTAGCAGACTCAAACTCAGACGAGAACATATAACAGAAGAAGATATTGGATTCTCAATTGGTCCGCGAATCAATGCGGCATCTCGCATGGGTAACCCACATCTCGCATTTGAATTGTTGACGACACACGATCCCGAACGTGCCGAGGAAATTGTGACTGAACTTGAAAACTTAAACGCATCAAGAAAAGGCGTTGTAAGTGCGATGGTAAAAGATATTAAAAAACGAGTAAAGGCTCGTTTCACAAAAGACGATACGGTCATCGTGCTTGGAGACACAGATTGGCGACCGGCACTTTTGGGACTTGCGGCAAATTCGATTATGCAGGAACGAGGAGGGGTAGTTTGTATTTGGGGAAGAGATAGTGAAGGAAAATTAAAAGGCTCATGCAGATCTGACGGGGCAATTACACTTCCGGATTTATTTACTGCAGGATCACATTTGTTTGAAAGTTACGGAGGTCATAGTGCTTCGGGCGGTTTTGCTGTTTCGCATGAACGAGTTCACACGCTCGGCGAAGATCTCGCACTCGTCGCGCAATCAATTCCAAGAATTGAAAAAGATACATCGTCGGATATTTCACACGACTATATCGTAAGTGCACGAGAAGTATCCGCCACCTTACTGAAGGAGATTGCACAACTCGCTCCGTATGGAATGGGAAACCCAAAACCAACACTTCGTCTTGCGCGGGTTTCGATTAGTTCGTTCAAAAAATTTGGAAAAGAAAACAATCACGTTGAGGTGTCGCTGCATTGTCCTGAATCAAATGTCTCATTGCGAACATTTGATTTTTTTCGCTCGCCAACCAGTTTCACACGCACGCTTGTTTCTGGAGAAACGGTGGATGTGCTCGCAACCATCGAACGAGATTCATATCGCGGCGGAGTATGTCTACGGCTTAAAGATATTGTGTAACACCAGTCCGGTATAGATGCTGCAGCCTGGGGATAGGCGACATTGTCTGGTCTTCCTTGTGCCGGGTCGTGGGTGTGTTAGCATTCCGGTATATGGAAACATTTTCAGCAGCAGGGTCTATCACCTTTGGGTGGGAATTATTTAAAAAACGGGCATGGTTTTTTATTGGGGTTGAGGTCTTGGTTTTTATAGCAAGCTATTTGTTTAGTTATGTATCTGGTCTGTTACACAATGGAGCACTTTCATTCATTGTAAACTTTTTACTTTCTAATTTACTCTATGTCGGCTACACCGCTTTTGTTCTAAAGGCGCATGATGCAGTCGAGACAGTCACGCTCGAATCATTTTGGAATCCACGCCAATACTGGCAGTATCTTGTTGTCTCAATACTCACATCACTTGCAATCATAGGAGGATGCATTCTTCTTATTGTGCCAGGAATTATTCTTGGACTCATGTTTTTGTTTGCGACATATATTGTTGTCGACAAGAATATAGAAAATCCAATTACTGCAATTAAAGAAAGTGTGAGAATCACCAACGGTCACAAATGGCAGTTGTTTATTTTTGCACTGCTCGCGATCGGAGTATATATTCTCGGAGCAATTGCTCTTGGCGTTGGGCTTCTTGTTGCAGTACCAGTCGTGTCGTTTGCAACAGCGCACGCATATCGCACACTCGGTCATCAGGCAACAGAAACTGTTGCGCAACCCGTCAGTCCAATAACTGTACCGTTTGTCCCATCCGTATAATGGCGAACATTCTTATTTATACCGATGGAGGCGCGCGCGGAAATCCGGGGCCGGCTGCAGCTGGCTACGTCATCAAAAATGGCGACACAACAGTTGCCGAGGCGGGAATATATCTTGGAGATTTTTTGACAAATAATTCTGCTGAATACGAAGCACTCTTTTTGGCATTGCAAAAAGCTGTTGAACTAAATCTCGAAAAAAATGCAATCGAAGCACGACTCGATAGTAAACTCGTTGTAGAACAAGTGATGGGTCGCTGGAAAATCAAAGAACCAAATCTCAAAATACAGTGTGCAAAAATAAAAGATCTGATACAAAAAAGTTTTACAAAAGTTACCTGCGTATATATTCCTCGTGAACAAAATAAAAGAGCAGACGCACTTGTAAACGAAGCACTCGATTCTCACTAATTGAAATCACTTTTCATGTTACCCTGATTATCATGACGGGGGTCATGGTATGGGCGGCACTTATAGGATGCGTGGCAGGAATCATATTGAGTCTCGTGACTCATGTTGGTTTTTTGTTTGCCGCACTTTTATTTGTAGTCGCATGCGTCAGCATGTTCTGTTCTCGGTTGTTTCACCGGTACTCATTTTATTTTCTTGCTGTTACTCTCTGCTGTGTGGGAATGGGGATTGGAGTTATACGAGGATATATGGTGTTGCATATTCCGGTTTCGAAGGTGCACACTTTTTTTGGTCAGCGAGTACTGATGACCGGTGATGTTGTACTCGAGCCCGACGAACGGGACACTGGAATGCGAGTCACACTTGCCGCCCATAGTATTGTTGGAACAAGTACTTCTGCAGTTGTTGACGAGCGGGTGCTCGTGGTACTTCCACCCCACTCTGATATTGGATACGGTGACCATATAACGATTACCGGTACAGTAACCGTGCCAAAACCTTTTGCGACCAACGGCGGCAAAATGTTCGATTATCCGGGATACCTTCATGCACAAGGCATTGATACTATTCTCTCGTTTGCCAACATCAGTGCTGATGAGACGGGCGGCGGCAAAATAATTGCAGCGGTATTGCATATCAAAAAGATTTTTTTGGAAGGAGAGCATGCGGTCTTACCCGAACCACAATCTTCGCTTGCGGGCGGAATATTGGTTGGCGACAAGCGGTCAATCGGCAAAGATCTTTCGGCCGCATTCCAACGGGCATCGCTCACGCATATACTCGTCCTTTCTGGTTACAATATAACAGTTGTCGTAGATTGGCTGATTAACATCCTTTCGAGAACCCCAAGGATAGTACAGTCGGGTTCCGCACTTGGGGCAGTGTCGTTTTTTATTATTATCTCTGGCGGGTCCGCGAGCGCAGTGCGTGCGGGCTGCATGACACTAATTGCGTTATATGCCCGGATATCGTCCCGCATGTTTGATGCGCTTCGAGCATTGGGGCTGGTTGCGGTTGGTATGCTTTTGGTTAATCCGCTTATCATTTTGTATGATCCGAGTTTTCAGTTGTCATTTTTGGCAACGCTAGGGCTTGTATTGTGTTCGCCATATGTAGCACCGTATTGTTTTTGGATTACCGAGCGCTTTGGAATACGCGAGTTAGTCGTTGCAACATGTGCCACACAATCCTTGGTCGCACCTTACATTTTGTATACCAGCGGCACGCTATCGTTGGTTGCGCTGCCGGCAAACATACTCGTTCTCATTGTTATGCCACTTGCGATGGGATTGAGTGCGTGCGCTGGCATTCTTGGAGTGTTCTTTGGATCGTCCGTCGCACTGGTTGCATACCCAGCCTATCTAGTGCTTTCGTATATTCTTTCGATGACACAATTTTTTGCAGCATTTCCATTTGCCAGCGCGACTTTTTCGCACATTCCCACATGGCTGATTGTTTTGTGGTATCTCGCACTCGGATCATATATTGGCATTACCTCATACAAAAAAACAACCGAGTCACAAACATGACTCGGTTGTTTTTATCTTTGTCTCGCACCGATGATTTACATTTTTGGTGCTGATCTTTCCTGCATCATTCCTACAATTGCAGCTGGGATAACCCATACTGCGATAAGGACGAGAGTTGCCCAGTTCCACAAAAATGGTCCGAAGTTAGGGACGATAGCAAATGCCTGTGAAAACGATCCTGTTTGAACAAGTGTACCTGCGAGAGCAGAGACAAAAGTACTTGCAATCGCTATGAGAAATCCCACAACGCCGAAAGTGGTTCCAGAAATCAAAGTGCCTCGAGAGTATTTGAAATACCAGCATGTAAACAATGCTACGAAGATGGCCGAAACCAACGCAAAGACAACGTATTGAGGAGAGGTAATACCTTTTGTCGTACTTGCTGGCATGATTGCAACAATGATGCCAGCAATTATCGTGTTAATAATGTAGTTTCCAAAAAACGAAACCAAAATCATTCGTTCCCATTTCATAATGAATGTAATTTAGAAAGAGTCTATTGAGTAATAGGCTAATCCTAGCGCACTTTTATAATCCTGCAAAGCGGTTTTCCACCGCTGTCCAATTGAGATTTTTGAAGAATGAATCGATATATCCGCCCTTGCCTTGTGCACCATAGTCGAGCAGAAACGCATGTTCCCATACATCGAGTGCAAGTACGATAGGTAGTGTCGCAAAATGCCCTTGATGCTGCTCACCTGCAAATCCGATATGAAATGTTTGCACAGACTCATCATAATAGAGAATTGCCCATCCAGGACCTCGCATCAAACCGACCTGCTTGAGCTGTGCAAGCAGAGTATCGGTGCTTCCAAATTGTTTTGAAATAGCCTGTGCAAGTGGTGATTCTGCATTGCTTGAGGTTGCAGCAGTTTCGAGCTGGGTAAAATATATTTCATGGAGACGCATGCCATCAAACTCGAATGACAAACGACGAGTCAGTTCCGAAATCGCGTGTGCATTTTTTGCGGAGTCGCTCATGAGGTCTTGGACTGCTGCAGTAATTGCATTAAAGTTTTTTACGTATCCGTTATACAAACCGATGTGTTCATCGATCGATTTTTGAGAGATTCCTTCGAGGGTGGGAATAGTAAAAGTTTTTGGTTCGTATGTGTGCATAAAATGATGTGAATTGATTCGTTCTTTTCGACATTGTTTTTAAAAGCACGCATATTTGCCTACTGGCAAATTGCTCCTCTCGCGCCGCCGCGCTGCGAGAGGCTTTTAAAAACAATGTCTCAAAGAACTCTGGTAAGTGCTTTTATTATAGCAAATATACGGGTGTAGTATGAGGGGATGCAGTTGAGTGCACGTATAGTGGGGTCGATACTTGTGCTGTGCTTTGTCGTAACGCTCATGATCTGGAATTTTCTTTTGGGGCGCGACAAGAATATGCACATAACAATAGCGCCAAGTGGCGCCTCGGTCGTGACCCTTATAAGGACTCCCGGAAATAAATCGATACTAATCGGAGGGGGAAGTGATGCGAGCGTATTGCGCATCGTTTCGAGCATACTGCCATGGTATCAACATTCACTCGATACACTGATTCTGCCTCAAATTGATGCAGTTCATTCTGGAGGCACTATTGATTTGCTGCGACGATATCAAATTCCAATTGTGCTCATGGAAAGTGCGGCCGGAAAGGGGGCTGAATGGGTATCACTTTTGGATGCGTTACGTTCGGTTTCGAGTAGCGCACGCAAAGTGCCGCTTATGCGAGGGGAAATACTTTCCACGGATGACGGTTTGTATATACGGGCACTGTTACCCGACAGAAACATGCCGCATGCAGATTCACATACGGCGTGTTCTCCGCTCAAAATCGTGTATGGAGCGACTGCAGCGTTGCTGATGTGCGATATCAATCCAGCAATACTGCCGTATCTTGCCTTTCTTGATGGCTCTACGCTTGAGGCACAAATAGTGGTGCTTCCGGAATCAGTATTCAAATCAAACAACGTGGATTTTTTGCTTGGTTTTGCAAAACCCCGCGAAGTTGTCGTGATGCATGTCTGTACGCAGGGGATAGCGAGTACGACATTGCGAACTATTCAAAAATTTAATGCACGCAGTATCGATCCGTGTTCAGTGCCAGTTTCAATAGAATCCAATGGAACAATAATCGTATTTCGTTAGTTTTCGGTTTTGTTACCAAAGAATTTTATCGGATCATGTTGTAGCTTTTCGATGAGATGTTCAACAATCTCGTGTATTGGCGGACTTTTTTCGGTCGTTCGGCGCTTTAGTTCTGTTATCTGCGCAAGAGAAATTCCTAGTTCTTTCCAAATAATTCCACCCTGTAAATAATTGGTTATTACCGGTAGTATTTTGTCTACCGCACGCACAAAGATACTTTCTGGATCAGTTTGTAGTTCGTAGTCCGCGATTGTTTTGTGCATCGAGGGAAATTCGGGAATTTCGTGCGCAAGCTGTTCTTGCGCCTTTTTCTCGCGATCATGTTTGGTGAGCTGTGCCTCTGTATCAAATACATAACTATCTCCTGCATATATTTCGACCATGTCGTGGACGAGGGCATATTGCATGATCTTTGAAATACTTAAATCAAGCTTGAGAAAATCGACTAGATACCAGCATGCCATCGCAAGAAGGTAGCTATGCTCGACATCATTTTCTTTTCGAATTAGATCGGGTGCATAGTAAACGCGCTCCACTTGTTGAAATTTGTGGAGCAAATCCATGAACGAAATTAATCGTTCAGTTTCTTCTTTGGTGACCATATTGGTCAGTATATCAGTTACACCAACCCTGCCTTTTTGAGGGTAGTGAATGCTCCGCGCTTTTGCATGGTGCGAATAGCCTTTGTCGATACTGTGAGAGTGATCTTTTTGCCCAATTCTGGAATAAAAAGAGTCTTCTTTTGGAGGTTAACCTGACGGCGTCGTTTGCCAGTTGGATTAAATTTGGTTGCACGTGTGCGGTTAGAGTAGCCGCCGCCGACTTGTGATTTACTTCCTGTGATTGCGCATACCCGTGCCATAGTGGTTGGGATAGTACCATGCGCCTGTTATAAATGCAATGCGTTTGTGTTGCATCCTCCTTATATATAGGTACTATGCACCCCGGTGCCGATACATTCTATTGTATTGGTGAATATAGTCTTAAACGGAGGGTGTCATGCAATACGTTTCAACACGCGGCCAAAGCCCAAAGGTTTCGTTTGCCGAAGTCGTTCGTGCAGGCCTTGCGCCCGACGGCGGTCTATATATGCCCGAGAGTATCCCAGTACTCTCGGATATGAGCTTAAGTCTTATGAGGAGGCAGTCGTTCGAGGAGCTCAGTCGCAACATTATGAGTCGTTATATCGACGGAATCTCACCATTTGCGTTGTCGAAGATTGTGCATAACGCATTCAGGCCAGATATTTTTGGATCAAAACTCATTACCCCGGTCGACCGAATCGCCAGAGGGCAATATCGACTGCAACTATCCAACGGCCCAACGGCCGCATTTAAGGATGTTGGATTACGATTCCTTTCAGAGTGGATGCGGTATGCGCTGAAACTATCTGGAGAAAAGCAGACGATTGTCGGCGCGACAAGCGGTGACACTGGCCCAGCGGCACTGCATGCCCTGCAGGATGTTCCTGGTATCGAAACAGTTATTTTGTTTCCTCGGATCGGAATGAGTGAATTCCAACGACGGCAAATGACCACGATTGCAAGCACAAATGTGCATTGTCTATCAATCGACGGTACCTTTGATGATTGTCAGGCAATCGTCAAAGCAATATTCAACGATCACGTGTTTAGCAAAAAACACTCGGTCGGCGCCATCAATTCGATCAATTGGGCACGCATCTTAGCTCAGACGATCTATTACTTCTCGGCATATTTTCAGGTAACGATATCAGATGAAGAGAGGGTAACGTTTTCCGTGCCTACCGGAAACTTTGGTGACATTATGGCTGGATTGGTTGCTCGATCGATGGGATTGCCCATCGATTTTATCTTGGCAACCAACGAGAATGACGTACTGCGTGAACTGTTTGAAGATGGTATATATCGTCCAAGAAACCAAAACGAGATGATTATGGCGGACAGCGCCTCGATGAACATCTCCAGGGCGTCAAATCTTGAACGAGCGCTGTGGCTTGCGAGCGGTATGGATTCTAATCTGATTGCATCGCTGTATTCACAGATTGAATCATCCGAATCGCAGGGATTTTTCGACATCTTCGGCACCCCGCTCCTGGATCGGTTGCGGGGGTTGGGTATTACTGCACGCACTAGCACTCACGATGATCGGATTCGGATGGCGCGATATATATATGAGCGACAGGGAATTATCATCGACCCGCATACTGCCGATGGATTTGTCGCTGCAGAAATGCAAAGGGCACGCTCTTCAGAAAAAAATCCGATAGTCTGTCTTGAAACTGCGCTGCCGGTTAAGTTTCAGGACTTCGTTTTTGAAGCAACCGGAATTCGTCCAGAAATGCCGGAGCGGTTCAAGTCAATGATGAAGGCTCCCGAGAGATCGACATTTCTTGGGAACAGCGTTCTTGAGGTGAAGGAATACATCGACAAACATATTGGAAACTAACTGCTCTTTCGAATCAACTCTCATCACCGCGGACAGCTTGTCCGCGGTGATTTTTTCTTACTGCAGAAGTGATGGACGAAACATGTATTCACGCTTTGATGTACTATTAGTATATGAACATCACTAAATTTGGACATTGCTGCCTTTTGATTAAGATAAATGGCAAAACTATTCTAACGGATCCGGGCAATTATTCCGATGCGCAAGATTCGGTCACTGGAATTGATATCGTGCTTATTACGCACGAACACGGTGATCATTGTCACACCGACTCCATCAAAAAAGTGATTGCAAACAATCCAGGAGCGATGGTCGTTTGTAATAGTGCTGTCGGAAAAATTCTTGATGGACTGGGTATTTCGTACACCATCATTGAAGGGAATGCGACTTCGGAAGTCGCGGGCATAGCATTTGAGGCGTGTGACGGTATGCATGAGGAAATATTCGAAGAAATGGGTCAGGTGCAAAATACCGGATATTTGGTTAACAACGATTTTTATATTCCAGGAGACTCATTTCATGTACCGGAGTTCGCTGTCAAAACACTGGCCCTTCCCGTTGCCGGACCATGGTGCAAATTTCCTGATGCGTTGCGGTACGCGATTGCCCTCAAGCCAGAGCGTGCATTTCCAATTCATGATGCAATGATCAAAGAGGGAAGTTTAGGATTTTTGTACACAGCCACAAAAAACGTGCTCGGTCAGCATGGCATCGAATTTATACCGCTTAACGCAGGCGACTCCGCGGAATTTTAACTTTTCGTTATTCCCAATAATGCAGAGAACTGTTCCCGTATTATTAATATTTTGGAACAGTGTGTACAATGAGGTTATGACCCTTATTGATGGACTTTTTATTGTAGTTGTCATTATCTTCTCCGCGGTAATACACGAAGTCATGCATGGCGTGGCAGCAGATATGTTGGGCGACAAGACCGCGCGCTATGCAGGAAGACTGACACTTAATCCTATTTCACATCTTGATCCGCTCGGTTCAATAATTTTGCCGCTCTTTTTTACACTTTCACACTCGCCAATATTCTTTGGTTGGGCAAAGCCGGTGCCGTACAACCCTTACAATTTGCGACCAGGGCGATTTTCGGAAGCAATTGTCGCCGCCGCGGGGCCTCTGTCAAATCTAGCAATCGCCATACTTTGTGGGCTTGTTATCCGCGCGAGCCTCTATATACCAGCAAACGAAGTGCTATTTACCGTTGTTGTAATCAATATCATGTTGTGTTTTTTTAATCTCATTCCAATTCCACCACTTGATGGATCAAAAATTCTCACTTCAATTCTACCGTCATCTCTGGCGTACCAATACGGAAAACTCCGTACAGCATTTGAGCGCAATCCAATCATAGGAATGATTATTGCAGTTATTTTGATCAATATTTTTGGTTCGGCCTTTGGAGTATTTGTTTACAATGTTGCAGGTGTCATTTCCGGAACGTAATACTCCTCACTTTCGCGCCCGTGACATTAATTCTCGGAAGTATATAATCCTCCTTGGAAATAGGGAGGATTTTCATGAAGAGAATGCCGATAATCTGCACCATCTGCAGCAAAGACAAGAGTCTTCGTAAAGAGCCGATCCCGGCAAAAGAAAGGTATCTTGGGACACATATCGCCAAGGTCGCGATGATGGCAATGTGCAAAAGGAAACAATATTGCATACTTTCGGGCCTCTATGGAATGGTCGGTGGGAATACGCTCATTCCGTATTATGACCACCTTCTGACCGATGCGGACGTTCCCGACCTTACCTTGAAGGTAAAGAATCAGTTAATAAGCCTTCGAGTCTCTGAAATCGACTTTTATATCGAAGACAAACCCAGCTGGTCGCTGTATCGCCAAGTTTTGCGCACCGCTGCGACGAGTCTCCATATAAGGTTTCAAGAACATACGCTCCCCAAGCCACCCTAATACTGAATCAGGGTGGCTTACTTCTTGCTTTTATGCATACTCGTGATACACTCCTTTCACTGCACTATTTTCCTTTTGTGCGGCGATAACAATGGCAACAATCAACCAACTTACACGTAAGCCTCGCGTCCTTAAGACGTGGCGCTCAAAAACCATCGCACTTGGCCGTGGTTTTAATTCATTGCAAAATCGCCCAACCTATTTTAATTCACCATTTAAGCGCGGTGTCTGTACTCGCGTTACTACCAAAACTCCTCGTAAGCCTAACTCAGCTATTCGAAAAATTGCCCGAGTTCGTTTGACCAACGGTATGGAAGTTACTGCATATATTCCAGGAGAAGGACATAACTTGCAGGAACACTCAGTTGTTATGCTTCGTGGTGGCCGCGTTAAGGATATTGGTGTTCGTTATACTATTGTTCGCGGACGACTCGATGCTACTGGTGTCGACAAGCGCCGACGTGGACGATCTCGATACGGTGCAAAACGACCAAAGGCAGCTAAGTAATCTCAATTTTAAACTATTATGCGACGACCAATCAAACGAAAATACCTTCCACAACCGGACGATGTCTACGGTTCTGTTAAAGTGAGTAAGCTCATTAACTATGTGATGGAATCAGGTAAAAAGGATACTGCACGCAAGGTGGTATACAAGGCACTCGAACTTCTTAAAGAAGAAGGGGATCCTCTCGTAATCCTCGAAGAGGCACTCGAGAAGGCAAGTCCAACAGTGGAGGTGCGTTCACGACGTGTTGGAGGTGCTAACTATCAAGTTCCTCGTGAAGTTCGCCCAGAACGCCGATTGGCTCTTGGACTTCGATGGATTGTTACTGCAGCAGAAGGCACAAAAGGAAAGCCAATGCACGAAACACTCGCAGCTGAACTCAAGGCAGCGCACAAGGGAGAAGGAGTTGCAGTTGCAAAGCGCGACACTACTCACAAGATGGCAGAAGCAAACAAGGC
>JAQBRI010000008.1 GCA_028286585.1 Candidatus Kaiserbacteria bacterium
TGAAGCTCTCTCCCATTAGCTACCACTGGAATCAACTCTCAGGACTCGATACCACAACCTCTTACTCTGGCTTCTCAGCACAAAACGTACAAACTGCCATCCCAGAAGCAGTTGGCTCAAGCACCAACGGATTCCTTACCCTCCAAGATCGTCCGATTCTTGCTGCTACCGTGAATGCGATTAAGGATATTGGATCAATCGGGGGAGATTTTAGACATGCTCTCATTACCTGGCTCGGCGCCTCAGACAACGGACTCTCAAAAGTGCGCGCAGATCAGATTTGCGCAAAAACATCAGCGGGGACTGATGTGTGTATGACAGGGGATCAAATGCAAACTCTATTAAATCAACAATATCAAAGCGGAGGAATTGGCGGTACACCTACGCCATCAGTAAGTGACAACGTAAATCTCGACGCATCTTCATCCGAAACCGTACCACCCGACTCTACCCAATCATCCGATATATTGATCACACAATAAATCTCTGAGTCTCCGAAAATGTGATAGGCTTATACCTATATGGATAGAACACGAATCGAATCCTTTTCTTTTATAGGACTTTTTATTATCGTTTCAGTCCTCCTTTTCTTTGTCTTTTCACCCTTTATTCAAATTCTTACATTTTCCGCGGTTTTGGCAATATTATTGAACCGGCCATACGAACACTTAACCAAATCGCTTGGCGGATGGCGGAGTCTTTCTGCAGGCATTGTGGTTGCGTTGGTATTGATATTTTTTATAACACCGGTTTTCTTTCTTTCGTGGCAAATTTTGCTCGAGGCACAAACCTCCTACGCAGGATTGCAGGGAAATGAAGCGTTTTATATGCAGTCACTCCAAAATGCAATAGAACACCCGATTAGAGAGGTATTTCCGAGCTTTACCTTTAATGCGGCTCAGTACATTGCAAATATTCTTGGGCTTGTTTCCAACAATCTTGCGGGCCTAGTATCGGGAGCTTTTTATACCATGCTAGAAACGTTTCTTATGCTGCTTACATTCTTTTTCTTTTTGCGCGACGGCAGGGGATTCGTCAAGGCGCTTCATGATTTGAGTCCATTTCAGCCTGAGCAGACGCAGGAAATATTCGATAACATGCAGCAAACGATCATCTCGATTACCAAGGGGACGTTTGTGGTGGGTCTAATTCGCTGGATACTTATTACGATTGGCTTTGCATTCTTTGGTATTCCTAATGCTATTTTGTGGGGAAGTATCGGGGGTATTGTGGGGGTCATACCAGGCCTGGGAACTCCATTTGCCTTTATTCCGGCAGTCGCATTTTTATATTTTGAAGGAAATATTGGTTCAGCTGCTGGACTCGCACTCTTTGGTATTTGTGTGATTATGGTTACCGACAATATCCTCACACCTTACTTCTTTGGTAAGGGATTACAGGTACCGCCTTTGTTCGTACTCTTTGCCATTTTGGGAGGTATTATATTCTTTGGTCCGCTCGGATTTATGCTTGGACCACTCGTACTCTCGGTCTTTCTTTCTATCATGCACATGTATAGCGTGCTGAGTAAAAGAACATAACAAAACAATCTGCAGGAAGCGAAATTCCCGGAAGTGTTTAATTGTAATTAGTGATGGAAGAGGTCCTTGCTAGTCAGTTTTGCAACAAAGAAAAGATAGATGATTTCAACAATGCCGGCAGTATTAACTACGAGCAAGATAACAAACCACCACGGCTGATTGCGGTGAGCGCTGTGCCAAAGGGCAAGACCTTTCCAAAAAAGGCTCCAAAATGTAAGAATAATGAAGGCAAAGCCAACGACAGGTATCCACGCTGGGGTGCCCATTCCCACGGCAGAGACGAACTGGTTCCAAGGATCCATAGACAAGCAGTATACCATACAGGAGGGAGAAAAATGAATATGAAAAAACCATCACGTTTGACGGCGATGGTTTTTTCTTATGCAATTTTAGAAAATTACATTGTTGGCTTTGGTGCCTCGACACTGCAGCACTTACACATTCCTTTGGTCAATTTCATCAAACCCCCCAAGATTATAAGTGATGGCCAAATGATACTTACGGTATATCCCGAAATAACTCCAAGAGCTCCGAGAAGAAACGTAAGACCAAAAAGTACGACCAATACCGGAATAACCTTGTGGTGAGGGCATTTACACATTCCACCTTGCATATTCATCATATAAAACATTGTTTATACTTGCTAATGATATCGACCTCAACTGCCACAAGCATAGCATGTTTTTTAAGGCATCAAGGCAGCTAACATTGGATATTACAACGACACGACGGCTTCATACGAATTGGTGCATTCGGCCATCATCGCCTGATATTCTGTAGTACTGATTACCTTGATCGCTCGTTTATTTACTGGATTACGCATAAATCGGACCAAAATTTTGTAGGTGTCATAATCAAATCCGCCCCCGCTTTCGATAAAAGGGGAATAATTTCCATCCTCGTATCGATAGGCCCCTTTGAGGCTCCAGTTATCAATAAAAAATATCGTGCCCGAATTTTCATCTTTTTGTTCAGTAATGAGAATTACTCCTTTGTATGGCCAGATCCTAAGCTTGCGCGTCTCAAATGCTTTCTCGAGACGTGTATTGAATTCTTCTGCTGAAACTGCGCCTATGCATGCGCCATCACAAGTGCCGAGTTGATGGGCAAAGCATTCAGTAACATTTTTCTCGAGTCCAAGTCGTTTTTCGCACAGTGCATGCTGGTGTGCGATAGTGCGGAGTGTACTTTTGCCTTGTGAAAGTGATCGAAAGACTGACATGATATTTGGGTCGGCATGCATGGTCGAAGTGTGTGTAAGGGCAATAGTATCGTACCCGTCGGCTCCAGGTATTCGCTGTGCAACAACGAGACTTTTTTTCTTTGTGAGTGCCCGGTTATAAAGCGGATTTTCTCGTTTGATAAGAGCGCTTTCGAGAATAAGTGCAGAAAGTTCACCCGATGTTTCCATGGTGGATATTGCTGCCGTCTCGCTTTGCAGGTGATGGCTGCGCGGCGATTGAGCACTAAAATGTGAACGAACTCGTGTGCGTATATTCTTGCTCTTCCCAATATAGAGCAGCTCCTGATCTGGCCCATGAAAAAAATAGACACCCGATGTATCGGAAAGTTCCTTGAAAGTTTCCTTGGGAACTCTGCCCAAAGAGCTTCCCATTACCGAATCAACTGCGTGTGCCAGTTTTTTTGGAGCAATAGTCTTTTTTGCGATGGTCAAAAAATCATGCACTGCGCGAGCATCTGGATAGGCACGGTGCCGTTCGGTGATTTGTAAATTATGGCGTGCAATTATGGCGTCGAGGCTATGGCCGCGTGCCCGGGGATACAGCGACCGCGACAACCGCACTGTACACAATGTAGGCGCTTTAAACGATATTCCAATTCGACTAAATTCTGCCTTGATAAAAGCATAATCAAATGCCGCATTATGAGCCACAAATACAGCACCTTTCAGAATATCTTCTACGCGAAGCGCCACTTCATCAAAACCTGGTGCGTCGATGAGGTCTCGGTCGGTAATATCGGTAATGCGGGTAATTTGGCTTGGTATGCCTGTCCCAGGATTGATCAAGCTCTGAAAGGTATCGACAATTTTGCCATCCTTGACACGAATGATGCCAATATCTATGACACGCGAAAAAGGAGGGCGCATTCCCGTTGTTTCTGTATCGATAATCGCATATTCACGCGGTAAACTCATAGGTATATACTGTCTGGTACAGCATTTTGGCACAATTTATTCCACAAGGTACATTTTTTCAGACTTTCTTGGATTTTTTTACTGCTTTTGCATATTTTTTTGGATCTTCACGTCTTCCTATCAACTTTTTGCGAGAGACCACCGAACGCGGATCTTTTGTAATATCAGTTTTTCGCGCATACATATCTTGAAATTTGACCAGCATCCATTGGTTTTTTTCACCAAAATGGAATAGAGAAAATATTCCTTTGAGCTTTTTACCTTCGAGAACAAACTTCATCCTGCCTCTTTCAAGCTCATCAATAAATACCTTTTCATTAATATACGGATTTGTCGTCTGCGGTAAGTGGTATGTTCCTTGGTCCCATACGATTACATCACCTCCGCCATACTGGCCGAGGGGTATATGTCCCTCAAATGTATTGTACGAAATAGGATGATCCTCAACCTGCATGGCCAGTCGTTTTTCGGTTGGATTGAGCGACGGTCCTTTTGGTACTGCCCAGCTCTTCATGACTCCATCCATCTCGAGGCGAAAGTCATAATGTAGCTGAGATGCATCATGTTTTTGTACAATAAATCGCAGCGCCTCCTCGTGCCTTGCTTTCATGCCCTTTGGCTCGGGAGTTTTTTTAAAATTCCTTTTTTTGTTATACATAGTGAGAGTCATACCAATTTGCGCATAGGGCCAATTTTTTGTCTTGTTGCTTAATAAATAAGCGACCTTGCCCTTATATATAATATGACGATTGACTTGCTTAAAATTACAATTCAATGTGTAAAAAAGGTCTCGGGTACAAAAATAAGGTCCTCACGTCATTTGTTAGGGGTGGTGTAAGAAAAACCAGATTCAACCAGTATCAATTATATGGTCGATAGGGTGTTTATTATTTAAAGTCCTAAGCAATAAATGGTACGCGTATGAAAAAAGTATTAGGAACCATTGGCTTACTTAGCATGATGACGCTTGGTAGCGGATTAGCATTTGCCCAGACGACAACAACAGATACAACGACAGCCGCTCCCGGAGTGCCAAGTACTGGAGCGGGCGGAGATATGGCGACAAATATCGCAGTTCTCGGACTCTCTGCAGTTGTTGTAGTTGGAGGAGCTGTCTATCTTCTAAGAAAGCCAAATCGACTTACTCAATAAGCAAAAACAAATATGACAACAAAATAATGCAATCTGATAATCTTAAACGGCGGATGTAGAAAATGCATCCGCCGTTTGTGAAGCAAAATATATTATTTCCATGAATTCTAAACAGCGAACAGTTACACTGATTACGACCGTCGCATTTGTTGTTGCGGCGATTTTGTTTACAGTAACTTTTGTGCATGCAGTATGGTACGCCCCCGATGTGCAAGTCGCAGTTGCAAGGGCCGACACCGTAACTACATCCTCAACAAGTGCGCGCACATCTACTTCGAGCCCGCCATATCGTCTGATAATACCTACGCTCTCCATTAATGCGGGAGTGCAATATGTGGGCGTGAAGAGTAATGGCAACATGGCGACACCAAGCAATTTTACCGACGTAGGCTGGTATAAGTATGGTACGACTCCAGGAGACATTGGTTCGGCAGTTTTTGCGGGGCATGTCGATAACGGGCTTGGGCTCGCAGGAGTATTTAAGCACCTCAAGGACCTAAAAGTAGGGGATTCTATTTATGTGCAATCCAAGGATGGTACAAAACTACATTTTGTGATTTATGATATTGAGTCATACGACTATAATTCTGCTCCGACCGAAAGGATTTTTAATGCGCATGCTTATATTGGATTAAATCTTATTACCTGTGATGGTGATTGGGTGCCATCGGGCAAAACATATGATCACCGCCTCGTCGTCTATTCGCGATTGCAGCCATAGTATCAATGGGAGTCAAAATGCCTAAAAAGTGGCCTTTTAGCGTTACCTGTGGATATCTTTGACTTTTTAGATAATACATGTTATAATTGACATCTAAGTAGCCATGTGGCGAAAAGAGGAATTGTCTGGGATTGTTCCCGACACAGCAGGAAAGGACATTGAAATGATCATGAATCGTCGTTTGCTCCTTGGAGCTTTGCTTGCCAGCGCAGCATTTACCGGCACCGCCATCGCAGCACCGCAGAAGATCCACAGCCTCTTCGTCGGAATCGATCGCAGCTGCCCGATCTGCCAAGCCTGGTGGTCGCAGAACGAACTGAAGATCCGCGCCGCCTATCCGGGATCGAAGATCGTCGTCGAAGAGAGCCGGAGCTACAAGTCGAATCCGACGCTCCTCGTCGACGGCGCCCGCGTCACTCGCTTCGGCTGATCGCCCGCATCCCCGCGAACTCTTTACGTTCGCTCAGACCCCGATATCATATGATATCGGGGTCTTCTTTTTATATTGATTATATGAGGTGCGAAGACTTCTTTCCAGCACTAATTAGTAGTAATAACCAGAATCATAGGAATATGAATCATACATACTATATGAATCGTAACTCTGGTAATACACAGGGGATTCATAGGTATAATATTGCACCGGATAATAGTAATACGTTGGTTGTTCGTAATAATACGAATCTACATACGAGGAATTGTAATAATATGGCTGAGTATTTTGATACTGATACGTTTGGTGGTATTGGTATGGCTGTTGATACTGGTATGGGCATGGAGAATAAGAATAGTACGATCCGCACCAATACGAAGGGTATGCAGGAGCAGGGCTAGAATACACAACATACGCATTCGTAGCCGCAGGTAGCGCGACAAAAAGAAATACTGCAAATATGCCAAACAGTGTTATTTTATTCATAGCAATAATCGTTAGTGATTATGTGTTTATGACGAGCTTGATTTAAAATTATTACCACCATATGCAAAAGCCGCCCAACAGGGGCGGCTTTTGACAAACACTTTGGAAACTATTGTGACAACCAATTTTCCAACTTTGCGAGTTGTTGCGTAAATCCGTACTGCATGCCCTCGACTGCCATACTAGCGTTAGGTCCTACCTTATAGATTGCCGCTTTTATATTTATTTTTGTTTTGCCATCTTCTTCTTCGGCAAACTTGATTTCGGTAGTTTGGTCAATAAGTGTTGTGTCCTTTTGACCATCGGTCCAAGCTTGTGCGGTGTACGCAAGTTCGGAGTTTGTCTCGACGGTAGTAAATGTTGCAAGCATTGGCCAAAGCGTACCTTTGTATGAACCCATTGCTTCGCCCGCTTCCATCACAATATAAAACTTGCCCCCTGTGTGCAGTTCGACTTCACACTCGGTGATATTCACATTGTCAGGCCCCCACCATTGCTTGAGCTTCTCGGGATTTGTCCACGCCTCCCAAACGGTTGCAAGGGGAGCGTTGTACACTCGTTCAAATGTTATTTCTTTAATTGGTTCCATAGTATTGTTTTGTTATTGTAGTAATTGCCTTATAAATACTTTTCCTACTAATCGCCGTCATCTTTTAATTTGAGAAATCTATCCAACGAATCGAGCCGTGTTTCCCATACCTTTTCGTACTGTTCCAAATAGGCAGTGGCCGAAGCAAGTGCCTTTGGCGCAAGCGTGACCATTTGTTCTTTGCCGCGTCGTTTTTTGCGAATAAGTTTGGCTCGCTCGAGGACAGCCAAATGCTTGGAGATAGCTGCAAAGGTAAGTTTGTACTTTATTGCAATTTCTCCGATGCTCATATCGCGCTTGGCGACTCGCTGCAAAATATCTCGTCTTGTTGGATCACTCAGTGATCCAAACACGATGTTTAATTGCTGTATACGTTCAACCATATAGTTGAATGATATACGAGTCGCAGAAACGTGTCAAGGGGATTGCACACAGGCACGTTATCGGTGGATACAGCCAGCCCAGCAGCATGGTCGACGCATTCCACCCGAAAGCTTGGAGAGTCCTTTTTTGATGCGTATACCTCGTGTTTCTGCCTTTTTACCGGATGTAACCCAGCAGATCCATTCATTACGCGCCAAGGGCGTAATATCCTGCCACACGGCGAGCGCCTTTGGAGTCGCAGCGAGCGCATCGCGAAAATCCTTTGGCAAGCTATGAACCGTGCTGGATGTTGTTACATTCGTCATATTCATATGGTATCAAATCTTTGGACGCGGGCATATGTAGTATGGTTGCTGCTTGTTCGGATTTTTTAAAAGATAAACCGCCCCAAGAGGCGGTTTAAAACCAAGAAGAATAAACGTAAATCTTGGTTATGTGTGTTTACGGCAGAAAGCTAACCCGCTGTCTTGCAGTCTGAAGAGCGTCTGCAACAAGATCCATCATGTTTGTATGGAACGTAACTTCTCTCTCGCAGGCAGCGTTTAGCTCGTAGAGCATTACATCAAGCCCATAGAAGTTACGGTCTCCGCCGACTACCATGCGGACGCCCATCAATTCGCAGTAGGCTGTAAACTTGCCGAATTCGCGTCGTGTATCCATGGCGTATGGTTCGGGTCCCGGATGTGGATCTGTAGTTCTCTCGCAAGGCAAGCAAAAGATCACGCACCCGGGCACAAATGGTTCGATGCCGGCTTGCCTAAGATAGTGCCTCTCGAATTCAAGTTGGCGATTAGCAGCCTGCGTAAAAGGTTTATAGAAGTGCCGTGCCAATCGATGATTTTTGTCCCACCGCGAAGGACACACAATGTGTGCCGAGGGTTCTTGGTCGAGGATTTCTTCGGCTCCTTCTGCCTGCCAGTCATTACCGCCCCGAATCGGTCCGGCAAGGAAAAGCAGGGGTGATTCCATTGTTGGCGTAAGTTCTACGATTTCTTTCGGTACGTAGATAGGCATCTGGCTCTCCTTTGTAATGAGCAAAAAACTGCCAAAGGCAGACTTACTTCCTTATAGCACAGTACAAGAATAATTGTTAGGTTTCCTTGAATACATAAACAAAAACCGCCCAACAGAGTCAGGCGGTCTTCTGTGGGCGGATGAACTCAATTAAAGAGCTTTGAGTTCAATAAATATACATCCATCTGTTGCGGCATTACGAGCCCATTGCTCTACTTCGTCAAAGGGAATGTCTTTGTCGATATCCACGGTATCCGAAAGTTGTATTGGTCCGCGGCCGCGAAAGGGATTGTTTCCGGGCTTGTTGTAAATGGCCGTGTACCTTTTCATTCCCGAAGGAGGATAGTCAGGCAATAAACTATTTTGCATTGTGCACCTTTGTGGCTACCAGAAAACAGATTCAACTGAATGTAAAATACTACTTTTTCTAAACAAGTCAATGTGTTGCATGTAAACAAAAAACCCGCCGAAGCGGGTTTTTTTGTTGTTCGAGAAAGAAAATTTATTTGATGTGAGCAGAGACGAGTTTCGTCATCTCAAACATCGTGACTTCCTTCTTGCCAAAGATTACCTCGAGCTTTTCGTCTGCGAGAATGTTGCGCTTGTTCGCAGGGTTTTGAAGATCATGCTTCTTGATATATTCCCAAAGCTTTTTTACTACTTCTGAGCGGGGCATAGGACCCTTACCAACTACCGCTTCGAGCTCTGGTGAAAGACCCATTTCTTTCATGAAAGCTGAATTAGATTTTTCTGCCATATAATTATGAATCGAATTTACGTTGTTTATTAATAGGTGTACTCCCAAACTATAGCACAAATGTACAATAAAAGGCTCAGGGGGCCATACTGTCCGTTTTCGTATCCAGACTATAAAAAAGGAGGTAAAATAACTATATGTTACTTATGGCAAACTCAAAACACAAAAAAGTCTTATTGGTAGTATTTGGCATTGTTTTGCTTTGTGGAATTGGTATTGCCGTCTCAAAATTGAGTGTACATAACGAGGTCTTTGTTGATACAAATCATCCACCCAACAGTACTACCAGTCCGGAGGTACTCATTGATGGAAAAACATATGCAGCGGTCGGGATATATCGTGCGTCTGGCGCAGTAAAGAGCGGCCTCAAGTCATACACTTCAGATGAGTTTGGAATTTCGTTTAACTATCCGCAAGACTATCTGCTTTTTGATAATCACGAACAAAGTGAACAGAACATTTTTCACAGCTTCGTCATGGCACCCGACGGACCCGTGCGACAAGCAATCATTCGCGCAGAGGCTGGCATTGGCGGAGAGGGTCCTGAGTCTGTAGTAATTACTTTTATAAACAATCCCAAATCCCTTTCGCTCGAGCAATGGATAAAGACATCGAATAACGCATATAGTAACTACCATGCTGATGAACCATCGAGCGCTCTTACTGCAGCTACTGTTGCCGGCGTGCCAGCATTCAAATATCATTCGGATCTTGGTCTTTATGCGAGCGACTACGCTGCATTCCAAAAAGGAAAGTGGATCGTGCTTGTTTCTGCCCCAAGCGATCTTAAGAACGAGTTTAATACTGTACTTACGTCTATCAAACTAAATCTATAAGATCTGTACCTGGTAAAAAAGCGGGAGAAGTTACTCTCGCGTTTTGTAAGTATTGCGGATTGCCCCGCATCTTTCTGGTAACAAAGAAACCAGTGTTCGCTCTAAGGGATGATTTTAAAAGCGCTTATTAATCTTCTTTTGCTGCTTCATATCTTGCCTTGTTATCAACCATCCATTTTTGCATATCACCATCAGGGTCATTCATTACGTCTGGATGAGCTTGCATGTAATGAGGCTGCAGAGCCGTCATCCACTGTTCAAAAGTTTCTCCTTGAGCTGTAGTATCGCAAAGGTCGCATGTAAGTGTTTTCATAGCTTTTATTATACACAGTTGAAGTGAAAATCCGAAATAGAAAATAAAAGTAATTCCTTTTAATCCTTATCGACCTGAAGATGGAATTTGTGCATCACCCGATGAAGCACCGGAGCAAAGAGTACAGCGACCGATGCGAGGAATACGACACCAGAAAAAATAGCGTAAAACGATGCAAATAATTTTCCTGCGGTTGTGTGCAGCTGGTCAACTGGCCCCATGCCGCCCAAAATCATCGCTGCATTCAAAACAGAATCAAGCCATGACATATTTTCGAGCATGTGATAACCAAGTATTCCTATCAGCCATGAAATAGCTATCAACAAGACTCCAAGCAATGCAAAGCGTCCCATTCTGCGGACAAACTCTCTTCGGGACAATAATTCTTCGTGACGATGTTCAAACATAATTTAGAGTCAGAACTTGTAGAATTAAATATCGTATCCGTTGTAATAGAGAAATCGCACCTTTTGCAAAGCATCTTTAATTGATTTCTCGTTCGGTCCAGTAAGGTACCCTCCGTCGTCTGTTATTTTTATTTCGACTTCGCCTAACATTGCATGCTGAAAAACACCATATGACTCATAAAAATCACTATCTGCATCTAAAACTTTGATGTCTTTTATCTCGCCAGCGTCTATTACTAACTCTTCAAAACCTGGTGCTTCATCTGTTGGTTTTTTAAAACCCTCAGTAAGTGTATATGTTATTCCATCAGGAGCAGCTTGCTGTTCAAATACTACATGCTGACCATCAACGGTGAACCGTATGTCTTTATGTGCTTCCGGAGAAGTAAATTTTTCCATAGAAATATTATATACCAGAAAATGGTACCTGACACTCTTCTTTTTCATAAAAAAGCCGCGATCGAAATCGCGGCTCACACAGGCTTATTGCTGCATATTAATTCGGAATGAACATGCCGGTCTCGGGATGCTTGATGCACATGTCCCAGCGATATACACCGTTCATGGCAATGTAAACACCAGAATGCAAAGAGAGACATGCCCCCAGTGCGAGCCCCAGGTTGAACTCGGCGTCACTGTTGCGCATGATCGCTGGCTGCAGTGCGCCGGTGAGGACGATAGTACGTCTTGTTGCAATGCCAGACTTGTGGATGAACCCGGCGGTTTGAATCATCGTATCGGTGCCATGAGTAATAAGAATTTTGTCGGCTTGCGCCAACTTACACATCTGCGCAACCCATGTGCGGTCATCATCTGTAAAATCCAAACTGTCTCTAGACATTTGGGCCGTATGGTCGATTTTTATGTTCACACCGATCATATTCATTAGAAAATCCAGCGCGAACGGCTTTCCAATGTATAAGTCTCGGACACCAAGACCAACTCCATACCGTTTATCAATAGTACCGCCGGTCGTTATGAGCGTAATGTGCTCCATATCATCTCTCCTTGAATATGACCGTAATCAGTGCTTTGCAGCAGGTGTTTCGTCATCATCTTCCGGCATTATACCTTCCTGTGCCATCGCTCTATGAAGATCCATGGATGTGACGGCTGCTTCTTGGTAAAGGCGGGACATATTCGCTGCAATGATGAGACGCAACACTTTGAGTCCCTCCTCGGTCTCTAGACATGGTGGCGGTACAAAGATTGTGAAAGCGGTCGTGCCGATGTTCATGTCGTCGTCCCCGTTTTTGTGGACGAATGCTTTGCCGATGCGGTCCCAGATCCAACAGTTGATCTGATTGACCGCTCCAGTCAGGATATAGAGTCGTTCCTCGCCGATTGAATCGGTGCCGAGGTCGAGGTTCGTGCTTATACGCAGTATGCCTTGATCGGGCATCCACGTGACCCACATAGCCATACTCATATCTGTGTCGAGACCGAGTATCTGTGCCTTTTGTTCGGGCGGAAGATCGGGCTCGGCGATTGCTACAACAATAGTTGGCTCTTCGGTCGGATCAACCCGCACAAGGCGAAAAAGACCAACTGACAGATCAAGCGATTCTATAAAGGTTTTTATATCAAATGAAGCGTAGTCCATTGGTACCTCCCATATCTAGAATATCCTAAACGGCCTTCACTATGACATATGTATAGCAAAAATTCTAGCATTTCTAATATGATTTATTTTGCCAAAATCAACACAATATATTGATATTGTGAAAAATGAAAATGGTGTCAGGCCCCATTATTTGCTCCGCGGGTAGGATTCGAACCTACGACCAACTCGTTAACAGCGAGCCGCTCTACCACTGAGCTACCGCGGAATATGATGAGATTTTCAAGGCAGATTACGAAGCTCCACTTTGATCATCCCGTACATATACTGGCATTGCTGTCAGTGGACGCAGTATACAGAAAAATATATGAAAAATCTATACCCCGAGCGGTGTATAATAGATATACGATTAGCAAGACTTTTAACCAAATACCACTATGGAACTACGAATCAAAGGCACCGATTATACCGTTACAGGCGAGGTTAAGGATTATTTACAGACACGACTTGAGGCAGTAGAGAGACATTTGGGGGCCGATGCAGAATTGGCACTTTGCGAGGTCGAACTTGGTCGCGCGGTTGGGCATTCAAAGAACGGCGAGGTTTGGAAGGCAGAAATTAATCTTACTCATCAAAAGGAATTCGTACGAGCTACTGCTACAGCCGAAACTATCAATGCGGCAATTGATGCAGTAAAGGCAGAAATACTAGATCAGCTTCAAAAACGTAAACAAATCCACAGAAGGCTTTTGCGAAAGGGTGGCAATATATTAAAAGGGTTGATGCGACGAAACGAGGTTGCATAAAATTGTTACGCAGCGTAGATTTTCCAAAGCACGCATATTTGTCTGCTGACAAATTGCTCCTCTCGCGCCGTCGCGCTGCGAGAGGCTTTGTTAAACCTACGCTGCTACAAAGTTAATTTATACAACTCCTAAAAATGGAATGCCAAGACGGCGTCGGGCTGTCTCGCCCTTAAAGAGCGTGGATACTCGGGTTGGAATATCGCCGCGTTCACCCAGGTGCAGGTCTTGCTGCATTGCTTTGAGACTTGATCCGAGAAATACGGCGTGTTTGCCATATCGTTCTGAAAGAGCATCAACCTGATCGTAAATTTGCTGGACTGACTGCGTTTGTGAGGCAGCACCAAACAAATCCAGTTGTATATGATGTGCATCGGTCAGGTGCGACATGGTGATGCCTGTGGCGCGGTACAGCGTATTTGGGCGAGCAATGCGGACAAAGTCCTTGCCGAGAGCCTTGATGATGTCTTGTGGCACGCAGGTGGGGATTATAAGAGGTATACGGACGTGTTGGTAGGTAAATTCTTGCGTCTTGAGAAAGAACGAGATTTCTGATGCTGCCAGGTTCCACCGGCGGAGTTTGATGCAGGCGTTTTCGACATTTTTTGAAAGTTGGGAAAATACGTATGAAAGGTCGGTGGACGGGGGAGTGAATGTGCGCGTCTTTGAGAGTGATTGATAGGTTTGTTTGCCGGCGGTATCGAGTTCGTTTACAAATTCTCCGCGTAGCTCGCGCCAGATATCGATCGTCGGTTTGGTGAGTGTACTCGTAACCCAGACCTCGGAGCGGTTAACAAACTGAAGCGCTGTTTTGATGCCATGCAAATTAAGAAGCGAGGCAGTGTTGGGGCCAATACCCCAAACATATCCGACAGGCAGGTCTTTGAGATATTCGGCAGTTTTGCTAAATGGAATGTTGGTCAGGCCGTTTGGTTTTTTGTACTTGGATCCGATTTTTGCCAACACTTTTGTGCACGACAATCCAATACTAAATGTCATACCGAGTTCGCGAGTAAGATCGGCTTGGATGGCAGCCGCGATATTTTCGTACGACATATGCTGCATGCGCCGGGTGCCGGTAATTTCGGCAAAACATTCGTCGATCGAATACTCTTCGACTTGGGGAGTGTATCTGCGCACAATTGCGTACATGCGGTGAGAAAAGATACTGTACGTCTCATAATCTGATGGCACAACGATTGCATCGGGGCACAGCTCACGCGCCTGTTTGAGCTTCATGCCTGTGGTTACTCCAAAAGCTTTTGCTTCGTAGGTGCATGCCGATACGATGCCGCGCTCGCGGCCGGTGATAACGGGTTTCCCCCGCAGTGTTGGATTTTTTGCTACTTCGCATGAGGCAAAGAACGAATCACCGTCGACATGAATGATGGCGCGTTTATATTCGCTCACATGCCCCCAGCTCATACTACATCTTCGTTTTTTAGATACATCATTATGCGAGAGATCTGAGCAGACATTTCGCGGTCGCGCTTCAGTACATTTTTCTGAGCACGCGTACGGCCTTGTTTTACAAACGGTACTCCGTTTTGCAACACAGGAAGTACTCTTGGGGTGCCTCGAACTACGTTTGTCTTTTTGAGTTGTTCAACATTGTTATGTGAGGTTTCCATAAAAATAGGAGATTACACTTTTACTAAAAACAGGCTACAGAAATGGCAGGTCTCAGTATTGCACTTCGAGTGCTTTTCTTGTACTTGAGCGTTTCGTATTACCGGTAATCCGTTCCATGAGAAAGAGAGCACCTTTGGAGTATTTCGAATCGCGGTCATTTTTCTAAATTTTTTCATATTGGTTTTAATTAATTTTTTAAACTGGTTAATATTTTCGAACGACACTGGTAACTACTGCTTCGATCCTGAACGATTCCTTTGGATAAATGGGTTTGTATCTGGGATTGGCGGGCTCAAGATAATAGGCGTCGCCTTTTTTGCGTAGATATTTCATCGTGTATTCGTTGTCGATGTTTGCGATAACGATTTGTCCGGGTTTGTATGTTTGTTTGCGCTCCACGACGACCATGTCGCCCGGCAGTATGCCCGCGTCTATCATTGAATCGCCTTTGACCATGAGGATATAGCTCGACTCTTTGTTGGGGGTAAGATATTCGTCGAAGTCGATCACGTCGAGCAGCTCTTCTTCTGCGGGAGAGGGGAATCCGGCTTCGACAAGCCCAAGAAGCGAGACACCGCCCGAAAGACGCTGGGGTATCATGTGGCCCGAGCGGTCCTTGGAGACGACGCCTTCGTCGACGAGTTTCTCGATAAGTTTGTAAACAGCGTTTTTTGATTTAAAGCCAGTAAGCGCCATTATTTCGTTGTAGCCGGGCATGCGCTTGTGCTTTTTGTAGAATGAAATTATTCGCTGTTTGTAGTCGTTGTACATATGTTTAGTATAAGTGAACTATGGTTCACCTGTCAATAAAAAGGGTGTGGATAACGGGTGCTTCGCGGTACATGTATTTAAAAGCCACAATTTTGTTGGTACAAAATTGCTGCACTCCGCGCCGTCGCGACTCCATAACCTTTTAAATACATGCACCGCTCCGCATTACGTAGGTAGAAAATTCGAGTATAATATACAAATGAAAAAACACTCAGGCGGATGCCATTGCAAAGCGGTGCGTTATGAAGTTGAAACCGATCTAGAAAAGGTTATCGAGTGTAACTGTTCACATTGTGCTATCAAGGGCCTATTGCTTACATTTGTTCCAGCAACACAATTTACCCTTCTGCAGGGTGAGGACAATCTGACAGAGTATCGTTTTAATACCCACAAGATCCAGCATTTGTTTTGCAAAACCTGTGGTGTTGAATCGTTTGGAAGAGGAACAAACAAGGAAGGAGCCGCAACAATCGCTATCAATGCGCGATGTTTGGATGATATCGACCTCGCCTCGCTCACTCGTACGCCGGTAGACGGCAAAAGTTACTAAGCGCAGTGCAGGCACTTACATGTGCATTACTATTCAGCATGTTACCCAAGTAATCCTCTTTTTTCTGAACTTTCACCCCGGTGTGTTTCGCAAACCAGGTGGACACTTGGCACGTGGTTTGTACATATATTTGTAAATCGCAACCCTGTTTCTTTTGCGCACTCCCAACAATGCCCATGATCTTGTAACCATACCTGAGACTTGATAGCCGCACTCGTCATACGCTCTTGAAAATGTGTGCCGGATATATCACCAAGTGGAGTAAGATCAAATTTAAATAGAGTACGATCGTTATCGGTCACTTTTCGTGCGTCAATAAGATTGAATATTCCCTTATTAAACCAAATGCCCGAATCAATTTTCTCATACACTCGTACCTGTAGGGGAATGGACCGTATTCCGTCAATATACTCATGTGCTGCGCGGTAAAATTTTCCGTTCTCTGTTAGTTTGCCACTACTGTACATATCAAGCTGATCGGACATTTCCCCCTGAGATTCCTCGGTGGTTGAATCATGGCCAATGAATGTATACACACTCGTTTCGGGATTCCATTCGTCTTTGTACTCTCCGCCATGAGAAGGAAGTACAAGAAGTATCGCGTGGTGAGTCGTGATGTCTCGGTAGTGCATACCTCTCTGTGACAATATCTGCTCTCGCTCCATCAGAAGATTTGTGGATAGTAAGTCCGAAGCAACATATCCAGGTTTTGGATTTCCTAACAAATTAGACATGGTGGTAGTGTATCGCAAAACGCTCGCAAGCAAAAAGTGCGCTATGAGAGAGAGGCAGCAAAATCGCTATAATTCATTTCTTTTTTTCCTTCTGGTACAACGCGAAGCGGGGTAAATGATGTTCCATCAAATGCAGCAGTTTTTATTTTGATTCGTATTTGAGTACCGTTTTTATTTGCAAAAAAATACGTACCAGGTGATTCTGCATATGCGCGATATTTGTTCCAATTGTTTTGCGCATCGCCGCCGATATCTAAAAGTCCATCCTCTTTTTGTATCTTTTTACATTTTGTCGCCTGCGAGTGGTCTTGTGGGGTATATGTCGCTGTGCCATTTTCAAATTGTGGTAATGTTTCTATCAAAAGTTCAGCACCAATCTGTATAAGGCGCGGCCGCAATTCTCGAGTCGTTTCGTTGGGTAGTATTGGTACTTCTTTGAGCGCCAAGATATCTCCCGCATCAAGTTGGTAGACCATGCGTTGAATGGCGACACCGGTTGTTGTTTCGTTGTGCAAAAGTGCGCTTTCGACAGGGGACGCTCCGCGATACTTTGGCAAAAGCGAGTAGTGAATATTAAGA
Source organism: Candidatus Kaiserbacteria bacterium (assembly GCA_028286585.1). Lineage (GTDB taxonomy): Bacteria > Patescibacteriota > Minisyncoccia > Phycocordibacterales > UBA2100 > UBA10103. The sequence continues at coordinate 17,422 of JAQBRI010000008.1, forward strand.
ATACCGCGTGGAAACATATCAATAACGACTTGGGGAATTATTTTTCCGTATGCAACAACGATCGCATATTCGCAATCATAGCTTTTGATTGCAGCTTGAAATTCCTCATCCAGTTTTTCTGGAGTAAGAATAGGGAGGTTGTTTTCTTGTGCCCACGATTTGGTTGGTGAGGGGGTAAGATGCATACCGCGACCGCTTGGCGCATCGGCGGATGTTACAACGCATTCTGGGGTGTAGCCGTGCTGGGAAAGTGCTGCAAGTGTGTCGCGCGCAACATAGGGGGTACCAAAGAAAGCAAATCGCATATTATTTTGTTTTTGGAGGTTTTGCATGCTGATCTTTGCTCAGGGATGTTGCCTTGTCGATGTATAAAATTCCTTGCAAGTGATCGGTTTCGTGCTGAAAGATATGCGCAAGCAAGCCCGATGCGCCGCGTGTAAAGAGAACACCGTTTTCGTCGTACGCTTGGATCGTCGCCTTTTCTGCACGAGGCACATACCCCCAAATACCGCGAACCGAGAGACAGCCTTCGTGCTTGTCCTTTTTGCCCCGCGACATCTTGAGGATTTTTGGATTGATGTATACAAGCGGATACGTAACCGGCGGGGTTGCGTCGTCTTCTTCGTCACTTTTGAATATTGAGTCACTCACAATAAAAAGCTGAAGTGATTCACCAACCTGGGGCGCAGCAAGAGCCACTCCGTGTTCTTCTTTTGAGAGGAGTGATTTCATCTCTTTGATCAATGACTGAATCGAGGGAGAGGTGATGTCTTTGATTACGATATGTCGGGCCTTTTCTAAAAGGACCGGATTGTTGTTGGCGGGAATGATGGTACGCATATATGAATATGATAACTATAGCGGGAAATAGGCAAAATAAAAAATATAAAAATGGCCGATCGGATGGGGACGTATCCGATCGGCCTCTGACGTCTCGTTTGCGGCGAACAACGACGTCAGATAACGCGGTGGAGACGCTTGACATTTTCCACCTTACAGCCTGTATTATATCCTAAATTTAGAAAAAAGCAAGCAAGCGCCTGTAGCGAATTTGATACCATAGGAGGTATGCAACACATCAGTTCCATGGTGCAGCGGACGTTTGGAAAAATGCGCGATACCGAGCGTGGAGAATTGATGAAGTACTTTTGCAAACGCCTCAATATTGACCGTGTCATGGATAGTTACCCCAAGATTACAATGGGTCATATGGGCAAAATTTTGGAACAAATTCCAACCAAGGACTTATATTATCTCAAGCGCGTCTGCGATGATTCCAAACATTTTTCAAAGCGATTTTGGTGGGAGCTCGATCCGGAGAAACATCCTGAGAAATAAAAAAGAGGCCGCGATTTCTCGCAGCCTTAAGGTTGAAGCAGGGTATACCATGCTGACACTGTGTCCGCATGTCTTTTTATGGTATATCTTTGGGGTATTTTGTCAATTGGCTTTTCCCCTATACAATGCACTCAATGTCATTCTCTTTTTCTCCCAAACTCGGCATCGATCTTGGTACGACCACAGTGCTTGTTTTTTTGCCAGGCAAGGGGATTGTATTGCACGAACCATCGGTCGTTGCCGTCTCGACCCGTGACAATCGAATCCTAGCCATTGGTAATGACGCAAAGGAGATGATCGGACGCACACCGGACGAAATAATCGCATACCGTCCAATGAAGGACGGTGTAATAGCCGATTATCGAGTGACCGAAGCAATGCTGCGATACTATATTCGAAAAGCGCTTGGTAAGTGGAATCATTTTCGACCCGAAGTGATGATCTCTGTTCCTGCGGGCGTTACCTCGACCGAGCGTCGCGCAGTCGTTGAGGCTGCAACAAAAGCCGGTGCGCGCGAAGCTTATGTTATTAAGGAACCGATTCTTGCTGCGATTGGCGCTGGCATTCCCATTCACGAAGCACGCGGACACATGATTGTTGATATTGGAGGAGGCACAACAGACGTCGCCGTGATTTCGCTTGGCGGAATTGTTGCCTCGACTTCGGTCAAATGTGCCGGCAACCGCATCGATCGTGCGATCATCGATCACATAAGAAAAACATTCAATCTTTCTATCGGAGACAAAATGGCCGAAGAAGTAAAAATTACTATTGGATCTGCGTGCCCAATGGACGACGAATTGTTCATGACAGTCAAGGGCCGTGATCATCTGAGTGGTCTGCCTCGTTCGATCGAAATTGGAACAAATGAGGTTGTGCGCGCTATAGGCAAGGAACTTCGCATGATTGTTCAGGCCATCAAGGATGTGTTGCAGGAAACACCGCCAGAACTTTCGGCAGACATTATCGACAACGGTATTATCATGACGGGCGGCAGTTCACTTTTGCGTAATTTTCCTGATCTTATCTTTCGCCGTACAGGAGTTAAGGCGCGCGTCGCAAAAGATGCTCCGTATTGTGTTGCCAAAGGCACCGGTGAAGCACTTAAGCATTTGGACACCTACAAAAAAGCGATCATCACCAAACGGTAAAAGTGTCAGTATTGTTTTTTATTTCTTCAGCTTCTCGATATCTTCCATTAATTTGCGTAAATCACTTTGAATCGTGGCAAGGGTGCGCTCGTGGTCGACTGCAGCTTTTTCTTCTACTTTTTCGTCCTCGGTCATTTCGTCGACGTCTTCACTAATTTCTTCGACATTTTCCTGAATCTCATCAACGTCTTTCTGAATCTCATCAACGTCTTCACTAATTTCGCCAACGTCCTCCTGAATCTCATCGATATCCTTTTGAATTTCTTCGACGTCCTCTGTCATTTCTGCCATGTCCTCTTGAATTTCTCCCAAGTCTTCACTGACTTCTTCGATCGTTTGACTGTTCATGTTGACACTCATTTGTATAAAGAGTGAAAGATAAATTGCCTCGAGCGAGACGATGGTGGTAAGGATAAGCATCATTTCCTCAAATGGAATGAGTCCCATCAAGACCGAAATAAAGGCACTCACAAAGAGAATGGTGTGCACTATGATAGACGTAATAGAACCGATGCCCTTGGTTATGGCAGTCGCAAATTTCTCAAAGTTGGTCATTTTACCGGATTTACTCATGGCGGTATTCTAGCACGTGTTTGCTATACTATTCATATGATATTGACAGGCAATTCGTGGATTACGCAAGGCGAGGCCGAGGACATTCCGCAAGTGTTATCGCTTTTGAGAGATAAGGGAATTAATACCGAGGCCAATCCTGACCTCTCGATACGCACCTATAGCACCTTTGGTATTGATGATGCGCAAGAATTGAGCCTGCGATCCTTTTCTCGTGCAAGCGGAAACGAGCGCGTATTTGTAATTGCCTGCAGCGTCATAACAACCGAGGCGCAAAACGCACTTTTAAAAACACTCGAGGAGCCGCGTGCCGATGCACTATTCTTTTTTTTGGTGCCGACACCCTATACACTATTGCGCACCATTCTTTCGCGTGTACAAGTAGTGACGCTTCCAGTAAGCAGCACAACAAAAGCAGATTCATTGGTGGATATAAAACTTTTTTTAGCATCGTCGCCCAGTAGTCGAATCGAACTACTAAAACCGCTTTTAGAAAAGACCGATGACGATGTCTATAACACTCCGATCATACTTAGTTTTTTCTCACATCTCGAACAGTATGTCTCTAATATTGCCGATACTGCTATTCGGGCATCAGTGTTACGACCTCTGTACACTGCCCGACAATACGCGACCGACCGCGGAGCACTCGTCAAAACGCTTTTAGAAAGTCTTGCGCTTCTCTTGCCTGTGATACAATAAATACATATGACATACGACTTTTCACAACTTGATACAGGATTACAGGCAGCAAAAGAGTGGCTTATGCGAGAATACGCAGGAGTGCGAACCGGGCGGGCGACACCGGCAATTTTGGATTCTATTGGCGTTTCGGCCTATGGTTCGATCATGCCTATCAAGCAGGTTGCAAATATTAGCGTCGAGGACGCACGAACACTTCGGGTAATTCCTTTTGATATGTCTGTCGCAAAAGATATCGAACGAGCAATTGCCGCTGCAAACCTAGGTGTTGGAACCAATGCAGACAGCGCAGGATTACGAGTAACCTTTCCAGAGCTTACAGGCGAGCGCCGTACCGAACTTGTTAAAATCGCAAAGCAAAAGCTTGAAGAAGCACGAACTGCAGTGCGTGTCGCACGAGATGAATGCTGGAAAGCCATTCAAGAAGGGGAACGCGAAGGCGACATGAGTGAAGACGAAAAATTCTCTAGCAAAGATGCAATGCAAAAGAAAGTTGATGAAGCAAATTCAGGATTGGAACAGCTTTTTAATTCGAAGGAAAAGGAAATGGGCGCGTAGTATATAGTACTTTGCTATGTATACGATCCTCATTGTTGCTGCAATTCTTGTTTCGCTTGTTGTCATTCATGAACTCGGGCATTTTATAACTGCAAAGCTGTTTGGTATTCATGTTGAAGAATTTGGCGTGGGATATCCGCCACGAGCATTTACCTTTGGTGTTTGGGGCGGCACCGAATATACCATCAACTGGATTCCATTTGGTGGATTTGTTCGTTTGTGGGACGAAGAAAAAAGTACAAAAAATCGCAGTAACGGTTTTGCTGCGGCAAAACCCTGGAAGCAAATAGTTGTATTAGTCGCTGGTGTAGTGATGAACTTGATCGTGGCATGGCTCTTGTTTGCAACAGCGCTTCATACGGGCGTTCAGCGTGCGATAAACGCAGACAGTGCAAAAACAGACCCGCACGCGATGCTTACTGTGACCGATGTGTATCCTGGTTCGCCTGCTGCGGCCGCCGGAATTAAGTCCGGCGACAGCATCATTTCTCTTGTCGATCCTCGGGGTGTTGCTCTGACTAATCCTACTCCAACGACTTTGGTCAAGTATGTGAGCGCTCGCGGTGGAGTACGGCTTTCTATTACTTATATTCACGCCCTCGACACCATCACTGCAACGGCAACGCCTGCAAATGCGATTATTCCAAACGCGCCAGCGCAGCCAGCGCTCGGCATTGGTACACGGTTCGTATCAACGCTCGCGCTGCCATGGCACGAGGCATTATATGAAGGATTTTTTAATACATGGGATTCACTGGTGACTGTGTCTGCTAGTCTGTGGGAGTTGATAGTACAAAGTGTGCACGGTACCGCCGATTTGAACAGCATCGTTGGACCTATTGGTCTGGTGGGAGTCGTTCATGATGCGTCTCAAAATGGTTTTGGAACAGTGCTCGCGCTGGCTGCATTTATTTCGATTAACCTAGCGCTCATTAACAGTATCCCAGTACCCGCTCTTGATGGTGGTCGGGTTATCTTGGTTTTACTCGAAGCTATCATTCGCCGGAAAATTCCTGATATTTTAGTACAAGCGATAAATTTGTGCGGAGTAGTTTTGATAGTCTTGCTTATGGTTATTGTGACATACCACGACGTCGTCCGATTGTTTGTGTAAATTTCAATCCACTTGTAGTGAAATGAAGTTATTCGACTTTATACTCTTGCGCTTTTTTAAGCGTATGAAAATATTAAGTCATGTCATATCGGACGCGTTATGGGTCTATACGCATCCTCCAAAAAGGTTCTCTTTTTTCGCGCTTCGCATCAATCATTGTAAGTGCAACAATGTTGCTAAGTCCATTCTCGGCACTTGCACAAGAAACTCCACCCACTGACACGCCTTCTGACACTACGACCACTGCACCTACGAGCGATACTACTGATTCAACGGATGTGCCCCCAAGTGATTCAGCTGCGAGTACACCAACTGATACAACCCCGCCTTCAAGTGATAATGCGGCATCACAACCTAATCTGGACGCGCCTACAGATGAGTCTGATGTCTCATCGACCGCAGTTTCAAAAAAACCGATATCGATGACTTCCTCTGCATCAATTGTAGCCAACCCAAGCCCTCAAGATACGCCATATTCAAATGCCATGCCGCGCATTAATGTTCAAAAGGATAAGGGGAGTCTTTCCTATGGATATGACATTAAAGCTCCTCGAGGAATTAACGGTCTAACACCAGATGTATCATTAGGATATTTAAATAACAGAAGGGATGAAGGTTCTATTGTTGGGTTTGGTTGGGCATTGTCTGTCCCAAAAATAAGTCGAGTCAATAAAACGGGTGTCGAAAATTTATATACATCCAATACATTCACATCATCTATAGACGATGAACTGGTACAAGTCGGTACTAGTACCAAATATGTTCCTCGTGTTGATAATGGTTCATATCGCTATTATGTTATGGCGACATCTTCATGGACAATGTATACAAAAGACGGTACCGTCTATACCTTTGGTGTACTACCCGAGTCTCGTGAGGCGTCTTCGACTAATATAGCGACTTGGTATGTTTCAACGAGTACCGATAGTAGAGGAAATGCAATCAGCTATCGTTATACTAATACGAACAATATTGTATATCCTGATTACATTACTTATGCGACGGAAGGTGGGGCACCAGGATTCAAAATACAATTTACATTACAAACACGCACAGATCCAATTACATTATATAAAAATGGCTTTTCACAATCTATAACCCAACGAATCTCACAAATAGATGTTTACGTAGGTAGTGCAATACGTGATTCATATCTTCTTGGTTATACATCTGGAGTAAATGGTGTACGCTCACTCTTATCGAGTATCACTGAACAAGCAACAAGCAAAGAAGGGACAGTGACGACTTTGCCAGCAACATTTTTTGCCTATAACGGTGCACTTACCTGGCAGGCCGGTACAAGTGCGCCTTATATAAATATAGTGTATGGACAAGTATTTCCATCTGGTTTACCAGGAATTCAAAAATTTGTCGATTCGAACAGTGATGGAATTAACGAGATACGTGCAGAATATTTCAGTAATACATTCACAAATTACATAACTTATTTTGACACGGAAACAAACACCACAAAGAATGCGAATTCTTTTAGTGGAAATAGTCTAAGTATTGGATCAACCGGCAATATGAATTCATTTCCGGGACTTGGATATACTCCTTCTGAGGGAGTGGCAGATGGCAGTCTCATAGATACCAGAGGTAATTTTCAGCCAGATTATATTCATGCACAAGTTATTGATGCATCATGTACAGGTACAGGAACACAACATTTTAACGGTGGCCTCTTTCTAAATACCGGTTCTTCAGCTGTGTCAAATACTTCGTCACCAACAAGTACTTCGCCAATTTTATCACTATATTCATGTAATGGAGGGACTATTAGAGGGGGTGGAATGTGGGGAGATATAAACGGTGATGGTTTATTAGATGTTGCACAAAATAATTATAATATTGTCGCAGGTGGTTTTTTGGGTGCATATGGAATCTACCCAAATTCAGCTACATATACAAATAACTCTCATGGAGGGTTTACATATCAATCTCAATGGGAATCACCACACTTAAGCGGATTTTATGATCCAAGCGGTCCAGTACCATATGATACTCAGTTGGTAGATCTCAATAATGACGGACTAGTTGATTTTTATTCGATCAACAATACTAGCAGTCTTAATTTTTCGGCGTATTTAAATAATGGACAAGGTTTCTCGAGTGCTTCTAGTTCTTGGAATTATGCAACAGGTGGTGCCACGAGTCCTTTTGATGACGGGGTCCGAATGATGGATATAAATGGAGATGATTTGCCCGATATTGTTAGAAGTTATCATGTTGATCATCAATATGCAGGTACTTTTGCTTCGACTCCTCCATGGGTATCCGGTGGTAGCGTGAATGAAGTATACGTAAACACTGGTGATGGGTTTGTTGCATCAAGTTCTACGGTACCGGTTACGTTTGCATCGTATGTCGGAGGTTCAACCTCTTGTCCCACGTGTTCATATACGTGGAATAATGACTTTGCGCTTAATAATTATGCTGACACCGATGGAGACGGATTGGTAGACCTGGGTACTCGAAGCGTCCCAAAGAAGGCCGATATGCTCGCCGTTATTACTTCAACAACTGGTGCCTCTACAACTATTTCATATACTCCTACACCGCAAGAAATTCAAAGTGGCGCAATGCTGAATCCTAATCTCCCGATCATTATCTATACTCCAACTGAAATTAAAACAACAGATAATAGTGGAGTCTTATCGGATACAACTTATTCATATACTAATGGCCTCATGTATTATGCGAGTTCGACAGATAAAACATTTGCTGGTTTTAAATCAGTTACCGAGACGTCCGGCAATCATGCAATAACGACATATTATTCTCAAGGAAATACAAATGATAGCTCTCTCGGTGAACAAAACGATCAGTATGCTCTTATCGGTAAACCATATCGCCAGGATGTTGCAAATTTAAGTGGCAATATTTTGCAGAAAACCTGGTATCGATATGTCGCGACACAACCAAATAGCAACAATTATTTAGTATTGCCGTCCGACACGATAGTTCAATCATTTGATGTATCTAGTAACCATAGAGAACGTGCGACTCATTATGTATACGATTTATCAGGCAATCCTGTAGATGTCACTGATTATGGAGAAGTGGCGGCAGCTGACAGTGTTATGTCATCATATTCAGATACTGGAAGCGATTTAAGTCGTACCCACTTCGAATATGCAACTTCAACAGCAACCTCAAGTGTTCCAAACATAACAACAAGTTATATATCTCGTGCGACTCAATATAATCAAGCCGGCATACAAATATCCGATACCAAACATTTATATGACAATCTCGCGTATGGTTTAGTGCAGCGTGGAAATGAAACACAAACTCCGCAGTGGATCTTTGGTTCAACATATGCAACAAGTACCCAATCCTACAACGCGTATGGACTTATAATTTCCAAGAGTGATCCAAAATTTAGTACAACAACTATCGCATACGATTCAAATAATCTGTATCCAGCAACCACCACAAACGCACTTAATCAAAGCACACTCTACACCTATGATGTCCGATTCGGACTCGTAATTAAGTCAGTAGATCCTAACGGTCTCGTAGCGAGTACGTCATATGATGGTTTAGGCAGACCGCTCGAAATAGACGGACAAGATGCTTCAAGTACAATAGTTAAATTACTTTCGTATAACTACAATGATGCGACAAGCAGTCTCTCGATGCAAAAAATCACATGGCTAAATGGAGCACTCAGTATCCCAGTATATTCCTACAAAGATGGATTGGGACGCACAATCCAAACTGCAACTCAGGCGGCCGTATCGCAATGGATAATGCAAGATACAACTTACGACAGCAATGGTCGTGTGTACAGGCAATCGCTCCCATATTTTAATTCGACCTCGTCCAAAACAGCAGCAACGAGTACTGCATATTTGTATTCCACAACTACATATGATGCTCTTGATAGGCCAGCAACAACCACAAACGCTATAGGTTTTTCGACGATCTTATATGGCACATGGAATAGCAAAGTTACGGATGCAAATGGACATATTAAGGACTATATAAAAGATGCTCGAGGTAATCTTGCTCAAGTTGTCGAGCATGGAACATCTATTGGCACTACAACATATGAATATGATGGAAAAAATAATCTTGCGACTACTACGGATGCAATGGGTAATATCCGACACTTCACGTATGACGGACTCAATCGACTTACGCTTTCTGAAGATCTACATTCAGCAACTGACACCTCGTTCGGATCCTATTCATATGCATACGACTTAGCGAATAATCTTACTAGTAAAATAACACCAAATGGTCTTACGATAAGCAGTACGTATGATGTGCTGAATCGTCAGCTTACAGAAGATGCAACGACAACCTCAAATATTGATAGTACATATACTTATGACTCATGTACAAATGGTATTGGCAGACTGTGTAGCGCCTCATCGACTTCTGCAAAAATAACTAATTCTTATTATTTACCAGGATTTATTGCAAGTTCAACGACAACGATAAAAGGAATTAATTATTTATTATCGTATTTGTATGATCGGCAGGGAAATCAAATAAGCATTACGTATCCTGATAATTCACAAGTGATGTATTCATACGATGATGGCGGTTTAATTAGCCGCGTTCAGCATGCAGAAGTTGGAAGCGCACTGTCAGATGTAATTTCAAATATAAGTTACGCCCCCATAAACCAGCCAGCCATCATTTCATATGCTAACGGAGCAACAACTACTAAAACATACGATCCTGCATCGTTGTATAGACTCACGCGGATTTTTACCACAGCGAGTACCACCATTACAACAGTAAGTACTTCTACACTTGGTACATCAACGGTAAATATTTTAGTAGTTGGAGGCGGAGGTGGAGGCGGTAATGTTTCTGGACAAGGTGCCGGGGGAGGAGGCGCAGGAGGTTATCAAGCATACAGCTCATTTATATTGAGCCCACAAACATATACTGTCACGGTTGGAGCGGGAGGCAGTGCTGGAAGCAATGGAGGCAATAGTATATTTGATTCCATTACTGCTATTGGTGGTGGAGCCGGCGGTTTTTCTAATGGTGGTAATGGTGCAGCTGGTGGTTCTGGCGGAGGCGGAGGGGGAGCTGGATCAACTGGTGGCGCAGGTACTGCTGGGCAAGGACATTTTGGTGGAAATAACGGTAGTTTTTCAGGTGGATCAAGTGGTGGAGGAGCGACAGGCGTCGGCACAGATTCCGGTAGTCAAAATGGAGCTACAGGAGCGGCAGGTACTGCAAGTAGTATTAGTGGAACATCCGTTACTTATGCTGGAGGAGGCGGAGGTGGAGGCGGCGCAGCACCTAGTTCAGGACCAGGTGGCGCAGGAGGTGCTGGTGGTGGCGGTGCTGGAGGAGTAGGTGGATTTGGAGGCTACGGCATCGCAGGCACTGCTAATACTGGAGGCGGTGGTGGCGGGGGTGGCGCTACTAATGCTAATCCTGGCGGCGCTGGTGGATCTGGGATTGTAGTTATAAGTTATCCAACCGCTAATGCATCATTGTTTACGTGTAGTGCTTCAACTACTACATCGGGATCAAATAGTATTTGTAAATTTACATCAAGTGGAACATTTAGAATGGCAACAACAACCGCAACAACCACTATAGTTACTACATATATTGGTGCTCCGCTACAGGATTTAAATTATACTTACGATGCAGTTGGTAACATTACTCGTTTCTTAGATAATTCAATTACAGGAACAGCAAAAGATGTTGCATATACATATGACAATTTAAACAGACTTACACAAGCTCAAATCACCACTGCAACAAGTACTGCAGGTAGCTGGTATAACTCATCATGGAACTATCGCATACCTATTAATGCGAGTTCTACAAAGGTTTCGGAAGATACACACGATGTATATCTCGACCTCTCATTGCTACCTTCTACATTCCAATCAAATGTAAAATCGGATGGCTGCGATATCCGCATGACAAAATCAGATGGAACTACCGAGCTTGCAATAGATCTTGTGCGCTATGGATCTGGCACAGGAGAGTTACATTTTTCGACAGGAAATGGTCTTTCAACCTCGACAGCAACAACATATTATCTTTATTATGGAAATGGCGGGGCATCATGTTATGCAGCAAATGCCACATATGGAGCACAGAATGTATATGATACAAACACGAAAGGCGTTTGGCATCTCCAAGAAAATACTTCGGCTATAGGCGGGGTTAAGGACTCGACAGTCAATAGTCACAATGCAACGATGTACAGCAATTATTCAGCATTTGCAATCGGAACCTCTACTGGCAAGCTAGGATCTGCGGTAACGTTTGATGGAATCGACGATACGATTGATGTGCCAGACAGCAGCGATTTTGAAGCAAACGCGATGACTATCGAATCGTGGGCATACTTCAACTCATTGCCAGGAACAAGGGGAGAGACTGCAGATCTTGTTGCCAAAAAACATGCTTCTTCACCTTGGTCTTCGTACGCATCATATGTATCTAGCCCAACTAACCGCGTGGATGGTTCTTGGGCTGATGCAAGCGGAACGACAGCATACGCCGGAACGTCAGCTGGAGGAGGTGTAGCAACCAGTACCTGGACATACGCTGTATTGCGTCATGATCCAGGAACTACAACTGCAGAGTTACAGGTACGTGCAAACGCATCGAGCGCAAATACATATACTGCAAATACTACTGGTACCACCTTTAATTCAAATGATGTACTCCGATTTGGTGCAGACTATGCGGGAGGAAATAGACTTTCCGGGAGACTCGATGAAATTCGTATACATAACATCGCACTTAGTGATAATTATCTTTTGACGAGGTATAACAATATGAATTCGCCTTCGAATTTTTGGTCTGTCGGCAGCTCGACTCCATACTCGGCAACAACGTCATCGGTTTATACCGAAACATACACATACAACTTAATTGGTAACATACTTAACAAATCAAATGTTGGTGACTACACATACGCAGGTACCGGCTATGCTAATCCACACGCTGCTACAGCGATTAGCGGTACTTCATACGCGTATGACCATAATGGAAACCTTACCTCTCAGGGCACAAAGAGCTACGCTTGGGATTTTAAAAATCAACTTACACAATCTGTCATAGGTGGTGCAACTACCACTTACGGCTACGACACTAACATGAATCGTGCTTTCCAAACAACTGGAAGTACAACTACGACATATCCAAGCATGTACTTCTCTTCTACCTATGCGACAAGTAGTACATCAACTTCTACAAAGAATATATTTGTAAATGGCGTACTATTGGCAACCGTTAATTCAACATCTGCAACAAGCTCGGGCACAGGTACCACAACTACCTATACGCTCTACAGCGATTCTCTCTCCTCCGGATGGGATGATTGGTCGTTTGGTACGACGAATGATTTTGCTGCAACTACAACCGTTTATTCTGGTTCAAATTCACTAAAAGCTATCTATACAGGCGCCTGGGGCGGTGTGTATCTGCACAATACAGGCATCAGCACTGCATCTTCAACAGCACTGCATTTTGCGGTATTCTCGCCCGTTGCATCACCTTATCTCCAAGTACTTGCATATGGAGCAGGTGGCGGCGTCTTGGGCACGGCAGCTATAAGCGGCTATATTGCAGGAGGTTCAATATCTGCAAATACTTGGTATTCCGTAGATATCCCACTTACTGCACTTAGCGCCACTTCAACCACTGTCACTGGCTTTGCCTTCCAAAAAGACACTGCAGGCACTATTTACTACGACGACATTAAGCTGATCAATGGAAGCAGTACCGCTTCATCTGTCGTAACTACTACTCTAAGTTATATTCACCCGGATCTTCTAGGATCCACGAATGTAGTCACGGATGCGACGGCAAACGTGATACAAACACTTGATTACTATCCATACGGAGGAGTGAGAATTAATACCGGAACAGACATAACTGCGAGAAAGTACATCGGACAATATCAGGATGCAACATCACTCGACTATCTTAACGCACGGTATTATGATTCAAGTAGAGGCCAGTTCTTGAGCGAGGATCCGGTGTTTTGGGATAAGCAGCAACTTGATGACCCGCAAAGTTTAAATAGCTATAGTTACGCAAATAATAATCCTGTATTGCTACGAGATCCAAGTGGCAGAACACCAAAATGGTTGAATGACTCGGTAAATATTTATACTTTTGGTACTATGGATGCTGCGACAGATATTTGGGCAAGCAATGCATCAGTTGGCGATAAGGTAAGTGCAGGTTTTTTACTTGGAAATGTCGCGCTCGAAAATACATTACTTTTAGGGATAACGGCATTAAGTTTTGGTGGGGCTAGTGCACTTGTGCCAGAAGTAGCTGCTAATGGCGCATCATCACGTGCACAATTGCAATCAATACGAATGAGTGTGCAGGAAGAAGTAAATTCACTACCAAGTCCTGCCACAGTTGCATCAAGAATAAACTCCGGAGAAGTAGAGCTTTCCAGCGGATTATATTCTCGACCATCAAATGCGACGACACCTGCAATGAGACAGGGTGTTAATTATCCCAATGTTACTTGTTCAACATGTGGAAAAAGCGGTGTTCAAATGTATGCCGACCATACTCCAAGTTTAGTTACAGAATATTACACTACTGGTAAAATTGATTATTCTGCATTACGTTTGAGCGCTTCTGTAAGACCGCAATGTGCTTCCTGCTCAGTGCAGCAGGGTGCATTGCTTAGTTCATGGTCTAAGCAAATAAAAAATAATATTAATAAATGAGTATGAACCAAAATATATTAAATGAACAGCAAGATATTGTGATTAAGGTGCGGACAACTCTTGTGCCGTGCGAACCCCAGTCTATGATTGGGGTCGATGAGGGTATATCGAAAAAAATATATCCAATTAATGGTTTAAGACATCCAGTGAATGGTGGTGGTTCGGGTTGGTTTATTTGGTCCAGTGTAAAAGAAATTCCTCAAGATAATCCAAATTTTTTTAAACCTACACATGCACAGCATATTTATGAATCTTACCCATTAATTTCTAAATATCTCGGTCTTCCACCCGGATGGCGCTTTTTAATTGATGACAAGGGGTATGAGGATATTTGGTACGATGCGTCTTTGTTTGAAGTTTAACGGTCCTGTTTGGAATGATACTGTCAGGTACTATTTAAATCAAAATTTTTTGTAAAATAATCATATGTCTCGTGACCACGTTTTTCATGCAAATTAAATCTAATATCACTTTCCCTGATTAATATGATCAAAAAAATTTCATTCAAAGCTGTAATTATTGCAAATAATGGGGTCAGCCACGATTTATTAAGACATGCAAATAATGGGGTCAGCCACGATTTATTAAGACAAAAATAATATGAATTCAATTACATTCAGTACTGAAGAATTGATAATTATTAGTGCCGCAATCAGAGAGACCTTAGAAGAGCTTGATATCAATGAATTTCAAACTAGAACAGGATTTAATCCGGATAAGTTTGAAGAGTTATACAAAAAAATCGACGAGTGTATCCAGGGTTAAATGCAAGATGTTCTGGAATAATGCAATAAATGGGGTCAGCCACGGTTTAATTATTGAATAACCTAAAAATGGTATCAATAATTAATGTTACAATTTCTGTATATGGCACGGGGCGCCAGAGTAGATGTTGGGGGATACATATATCACGTACTCAATCGAGCAAATGCACGATTGCAGATTTTTGATTGCCGAAAAGATTATCTTCAATTTGAGTCTATTCTCGAGGAAGCAGTTGAGAAATTTGGAATACATCTTCTCGCGTATTGCATAATGCCAAATCACTGGCATTTGGTTATTAAAACCGTAGAAGATAGAGATTTACAGAAGTTCATGTGCTGGCTTTCAAATACGCACACGAGGCGTTTTCATGGTGCAAAGCGTACCATCGGCCACGGTCATTTGTATCAAGGGCGATATAAATCTTTTCTATGCGAAGAAGATCAGCATTTCCTTACTCTCATGCGCTATGTAGAGCGCAACGCAAAGAAGGCAAATATTGTTCCTCTAGCTGAAGATTGGGAATGGTCCAGTGTATGGAGGCGTGAAAGAGGAACCCAAAAGCAAAGAGCACTTCTTACACCACCTCCGGTGCCGCTCCCTACACAGTATCTTGTGTGGCTCAATGAGCCACAAACAGAATCAGAAGAAATTGCACTAGAGCATGCAATAGAAAAAAACGTACCCTTTGGTACACTGAATTGGGTCGGGACAATTATTAATACATTTGGTATGCAGCAAACACAAAGAGGAGCTGGAAGACCGAGGATTAATCGTGGCTGACCCCATTTCCTCACAGATAAATCTTCAAAAAAAGACTAAAATATTATGAAAAATTTTTTCTTTGGAATTGCTTGCGGAATTATTATTGAAGCACTTAGTGCTTTACCAGTATATCGATTCGTACAAAGTTTTTATAGTAACTATGTCGATCCCGCACCTTATTTACTTGAGTATCCTGCAATAATACTCATATTTATTGGAATATACCTGCTTTTAAAGAAGCAATATATAATCCTTGGAGGTATGATTGCCGGTTTTATAGGTAGTTTATTGATACTAGCGTTTCTGCTTAGCGGCGCATAAAAGTGAAAATTGGGATCAGCCACCATTTTATACTTTTCTTCTAATAAAGGGGACAGGCACAATTAATTTTAGAAAACTATGACAATAAATATGCCTGTCCTTATTTTCTTATCGTATGAATAAAAATCAAATAAGATTAGTTATTGCAAATGATTTGAGAGGCAGGGCGCATGTAGATCGTTTTAGACAAAAGCAAGATTTAGCTGAAAAATTTAATATTGATGCCGGTGATGTGCATAATCAAATTCATCAAATGATGGACTTGGGACAAGTGGTGTCATTAAATGAGCACGAAATACGACTTTCAGTGGACGGTGAGAGATTTTATTTCTCGGGCAAGACTGAAAAGATTTCAGAATTCTTTAAAGAGAATTGGCCACATATAACTTCGAATACAATTGCTATTTTAGCACTTCTTATATCAATCTTCTTAAAAAGATAATTTTGATTCTTATTCCTGAAACCAAAAAATTAGAAAGGTGATAATGGGGTCAGCCACGATTTAATTACTGAATAAAATAGTATCCGGTTCTTATAAGTTAGTGAATTTAAATATAATATATAGAGAAGGCGCGGCACCTCGAGAATGCCGCGCTCCCGAGTCATGTCCGATATTCTGGACAGACCCGTCTTGGTCATGAGAGTAGTGACGGGGGAGGCTTGGCTTTGAACCCAATCCGATCACTTACGCAGGACGACCAATGCAAATCTGGCTAAACTATAGAGAATTCAGTACATTATGTCAACTATGAGCATCCTAAAATTGCGCTACAATAAGCGGTATGAAGCAATCACAGCTATTCACCCGTACCAGAAAGGATGCCCCAAAAGATGAAGTTTCAAAGAATGCACAGCTCCTGATTCGTGCCGGATATATTCATAAAGAGATGGCAGGTGTGTATTCGTATCTACCACTTGGACTCAGAGTGTTTAATAATATTATTAAGATCATTCGTGAAGAGATGAATGCAATCGGTGGTCAGGAAATCACGATGACCACATTACAATCACCAAAAGTCTGGGAACAGACAGGACGCTGGAATGATGAGGTTATTGATGTGTGGTTTAAGACTGCGCTAAAAGATGGCGCCGAAGTTGGTCTTGGAGTAACACACGAAGAGCCACTCACAGCACTTATGACTGAATACATTCAGTCACATAAGGATCTGCCTGTGTACGTATATCAGTTCCAAACCAAATTTCGTAATGAAACCCGTGCAAAAAGCGGCATTATGCGAACACGAGAATTTGTGATGAAGGACATGTATTCGTTTAGTAAGTCCCAAGAAGAATTCAAAATATTTTATGAAAAGTGCGCAGCAGCATACAAAACAATCTTTGAAAGAGTAGGGCTTGGTAACCATACGTTTCGGACTTTTGCCTCGGGTGGGTCATTTTCAAAGTTTAGCGATGAATTTCAAACAATCTGTGAAGCAGGAGAAGATACAATTTATATCCACCGAGCAAAGAACATCGCAATAAATAAGGAGGTCTACAACGAAGAAACTGTCAAAGATCTAGGTGTTACCATGGAAGAATTTGATCAGGCAAAAGCAGTCGAGGTGGGAAATATCTTTCCACTCGGAACCCGGTTTTCGGATGTGCTTGATTTAAATTATAAGGATGAGACCGGAAAGGCAATTCCTGTTGTCATGGGTTCGTATGGCATTGGTCCTGCAAGACTTATGGGTACCATTGTTGAGGTATTGTCCGACGAAAAGGGTATTGTATGGCCAAAAGAGGTTGCGCCATTTGCAGTACATCTTGTTTCGCTTGCGGGAGATAATGTCGACGTCAAAAAGGAGGCAGATCGCATGTATGAACTTTTGACAGAGAATGGCATCGAAGCTCTCTATGATGATCGGGATCTTCGTGCGGGAGAAAAATTTGCAGACAGTGATTTGATAGGTATCCCGCTTCGAATGATCGTTTCCGAAAAGTCGATGGCTGCTGGTAATGTCGAAATAATAAATCGTGCCGACGGAAGCGTGCAGCGCATTGCAGAAAGTAAAATAATAGAATTTTTGAAAGGCTAATGTATGTTGTGGTTTCAAAAAATGAGGCGCCGGATCATGAGTATGCTTTCCAATGATTTGGGAATTGATCTTGGTACTGCAAATACGCTCGTGTATGTAAAAGGTAAAGGCATTGTCATCAATGAGCCATCAATCGTCGCACTGAACCAAAAAACGGGATCTTTTGTAGCTGTGGGAGCGCAGGCAAAGGATATGCTTGGCCGCACACCGGCACACATTATTGCAGTACGTCCTATTGTTGACGGAGTTATATCAGACTTTGAGGTAACGGCAGAAATGCTTGCGTACCTTATTAACAAGGCGCAAAAAACATCACCAAAAATGTTTGGTCCTCGTGTTGTGGTTGGTGTTCCGTCTGGAATTACCTCTGTCGAAGCTCGTGCAGTGCGCGACGCAGCACGCGCAGCAGGCGCTCTCGAAGTCCACATTGTCGAAGAGCCAATGGCAGCTGCTATTGGTATCGAGTTGCCGATCCATGATCCTTCTGGAAGTATGGTCATTGATATCGGTGGCGGTACAACTGATGTGGGTATCACGGCTTTGGGCGGTTTGGTTCGGGCACGAAATATTCGGATTGCAGGAGACAGATTTAATTCCGATATCGTGAGCCATGTGCGCAATGAATTCAAACTTCTTATTGGAGACAAAACCGCTGAAGAAACCAAGATTGCGACGGCATCTGTTATTGCTTCCAAGCTGCCAATCGAATGGAAAGTGCGCGGACGCGACTTGGTCACAGGATTGCCGCGCGAAATTATTATCACTGATCAAGATGTTCGAAACGCAATCGCGCATTCTATGGAAGAGCTTGTAGAACAAATCAGAGAAGTGCTCGAATCGGCGCCTCCTGAGATTGTTTCTGATGTGCTGCAGCGGGGAGTGTTGCTGGCCGGAGGCGGAGCACTTATTCGCGGCATGCCGGAATTTTTGTCGGATGCTTTGGGGGGACTCGAGGTACGCGTTGCTTCGGAACCTCTTACAGCTGTTGTGCGCGGTACCGCCGCTATTTTGGATGATTTGGAATTGTACGAGGATTCGTTGTTGCATGCCGACGACGAACTGGTGCCGACTGAGTAATCATGAAAACACTGCATACATTTACTTCTCGACCGCAGCATTCTGGTAGTCGGGCACTGGCCATTGCTACAGTAATTGTATGCTTCCTAATAGTATGCAATTACATAACCCACGACTTGTTGCGCTCTGAGGTGCGACAATTGCTGCTGCCGATTTCTTCTCGCGCCTCAGCTTTCACATACACGATATTTCAAGGAGATATGTGGAGTTCGAGAGCTACGCTCCAGGCAGAAAACATCCAATTGCGGGCTCAGCTTGCGACACTGCAGGCGCACGATATTCTTTTTGAATCGTTGGTACAAGAAAATCAACAGTATGCGCAGGCGCTGCATATTGCGAGCTCAAGCATACGGGTTGGCGCGCATATCATTTCAAGCCCATCATCATCACCATACGGCTCTATTAATATTGATACAGGTGCTTCACAAGGAGTCGAGGTAGGGGATATTGTACTTACGCCAGACTCGTTTGTTGTTGGAACAGTTTCCGAAGTAACACCCTATGCGGCAATGGTTGATTTGGCACTTGCGCCGCGTCGGATTGTCTCGGCAGTAGTTAATGGCATTCCTCTCACACTTACCGGCCGCGGCGGAAGCAATGGTTCGGGAATTATTCCTCGCGGCTCGGTTGTTCACACGGGAGATATTGTTACGGTACCTGAATTTGGCGGACGCGCCGTAGGCGTTGTAAATTCGGTGCGCGCAGATTCGGCGAGCGCCGATAGTCTTATCTATGTCGCCGCGCCATTTAATATTTCGGCGACTATGGTTGTGGTCGTTGTACACCGCTTATAAATTTTCTATGAATCCTTTTTCTGATAACCGGGCACAGCTGTATCAAAATGGATATACGCCCTGGCTGCGGATAGCTGTACTATTTTTTGGACTTATTTTTATTACCGTGCTTCCGTGGTGGATCAATATGATTTGGATGACACTCTTGATCATGCGCTGCCGCGCCTGGGAAGTACTTGTTTTTGCTTTTGCGATGGATGCATTGTATCTCGTCCCGTCACCGCACATTCTTATTCCGTGGTGCACCATTGTTGCTCTGCTTTTACTGTGTTCATTTGAACCGCTCAGGAATTATTTTTTGTAATATTTTCCATTGGGAGTGCGAATTTGATATAGTGTCATGATGAAGCGATATAGTGCAGTCCATGAACTACAACCCGAGGATATTCTTCTCGACTCATCAAACTTACCATTTCGCGATACTACGCATTTTGAAGGAAGGGTTGCAGGCCCTGTCTCACGGCGAGCGCTTGGAGGAGTTGGTATTGTTTTTTTGTTGATTCTCATCGCTTTTGGGAGTCGCGCATACTATTTGCAAGTCATGGAGGGCAACGCATACAGCGTGCTCTCGATTAATAATACGCTTCACAAATCGGTTGTATTTGCGCTTAGAGGCACCATAACAGACCGTACGGGCCGCGAACTTGCGTGGAATACCTGGGAGTTGTCCTCGAGTACCGAAAGCACCTCAACGCCCTCGGCGATTGCGACAACTTCAATGTTTGCTCTTCGGCAATACACCTCATTACCAGGACTCGCGCACGTCTTGGGTTATTTGCGATATCCTCAAAAGGACAACTCTGGTAAATGGTGGCAGCCAAACTACATTGGTATTGCCGGCGTCGAAAATTCGCTGGACTCGCTTTTGCAGGGTACAAACGGGAGCAGTATTTCTGAGACCGATGCTCATGGTCACTCGATACGAAACAATATCATTCAGCCGCCGATTGACGGACAGAACATAACCCTTTCGATCGACGCCTCGATTCAAAGCAAACTCAATCAAGTACTCGAGGCGCATGCTTCACAAAACGGCTTTCAGGGCGGTGCTGCTGTCATTATGGATGTGCGAACGGGACAGATTATCGCTCTTACCAGTTTTCCGGAATATGATAATCAGGCATACGTTGATGGCAATAATGCGGTAATTGCAGAGACATCCAAGAATGTCCACTTTCCACTGCTTGACCGCGCAATCGCGGGTTTGTATGCGCCCGGTTCAATCGTAAAACCGATATTTGCCGCAGCAGCACTTAAGGAAAATATAATTAGTCCTGACAAGCAAATTGATTCGATTGGCGCGATTACCTTGCCCAATCCCTACAGCCCGGCAAATCCGAGTATATTCAGAGACTGGGCGGTACACGGGTGGATTGATATGCGCACAGCACTTGCCGTGTCGTCAGACGAATATTTTTATACTATTGGAGGCGGATATGGTGGTCAGCAAGGGTTGGGAATTGCCCGTATCGACAAATATGCGGCATTGTTTGGTCTTGCATCCAAAACCGGTATTAACCTCCCTAACGAACAGGTAGGAGTCATTCCGTCGCCCGACTGGAAGGCTGTCTCGTTTGCCGGAAACGAACCATGGCGTATTGGAGACACCTACCACACGGCTATTGGTCAGTATGGTTTTCAAATTACTCCGGTTCAGGCGGTGCGATTTATTGCAGCAATTGCAAACGGGGGCAACCTTCTTACACCTCAAATACTTGCAAGTTCAACTCCTGTGTCAGTTTCGCTTGGTATTCCCGATAGCATGCTTCAGATTGTGCGCGAAGGAATGCATATGGCGGTAACATCGACCCGACCCGATGCAACGGTCAAAGTCCTAAACATTCCTGGATTTTCACTTGCTGCAAAAACAGGCACCGCCCAAATTGGGGCACACAATGAATGGATGAACTCATGGTCGGTGGGCTTTTGGCCGGTGGATCATCCGCGCTACGCATACGCCGTCGTGTTGGAAAGAGCGCCTGCCCACACTGCCTCTGGTGCCGCTCCTGGCATGTACCCCTTCTTTCAGTGGCTTATAGCGACCCACCCGGAATATATCGGTGACGCAACAAATAATTAGCTGGTGCAACTCTCACCGCTCTAGTATCATTGTCCTCGATGCAGCTGCTAATTCACATACTTTCGTCTCTTATCGCAGTTATTGGGCTCGTGCCTCAACAGGCGCAAGCCGTGACAGCTATCACTACTACTCAAGCGACAAGTTCGTATTATGTGACTGATGCCGGAATAAAGGGGCTGGAAGATGCGCCCATCGTTTCTCTTGATGATGCCACTTCTACAATGTCGATTGCCAATGGGACAAAGATGGTTGCGCTCACCTTTGATGATGGTCCGCGTGCTTCGTCTACAGAAAAGGTGCTGCATATACTCAATGCCGAGCACGTACCCGGAACATTCTTTTTGATTGGAGAGAATGTTGCGCAAAATCCTGCACTAACAAGAGAGATTGTTACAGACGGTAATGTCATCGGCATACATACCTATAATCATCCAAAAAATCTTCCTTGGATGGATCCAGCAGAACGAGATTGGGAGCTTTCTGCCACACAGGCCGTAATAGCTTCGACCACAGGAGTTCATACATCGCTCTTTCGGCCACCCTACGGAATCATGACCCCGCAGCTCAAAAGCATACTGGAGGGCCAGGGATATACCGTGTATATGTGGAATGTTGATCCGCGTGACTGGGATTATAGGCGCTCAACAAGCGATAGCATCATACAAAATGTTCTCTCGCATCTTAAAAATCACATGGTAATTCTCTTTCATGATGGCCGAGATAGTACAGGAATACATAACAATCTCGAAGGAGCATTGCCCACAGTGATTGCTGAATTAAAGGCGAGGGGATACACCTTTGTCACTGTCGACAAGATATAAATAAAAGGAGCGTTCTCAGCATAGTGTTTGCAAAACACGCATATTTGCTTGCTAGCAAATTGCTCCTCTCGCGCCGTCGGCTATGCACTTCCTTTTTTAATAGACTGAATACAGTCTTTAAAAAATGGTCGCGCTGCGAGGGGTTTTGCAAACACTATGCTTCAAAACGCTAATGGTGCGTATTTATTTTTTTAGAAGAGGAACAGCAAATCCGCACATGATAAATGTGCAGAGTGCAGACAATGCGCAATATTGGCAAAGTGCATGAATGACAAAATATTGTAACGATTCAAATCCAATCGACATGATCGCGCCAGCGATGGAAAGTACAACTAATCCCATTACGAGTCTTTTTGAAACGATAGGCGTGGTGAGTATATATAATCCCAAAAATCCAACGAGCAAATAATACACTACTCCAAAAGCGCCCAATGGAATCGGGCCGACCATAGAATACTTGCTATGAAGAACGGTCTCGCATCCGTGTAGTATCGAGCAGGGAAGCGGAAGCGAGATATAGTGATCAAGCGTTAGATAGAACGAATCAGCAAATCCAACGAGTGAGGCAAGTATGATAACGATCAAACTTCTTTGCATGGTTATTGTTTTGGCGCGCTAGTCGCTGCGGCAAGCGCTGCATCAATGAGCTTACTAAATGCGTCGGCGGAAGCTGGATTGTCTATTTCGACTCCATTGATAAAGAATGTAGGAGTGTGATCAATGTTGATCGATTCACCTTGGCTGAGCTGTGATTGAACATTTGCGACAATCGATTGTGAGACAACATCGGTATTAAATTTTGCGACATCAAGTCCGATTGATTGCGCATACGTATCAAACTTATCTTTAACTACCGTATCAGTAGAAACGGTACTCCAGGCATCTTGATTGCTATAAAGTGCGTCATGCATTGCCCAGAACTTTCCTTGTAATGATGCTGCTTCTGAGGCCTGTGCACTGATTATTGCGTTTGGGTGGATTTGGTAGAGCGGAAACTGGCGAAATACAAAAGCTACACGATCGCCGTACGTTTGAGTAAGTTTTTGCATAATAGGTTCATACGCTCCGCATGCAGGACATTCAAAATCGCCATATTCAATAACGCTCACACTTGAGCTCGCGTTGCCACGCACGTGATCACTACTCGATACAGGAGTCGTCTGAATGGAGGTTTTTCCAGTAATCGGTTTTGCAGAACCTGACATTGCCGCCAGCACTACTGTGATACCAATAATTAATACGATAAATGCAGCACCAATAAAAAGTTGAGTTCGTTGTTTTGTTTCCATAGCCTGATTATACGTGACTTTATGCTCTGCCTCAACCGATAAGGTTTTGCCCTCTCGCGATGAGAGAGACACGATTATTTGTTTTTCTGCAAAAAGATATACAAATCCTCAAGCGCCTTTACAGCATCGCCCGAAGAAATATTGTTTTGGTGATAGATTCCGTCGGTACAATCACCAGCTGCCCACACACGGCACATTGCAGTACTTGTTGAGTACGATGCACGCTGTGTACGTGG
Source organism: Candidatus Kaiserbacteria bacterium (assembly GCA_028286585.1). Taxonomy (GTDB): domain Bacteria; phylum Patescibacteriota; class Minisyncoccia; order Phycocordibacterales; family UBA2100; genus UBA10103. Next base: position 41,735 of record JAQBRI010000008.1, read on the forward strand.
ATCGACAACTACATGCTTGGTCGCGTCGAGCGTAAGTGTTCCCATAAGCCAATCGGTATTTGGAAGGAGTCCAACTTCGACAAACACTCCTGTTACAGCTAGTGTCACTTCTTTTTGTGAGGTGTCAGTATATACAAAAGCGTTTACAAATTTTTCGCCTTCGACACGCGCTGGTGTTGCGTTTGTAACGAGTGTTATCTTTGGATTTTTTTGCGCAGCAGCAATAGTTACCTCGTCTGCTCTAAATGAATCCGACCGGTTAAGGAGTGTCACCGATTTACAGTATGCAGCAAGCTGCAAAGCAGTTTCAAATGCGGCGTTTCCGCCACCTACAACAACGACATCCTGATCCGAAAAAAGCGGACCGTCGCAGCTCGCACAATAGGTAAGACCCTTGTGTTCAAATTCGGCAGCACCCTTAATATTGAGTGTACGACGCACCGCTCCAGACGCCACAAAAAGTGATTTTGCTTCGAGTACTTCACCGTTTGAAAGTGAGACGATGACATGATCTTCTTTGATCTCGAGTTTCTGGGCAAGAGCAGGATTTATAACCCGAACATGTTCTCCGGCATACTCGAGCACGTGACTCTTTAGGTTTTTTGCCAAATCAGCACCGCTGATATGAGGACTACCGATCCAGTTTTGAATATCTTCGGATACGGTACTTTGACCGCCCCATTCACTTGTTACAAATGTAGTTTTGAGTAGTTTGCGTGCCGCATATACAGCGGCTGTTGCGCCGGCCGGTCCACCGCCAACGATTATTAGATCCTGCATATTTAGCGACGTCGCAAGAAAGATGGAAGTCCTCCCCAAGTATCGTCATCAATAGATGGAGCTGGTGCAGGGGTTTCAGGTTTTTTTGATTCACGGCGCTCTTCCGGTGCCTCTGAACGATTTGATTGAATACTACGAATACCTTCGCGTGGCTTTTCAGGTGCTGCAGGAGCTGCTGCTTGTCGCGCTTCGCGCTCTACAATTCGAGCTGGCGGAACATCCTGTTCCTTTTTCTCGACTGCCTTTTGTGCGGTAGAAAAGATAGACGCTGCTACGGATTGAGCTGGCGCTTGCGTAGGATTTTGTGATGCTGGGAAAAATGTTTGTGTAGGAATTGCGTTTAATGGAAATCCGGTTGCAATAACAGTGACTCGTACCTGACCCTTTTTGAGAGATGTATCGGTAACGGTTCCAAAAATAACCTTAGCATCAGGGTCGATTGCCTCAGTAATAACGTTTGCAGCATCTTGTACTTCGAGCATGCCAAGATCATCACCACCGGCGATAGAGAAGAGAACACCCTTTGCGCCGTTGATTGATACGTCGAGCAGTGGGGAATTGATAGCTGCACGAGCCGCTTCTTCTGCACGCTTTTCACCCATAGCAATACCAATACCCATAAGCGCTGAACCCGCGTTTGCCATGATTGCACGCACATCGGCAAAGTCGACGTTGATAATTCCTGTTGTAGTGATCAAATCAGAAATACCTTCGACTGCTTGTTTAAGAACATCGTCACAAAGTGCAAATGCACTCTTGATACCTGTCTCACGAGAGACGATACCGAGCAATTTGTCGTTTGGAATAATGATGAGGGCATCAACTGATTTTCGCAGTTCGGCAAGACCTTGTTCTGCAAGGCGTGCTCGCTGTGCTCCTTCAAAAGAAAATGGTCGAGTGACGACAGCTACGGTGAGAGCACCGAGCTCGCGTGCGAGTTTCGCAACGACTGGTGCTGCACCAGTTCCTGTTCCGCCTCCCATACCGCAGGCAATAAATACCATGTCGGAATTTTTGATCGCTTCCTGAATTTCTTCACGTGTTTCTTCTGCTGCTTGCTTGCCAGCTTCTGGATTCATACCCGTACCAAGCCCTCGTGTTAGTGTCTTACCAACGTGGATCTTCTTTCGGGCACGTGACTTATGTAAATCTTGCGCATCAGTATTGACTGCAATAAATTCAACTCCTTGTACATTGGATGCAACCATGTGGTTGACCACATTGCCTCCAGAACCTCCAACCCCAACAACGCGAATTCGAGCAAATGATTCTACGTCGGATTTAACTTGCTTACTCATAGTGCCATGATATCAGATTTTTAAGAAAGACAACTTGACAGAACGTATTGATAGTATGCCTATGGAAGTAGGGATTTGAAGCCATTTCGGACCATTTCCCACGTATTTTTGAGAACTTCCACGAAACTATGGCTTTCTTGAGCAATATCCGAGGCAAAACCCCATCTACACAAACCATAGGCAACAGCCCAAGTAGCGTCGACCGCTGTCGATCGAGAAACAAAACCGACCTGCCCAATTTGTGATGGCAGACGCAAAATAGTTCGAGCGATGTCGGACGCGCGGATAAGTCCGCTGCCTCCTCCTGTAATGACAATTCCTGCAGGCAAGAGTCGCTGACGATTAATATCACGCAAATGTGCGTTCACTAATGTAAACATTTCCTTGAGACGATTTACAATAATAGTTTCCATTTTTCCTTGCGGTACATCCGAACCGATTACCCCGCCGCGCTTTACATTTTCTGCTTCATTAAGTGGAATTTGGAATGAGAGTGCAATTTGATTTGTGACGTCAGCTGCTCCGACCGGAAATGTCTTGAGTGAAATTGGAATGTTGTTTTCAAAAACCATGACCGAAAGCGTTTCTGCTCCAATGTTAGCAAGTATTACTCCTGCCATTTTTTGAGACTTGGTTAGGGTTACAAGACTCGCCGCAAGAGGGGACGCCATGGTGTCTTCTACCTCAATATTCGAAGCTTCGACTGCAGAAATAATATCCTCATAATGCTGGGTCAAAACGGTCACCAAAAGCGTGTCCACCGTAAGCTTGGTTCCACGGACCCCTTCGGGGCTGCCAAGCGTTGTCGTGCCATCCACACGAAATTCGAGAGGAATGGTGTGTAGTATAGTTCTGTTTACCAATTTTGATGAGGCACGCCGTTCGCTCTCGGTTTGAGCTCGGTCGATGTCACGCGCTGTCACAATGCCGCTGGAAGCGGTAAGAGAAATTTCGCCACTTGATCGAATTTCATCGAGCGAAACACCGCCGATTGCGATACGGGCTTTACGTATTGGGGTCTTTGCGGCAGCCGATGCGCGTGCTACGGCTTCTCGAATACTGCGTGTCGCCTCAGTTTGGTCGACGATGTATCCGTGTCGCATTCCCTTTGATACTGCCGTGCCGGTTCCAAGCACATGCATCGGAATATCAGGTCTCTCTGGAGCTTCTGCGACAATGACTTTAACGTGGTGAGTACCGATATCTATTCCGGTGTAGATTGTTCGCATGACTCTATTGTAGCGGAATATTGCTACAATCAAAGCCCTCGTGGTGGGGATTAAGGTAGCGGATGTTTAATGCCAAATTTTTGCAGGGCTTTTTTCTCGAGTTTGTCCATGAGCGGCCCATGATCAAGTCCTGTCAGATGGACGCATCCATGTATAAAAAGATACAGTATCCGCGCCTCTAGTTTAATATTGTATTTTGCAGCCTCGCGCTCGGCAACCCGAAGATTGAGAAAAATTTCACCAGAATCATTTGTAAGCGGAAAGGAAAGTACGTTGGGTGAATATGTTTTATGACGATATTGCTTGTTCATTTTTGTGGCAAGCTTATCTGCGCAAATGACGAGCGAGAGTTCGTATTTTTTTGTGAGAATACTGTTCGCAATCGTCTCGAACGGTAACGACAAAACACGCTTCGAAAGTGAAGCGTGTTTTGTCGTATTTGTCAGATCAAACATCTTGTCTGAATTATCGAGCGATTGGAGTAGTTTCGCCAAATCGTGATTGAGAAGTTGTGCCTTGTGGCTTTTGGTCCTTTTGCATTGGGCGTCGAACTCGTTCGATTACTTTTCCTTCCTTGATGAGTTGTCGGTAATCAGCCTTTCGCTTAAGAAGCTTGAGTGCACTCTTTTTGACGACAGACTTTGATCGGAGTCGAGCGTGATATCGAATCGCACGCATATCTTTAATGAGGTTGGTACCCTGTACACGACGAGTGAACTTACGAATAGTCGCAAGAACGTTTTCGCCTCCAGATTTCTGTACTTCTGCATTTATCATGTGCCAAAGTATACCATACGGTGTCAAAATATACAATATAGCCGTCTTTCTATGCTACACGTGCTCATTTGACCGTCAAAACTAATGAAGTGCTACCGATTCGGCAGATTCAGGGCTTGTACGCACTGTACGAATAAATGCATATGCGACGGTGGCTCCTATCATTGCACATATGACGCCAGCGTAATATGCACCATGAAAACCATCTATTTGTGCAACACCAATTGGATTTCCTTCACGCAAACTTGTGCTCGTTGCTGCAGCAGCTATCCCCGAAAATATTGCAAGTCCAAGTGAGCCGCCAATTTGTTGTGCTGTTGTCAAAAGTCCCGAAGCTAGACCTGATTCACGCCCTGGTACGCCAGAGGTTGCGGCAATGGTAATAGATACAAACGAGAGACCAAGGCCGATCGGCATAATGAGAAGGCCCGGCAAGATGTGGAGATACGTACTATCAATAGTTGTGTATGTAAAGAGTATCAACCCTGTTGCCAAAAAAAATGGTGCAACAACGAGGATCTTTCGATATCCAAATGCGCGAATTGCGCGCGGCGCCTGTGTTGCAATAACACCGATCATGAGTGTAACCGGAAGAAATGCGAACCCTGTTTCAAGCGGTGAGTAGTGCAGTACGCTTTGCACATAGATTGATAGAAAGAAAAACATTGCAAACATACTCGCTGTGACCGGTAACTGTACTCCCAAAGCCGCAGCCACATTGCCTATGCGAAAAAACGAAAGAGGCATAAGCGGATGCGCGACGACTGATTCGTTGTATATAAATGCAAGCAATAAAACAACACTCAAGAATAAATATCCAAGCGTTGTAAAAGTGAGCCATCCCCATGTGTTGCCATGACTCAGTGAATACACAAGAAGCATCATGCCGCTCGTTGCAAGAATTGCGCCAGGTAGGTCAAGAGTTTTTGAACTTTCTTCGGCAGTGTGCGCTGGGAGCATTTGCCATGCAACCAAAAAGACGCCAAGTCCTACGGGCACGTTTACAAAAAAGTTCCATCTCCAATTGAGGTACTGGGTAAGTACGCCTCCAATAAGAAGTCCGGCAGTAGCGCCTCCTGCGCTCACAGCACCCCACACAGAAAGTGCCTTGCTTCGCTCTTTGCTATCGGTAAAAATAGAAAGGACAAGAGAGAGTGCCGCCGGCGACATAAAGGCCGCGGCCAAACCTTGGAGCGCACGGAGCGGCACCAAAAGCGCAGCGTTATCCGCAATCCCAATTACAAGCGACATAACCGTAAAGCAGGCAATACCGGTTAAAAACATTCGCTTACGACCATATAAGTCTGCTGCTCTTCCGCCCAAAAGCAGAAAGCCGCCAAATGCGAGTGTGTAGGCAGTCACTATTCCTTGTAGGTCAGAAATACTGAGGCCAAGATCTGCCTGCATCGAAGGAAGTGCCACGTTCACAATCGAGACGTCGAGCACAATCATAAACTGAGCAATCGCAAGAATTGCAAGATCGTACCATCTTTGTTTTGAAGAATGTTCCATAAAGCTAGAGACTTTTGCTTAGCGCAAAAGGTTATGCATGGAGTATCCCATAAAATTGGCTATTTTTCAATATATTGTTCGCTGGAGGTATTGAATGACAAACGATTACGCGACCATTTTGTGACGTTTGAGATATTGAACCAACTGGCCGGCAGGCACGGTTTCTTGGGCGTTATTGGCAACTTCGCGCACGATGACGGTGTTTTCGAGTGCTTCTTTGTGACCCATAATAAGGATAAAAGGAAACGAAAGTGTTCGTGCTCGTTCCATTTGTTCTCCCATGCGATCGTGCCACAATTCATGCAATATTGGGATTCCCGCGAGTCGAAGGACTTCGAGTATTGCGAGAGATTTTTTGCGCGCCTCGGTGCCGACATATGCGTAAAAGAAGGCAGGTTTTGCAACCACGACTGATTTAGGAGATGTAGGAATTATGGCACCTCCTTTGATCTCGCATGGGATGCTGACCATAACGGCTCCTGTTGATTTGCGAGCAAATCTGCTTGCGAGTGCATCATAACGTCCGCCAAATGCTACGGGAATGTGAATTCCTGATTCCGGGTGTGCGGCACGAATTTCGAATAGTGTGTGAGCCCAGCAATCTCGGCTGCCCAAAATTTTGCCGTCCATCTCGTAAAAAATTCTCAATGTTTCGAGATGCTCGAGCAAGTCCCACAAGCGCCGGCGCTCTTCTTCGGTTAGGTATTCAAATGCCTGCGGTGCGCGGGCAATTGCCGGGTGTCCTTTCTCGATAAGCTGTACAAGCGTGCCAACAGGGTCGTGTTCGATGCGAGGCTGGAGTGCCGGACTTATAGAATCGGTATGCTTTCGCAAGAAAATTCCAACATCGCGGACAAATCTACCCGATGATTCGGTGGTGCCAATATTATTGATCGAGACACTTTGTTCCTGCAGACCGATCGACTGCAAAATAGCGCGTGTGACGACAATAAGCATCGTTTCTGCCAATACTGTTGAAGTGCCAAAGATGTGCAGTTCAAAATTCATCTGAGGATTGGTGCCAGTCGTACGACGTACTTTCCATGCAAGTGTAACTCCATGTGAAGGCGGCACGACAGAAAGAAATTTTCGAGCGACAGCGCTGAGCGCCTTTTCTTCGCGGCGGGCGAACAGAACATTGGATTCGACTTTTGCCACGTCGGTGTTTGAGAATTTCTTTGCGGTAGGCGAACGGGGAATGGAATCAAGTTCCTGAAAGCCAAAAAACTCTGCGGTTTTAATTGCTGATTGCATTAGCGATGCGGTGGAGCTGTAAGGAGTATCTTTAATTTGAATCATGGTGATCAAAAATATTTGAAACTTATAGATTGGTATATCGGGACATTGCAGGAAGTGTTTGGATTGAATCTAATGGATAGAGTCGAAAGAGAACGCGCCCAACGATGTCGGAGCGGGGTAATATGCCCCACATGCGTGAATCCGCAGATACTTTTCTATTATCCCCAAGGACAAAGTATTCATCTTTTTTGAGCGTGTATTGCGCGTTTGAAGTTCCTCCAAAGTCACTTGGACTTATGTACGGCTCAGAAAGAACTACGCCATCTGGATGCGCTGCGTTAATAATAGTTACTTTTGGCTCTGTGTCGGAGAGTGAAACGGTGTCTCCGGGCAACCCAATGACACGTTTGATAAGGGCACGATCGTTCATTTGAGGTAAATTAAAAACGATAACGTCGCCACGCTGCGGCTCAGAAAACCGATACGTGAGACGATCGACTATGAGGTAATTATAATCGTGAAAATTTGGTTCCATTGAAGGACCTGAAACAATATATGGTGCGGCAATAAATAATCTAATAATAAGCGCTACTAATCCGGCGACGACAAAGGAAGTGATGAGGGATGCATCGAGAAAATTATTTTTGCGAGGAGTAGAAACTGCAGGAATTGCATTGAGTGATGAATCTTTTTGCATCACTGGATCTGACATGTAAACATTCTACTGTGCATGTGACGTTGACACAAAGTTTTTTAAATGGTGCATCGTAAATTTTAAAATTTTACGAAAGAAAATTATTTTAGAACTTTTAAAATACAACGACTCGGAGATTTTTCTCTATAACGCTTCGTGATATACTCACGGCATGTCATTTGTAGTGGTAGGCCTTGGAAATCCAGGCGAAGAATATACAAACACCCGACACAATACGGGACGCATGGCTGTCGAAAGTTTTGCTCGTACCTGCGAAGAGGTGAATTGGAAACAAAATGCAAAAGCCAAAGCAACGGTAACAAAAGCGGTCTGTGACGGTACTTCGGTCATGCTCGTACTGCCCGATACCTTTATGAACAAGTCAGGATTGGCTGTAATGGCGTATGTAAAATCGGTAAATGCCGCAGCGCAGCTGGTTGTGGTCTACGACGATCTTGATTTGCCGCTTGGTGTAATCAAAATCTCGTTCGACAGAGGCAGCGGGGGACATAAAGGTATCGAATCAATAGCGCGAACACTCAAAACCAAGGCCTTTGTACGTATTCGAGTTGGTGTTTCTCCCTCGACTGCTGGCGGCAAGCTCAAAAAACCTTCAGGAGAAGATGATGTCGTTGATTTTATCCTTGGAAAATTCAAACCGAGCGAAGCAGAGGCACTGAAGCAATTGTTCAAAAAGACAAACGAAGCATTGCATACAATCGTGACCAAGGGATACGTCGCTGCAATGAATGCTTGTAATTAATATCTTGTAAGAAAAACAAAAATCACCGCATCGCTGCGGTGATTTTTGTTTTTCAAAATACTTGTAGCTTATGCTACCGGTTTCAAAGTCATTCGACGTTCCTTTGGTTCGAAGAATGTAATGATGAATGGGTACACCTTACCAAGTTCGATTTTTGATCGAAGTTCTGATTCTGTACCAAATTCTGATACATGCACCAGTCCCGCAACTCCTTCTTCTATAGAAGCGAGTGCCCCATGCTTGTTATACTTGATGACAAGTGCCTCAACACGCTGATCCTTTTTGTATTTTGCTGCAGCTGCATGCCATGGATCCTCGAGAAGCGCCTTGATCGAGAGCGAAACCTTGCCGTCTTTGACTTCGATGACCCGAACCTTGACGTTTTCGCCAACTTTGTAACGAGCTCGTGGGTTTTCGACGAGCGCCCAATCCATTTCAGAAATATGAACCAATCCTTCAAGGCCTTCTTCGATTTTAACGAAGACGCCAAAGTCGGTTGCTCCGGTGACAACACCTTCGAGTGTGTCTCCAACATGGTATTTCTCAACTGTTGCTGATCGTTCGGTTGAATTGGTTGCTCCCTTTTCACTAAAGATCAACTTTTGCTCCTTTGGATTAGCGGTGATGACCTGAACCTCAATCTTGGTACCAATCATGCGCTTGAGTTCAACAAAGATTTTGTCTTTGTCTCCATCGGTTACGCGAGGATAGTGAACCTGCGAAAGCTGTGAAGCTGGCAAGAATCCACTAATACCTTGCCAATTGAGAATAAGTCCACCCTTGTTTGCATCGGTGACCTCGAGCTCGTAGACAGTTTGCTTGCTGATTGCCTGTTCTGCCTCGTGCCACATGAGAGCCTGTCGAGCTTCCTTGAGAGAGAGTTCTGTGTAGCCTTCTGCGTTATCAAAGCCGGTGATCTTGGCAGTTATAAGATCACCAATATTAACGTTTTTTAGAGTTTCTCGGGCCGAAAGGTATTCTTTTCCAAAGATGATACCTGTACCATATGGATGCAAATCCACGAATACTCGGGCACGACCAATAGCAACGATAGGTCCTTCGACCACATCATCGATTGTTGGCACCTTGACCTCTGGGTTTGAGGAAGGTTTTGCGACTGCGACGTTCAAGTCGTCGGAAACAACTTCATTATCCATATAAATTATATTCACTCTGGGTGCCTTTCTATAACTGAGAGATCCGACAAGAAAGGTATAAGCCCAATAGCACTCCTGATAAATGAGTAGGTGCACTATAGCAAAACTAAGAGAAATATGCAAAAAAATGCACCTCCTCGCGTCCAACGAGGAGGGCTGTTGCGTCGCCGAAGCGACAAAGGGAAAATACAGAACGACCGTTCAAACGACGCCGGCTTCCTTGAGGCTGCGGGCGTTCCGAATCGGCTTCTGGGTGGGAGATGCGATGCTGACCGCTGCGACCTCAAAAGTTGCCAGACGAACTTGATCGGAAGCATAAAAAGACCGATTGCGTTGGGACATGAAAAGTCTCCTACGGAAATTACTGAGGACATCCCCAGCCACTTCATAGTATTCTTCAAAAAACATGTGTCAACACTATTTAAGAAAGATTGGGGATAAAGGTGGGGGCGGGAATTTTGGCGAGCATCCAGAGTTCTGATACAATGCGACCCATGATAATCACATACCACGACGGAGCTTGTATCAAGGTTTCTGCCGGCGACACCTCTATTGTATTTGGCCCGGTCTCAAAAGAATCAAAAAAATTCAAACCAACCAACTTTGGCACCGACGTTGCCTTTGTATCGGTTAATCATCCTGACATGAATGGTGTCGAAGAATCCTCACGAGGTGATAAAAAAGCTTTTGCAATTACAGGTCCAGGAGAATACGAAATTGCAGGCATTACGGCAGCTGGTTTTGCATCACGCTCAGAATATGGCGGAGAAGAGCGCATTAACACAATTTATTCTGTACACATGGATGGGCTTTCTGTCTTGTATGTAGGTGCACTCATCGGTGATGTACCAAACGAGGTATTGGAAATGGATTCACCCGACGTTCTTATTGTTCCAGTAAGCGGTGAAGGAACACTAAGCGCCTCAGAGGCTCAAAAACTGGGCGTTAAACTCGAATGCAAAATTATAATTCCTGTTCTTACATCAGATGCTGCAAGTAAACAACTCATCAAAGAAGCGGGTACCGAAAATGTTTCTCCAGTTGATAAACTCACAATTAAGCCGAAGGATGTTGCAGGCAAACAAAACGAAGTCGTTATACTTAACTCCTAAAATGAGCGCACTTCTGCGTTGTCTTTCAAAAAATATTCCTCACCATACAAGTAGTATGGCTCAGATTATTTTTCTCAGACGCCTTGAATTGCATCCCATTTTATAAGTTAAGGCTTGATGATCATTGTTAGTTTTCGCGTGATACACTAGTTGTATGATAATTCAGGCGACAATTGAGCATATGAAAACCCGTCCGCACCAAGAGCGCAAGGATTTTGCTGCAGCGTGTTCATTTGTAATAGTCGCGATACTTTTTCTTGGCTGGTTGGCACTTTTTGTACACAATGTGCAATCGGATGTTGCCTCGCAGCAGCAGACGAACCAAATTTCGTCGACCGATAACAGCGCGAATGGTGCAAATGCACTTACATCGCTCAAGGAGAACATTCAAAGTTCAACCGATTCATTCGCAAACTTGCAGGCGCAGGCATCTCCTGGTAACGATCCACAAATTATAAATATTGATACGATGCCACAGGGTCAGTGATTATAAAGCTGGATAAGTACTCGCATACTCTGGAAGGCTGAGGTATACTAGGACGCAATGGCAGGTAAAAAAGCAAATACAGAGCCGGACGCAGCTCCAGAAGTTAGATTAGGAGGGGTTATCAGCAGATCGATTTCAACCGAGATGCGCGATAGTTATCTTGATTACGCGATGTCAGTTATTACATCTCGTGCGCTCCCAGACGTACGCGACGGCCTCAAGCCGGTGCATCGTCGTATTCTTTTTGCAATGCAAGACGCAGGTTTGACCGCGAGCGCCAAGACTCGTAAGTCCGCAACAGTTGTTGGTGACGTAATTGGAAAATACCACCCGCATGGTGACGTCGCGGTCTATGACGCTATGGTAAAAATGGCGCAGGATTTTACAATGCGATACCCCTTGATCATTGGACAAGGTAACTTCGGATCAATCGACGGTGATCCACCTGCAGCGTACCGATATACTGAAGCAAAAATGGCAAAGCTTGCAGCAGAAATGCTCAAGGACATCGACAAAGAGACGGTCACCTTTACTGCAAACTACGACAACACAAAAACTGAGCCAAGTGTTTTGCCGGCTGCAATTCCAAACTTACTACTTAATGGTACGCTTGGTATCGCCGTTGGTATGGCTACCAACATTCCGCCGCACAATTTGCGCGAGGTATGTAATGCTGTAATGCATCTTATTGATACGCCAGAAGCTACAACAGAAGACTTGCTCCAGTTCGTACAGGGACCTGATTTTCCTACAGGATGTATCGCATTCAATCAAAAAGATATTTCTCACGCCTACGCGACGGGTCGTGGCGGCGTTGTAGTGCGCGGTCAAGCCGAAATAGTCGAAGGAAAGAAAGGAGATTATCAAATTGTGATTACTTCGATTCCGTTTCGCGTCAACAAATCCGACCTACTCCAAAAAATTGCAGATTTGGTACATGAGAAAAAGCTTGAAGGTATTCGTGATGCACGCGATGAATCAGCAAAAGACATTCGTGTCGTGATCGAACTCAAAAACAGTGCCCAGCCGCAAACGGTACTCAACTATTTGTATAAGCACACCCAGCTTGAGGAAACATTCCACTATAACGTTGTCGCACTCGTCGACGGCGTACCACAAACACTTTCACTCAAGGCAATTCTTGAATATTTTATTGCACACCGAAAGGATGTCGTTACCAAGCGTACCAAGTTTGACCTTGCAAAGGCAGAGGCACGTGAGCATATATTGATTGGTCTCAAAAAGGCACTTGATCACATTGATGAAATCATCGCGCTGATCAAAAAGAGTAAGAATGTTGATGATGCGCGGCTTTCATTGATGAAAGTGTTTAAGTTTTCTGAATTACAGGCAAATGCAATTCTCGAAATGCGACTTCAGCGCCTTGCTGCTCTCGAGCGCCAGAAGATCGAGGACGAACTTAAAGAATTACAGGCACTGATCGAATATTTGCGCACATTGCTTGCAAGTACAAAAAAGATGATGGAGGTGATCAAGGCAGAACTTGCTGAAGTTATCGAAAAGTATGGCGATGATCGACGAACAAAGATCGTCAAACGCGGCGCAACTATTCTTTCGACCGAAGATTTGGTTTCTGATGAAGAATCAGTACTGGTCTTAACTGCCGGTGGTTACATCAAGCGTACAAATCCGTCTGAATATCGCAAACAAAAACGAGGCGGCGTGGGAGTAGTAGACTTGGACACAAAAGACGAGGACTCGGTCACCCAGTTTGTAACTGCAACCGCTCATAGCGATATTCTCTTCTTCTCGGATAAGGGAAAGGCATATCAGCTCAAGATGTATGATCTTCCAGAAGGACGGCGTGCAACAAAGGGTAAATCCATTCAAAATTTCTTGTCGCTCGAATCAACTGAATCGATTACCTCTGTATTGGCAATGCCAAAGGATGTAAAGGCGATGACAGGACTTTCTCTTATATTGACTACACAACAAGGTACCGTCAAAAAGACACCAGCAGCAGCATTTAAAGAGGTACGACGCTCAGGTTTGCTCGCAATTACGCTCGACAAGACTGATGCACTCATTTCTGCAGAATTTGTAAGCAAGGGAGACAGTGTTATTTTGACGACATCCGAAGGACAGTCAATTCGATTTGATGAGAGCGACGTTCGAGAAATGGGACGACAGGCTGGCGGTGTACGAGGTATTAAGTTAGACAAGTCGGACAATGTTGTAGGCACAGGTATCATTCCAGCTGGAGCAAAAAATGCAGAATTACTCGTACTTTCTTCAACTGGTTACGGTAAAAAGACACCACTTTCTGAATACAAAGTCCAAGGACGCGGTGGATCGGGCATCAAGACCATGTCAATTACAGCAAAGACAAAGCAGCTCGTTGGAGCAGCGGTTCTTATCAATGATGGCGGAGAGCTTGTTGCGATGAGTAAGAAAAGCCAGGCTATTCGAACAGAGCTCAAACAAATTCCTTCACTTTCAAGAGCTACACAAGGTGTACGTGTTATGAAAATGCGTGAAGGTGACGAACTTGCATCGTTTGTCGTATTTCCAGGAGAAGATGTAGCGTAATTACTTTTTAAGTGTTTACACAGCGAGTAGTGGATTAGTGGCAATCGCAGCAAGTTTGCAGTGCTATACTAGTGTCAATGCAGACAACTGATTTTGTAAACCCACGCGACGTTGTACAACATCTCAAGTTAGTGCCCGATATGCGCGTCGTTGATATGGGGGCGGGAAGTGGAGCTTATACCTTTGCCTGCGCTGAAGTAGTGGGCGAAAAAGGAAGAGTCTATGCTTTTGATGTTCAAAAGGATTTACTGACCCGAATAACCAATGAGGCGCGCAAAAAAAATCTCCAAAATGTCGATACGATCTGGGCTGACATTGAACAACTTGGCAGTACACGTTTTTCTGACAATATCATCGACGTGGTTATTATTTCAAATATTCTCTTTCAGTTGCCCGACAAAAATTCTCCTCTCAAGGAAGCCTGTCGCATAATAAAACCAGACGGACGAGTCGTTGTTATTGACTGGTCAGAATCATTTGGGGGCATGGGGCCACACACAGACGACGTTGTTACTGCAGAAGCTGCTTTAGAGCTGATAAGGGCAAACGGGCTAGAATGTACGCAAACGTTTGTGCCGGGAGCACATCATTACGGTTATATTTGCCGCAAAAAAATATGAAAACGACGCCATTTCAAATCATCCTTCTTTCGGTCTTTGGGGCAAGCGCCATAGTTGGCGTTCTTGTCTTTGCGATTCTTACCAGTACTGGTACACAATCAACTATCGGGCCCGTGGTTATTTGGGGCACGTTTGATAGTAAAAGTATTACCCAAATTATCCAAGATTCTTCGAACGGAGACGCAAACCTTGCATTGGTCACCTATGTGCAAAAAGATCCGGCAACTTATGAAGCAGATCTAACCCGCGCGCTTGCAAGCGGCACCGGCCCGGATCTCTTTATTATGAGTCAGGATCAAGCTATACAAGATGCGAGTGAGGTGTCGCTTATACCGTATGCCGAAATAAGTCAGTCTCAATATCAAAAACTATTTATAAGTGCAACTTCACCATTTTTGCTGCAAGACGGCATTGTTGCACTCCCATTCATTGCAGATCCAATGGTGTTATTTTGGAATAAAGATTTGCTGGGAACTGCAGGTTTGACCGAGCCACCCGAATATTGGTCACAACTGTTTACTACTCCGATGCAATCGCTTACAGTCAAAGATGATGCCGGCTCGATTACACAAAGCCTGATTGCCTTGGGCGAGTATGGCAACATCGATCATGCCAAAGATATTGTGGCGACACTTATCATGCAGGTCGGTGGCGCTATTACCACTCGTGATCCAGCGACTGGTGATTTGACTGGTTCATTGGGTAAAGCAGACTCCTCGGGTTCTCTGCAGGGCACTCCGGCCGAGTCGGCGTTGCGTTTTTATACTGAATTTGCAGACCCTTCAAAAGATTACTATTCGTGGAACCGTGCGCAGCAGCTTGCATCGATGGCGTTTGCTCAAGGTAATTCAGCGCTCTATCTGGGCTATGCGAGTGAGCAATCAGTTATCGAAAAACTCAATCCAAATTTAAAATTTGCCATTTCCCGCATTCCACAAAGTGGTACGACCCAAGGTCCTGTTACCACTGCACGCATCTATGCAATAGCTATCGCAAGAAATTCCCGTAACTTGGTTGGTGCAAAGACGATTGCATATACCTTGGTTTCGGCTCCCTTTTCAAACGCAATAGCAAATAGTTATGGCATGGTATCACCGCGCCGAGATGTGCTTACGCCAGGCGCCATAAAGGCTGCGCCTACCAGCGTTGATGCCAAGGTTAACGCAGCGCGCGCACTCGCGTTTGCAAGCTCGACCCCTGATCAGGATGTAATTACACAGTCAGCAATTATTGCACAGGGGTGGAGCGACCCCGATCCAGTCAAGACGGATGATATATTTCGCGCTATGATAGAAGACACGACCAGTGGCGCCATGCTGTTTACAGAGGCTATCGGTCGTGCCAATTCCCAATTACTTGCTATTATTGCTGGAAACTAACACTAACTATGATGACATACCTTAGACCGATGCGAGTAATTCTGTACTATGTTCCTGTACTCATTTTGTTTTTTATTGCAGCACACGGCGTGCATGCAGAAACGACAGCCGGTAATCTTACCAATCCAATCAAGGTCACTTCTGTTTCCGATTTTCTTAAATCAATTTTTACTGTCATCACACGGCTTGGTGTCATTGTAATAAGTGTTGCTATTGTATTTGTTGGATTTAAATTTATCGTGGCGCAGGGTAATCCAGAGGCACTCAAATCTGCTCGACGAAACGCACTCTATGTATTCATTGGTGCGGCGATTGTCTTGGGTGCCGAGGTTATAACCGCAGTTCTGAGTGACACTGCCAATAAACTTTTGAGTTAAATATGTACAACGCTGTTCAATCAATGATACAGATGCTGGTTCCACATATGGCATATGCTCAAAACGTGAGCGGCGGCGCTGCAACCACGTTTGCTTCACTTGCAAAAACAGTTGTCGGCCTTTTGAATACTGGTAGCGTTTTGCTAATTAGCGCCGTCTTGGTTTTGTATATGCTTGGCGGATTTATGCAGGTGTACGGAATTAGCCAAGGCAAGGTAAAAGGTTCAAGTATGACAAGCTATTTTGCATGGGGCATCGGTATACTTTTTGTAATGGTATCCATTTGGGGAATCGTACAATTCTTTCAATATACGCTTTTCAATGGCCCGTCTCCCAACTCATCCGACGGCGTAACGCCATATAGTCGCTCACTATGAACAAGAGGCAGATTATCGGTCTGGTTGGACTCACATTTCTTCCCTCGATCGCGCTTGCACAAACGGTCGCAGTATTTGCAGGGCTCGTAAATATTTGTATCGGAGTATTTTTTACCATATCGTTTGTAATGTTTACAGGCGGAACTTTGGAATACTTGTTCCATCTGGGTATGCCTCACCGCGAACATGGTCTCGAAAAGATGCACTGGGGAGTTGTCATACTGGTTGTGGTACTTTTTTTGGTAGGAATTTCGCGTTTTTTGCAGCATTTTTTTGTCTAAGATGTTGTCCACAGGCGTCAAATCTGCCTCTTGCAGAAGGGTAGACCCGGTATACAATGATGGGACTTACTATTAAATAGACATCTATGCGCAGATACATCAGTTCAGTTGCTTTAAGTTCCGCAGTCGTTTTACTTCCTCTTGTCACTTTTGCTCAAAACGTTACAGCAGCAAATCCTCAACAAGGTTTGTTTGGATTGGTAGGATTTTTTAACAGTCTTTTGAATGCGATAATCGTACTTCTTATTACCGCAGCCGTTGTAGCCATCTTTTACTGGGGTGTTCGCTTGCTCATGGCAAGTGGTGATGCAGAAAGTCGAAAAGCAGCTCTTGAAGGCATGATGTACGGTGTTATAGCACTTGCAGTAATGGTTTCTATTTGGGGATTGGTCAAATTCTTGCAATCGACACTCGGAATCAGTAATAGTACTGCAGCACAGGCACCTTCGGTCCTCAACATTAAATAGACAGGTACACTCTTGAGCTATGGACGTTATAGACACATTGCTCTACAAAATATCCACCATTATTATCTATCCGATAATGGTGGTTGTTTTTGCGGCAGGATTTTTTATGTTTATGTTTGGATTATTTAAGTTTATGCTCAATCTGAGTCAGGGAAGCAAATCAGCTGACGATGGCAAGCAGCATATGCTGTGGGGTACCGTTGGTATGGTTATTATGGTTTCGGGATATGGCATTGTTCAGCTTATAGACAATACCGTGCATTCAACAGGTACCGGTGTATCACAGAGTATCAATAATCCTTAGTGTGCTGGAAGAGAGACTTGGTCACGAATATTTTTTGTGCCGTCGCACAAAAAATTTCTCGACCCCAGCTCGCGGTCTCGTCTGCTGACTCGACATCGCTCCGCTTTTCAAGCCTCTCGCGTACCGTGCCCGAGCACGGTACTTTCCTGCCCAGTACTCACTTCGTTCGTCTGTGCTGGAAGAGAGACTTGAACTCTCATGGGTTGCCCCACATGCTCCTAAGGCATGCGCGTATACCAATTCCGCCATTCCAGCATTCACGAGTATTGTACACCAAGTATCGCACTATCAAAATTTATACACAGGCCAGTACTGGCAAATTGCCTAGGATGTGCGATATACTGTATAGGTTACTCGTTATCACAGAGATTCTATGTTATACGGCAAGCACTAAGCCACCTGAACCCCACCCGGGGTTCTTTTGGTGTGTTATAGAGGTATACTATTCTGTATGACACATGGGAAACCTAGGTTAACAGTCTGTGAAGCCTGCGGTATTTCTCCGGTTAATCACTCCAAGCAATATATAAGTAGCGGTGCAGACAGTCTGACGTCTTCGGCTCTGTATTTTACTTATCAAGTTAAGCCGCTGCAAAAAATTCTTTCACTCAACGAATCACTCAAGCGTCTTTGTGTGAGGACAGTGTTTGCGGTTGCCATATGGTTGGGAGTTATCAAACTTGATTCAAATATACCGACGCTTGATTCCACTCGCACTAAAGTTGTTATCGACGAAGCAAAAAAGCTTGGCATATCAGTCGAGCAGATGATTTTTGACGGACGACGTACCGACAGATTTCGCGCGCTTGTACAAGGCAAACATATTTATTTTGAAAGCTTACCAATTCCAGATGGGCGAGGAAGTCTCGCGTACTTGTGGATGGATGATAAGTATTTGCTTAAGAAGTTTTTTGTACGACATTCCATACCGGTGCCGTTTGTACAAAGTCATACCTCATTACAGGATATTAAGAATTTTTTTGATAACCCTACCGTACCACGTACCGTGATCGTCAAACCACGTTTTGGTTCTCTCGATCGACACACAACCACACGTATTAGTACCCAAAATGAACTTGAGAGGGCATTTGTAAGTGCACAGCTCATATGTCCGCAAGTGTGTATAGAAGAGCATCTTGAAGGCGGTGTTAGTCGCGCGACGTGCATAGACGGAAAGCTTGAAGGATTTTTTACTGCAGATGCTCCGTATGTCATGGGTGATGGAATACGTTCGATCGAAGAGTTGATCAGAGAGATAAATATTTCAAAACCAGATCGTCTTGGAGACGTTATTGTTTCTTCAGAAATTATTGGATACCTTTCGCGCACAAACTTTACTATTAATTCTGTTCCCAAAGCAGGACAACGTGTTCAGTTGTCGCACTATGCAGGCAGACAATTTGGGGGCTATACGCGGGAAATATTGCCAACAGTACATCCTGACCTTCGTGCACAGATAGAGCGTGCTGCATGCGTTTTGGGGGTATCAGTAGTGGGATTTGATCTCATTATTCCTGATCCAGAACAGGATCCAGCACAGCAAAAATGGGGAATAATAGAAGCAAATAGTTTGCCGTTTATTGATTTGCATTACTATGCGCTCGTAGGTCATTCAAACCCCGCAAAGGCGTTGTGGGAGTTGTGGTTGAGATAGGGGGTGTACGGTTGGATTCGCCCGGAATAATTTTTCTTGTTTGTCGTCACGAATCACTCCACTAAAATTCTTCGCACCCGCTCGAATTGTAGATAAGTGTTCGCGACCCCACCTCGCGGTTTTGCCTCAAGAAGATCGACAAAACATCGCTCCGGTTCGGACAAACTAAAAACCTGCAGTAGTGCAGGTTTTCTTAACGTTTGTCCGCCCGGTTGGATTCGAACCAACGACCGTTCGCTTAAGAGGCGACTGCTCTACCAACTGAGCTACGGGCGGGATGCTGCGTATTGTACACGAAATATGGCATTTTCAAATAGAAAACAGGCCAAGGGTATTGTGTTTATATTTCCATATCGAAAGGGTTGTATACATTTTTTGAAATAGTGAAAGGGAGGCCGTGTCTCGATACACGTTTACGAGAATCATGCCGGAGTCATTAAGGTTTTTCTTGAGAGATATCACAAAATCCTCTTTATTTAAAAGAGGTGATGCTCCTGTATCCGTAAAAATATCGACGACGATTAAGTCATACGTTTCTTGTAGTTTTGCCATTATCTCGGCAGCGTCGCCTTCGATGATCGTGGGCTCCTTATATGGCTTAAACATTTGCATAGTCCGAGTAAGCGCAATCATGGCAGGATCAATTTCTATTGCGGTAATTGTGCATTCTGGCAGTTGTTTATAAAACTCAATCACAGCGCCTCCGGTGCCCAGGCCAAGCATTAATACTTTTGCCTGCGTTCTCGGAATACGACCATACTTTTTGATGTGTTTGAGTGCTTTTTTCCACATTGTATTGATATATTGCGAAGTCTGATACACGTCTCCGGTTCGCACACGCACATCGCTTCCTACCCGATCTACATAAATAGTAGAATGAACCGAGGATGCAATTGCCCGTTCGGGCGAATGGTAATCCTTGTTCAGTGGATTGTTCATGTACAAATACTGAACAAAATCCTCAATGCGCTTAATAACTCCAACAGCGGCAAAATGGTACGCAATAGGAGAGGAAATAAAATAGTGAGTACCAAATTTGGATTTGAATTCCGAAAATCCTTTCCATGACGCAGGGTCACCCTTTTTCCAAAAGACGCCAAAATCAATATACCTGCATCCTCGTGCCTGTGAGTGCATAAACCAATAATCAAACATGCCAACCATTAGTGGGACTTTTGATGACTCTGTCGCATAAAAGCCGTTCAAATAATACGTCGATTTGCACGACTCCGAATACTCGACAGCCATACCCGCAACATATATATTTGTCGACACATCACGAATACCCCATAGATATACAGGCGTAGTTGCTGCCTCGAGTCGTTTGCGGACTTCTTCGAGTAAAAATGCTCCCACGTGCTTTCCAACATGACTCTGCATATAGGAGTGCTTAAATTGCTCGTAGTTAATAGGCTCAATAATATGCGTTTTGCCCAAGTGGCTGCGCAGCCACTTTGTACGATATTCCTGAGATCGGCGACTCCATGCTTTGTAATAGGGAACAGAATCTTCTATGAGCGCATAGCCACCCTTGTAGTCGGGATCAGGCTTTAAGATAAACCAACCCTTTGGCAATGGCCGAGAAGTATCAAACATTCGCCACATAATCACTCTGTTATGCGGTTTGCCCTCCGTATTTGAGATATCCAAATCAGGCGGAGTACTGCCTGCATAAATTTCTACATAGAAAGGCCAGAAACCATATCGCGTTCCACGTGGATTCGTACCGATGTTCTCAGGATTCATCCACGATGGAATATTATTTTTTACATTATATTCGGGCCATGCACTGCGCGGAGTGAATGCCGGCATTTTTTCTGATGGAACTTTTTCGCTATGACTCATGTGCCGGGAGTGGGACTCGAACCCACACGCCCATGTTACTGTGCAAGAGATTTTAAGTCTCTGGTGTCTACCATTCCACCATCCCGGCATACATCTCTTTTTGGATCGAGATAGGGTACATAATACGATACTTTATGCTAAAATACACGAGCATTCATACCGGCCTGGTGGTGAAGAGGTAACACAGGAGTCTGCAAAACTTTTATGCGCGGGTTCGATTCCCGCCCAGGCCTCTAGACACAACATCTGCATGTTGTGGCTGCGGGAATCGAAAAGCGGAGCGATGTCGAGTCAGCAGACGAGACCGCGAGCTGGGGCTGCGACCGAGCCGAAGCGACGGCGAGGTTCGAGTTGTAGCCGATTCAATACCGCCCAGGCCCCATTTACGACCTTGTCAGTTCATCGATACGTAATCGATTCTTCTCTCCTTCATCGATAAGAAAATCCACCGTAGGCGCACGTCCCATACGTGTATGCTTGTTTATATACATTCGAAATTCAGCGCGTGATCGTCGGGCAAAATGCAATACCGAATCCTCGGATTCAACCGGCAGGACCGACAAATAAATATTTGCTTTGTGCATGTCGGGAGACAGATCGGTGCGCGTGACCGTTATGAGTGAAGTGCCATTGCTTTCACGTGCAAAATATTCCGCAGCTGTCTGCGTCAAAAGTTCTGTAATCTGTGTATGTCGATTTGGGCTTTTCATAGGAATAGTAAAACTGTTACTGGCGGGTAGTTACAATATATTCTATCGTGTCTCCCTGCATGATTTCAAAATTTGCCTCGATATGCGCACCGCACTCGCGATCTGCATCGATTCTATCGACGTTTTGCTTGTTGGCCTGAATATTAATAATGACGCCATTTCCAAGAACATCTGCTCGGCGCGATACACGTACTGTACCGTTTTTTACCAACTGTCCCTCAAGAACCTTGATACCAAGCACATGATCAAGTTTATGACTGCTGAATTGCATCAATACCTTTGCCCGGCCCAGTACCTCTATAACATCTTCTTTTGGCTTTGCCTTTTTCAGCCGTTCAGTCAAAGTCTCGGTCAGTTTGTAAATAATATTATAAAATTCGACTTCGACACCGCGCTCTCGGGCGATGGCTTCTGCTACCGTGTCGATGCCAACATTAAATCCTACAACAAGCGCCGGAGCTGTGCCCGCAAGCGCTGCACGAATATCATTTTCACTAATGGTACCGATGCCAGATTGTACAACGGTCACACCGTGCTTCTCGTCGCCAAGTTTGTGAATCTCTTGAACCAGAGCTTCGAGTGAGCCAGTTGCATCGGCTCGCAAAATAATAGGAAGTGTAAAAAACCCATCTTCTTGATGCGCAGCTTGCGTTTGACTCGCATGATTTTCTTGAACGTAGATTTCGCGCGCCTTTTCAGCTTCGCGCTTGTTCGCATATGATGTAAATATCTCGCCAACTGCAGGCAACTCATCAAAACCAACCAAAACAACCGGCGAAGAAAACGAAGCTTGCTTAAGTGTCGTACCCGTATGGCTTTCCATCAAGCGAACCGGTGCAATAGCAGAGCCCGCAACCACACTCATGCCGGTTTCTATCGTTCCATCAGTAATGATAAGTGTCGCAGCGATACCCCGCTTTTGATCACGATGTGCTTCGATTACAAATCCGCTTCCTGGAAGTGATAATGTACCTTTGTAGTCTGCTATTTCAGAAACAATGAGAATAAGGTCCAGGAGTTCAGGAATACCAGTTCCTTTTTTTGCAGAAATTGCTACCCATGGCACGTCGCCTCCAAGCGTTTCAAGATAGACACCTTGTTCTGCAAGACTGTTTTGTGTGCGTGCGATATCAGCGTTTGGCTTGTCCGTTTTATTAATGGCAACAATAAAAGGAATGTTACTTGAGCGAATTGCAGAAAGTGCCTCAAGCGTTTGAGCTTTGACACCGTCGTCTGCTGCCACAACCAAGATTGCAATATCGGCAATGTTTGCACCGCGCGCGCGAATTGCCCCAAAAGCCGCGTGACCTGGTGTATCAATAAACGTTATACGCTTATCGATACCTTCGTACTTGTGTACGACTTCATATGCTGCAACGTGTTGCGTTATGCCGCCAAATTCCTTGTCGACCGTATTTGCATGACGAATATAGTCAAGAAGAGTCGACTTACCGTGATCGACATGACCCATTACCACCACGATAGGAGGTCGAACGCCACTCGTTATATTGTTTTGTGTTTGTTTGCTGGTTGTCATACGAGTGTTTGGAATTTGTAGTAGCGAGGGTAACAGTGGTCATAAAGGGTTGCGCAAAAGCCTCCGAATTGATGGGGGGAGTATACAACAAAAATCTATACCGTACAATGGGGCGATGTTATTCAAAAAAGAACGCATCTACCTTGATTATGCAAGTGCCACGCCTGTTTCAAGGGCGGCCCGCACCGCCTTTTTGAAGAGTCAGGCGCTCTACGGTAATCCGGGTGGATTGCATGCCGAGGGCGTAATCGCAAAGCAGTCACTCTCAAAATCCCGAGTACAGATCGCGAGCTGTTTGGGTTGTAAGGCGGGAGAAGTCGTTTTTACCTCAGGCGGAACCGAGGGCAACAATCTCGCGATCCTCGGAGTCGCACAAAAAATGATCCAAGGTGGTCAGGACATGACCAAAACTCATTGGATAGTAAGTTCAATCGAGCATGACTCGATACTTTCGACGTTTGGCGAAGTAGAGCGTCTTGGAGGCGCGGTATCCTTTGTAGAACCGGATGCTGATGGAGTCATTGCACCAACGCAAGTAAAGATGTTACTGCGCCCAAAAACGGTATTTGTATCTGTTGGATGGGCAAATAGTGAAATAGGAGTCGTACAGCCAATAGCAAAAATTGCAAAAGTCATTCGTGAATATGAGGCAGCCCAAAAAACTCGCATTTTGTTGCATAGTGATGCAGGGCAGGCACCATTGTACGAAAAAACAACAACTCACTCACTTGATGTCGACCTGCTTACACTCGATTCGGGTAAGCTATATGGGCCACGTGGCATTGGTGCGTTGTATGTAAAATTGGGTACACCCATAAGTTCGATCCTCTTTGGTGGCAAACAAGAATCTGGCATGCGGCCAGGAACAGAAAATGTTGCTCTTGCAGCAAGTTTTGCCGCGAGCTTTGCATGGGTGACGAGCATTCGAAATTCTGAAGAAATACGATTAAGAAAAATGAGAGACGCATTGTATTCGACCCTTTCTAAACAAATTCCTACACTTGTTTTAAATGGCAATATTGAAGGGCTTCTCCCGCACATGCTCAATGTTTCGATCCCAGGATTGAGTGTCGAATACTTTGTACTCGCCCTCGACAGCGCTGGCATTGCGAGCTCGACCAAATCAGCTTGCAGAGAAGGTGAAGAAGCGCAGTCGCACGTCGTACAAGCACTTGGCGCTTTAAAGAATGGTGAGCGGCACATTTCGGCTGAAGATCGCTCGGAACACACCATCAGGCTTTCGCTGGGTGTCGAAACGACGGCGCGGGACTGTGCGCGTGCAGCATCCACATTTGTAGATGTGTATTCGCGGATGAGCACTATGCTATAATTTTTTGCATGGATCTCGATCAACTCTCCACCTCACAACTCATACTACTTACACTTCTTGTATCCTTTGTCACATCGATGGCAACAGGCATTGTTACCGTATCATTGATGCAAGAAACGCCTATTACAGTAGGCGACACAGTGAGCCGCGTCATCGAACGCACAATTCATGAAGTTATATCTCCCGCAACATCATCACCGACTGTAGTTGTGCAAACACCGCCGGCAAGTGATTCTTCTTCGATTGCAGGTGTTGTACAAAAGACGATGCCTTCGGTAGTGAGAATTTTCATGAACGAAGGCACAAACACATTTGCCGGAGCTGGAATTGTTGTCGCGCCAGGCGTGATACTTACAGATTCAGCAGCTCTCTCGGGCACGACCGCGGCGAACATATCAATCGCCGGAAAAAACATTGCCCTAAACGTTGTCTCCGAAGATACCGTATCCGGCATAACAATTTTAAACGCGACTTCTACGGGCACTACTTCTATTTCTTGGATTCCGTCGGCTATTACTCGTAATACGCATGCTGTTGGGGAACCGGTCTATACCATTTTTGGAGGCAAATCTCCCAAATTGGCTCGAGGGGTCATCACTTCAATTACACCCGGAAGGGATATAGCGCCTACTATCGTCGACACTGATATAGCAGGTCTAAATGATGATGTAATTGGGGTCGGAGTGCCATTGTATAGCCAAAATGGAACACTTATAGGAATGCGTACCCATGTCTCAACAATGCTTGCAGAAACATCATTTATATTGTTTAATACACAGATACCTCCACCGACGATGAAAGTTTCCGGTACTAATAAGAGTAATTAAACCTATATGACACCATTCAACAACTACACAACCAAGGCAAAAGAGGCAGTACACCGTGCTCATCAGCTTGCTGTCGAGCGAGGACACAATCAGGTGTCACCAGTCCACATGCTTGCGGCACTCGTAAGTCAGGAAGAGTCTATGATTTTGCCGATGCTCGAGCAGGTTAATGTTGATGTACAGCATTTTACCGATTCAATTTTCGAACTTATAGAGGGTACGGGAGGTGCAACTGCGGTTTCGCCGTCATTTCAATTGTATCTTACGCCCGATTTGGTGCGCGTATTTGAAGCTGCGCCTCGTATTTCTGCATCGTTTAACGATCAATTCGTCTCTCCTGAGCATATTCTATTAAGTATTGTCGAAAACCCGGGTCCTGCAAGCGAAGTACTTACCCGATTTAAGGTAGACCGAACAGCGCTTGCTCGCGTACTTACTGACATAAAAGAAGGCAAGATCAAGGATACCGACACCTCGACCAAGCCTCGTGCACTTATGCGATTTGCACGATCACTCACGGAGCGCGCAAAAGAAAACAAACTCGATCCTGTTATTGGGCGCGACATGGAAATCACACGCGTGATTCAGATTCTGTCACGACGAACAAAAAACAACCCAATCCTTATTGGAGAAGCTGGCGTTGGTAAAACAGCAGTTGCCGAAGGTCTCGCCATTCGTGTGGCAGCAGGTGACGTGCCAGAATCTTTGCGAGACAAAGAAATAGTACAACTCGACCTCGGGCTTCTTATTGCCGGTACTAAATACCGCGGTGAATTCGAAGAGCGACTTAAGGCAGTAATGAAAGAAGTCGAACGCTCAGACGGCAAGGTAATTCTTTTTATCGACGAACTCCATACCCTAATGGGTGCAGGAGCTGCCGAAGGATCGATGGACGCTTCAAACATGCTCAAGCCAGCACTCGCTCGCGGTGAGATCCGTGTCATTGGTGCAACAACACTTAAGGAGTATCAAAAATACATCGAACACGACCAGGCCATGACTCGTCGATTCCAGCCGATACATGTTAACGAGCCGTCAATCGATGACACTGTTGCGATATTACGAGGACTAAAGAGTCGCTACGAACTATTCCATGGTGTACATATTACTGACGACGCTATCGTTGCCGCCGTACAGCTTTCATCGCGCTACATCACTGAACGTTTTCTCCCCGACAAGGCGATTGATCTTATCGACGAAGCATCATCCGCACTACGATTGTCGCTTGAAAACAAACCACCGGTTCTCGAAGAGGCGCATCGACGCGTAGTTCGGCTTGAAATAGAACGTGAAGCACTCAAAAAGGAAGCAGAGGCAGGAAACGAAAAGGCACAGCAGCGCATGAAATCGATCCAAGCCGAAATTGCCGATGTGCAAGACGGATCTCGCGAACTCGAAACCAAATGGAAAAACGAAAAGGAAACACTTGCGACAATAAAGCAGTGCAAGAAAGATCTCGAACAGGCTCGGCTTGATGCTGACTCCGCTGAATCACAAAGTGATCTTACAAAAGCAGCAGAAATTAGATACGGAACCATTCCAGCACTTGAACGGGAAATCGAAACAGCAACCAAGCGACTCAAGAAACTGCAAACTAATCGTCGAGTGCTTAAGGAAGAGGTAATAGCAGAAGACATTGCACATGTTGTCTCTCGATGGACCGGCGTTCCAGTATCACGCATGCTTGAAGAAGAGGCAGCAAAACTCGCGAAAATCGAAGAGAGTCTTAAGGAGCGAATTGTTGGTCAGGATGAAGCGGTCAAAAAGATTGCAGATTCTATCAAGCGATCACGAGCAGGCATTGGAGACCCAAATCGACCAGTCGGATCATTCCTATTCCTTGGTCCAACAGGAGTCGGTAAGACCGAGCTTACAAAAGCGCTTGCTGAGCTGTTGTTTAACAACAGCGACAAGGCACTCATTCGGGTTGATATGTCCGAATACATGGAAAAGCATTCAGTATCCAAGATCATCGGTTCTCCTCCAGGATATGTCGGCCACGAAGAAGGCGGAGGTCTCACAGAATTGGTGCGACATCGCCCATACTCTGTAATTCTTTTCGACGAAATAGAGAAAGCACATCCAGAGGTTTTCAACATCTTGCTGCAAGTACTCGACAATGGTCGTCTTACTGATGCAAAGGGTCGCACCGTTAACTTCAAAAATTGTGTAATCATCATGACTTCGAACATTGGTGCAGAATTTATCGACAAAATGTCGGGACTTGGATTTGGCAATGGTATTGCAACGACCGAAGCAGAGCGATACGAACAAACAAAAGACCGTGTTATGACAGCGCTCAAGGATTACTTCCGACCAGAATTCCTGAACCGTCTCGATGAAATTGTCTTGTTCAACATTCTAAGTCCACTCCATGTGCGTGACATTGTCCGCATGCAGGTTGATATTGTTGCGAAGCGTCTCGAAGATAAAAGCATCAATCTTACGTTTTCGGATGCCGCACTCGACCTACTTTCAAAAGATGGATACAGCGCGCACTACGGTGCTCGACCACTAAAGCGACTTATTCAAACCAAGATTCTAACTCCCATTGCTAACATGATTATCGAAAGGGAAGTGACAGATGGCGGAGCTATTGTTGTGGATGTAGATAAAGATAAAACTGAGTTTACGTTCGACGTCAGAAAAGGACCAGAAAAGATTCCTCGCAGTCACTCTGTCCGCTCGAGAGCAAAAAGTGCAGTCGCAGCATAAGCTGCAATAATCACAAAAAAGACGGCACGGCCGTCTTTTTTGTGTAATCAGAAATGCTTTTTTGGAGCGCCCATATTTTCTTAACAGTAATCCGTTTTAGAAAATAGAAGTACTTTTAGGGTGCGCCGGGTTGGATTCGAACCAACGAAGACCGAAGTCGACAGATTTACAGTCTGTTGTATTTGACCACTCTACCACCGACGCATAATCCAGCCTGTGCTGGTTGCGAATGATTGTAGCAAAATAATTAGACCTCGCCAATACGACAGTTTTGATATGGTACACTAATCGCATGCGAAAATATCTTGTCCTGGGTCTTACTACGGGTATTATGCTTCTTCCACTTATTAGTAATGCTGCAATTTGGCATTCAATTGTTCCTGGCACTGATCAGGGTTCTAGCTGCGGCAAAGTTGGCGGATGTCAGTCTATATGTGATATAGCGCTCCTTGTTCAAAATATTCTCAATGACGCTATAGTGCTTGCTACGTTTATGGCAGGTATTCTCTTTGCGTGGGCTGGCGGCCGAATGCTTATGGCAGGAGGTGATCCAAAGGCCATAACTAGTGCAAAAAAGACCTTTAGCGCGGTACTAATTGGATTTATCATCATACTCTCGGCTTGGCTCATTGTGGACACTATAATGAAGGTATTTACCGACCAATCGAGTTCTGGCTTTGGGCCTTGGAATCAAATTTGCCAATAGGGTAAGAACCGTGTATAATCGCCCCTATGTCGCAAGATCAACTTATACGCCTCGCTTGTAGTAAATGTACACGCATTAACTATTGGTCTCGTAAAAACAAAAAACTGGTTACAGCAAAGATCGAACTCAAAAAGTACTGTAAATGGTGCAAAATGCATACCAAGCACAAGGAGGTCAAAAAATAAAACTGCCACGAGCCCGAAAGGGCTCGTTGTGTTATACTCTCGTCCAAGGGCGATTAGTTTAGTGGTAGAACAGCGGTCTCCAAAACCGCTAGTGTAGGTTCGATTCCTACATCGCCCGCCCAAAAGCATTACGGCATCTAATACTGCTTGTAATACGTATACTTATCCACAGTCTGTTTACATAATCGTCTTACTTCTAGAAGTTATAATGAAAACCGCTTTGAAACGTAGGTGTGTCGGTGAAGTAGGGTGTAATTCCCTCACTATCGCGTAACTGTAAAGTCAGATCCCGCACATTACCCCTTTGTAAGGGGCTACATCGGCTCGCGCCTAGTCATTCTGAGAGGTCTCTACCTCGCAGGCATTACATGACCCCGGCACGAACCGGGAGTTTTCGATGCGTGCGCCCTCTCTCGCGCAAAGAGAGGTTATTAAGTAGAACAAGTTACTATGGAAATTAATATTTGTAAGCGTAATGGCACTTGTGAACCATTCAACGCAGATAAAATCAACAGATCGATAGAACGAGAATGCGCAGGCTTTCTCGATCCTATAGGCATGACTACACAGATTGCGACTGAGACACGCCTCACTCTGTATGATGGTATGACGACAGAGGAGATGGACCAGGCTACGATAAGCGCTGCCGTTCAAAATATCAAGGAGGACATCGAATATGATAAAGTCGCTGTGCGATTGCTGCTTAAGACAGTGTACCGGCGTGTGGTAGGCGAATATAAGCATGATGCGCAGGAGCTCAAAGCAAAGCATCGAAAGCAGTTTTCGGTGCACATAAAGAAATATATTACTGCAGGCCTACTTGATGAAAGAATGGGAAAGCTTTTTGACCTCGAAAAACTTGCAGCAGCTATGGTATTAGATCGAGATCAATTGTTTACCTATGCAGGTCTTTCGACACTGCTTGATAGGTACTCTATGCGAGACGTAGAGCAAAATCGCATTGAAACTCCACAATTTTTATTTATGCGCATCGCAATGGGCCTTGCGTATAACGAAAAAAATCCAACTCTATGGGCTATTAAGTTTTATGAGCGCATGTCGCAACACCTCTACATTGCGGGAGGCACAACAAACATTGGTGCAGGAACATCTCGTCCAGCGCTGTCGAATTGCTTCTTGCTTGAGATTCATGATGATATGGATCATATTGCAAAATCTGTTGCGGATGTAATGAAAATATCGAAATCATCGGGCGGTATTGGGGCGTCACTCACTAAACTGCGCGCAACTGGCTCGCCGCTCAAGTCGAGTAATACTGTATCCTCGGGACCAACTCCGTTTGCAAAAATAATCGATACCGCTATTCGTGCCGTCCAGCGTGGAGGTAAAAAATTGGGTGCGCTTTGTTTCTATATGGAAAACTGGCACTACGATTTTCCGGAATTCATAGACTGGAAACATAATGCAGGCGACGATTACCTTCGTATGCGAACAGCAAACACGGCAGTATTTCTCTCGGATGAATTTATGCTACGTGTTGAAAATAACGACGACTGGTATATGTTTGATCCAAAAGAAACACCCGATCTAAACGAGTTATATGGCCAAGCATTTAGTAAACGCTATAAAGAGTACGTAGAAATGGCGAAGGCCGGAAAACTTCGAATGTTTAAAAAAGTTCCTGCGGCCGAACAGTGGCATCACATTCTGACTTCGCTTCAGGCGACTTCGCACCCATGGCTCACGTGGAAAGATCCGATTAACCTTCGGGCACTCAACAACAACACTGGAACTATTCACATGTCTAATCTTTGCACCGAAATATGTCTTCCGCAGGATAGAGAAAACATAGCTGTATGTAATCTTGCGTCACTCAATATTGCTGCACATATTGAGCACAAACAAATTAATTGGGGTAAACTTGAAGAAAGTGTTCGTCTTGCGATCCGACAACTAGATAATCTTATCGACATTAATGATCTTCCGATTCCAGAAGCTGCACGCTCGGACAAAGAAAATCGTGCAGTAGGTCTTGGAGTCATGGGATTTGCCGATGCACTCGAGCAGCTCTCGATGTCATATGAAAGTGCACATGCGTGGGATTTTGCAGATCGTATCTTTGAATTTATCTCCTACATGGCAATTGATGAAAGTGCGAACCTTGCAAAAGAACGCGGTTCCTATAAGCACTTTCAGGGTTCCGGATGGTCAAAAGGCATGGTCCCCATTGATACGGTCGCTGCGCTCGAAAAAGACCGCGGAATCAGTATTGACGTACCAAAAGCAACAAAGCAAAAAATGCTCGATTGGGACAAACTTCGGGCAAAAGTTAAGCAAGGAATGAGAAACGCAACTCTGATGGCCATTGCACCAAATGCCAATATCGGACTGTTGGCGGGAACTACTCCGGGTATTGATCCGCGTTTTGCACAAGTTTTTTCCCGCAACAAAATTTCTGGCAAATATCTTGATCTCAATCACAATTTGGTAAAAGATCTTAAAAATATGGGTCTTTGGGAAGAGCTTAAAGATCAAATCATTGAAGCGCAAGGTGATATATCCGAACTACCACACATTCCGGCATATCTCAAAGAGATATATCGTACTGCGTTTACCACTTCGCCTCAATCTTACATAGAGGTTGCAGCACGGGCGCAGAAATGGGTTGATCAAGCTCTTAGTCGTAACATGTATTTGGCAGAGCGCGATATGGAAACAATGAGTAATGTATACAAGATGGCCTGGAAAAAAGGTCTCAAGACAACTTACTATCTGCATATGCAACAACGACATACCGCAGAACAAAGTACAACTACAGTAAACAAAGCTGAAGCGCTTGGAAAGAGGGGATTTGGAGCAATCAAAGCTGCGCCTGTGGTACTACAACCAGAAAAAACATCAACACCTTCGCCGATTGCTATGCCTACACCCATCATAGCCAAAACAACCACAATTCGAGGGCCAGAAGACCCGCAAGAAGCCAATGTCTGCATCGCGTGCCAATAACAAATAACAACTAACATACTACTTATGCTTTTAGGCCGAACCGATCCCTCTGACTACAATTTGTACCCGTCACAGTATCCCTGGGCATACGATCTGTACAATCAAGCTGTGCGTAATACATGGTTTCCTCATGAAATTGCTCTCAAAGAAGATCTCGATGACTTTGCAAAAATGACCGATGATGAAAAGCATGCTGTCGAATATCTGCTCGCATTCTTTAATCCGGCAGAATTGATTGTAAACAGGTCGATCGCGCTTGGTGTGTACCCGTATTTAAAGAGTGCCGAGTGTCACTTGTATCTTGCAAAACAAATGTGGGAAGAGGCAAACCATTGCGTTGCATTTGAGTACGTACTCCAAACATTTCCGCTCGACCGCGAAAAAGTGTTTGCTCTCCATACGACTGTGCCCTCGATGATTGCAAAAGAAAACTACATCATGGAAGCTGTGCGAACAATGACAGAAGATGAGCTCGATATCACGACTGACGAAGGCAAAAAAGATTTTGTTCGAAACCTTGTGAAAACAAATATCGTAGCTGAAGGTATTTGGTTTTATTCTGGCTTTATGATTGCTCTCTCATTCAGGCAAAGAAATCAGCTTCGCAATTTGGGCAGTCTCATTAACTGGGTTCTTCGCGACGAATCACTGCACCTAAAATTTGGTATTCAGTTGATTCTAAATACTCTCGAAGAAAATCCAGCGTTGGTAACTCCCGAATTTGCATTGGAAATACAAAATTTGATTGTTCAGGGGGTCACGGTCGAAATGGACTTCAATAAAGAGCTATTTCCTCGAGGCATCCTTGGGCTTAATGCTGATTATGTAAATCAATACGTGCAGCATATGGCCGACCGTCGCTTGACTGAGCTCGGTATGGAAAAATACTATAACGTCTCGAATCCAGCAAAATGGATGTCGACCGCAACGGACGTGACAGAGCTTGTTAACTTCTTCGAGCAGCAAAATACAGCATACGAAAACCCAAGCGCGACTGATGATGAAGTGGCAAAGCAACGGAAAAATACTGAACTATAATAAAACTATAGTCTATATAGCAATAGCCAAGTTTTTCAACTGCGGGTCAAAAGACTGCACAAAAGTTGTCTACTTTGATTAGCATTTTCATCTACACATTATCTGATTCTATAAACATTTTGTACATAAAAAATCTATGTATTTCGCTTGTACCTAACTCTCGCGGTCGCGGTATTTAGGTACAGGAGCTGATTAGGTATTGATCGTTTTACTTACAGACACAGCTGTTCCATAGGCGAGGACTTCGGTTACGCCTGCTGCAATTTCTGTAGCATCATATCTAAATCCTATAACTGCGTTAGCACCCATCTGAGCCGCGTGTTCGAGCATAAGATCAAACGCATGCTGCCGTGTTTGCTCACACAGAGTCGTATACAAAGAAATGTTACCTCCGAATAATGTTTGGATACCTGCTCCGATATTGCCCACGATCGAACGGGATCGAACGATGATTCCGCGAGTTATACCGTGATTTTTAGTAATCTTATAACCATCTATTTCAAATGCTGTAGTAACGAGCGCTGTATCAATTGTGTTTGTCATATTCTAATCCTACCACTCTAAATTGAGTGAACAAGGACTGCTGCTGCGGTATAATAGATATATAGAAGTAAACAAACATTCTTATGATTGACCACCTTACATTACATGTAAACGATATTGATAAAAGTAAGCTGTTTTATACTGCAATTTTAAAACCGCTTGGCTACGGTATGACTAGTGAGTTCCCAGAATGGAAGCTAGCTGGATACGGTACAAAAGCAAAGTCCTCATTGTGGGTATATGGAGACGGCTGTAAACAGCCAACCCATATAGCATTTACTGCAAAGAGTGCTGACGCTGTAAAGGTATGTTACAAAGCGGGGATAAAGGCGGGCGGAAAGGACAATGGCAAACCAGGCATTCGCAAAAACTACAGTGCCGGATACTACGCTGCGTTTGTTCTTGATTTGGACGGACATAATATCGAAATTGTCTTCCACGACAAAACCAAAAAAGCTCCAGCTAAAAAGAAATAACTATGCCAATCTACAATCACAAAGGAAAGCACTTTAAAGCGCATGTGCACCCAAGCTTACAACGCCGAATACGAATTTTTATTGTTATTTCAATACTTATGCTTCTTTTGGTCGCATACGATATTTCTCAAGGAATACTTTCATTTCCATACGCAATAGGTGCTCTTGTTGTAGGGGGTGTTGTTGGAATATTTACGAGCAGAATTTTCCACCTTTCATGGGAAAAAGATGGAAGCCACGTGGTAGGACGTATCGATAAGATCGGCTGGATTGTACTTGCCTTGTATATTGCATTTGAAATCGCACGTTCGCTCTTCTTTCAGTATGAAGTACATATCGGAGATGAAGCGACGGCAATTACCTATGCATTTGTTTCTGCGGCGCTTTTGAGTCGCGTATTTGGACTCCGAGGAAGGATTATCACTATTCTCAAACAGGAACAAATCTTTGGTTAATCCTTGAGCAGCTTTTCAACTGTTTGCAAAAGTTCAATTCCCTCGGACGGACTAAACCAAACTATGTCTTTGTTTCGCCTCCAGTACGTCATTTGTCTTTTTGCATACTGATAAATATCACTGGTCAGTTCCTTGGTCAGCTCCTTTCGAGTAATAATTCCTTCTAGAAAGCGCGCAAGAGAACGATACTCGAGGCCAAGTTCATGCATACGCTTATAAGAAATCCCTTTTGTATGCAAGTGTTCTGCTTCTTTGATCATTCCTCTTTTTAAGCGTGCTACAAGACGTATCTGAATCTTTTTTTGCAGTTCGCTTTCTGCCGGCTGAATTCCAATCCATAGGGGATTCATTGCAATCTCTATTTTTTTAACAGGCGGAGTCTTTTTGGCCGATGCAACTTCGAGTGCGCGTATGAGTCTCAGTTTGTTATTGCGCTCACTTGGTGTAGACATCATTTTTGCCCTTCGCGGATCTTTTTTTTCTAACAGTGCAAAGAGCTGCTCGACTGTTTTTTTCTCCATGAGAGTGCGAAATTTTGAGTCTGGTGGCACGTCAGGCAAGAAAACTCTTGAAGTAAGTGCATCGATATAAAATCCAGTTCCGCCAACGACGATGGGCAGTTTGCCTTTTTGTATAATTGCCTGCATTGCCTGCTTTGCATGCGTAACAAAGTCCTGGGCAGTAAACCGCGTCCTTGGCGAGACTATGTCCAAAAGGTAATGGGGGATATTCTGCATCTCGGCTTTTGTTACCTTGCCGGTTCCAATATCCAATCCTTTGTATACCTGCCTGGAGTCGGCAGAAATAATTTCACCATTAAACCGCTTGGCAAGTTCGACCGCCAATGCACTCTTTCCGGACGCTGTTGGGCCGACGATTATGAGAATTTTATGCATACAAGTCGACTTTATCATAAAAGGAGGACACTCGGCCAGGCGTTCAAAATGTGTCGCCACACATTTTGCCGCACGGCCCTAGCTCGCGGTCTCGTCTGCTGACTCGACATCGCTCCGCTTTTCGAGTCTCCCAAGCACACAAAATAGTTTGTGTGCTTCCCAGCCCAAAACTCACTTCGTTCGTTTTTGTGCCGGGAGAGAGACTCGAACTCTCATGAGTTACCTCGAACGATTTTGAGTCGTTTGCGTCTACCATTCCGCCATCCCGGCCTATACTCAATACCAGTGCAGTGTATATGAACACATGCATACGTACAAGTCTCAACTTTTTTGGATGCACAAAATTCTGATGGTATACTATTTTGCATATGACAGAGCGAAACATGCAAGATTCCATTTTTTGGGTTGAGGTTGAAAAAATCAGTCCTAATCCATATCAGCCACGCCGAGTATTTGATGAGGCAGCACTCCTTTCGCTTGCTGACTCAATCCGACAGTATGGAATTTTGCAGCCGCTTACCGTAACTCGCAAAGAAATTGAACGGCCAGGAGAGGGAATTTGGGTACAGTACGAACTGATTGCCGGCGAAAGACGATTGCGCGCATCAAAACTAGCAGGCCTCAAAGAGGTTCCGGTTGTAATTCGTACAGCAGACGATACCGACAGAATGAAACTCGAACTCGCGATTATCGAAAATCTTCAGCGAGAAGATCTTAATGCCGTTGATCGTGCAGAAGCGTTTCAAAAACTCGCCAACGAGTTTAATCTTAAGCATGGTGAAATTGGACAACGTGTCGGCAAGAGTCGCGAATACGTTTCAAACACGCTTCGCATTCTCATGTTGCCGCAAGAAATTCGTGACTCACTTCGAAGTGGCAATATATCCGAAGGTCATTCGCGCCCTCTTTTGATGCTCAATGATAGACCCGTTGAACAAATGGTTTTGTTTAAGGATATCGTTACTCGCCGCATTACGGTGCGTGACTCCGAAGCGCTTGCTCGTCGTATTGCAGTAGAAAAAACACGCAACAAGATTTCTCCAGATTTGATGTCACTCGAAAAGCAGCTTTCAGAAAGACTTGGCACGCGCGTTCGTATCGAAAAGAAAGAGCAGGGCGGAAAGGTGACTATCGATTATTTTTCTCCTGAAGACTTATCAGCGCTCTGTCTCAATCTTGCAACACAAGTTCCATCGTCCCTACTTGCGCCCATTATTCCAGTAGCAGCATCTATAAGCGAAGTCTCCACTCAGCCACAAGTAGCCAGTGCTATGGACACTGTGCAGAATCAAAACGCACAAACGAATGAGATCGTTGCAGAAGCACCCGTAATCGAAACTGGTGTTGAAGTGCCGGCAGAATCCGGAGCTATCGCAGAAGCGCAGCCTGAACAAATTCCGGAAAAGATTGATTTCGAAGATCCTACGCTCTATTCACTGGACAACTTTACCGTCTAGCTGCTTCCTGCTCTGCTAGAGCAGTACGAATAAATTTGCGAGCCATGCTCGTTTTTGCAATTTCAAGCCACTTGAGAGATGGTTTTGCAGAAGGCTTTGTAATAATTTCAACTACATTTCCGTTTTTGAGTGTTGTCGAAAGCGAGACCATTTTGTTGTTGACTCGCACACCCGACATATGATTTCCAATTTGTGAATGCACCGCATAGGCAAAGTCGACCGGAGTCGCGTCAATTGGCATGTCGATAGCATCACCCTTGGGAGTAAAAACAAATATTCTGTGACTAAAAAAGTCTTCTTTTAGAGTCTCAATATAATTATCTTCGGTTCGATCTTCCTCGCCGTGTGCTAGTTCGTTAATCCAATTGGGCACAGCAGAAATACCACTGTCATGGTTGTCCGTCGTCTGTTTCTTAAGCAATGGGAAAAATTGTCGTATCCACGTTATGCCCGCCTGCGGATTTTTGATTCCAAATTGACGATCCTTATAAATAAGATGCGATGCAATACCGTAGAGCGCTTCCTGATGAATTGCTTCGGTACGCAATTGCACCTCGAGTGCTCCTCCAGAACCGGTATACAAAGTTGAATGAATCGACTGGTAACCATTTGGTTTTGGGTTGGCAATATAATCCTTGATTTTGCCTGGAACGGGGCGCCAGTGTGCATGAATGATACCAAGCGCGCTATAGCAATCGGCAATCGAAGGAAATATCAAACGCAATGCAAGAATGTCATAAATTTGGGTGATATCCCACTTTTTACGCTCAAGTTTTTTGAACAGGGAATACGCTCCCTTAATACGCGCCTCGGTGCGAAAATTACGTATACCAGCTTCTCCAAGTTCTCGCTTGAGCGAATGCTCGAGTTTTTCAAGCTGTTTTTCGTCTTCGTGCTTTCGAGCGCGCAAAATCTCGCGGGTTTTTTCGTATTCTTTTGGATATGCGTATGGAAAAGCTGCGTCCTCGAGCTCTTGCTTGAGAACACTCATACCAAGTCTGTCTGCTATTGGGGCATATATTTCGAGCGTCTCTTTTGCAATACGGTCACGTTTGTCTTCGCGCGGAACGTGCGAAAGCGTACGTGCGTTATGGAGACGATCCATAAGTTTGATGATCAATACCCGAATATCCTTTGCTGTTGCGGCAAAGAGTTTGCGTAAACTTTCGGTATGGCGCTGTGTACCTTGGTATCTCAGTTTTCCAAGTTTGGTAACTCCATCAACAAGCATAAAAACCTGGTCACCAAATTCTTTTTTAAAAACGTCTTCATCGATATGTGCGTCCTCGATGGTGTCATGGAGCAGGCCAGCTGCTATTGCCTCGGCATCGAGACCGGCTTGCGCGAGATAAAAACCCACCTCAGCAACATGGCTAAAATACGGATCGCCCGAGAAACGCAATTGACCGGTGTGTGCTTTCTCGGCAAATTCGTATGCACGCGTCACAAGATCAATGTCGACGGACGATTTACTGGTCATTACGTCAAGAATTTCTTTAATGGTTCGAGGCTTGACCTGTGTCATAGACATATAGTACGGTATAGATGGGAAAACCGAAAGGGAACGCCATGAACGAGAAAGATGAGCAATGGCTTAAAACTGATCCCGAGGCAGAAATGAATCGGCGCGATAAGACGGTAGAGAAAACATCTACAGAGGTGACGCGGCGATATG
Source organism: Candidatus Kaiserbacteria bacterium (assembly GCA_028286585.1). Classification (GTDB taxonomy): domain Bacteria; phylum Patescibacteriota; class Minisyncoccia; order Phycocordibacterales; family UBA2100; genus UBA10103. The sequence continues at coordinate 80,154 of JAQBRI010000008.1, forward strand.
TGTGCATGGTTCCTGGATGTACATCTGTGGAGAAGTCGCCGGGTCCGTGCATAGCGCATCCGAGTCATGGAAATTTATCTCCGTCGTACTGAGGGAGAAACATAGTCGAGAGCGCAGAGCCTCGACTATTTCATTTTATGAGGATTGTGCATTAAGCAAGTCTTGTTCGAACATCTTTCAGGAATTGTTTTTGTGCCCTCCATCATCAATGATCCGCACATGGTACAAATTTTTCCTGTCGGCTTTGCCTTGATTGCATTCTTGCATGTTGGATAATTTGAACAGCTATAAAAGATTCCAAATCGTCCGCGTCGTTCAACCATTTCACCCTTACCACAGGTTGGGCAGGTGACACCTGTTTTACTTTTTGCCTCCTCAGCTGGGTCTTTGCGCACGTATTTACATTTTGGATAATTTGAACATGCAATAAAACTGCCAAAGCGCCCGTCGCGCACTATCAATTTGCCCGGGGTCAGTTTTTTCTTACCAACAACTTTTGGGTGTTCAGCATCTCCGCACTCTGGACACATTTCTCCCAAATCTTTTGGTGGTTCGATCTCACTTCCATCTTCTCGACGCGCTCCGACACAATCGGGGAACTTTTTACAGCTCATAAAGCGGCCGGTTTTGGAAAGCTTGTACTCCATGTCACCCCCACAAATAGGGCATTTAAATTCCTCGGGCACGTCACCCATACCGGTGAGTTTTGGAATATCAGCCTTTGACTTAAGTGATTTTGTAAACGGTGTATAAAACTCCTTTAGTGTTTTTGCATAATCACGATTACCAGTCGCAATTTCATCGAGCTGATCTTCCATGTCTGCAGTAAACGTATCGCTAATATAGTCTCCAAAATTATTTTCTATAAATGTTGAAACAACGTCGCCTGTTGGTGTTGGCAACAGTGTTCGGCCTTGTTTTTCTACATAGCCGCGCTCGTCCAGTGTGCGGATAATTGATGCGTAGGTCGAAGGTCTGCCAATGCCGCGCTTTTCGAGTTCCTTAACAAGACCCGCTTCAGAATATCGTCCTGGAGGCTGAGTTTCTTTGCCTTCACTGTGTACTTCGACAAGTGAAAGCGGGTCTTTAATAGCAATTGCTGGCAATTCCACATCTTCGCCACGAGCATCTGGGTCGGCCTTGAGCCATCCATCAAAAATGACTCGTGAACCATTCACGGTAAAATTGGGTATCGTTGCTCCGTTCACGTTTGCAGTGATTTTGGTGCGCATCACTGATGCATCGGTCATTTGTGAAGCAAGTGTTCGTGCACGAATCAAGTCATAGAGTTTTTTCTGGTCTTCGTTGTTACCAGCTGTACGCTTTGCAGAATTTGTTGGACGAACCGGTTCGTGAGCTTCTTGAGCATTCTTGCTTTTGGTTTTGTAAGCACGAGCCTCCGGGTATTTTGCTCCAAACTCATCTTTGATAACTTCGAGGAGTGCCGTCTGAGCATCTTTTGAAAGGGTTGTGGAATCTGTACGCATATAGGTAATGTATCCGCTTTCATACAGCTTTTGAGCAACACCCATCGTACGTGATGGTGAAAAGCCAAGACGTGTAGATGCCGCTTGCTGAAGTGTGGACGTAGTAAATGGCGCCTTTGGTGAGCGAGCTTGTGCAGCTGCATCCACATCCAGCACGTGCCAGTCGTGTGTTTCTGCAGTCTTTACGATCGCGTCAGCTTCTTCGGCAGATTTAGGTTCTTCGGTGCAGGTGAAAACCATCGACTCATTTTTTTTCGTTTTGAGTGTTGCTTCGATTATCCAGTATTTTTCGGGTATAAACGCACGTATTTCGCGCTCGCGTTCCATGATGATGCGAAGTGCGGGTGACTGTACGCGGCCGGCAGAAAGTCCATAGCGTACCTTCTTCCAGACAAGGCCAGAAAGATCGTATCCAAAAAGACGATCAAGTACGCGGCGCGCTTCTTGTGCTTTGCGCAAGTCTTGGTCGATAAGGCGGGGATGCGCGAGTGCTTCTCGAACGGCCTTCTCGGTGATTTCGTGAAAAACGATGCGCTTTGGGTCATGCAGGTGAAGTGCCTGCGCCAAGTGCCATGCAATTGCTTCGCCTTCGCGGTCGGGGTCTGTTGCAAGAATGACCTCGGTCGATTTTTTGGCCTCACGAGTAAGATCGGCAATAACAAGCTGCTTCTCTTTTACAATCTGATAGTTGGGAATAAATCCACCAGCCACGTCAACGGCGTCCTTGTTGCTTTTTGGAAGGTCGCGAACATGTCCAACTGAAGCGCGTACCGTAAAACCCTCACCGAGATATTTTTCGATGGTCTTTGCTTTTGCGGGTGATTCGACGATAACTAATTTCATATGGATGCAATTGATACGCTATTAGAATACCATAGTCAAGTACGTTCACGGGACACTATATAGATGAACAGTCGGAATAATATAAAAATTGAGGGGACGCTGATGCATCCCCCCGGTTGTCAGACTAGTCGCTTTAGCGCAGGTGTCGAGGGCAGTACTTTGTACCTGGCACGCGAGCGAAACCGCAGCATTTGCCGGGATCGATCTCGGCCTGACACTGATAGTTTTCGTTCACTGCCAGGAGCATTTTGCCCTCTGTTGCAGCGGGTCGAATGGCGGTTTCCGCCGTGTATCGACCTGTCGATTTAGTCATTCTTGCCCCTGCCATATGCTTTGCCCTATAGCTTTGGTATGCGGCACAAGATCATCCTGTACCTGTGTATATAATACAACTATTTAATGGGTTTGTACAGAGTATATAATTTAATTTATCCAGCACGTACAAATCCAAGCTCCTCTACGATCAGTCCCTTTAGCTCCATCGTTGTGAGCAATACTTGTACTTCTGTAATAGGAAGCGCAAGTTGTTCGATAAGCTGCTCGCGGTGTATGGGTGATGCAACAAGGTTAAGTACTCGTATTTCGGCCTCCGACATGTCAGCACGAAATATATCTCGAGTTTGTTCAACGAGCCCCAATGCCCGCAAAATATCGTTACTCTCGGTTACCGCCGTAGCGCCAAGTTTCAAAAATTGATGCGTTCCGCGGCTCTCGTTTGAAAATATTGATCCAGGTACTACTAAAAGTTCTCGATTAAAGTCTGTTGCGAGCTTGGCCGTAATAAGTGAGCCCGACTTTTCGCGCGCCTCGATCATAAGTGTTGCGTGACTCATGCCCGCCATAATTCTGTTGCGCTTGGGAAATGACCAGTCTGCTGCTCTGAGATTATTTTCAAATTCCGAAATCAACGCACCATTACTTTCTAATATCCTACGCGCAAGAGAAACATTTACGCGCGGATAAAGAACATTCCAATCGAGTCCAGACCCAGGTACACCAATCGTTAGTAGGTTATTTTCGAGAGCGGCGTTGTGTGCAAGTGTGTCTACGCCATATGCAAGACCCGATACTATTACTATTGGATACCCGGCGAGGCCTTTGAAAAGGTGTTTAATGACCGATTCACCGTAACTGGTCACGGCACGTGCGCCCACCACGGTCAAAAATTTAAGATCGTATGATGGCATTACTCCGCGTATGTTTATATGTTTAGGCGGCTGCGGAATCTCGCGCAAAAGAGGCGGATACTCATTAGAAAAAAGCTGTGTGACCCCCTCACTCATCTATATAGTATATGCTATAATTTTGCTCATATGTTGGATATTAAATTCATTCGAGAAAATAAGGATGTGGTGATTGCGGGTGCCAAGAAAAAGCACATCGAAGTCGATATCGAACAACTCCTCAAACTCGATGACCTGCGCAAAGAACTGCAGGTGAAAGTCGAAGAAAAACGTGCAGAACAAAATACTGCGTCAAACGCTATTGCATCAGCAGATGATGCGGAACGAGCTCGAATTATAGACAGCATGTCGAGTGTCAAACAGGCTCTTAAACTTTCTGAAGAAGAATTGGCAAAAGTGATGCAAGATTGGAGGACACTTATGGTGCAAGTTCCAAACGTACCAGACATGTCGGTGCCCGATGGAGATTCAGATGCGGACAATCAAGAGATTAAGACGTGGGGAGAAATTCCAAAGTTTGATTTTGAACCAAAGAATCACATCGATATTATGCTTGATCACAATATGGTAGATCTTGAACGCGGTACAAAGGTAGCGGGCTTTCGCGGATACTATCTCAAAAATGATGGAGCACGACTTGCCTGGGCAATTTGGCAATATGCGCAGCAATTTTTCTTGCAAAAGGAATTTACTCCAATGATAGTGCCATCGCTCGTCCGTCGCGAGGCTTTTTTGGGAAGTGGGTATTTGCCACAGGGAGAAGATGATTTGTACAAAACCCAAGATGGTGACTATCTCGCGGGTACTGCAGAAGTTGCGACCATGGGATATTACATGAACGAAGTAATCGAAAAAAGTACGCTTCCAGAAAAATTCCTTTCGTTTTCACCATGTTACCGCCGCGAGGCAGGAGCGCATGGCAAGGATACTCGTGGATTGATACGTGTACACGAATTTTATAAATGGGAACAGGTTATATTATGCGAAGCATCACACGAGGAATCGGTAAAATGGCATGAATGGCTCAACAGAAATACCGAAGAGTTTATCGAGTCTCTCAAAATTCCGTATCATACTGTTGTTAATTGTGGCGGAGACCTGGGGCTAGGTCAGGTAAAAAAGTACGACATCGAATTATGGGTGCCGGGCGAAAATACATACCGAGAAATTGCTTCCACTTCATACTTTCATGATTTCCAAACTCGTCGTTTAAATATCAGATACAAAGATGATGCCGGTATTATGCGATTTGCACACTCGATGAATTCGACCGCCGTGCCTACTCCTCGCATTTTGGTTTCAATTATTGAAAACTATCAGCGTGCCGACGGTTCGATCGAGATACCTGAAGTACTTCGATCATTTATGGGCAAATATGCGATCGAAAAACGTAATTGATTTACGCAATAGGCGTACCGATACAAGAGCCCCGCAGCCAGCTCATGCGGTACGACTCAAGGATATTCGTCGCGCCTCACCAACTCGTGCACGCCGAAGACGGTTTCGTGTTGTCGCACTGTGCATCGTATTCGCATTACTTGTTGCTGGTACCTACAGCGTACATGTTGCCTCGTATGCAGAAAGATTAACGGTACAAGACGCTGTAGTTACTGGTGGTACTCCCACATTGCAAACCCAGGTGCATGATTTTGCACTGCAACAACTACAGGCATCGAGTACATCCTTTTTGTCTAAAAAGAATATATTTTTGTATAATGTTACGCCTCTTGCGACAGCACTCTTTGCAGCATATCCGCAAATAGCTTCAATAAAGATAGAACATACGAGTCTTTTCTCGAGAACACTTACAATTACCATCGTTGAGCGAACTATTTATGGATGGTGGTGCGACAACTTTGTTGATTGCTATGCTATGGACGCAACTGGAAAGATATTTGCCCAAGCAACTGCCACGAGTTCACTGCAGCATTTTATTTTTAGAGGAGGCATTTCTGCGACATCAAGCCCGATAGGGCAGATGTATTTGCCTACACATATTAAGGCTGTTAATGAAATGTTGCAGGCGTTTATAGCGGCAGGAGTAACACCGCTTGGCGCAACCGCAGTTAATGATCAGGATTTTAATATAAATTTGTCGGACGGCTCCTACATCAAGGCGTCATTTTCTGAAAATCCGACGGATGTCGTAAAAAATGTACTTTTAGTACGTAATTCCAATGAATTGGCGCACGCTACAAGCAGTATCGACTATATTGACGCGCGATTTGGCGACCGTATTTATTACAAACTCAAAGTTGGAGAACCTGCCACCTCGACCGCAACATCAAGTCCGTTGCACTAGCGATTACTCAATTCTGCGCAAAATATGCTAGTGTATCTCCATGGAATCGTTTTGGAACAAACTAGAAAAGCCTTTCTTTGTATTAGCGCCAATGGAAGACGTGACTGATGCCGCATTCCGCAAACTTATTGCAGAATACGGAAAGCCCGACGTTACCTGGACTGAATTTACATCTGCCGATGGCCTCGTACGTGCAAACGAAAAAGGCATGCGCCGGCTCAAACAAAAATTGCTGTACCAAGAGGGCGAGCGACCAATCGTGGCCCAGCTGTTTTCTGCTAATCCAGATAATATGGAAGTTGCGAGCAGACTGTGTGCAGAACTTGGGTTTGATGGGATAGACATCAATATGGGCTGCCCCGACAAGACTGTCGAAAAACAAATGTGCGGCTCGGGAATGATCAAACACCCAGAACGGGCTATCGAAATTATCCGTGCTGCAAAAAGGGGAGCGGGCAGTGTGCCCGTAAGTGTTAAGACCCGCATCGGGTACGCAGGGGATGAAATAGATACATGGATAGCGACTTTGCTTCGTGAAGACTTGGCCGCACTTACGGTGCATTTGCGTACTCGTAACGAAATGTCAGATGTGCCAGCACATTGGGATCTTATGCCGCGCATCGTTGCCTTGCGAAATAATATTGCACCGCATACGCGCATAATAGGGAACGGTGATGTTCAAAACATTGCAGATGCAAAAAATAAAATAGAAGAGAGCGGCTGTGATGGCGCAATGTTTGGTCGCGCAATATTTGGCAACCCATGGCTGTTCACAGGTGTCGACAAAGACACAATTTCACCAGACGAAAAAGTAAAGACCCTTATAAAGCACATTTCATATTTTCAGGAATTGCTTACAGGAATAGTAAGCGAAGCCGTGATGAAGCGGCATTTTAAGGCGTATGTGTATGGATGGCCAGGAGCGGTCGAATTGCGAAGCAAACTCATGGAAACAAATAATCTGGACGAAGCAAAAGAGATATTGAGTACGGTCACTTTGTAGTATAATCATCATCATGACAGAAACAGAGCATTCGACGCTTTATCGAACATACCGCCCGGGTACCTTCGAGGAAATGAAAGGGCAAGAGCATATCGTTACTGCTCTTACGCAGTCGATCAAGTCTGGCAAAATTGCTCATGCATATTTATTTTCAGGTGGACGAGGTACCGGCAAAACGACTGCAGCCCGAATCTTGGCCAAGTCGCTGGGTGTTTCGAATAAAGATATTATCGAAATGGACGCTGCAAGTAATCGCGGCATTGATGACATTCGCGAATTGCGCGAAGGTGTTTGGGTCATGCCTTTTGAATCTCCCTACAATCTATACATTATCGACGAAGCACACATGCTCACCAAAGAGGCATGGAATGCACTTTTGAAAACGCTTGAGGAACCGCCATCGCATGTGATATTTGTTTTAGCAACAACCGAGCGTGACAAAGTGCCCGAAACTATACAATCGAGATGCGAAATTCATACCTTTAGACAGCCTTCACGAGAACTGCTTTTTGAAACCGTTACGCGTGTTGCAAAAGAAGAAGGCTTTGCGCTTGAACCAGCGGGAGCAGAGCTTGTTGCGTTACTTGCCGAAGGGTCTTTTCGTGATGCACTTTCGATTTTGCAAAAGGTGCTTGGTTCGGCATCCGGCAAAAAAATCGATATCGCACATGTTGAGCAAATGTCAGGAGCTCCACGTGGAGAAATAGTGAGAACTTTTGTGCGAGCTATAGGCGAAAGAAATACGGCACAGGCACTTACTGCAATAGGGATAGCAGTCAAGGAAAATATCGATATGCGTACGTTCACAAAACTGATTATCAATCGATTGCGAATCGTCCTTCTCACACGTTTTGCACCGGATTTGGCAAATGACCTATCGGCTGAACTAACAGAAGCCGATGCAACGTTAATAACCGAATTGAGTAAGAACAAAAACGTTACCTCGGACACGCTCCGAACTATCCTAGAAGCCTATTCACAAATGGCATATGCCGCCGTCCCGCACTTACCGCTTGAGCTAGCAGTGGTCGATATGGCAAAAGAACCTTTGTAATTCGGGCAAATTTAGGCTAAGATATTACTGTTTCAGTAAAAATATTGGGAGATCGTCTAATGGTAGGACAGCAGCCTTTGAAGCTGTGAATCTTGGTTCGATCCCAAGTCTCCCAGCCAAGTTGGAACTCGATGAGGGAACGTGCCTGCAAGTCTTTCATTGAAGCCATCATTTGTAGGTTCGAGCGTCGAATGCAGTTTACGCTGCGTTTGTAATTCATTTTCTATCAATAAATACGGATGGAGCTTATTAATCATAAGTTTTTTGTCTTTTAAGGTTAGGTTCGAGCCGATTGTCGAAAAAATACTTCGCCTCGTCTTTGTATCGCCGTTCATAAATTTCACTCGTGCCAAGTGGCAGAAATCGACGACTCGCACCGTTTCTTCAAGGGATTGCTCAAAATGATCACCTATTTCTATGATGCGCTTTTCCAGATTTCTTCGCTCTATGGAAAGTTCATTTTTCTTAAATAGAAATTCATCAGGTGAAAATATCTCATGATTAGAATTGTGAGCAGATGTATATTCTCGCTCGAGGTTCTTAAAACGCGTTTGGCAATCTGCTAGGGCAGCATTTAGTGAATCTCGAATTTTCTTCTCATCGTTTCCATCATGTTTGCGTTTCTCTTGCAGATATTCCAGAGCAAGGTTCAGATAATCGTCGTCGATAGTAATGTCACCAAGAATGATATCAATTTGTCGTACTAGCTCGCTCTCCAGTATGCTACCTTGAGTACATTTCAAATTCTTTTTCTTTGTGCAATGGTAATACACATAATGCAAAGTCTTTGGCTCTTCCATTTTGTTTATCTTTTTACCACATTTTGGGCACTCAGTTTTATTTTTGTATGAAAACTTGTTTTTGCAGTTCGTGCAGATCAGTTGATTTTTTATATCCACCGTGACAGATGAATCACATTCGCCACATCTTATGAGGCCTGTATATGAAGATTCGTGTACGCGGCCTCTATGCTTTGATTTATTGCCAAGTAAGATTTGGATACGCAGAAACTCAGCTTCGGTAATCATTGGCATATGGTTACCTTTGTGAAGTTCACGCACGCTAGTTTCAGAATTTTTCCATTCGAAGTAGCCGTAATAGAACGGATTATTTAAAATTTGATATAAGTTGCTGAATACCAGTGGGCGACCGCCAGATTTTTTCTTGTGCATAGTTCGGTACCCCCATTGGTTATTCATGATATCCAAAAGTTTAATGCCAGAGTATTCCCCAGTGAGATATAAACTAAACATGCTACGAATTAAATCGAAACGCTCAGGATCGGGAATAATGGTGCGATTACCTTGCTCTCCGGTAAGTAAGTAGCCCGGAGCTGTTATACCAGGTCGCCAGCCATGCATAACACGGCTCTGTAGGCCACGTTTAACATTCTTCGACAGTCTCATCACATAATCCGTCGCACGACCTCCTTCGATGCTCATTAGTAAGCCTGCGTCCTCTGGGTAATATGCACGCCCTGGAGTCTTAATAACTTTAATCACACTTTTCTGTAGCATCCACTGGAGTTGTCCGTTGTCTATCGGATTACGAGATAAACGATCGATGTCCCAGCATATTAATGCATTTGCTTCTCCTTTCTCAATACGACGTAACATTTCATTGAATATAGGTCGCCCTGGATCTTTTGCGCTGCGCACCTCAGTAAATGGAGTATTGACTAATGTGATACATTCACGCTCTGCCAGTGTTTGCAGAGCATGCACCTGGTCGCCAATGGATGCTATTTGTCGTTGTGAATCCTCGGAACTTTTTCGACAGTATGCAAAGTATTTTAATGAGGATTCCATAAAGGGTATATATTGATAATAACATTACTTATAAATGGGCTCAGTTGATCGGCAGAAAACGTACATTACTAATGTATTGCAATTTTGCTGAATTAATACCAGAAAGAGATAAGCAAAGTGGCAACACATATACTAAAAGTCATCTAATAGTTTTTGCAATTCATCAGGCTCTACAAGCTCGGGTCGTGGTGATACTTCATTTTGCATAAAGTATTCATCTCTTTTCCCTTTTTTTCTTTTTCCAATGATATTGGAAGTAAGTAAGCTTTTTAAGGCGTCCTGAACATTACGTTGCCCAATTTGCTTATTGGATTGACAAATACGTTTAATATCCGGAGTCGTTTGTGGTCCTTCAATAAGAATACTTGGAATGTATTCAATCGCCTCACTAATTTTAGATTCCTTTTCTTCAATTTCTCCATTGTAAATCAACGAAGTCTTTCGCTGAATTTGGCTTTCATCATCAACCATATCGACCTTAAAAGGTTCAATTTCCTTGTCTAAACGATTTTTTCGTTGATAGATAGTAATGCTGTCATTTGTTTTCTTCATCATTAACAATATATCTACGCTTGCTGCTTTATCTTGACTACCCAGGAGGTGTTCCTTTTTCGGGACGCCCCCATCGAATCTTTCCGGTTTGCGTAAATGGTCAAGCCAAATGAAGCACACATTATTTTCTCTCATCTTTTTATAACGGTTAAAGAATTTTCTGATTTCTTCGGCTTTTTGTTCTTCCAAACCACCTGCAACAGCACGAAATGTATCAATTATGACAACATCTATTTTTTGATTATGTATCGTCTCAATCAATTCTTTTGCCCAGGCATCATCATTTAGATTAATATCATCGGCAGGTAGAAAGATTAGGTTGTCTGAGTCTGTCATACCAAGCTGTCTGCCGCGACTTTGAATTTGCCGTTTGCCGTTTTCTGCATCTACGTACAGCACTCGACCTTGCTGGGTTGGATATTTTTCTTCACCAAATAAAGGGGCACCGCTTGATATACATTTTGCAAATTCCATAGCCATCCAGGTCTTACCTTCACCTGAGATTGAGGCGAGAATCACTATACCTGCTTTTGGAATAAGGTTCGGGATGCGCCATCGATTTGAAGGGAATTCAAGGGCATCGAGCTCACTCCATCGCATCGTGCATATTTTTTTCGTTTTTTCTTCAATATCTGGCTTTTTTTCAGCAAAATTATTTCTTTTCGACTGATCTGGATACTTATTGCATAACCACTTATAGGCCTCCTTGTTATCAATTTTAAGTGTTTCGGCAACATAAGTAATGGCATTACCTTTTGCCGGAAAGTCACTACTCGTTGTTGCAATGTAATTTCCATCACCTTGGCGGCCTTTAAATGTAGCAGTAGTAACACCATCTATAACAAGATGCCCCTGTTTATTAAACTCGGCCTTTTTCCCAAGTTCTGCCCATACATCAATTGCGGTTTGTTGAATATCGAAACCCTCACGATCCGCGCTAGCTTCAGTGTTCTTCTGACTAACAGGCTCTTCTGCTTTAGATTGCGATGGAGTATAGGGAAAGTATTGTTCGAGTTCAGTAATCGTATATGTTTTCCCGTTACCATTTTCCTCAGTGATTAAATAAGGTTCAGATTTGTTGTGATAATATCCTGGTTTTCTCAACACACGCGTTACGTCCTTTACAGGATCGCCTTTTGAACCATATTTTATTGACCATTGTATTACACCATTTACCACGTTCTTATATCGCTCCTGAGTATGTGTATCAATTTTGTCTTCGTTCAACCACCAGAGTGGTTGTAGGCCATTTTTAGTTATAATCCACACTGAAGGTGAGCAGTGAGCTGTAAATGCCATTTTAAGGTCAGTCTTGCGACTTTCACGATCCGACTCACTAATTTTTTCGTCGTCCTTGCATACATCAAGATCAGCAAAAACTGCATTCAATTTCGTTAAAAATTCTTTGTTACGCTTTGTTTTAGCACCAGATTCTCTTAATTGCTCATGTGTAGCAAAAAAAGAATTTGCTGTCTCAAAGATTCCATAACCCTGTGCATTTATGGCCTTAAGTTTATCTTCATGAGGATTTTCAAGTGTAATAGGTATTTTTACCTTGTCTTTATCACTGAAACAAACGACTAGTCGTATACCTTGGGTCTCGATTGCTTGAATCGAGCTATTAGTTTCCATATTTTTGAACAGCTAGAGGAACTGCATCCACAAGCGTCACCAATTTCTCAAAAAGCAGAAGAGTATCATCTTCAGATAAGATTTTGCCAGTCTTAATTTCGTGGAGATCTCTGAATTGGTTCAGATATTTTGCTTTATCTAGCATACATCCGCTCAAGGTTATGCAGGCTCAATCGTGGTGGACCTGCACACCCTTAAAAGGACGTACCCACGATTGATGGAACTCTTTTTTGCGGTGGATGAAGAATAGACTTCAATCATTTCTAAACGCAAATAAGATAACAAACCAAAAGGTTTATCTTTAAAATTTATCTTATTTTTTATCTATGAAATTATCTTTTCTTCGAGAAGTCGGGTTTGGCATAAATGCCGCCGCCTGTATTCTCTGCTTTCCTAATAACAATATCACATAATATAAGTATGTAAAATTTGATACGTGTATAAGTAAAAAAATGTGCTTTTGTCATAAATTGTGTAAAATGTATATACACAACCAATATCGAGCCGAAAGGCAAGTGCCTAAACTATCGAGTAATCGATGGCATGGTGCAAAATCGCGACAAATGTAGAAAACCCGTTATCAGGGCGTTTGTCGCGTTATGCAGGGAAACTTGCATAGGGCCGCAAGGCCTCCTGGTAGCGGGCTTTATGTTGCCCAGCTATCAGCATTATCAGTAATGCAAAAAAGCTATGAGCAAAATACTTTCATTTCTAAATTTGATCGGCGCTTTTTTAATTTTTTTAGTATATATCGCAATAGCACTTACGCTACTTCTTTTTATACCCACATTACTCTTTGGAGGAGGAGTTTGGTTTTATACAGATTATCTTGCGCCTCTCTTAAAATATGTAGATTACATAGCAGCCCTACTTTCTATAATCTTTTTGTTTCTTTGCATTTTTCGCAAGTACAGAATATTCGCTGGGTCGGCTCTAGTCTATTGCTCATATGCGATCGGTGTTGACCTGTGGTTTCAGTCACTCATTAACACCTACATTTCTTTCGGTCCTGTCGGTACTATATTAGGAGTGTTTTTTCTAGGAGTTGGTGTTTTCTTTACGGGACTTGTTGCACTATTATGGGCTCACTTATTCACCGCATTTTGGTCACTTCTTGGTTCGGGCTTATACATGATTGGAATACGATGGTTTGGTTTATATATCGCACAAAATGAGACTGATAGTCAATATGATCCAAATTTGGACGAACCCGATGAGGATGGAATTACAGAGCGAATGATTCAGAAAATGATAAGTAAAAATGGGAGCAATAAAAATGTAATAGAAGATATTAGCACGGAATATATAGAGCCAAGGCAAGAGATTGTGAAATTCGACGCAGAAGAGTATCTCTCTCTGCTGAAAATTACAGAAACATTTATTAATAGAGGGAGATCGGACGATCCACCAAGATTTGTTATTTTTATGGGAGGAGTGGGTAGCGGAAAAACGACATCACGCAGGGTGAATTTTTCTATCAACTACGTTAATTTTGATTTTGGAGAAATCCATCTCTCGCTAGAAAAAGCATTTGGTGTGAAATTTCCTCGAATTTCGGAGTATGCCTCTTATGTAAGTGATCTTGTCTTGCGGCAAGCTCTGCAAGAAAGAAAAAAAATCGTCATTGAAATTATAGGTGATAGCTACGCTCTGATTTCTCCGGTAATTAATGCAATGAAGGGAATCGGATATGACGTCTCTATAGAAGGTATCATAGATGACACTGTTGCAAGTTACGGAAGATATATGTATGCAGTGGATAAAGATCCTGACTATATCTCGGCAGCCGATACTCAGGAATTAACACTAAGTTTTTTCCATCACTATTTCGGACTGGTACCAGCGCCATGAACCGAATGTCTCAGAGGGCAATAGAGTTGCGGTATTAGCGAGACAAGTAGTATAGTTGCCTTCATGGAACTATTGGAACAGGAGAAAAATACTGCTTATACAGTCTAGACAGAATAAAGCCCGCATGAAACTATTCTCTGAACATTTTGCAGAATTAAAAAGCGACGAACAGCTCGAGGCGCTGCATATGGAATTTCCCCAATACGATATTGCATACTTAGTACAAGGTGCGTATGGGCTCCGAAGACACACAAAGGAGTGGATGGAAAGCATGTGGACGCTGTATGAGCCATATGCTGATCCACATTTCCTCAAGGAGTTCAAAAGGCATTTTACGCAGCGTTCCTGGGAATTGTATTTGGGCGTGACGCTTCTCAATCATGGTTTCAAGTTAGGCGAACATAAGAGTGCCGGCGCAGACTTTGATGTGCAGGACGTAAATGGTGAACGTATTATGTGGATAGAGGCAATTGCTGTAAACCCGGGAGATGGGGCAGACAGGGTACCAGACCATGCGTATGAAGTTGTAAGAAGTATACCTGTGGATGAAATGCTTTTGCGCGTTGCAGCTGCCTTGGACACAAAGCATAAGAAATATCTTTCTGATGTAAAAAATGACTTTGTTGCGAAGACGGAGGCATATGTCATAGCAATCGACCGTTCTGAATTGGGTCATGTGGAAATTCCCCCATCACTCATTTTAAAAGCTCTTTTTGGTGTCGGTCACCAAACGTTGAGTTTTCCAGTACCTGCCATGGACGAGCCTTCAAGAAGCGTCGAACCAAAAAGATCTTGGGGGGCACTACCCGAAATTTCAAAGAAAAGTGGTAATCCAGTATCTATGCGTTTTTTCGAGAATCCCGCACATGCTGGTATAAGTGCTGTAATTTATTCCGTGCCGCATGTAATTAATAGTCCGCGTCTGCCGGATGAGATGGGTGAGCATTTCTACGTTGTCCATAATCCGCACGCTATAAATCCAATCCCCTTTGGCGTATTGCCATTTGGTGAAGAGTATCGAGTTGATGAGGATGTAATAAACATTATACGAGAAAGGATGGCATATCAATCACCTGATCCTTTTGAATACCTTGCGACTTCCAACGAAGAATAACTTACTTTGTAGGGTGTGCTTTCGTGATTTCACCTTTGTAGCCCAGAGAAGCAAATATTGCTTTCCAGCTCAGAAAAAGAATCTCACTCGGCGTTAAGTTCATATGCATCTGTATAACCGGATGACCAGTTGAATTTTTGATGACACTTGATTTCAAAACGATTGTGGAAGTTACTATGGAATCGAGTCCAGCAGCATGCAAAAAACCATTTCGTATTTTATCGTACAAGTCTTTAATGACATCATCTAGGTTATTTATTCTCAGATCGTCTCGCTCAGATGGTCTATAACAACTTACAACCCTCTGCACTTCTTCTGGAGTTAGAAAGGTTGAATAAAACCATATTAGTCTTGCTCTCATGGATGGTGGGTGTTGAGCAGCATGCTCAGCAGCAAGTTTTTCAAGCGAATCGACGTTTTTAATTTCGTCAAATTTGTTTTTTAGAAAATCCACAAAACTTACACGAGGTTCCGCATGTTCTTTGGTAAATTTATCCACGATGGAAAACATCACGGCGATTGCTATGTTTGACCAGGCCATGTCCGCAAACATTTCGGGAAGGGTGCGACGTTTTCCTTCTTCTTCAACCAATAGAACAGAAACGGACTCCATAATAACCTTGAAAAAAATAAGTAACATCCCAAGTGAGATGATTTCTTCAGATTTCAATTGTGATAGAAAAATATGTAGTTCTTTCTCGTTTTTGAAATCCATGGCCCAGCCATTTCCAAAACATTTGCTTCCTGGACCTAAAATTTCTAAGATTTGAGCAACCCGCTCTTTAATTGTTGGTACATCACCTATCATAAATTCACATTATATAGACTATTAATCAAGTTAGAAGTACGCCATTTTGAACCTGATTAATTGATTTAATCATACTTTAGTTGTTATTCATGAGAGTAGCGTTACAATATTCACATATGAAAGCAAGAGGAGGATCACGGCCAAACGCAGGACGTAAAAGGGGCTTAGCAAGCATAACAGCTGAACAGGCTAGAAACTATGCCATACAACGCATTACAGCCGAATTAGAACCAATTCTTACTGGGCAGATAGAGGCTGCAAAGGGAATGTATTACGAAGTCATCGATGACCAAGGTGAAAAAGTTGTTTACCAGCAGAAACCAAATGCACGGGTTGCAGAGTATCTTATCAGTCAGGTAATAGGAAAAGCAAAAGAAACTACGGATCTAAATATTAAAGTACCATTTTCTCTATATGAGCTCGCAAAAATGAGGGATGCGGAGAGATTAAAAATGACTGATGGACAACACTATAGAGTTGTAAATAATAAGTGAAAATACACAATGAGCTGGATATCAAACAATATTATTGGAATTATAGGAATTGTCGTAGGCGGTTTTATTGCATACCATGTATATTTTTTGTCTCTGCAGCTCAACTTGAAGGACAAACTCGTATACAAAGACAGTGTGCGAAAGAAAGTTGAACCCTTATTGGCCAGAATAAATAATGGTATTAGTAGTAAATGCGAACTAGTCAACGTTAAGAAGTATTTGAAATACTATCCGCACAATAATGACTTGAATAAAGATGGCTACACATATCTGGGTGCAGAATTGAAAGCATTGCAGTTTGATGGTGTTGAATTTTTTTGTGGCGTGAGAGAGCTCTTCAAAAAACCGGATGGCAGCTATACACTCAAAAAAGAGGAAAGTACAGTGCGTGAAGAGTATAATGCTCTAGAGGCGGGTGTAATCCCTTATGAGTGGATTGAATATATAGATGGCAGAGGTGATGAGTATAGTTATCGTCCGCAGTTTTTCACCCAATTTAAGGGTGAAAGGAAGTCGCCATATAAACACCTGTCATATTACATTCAGAGTGATACGTATTACGAAGGTAGAGATCCAATGGATTTTAAGTGGCGTAGAATAGAAGTAGAACAAAATAAGTCACTAGTTTGAATATGAAGCAGTTTTATGAACAAAAAAGGTTCGAATAGCCTCTACAGTGTCCAGCAAAATTAAAAACGGTATCTGACATCGTTTCCACTACATTCACACTACATAAAACAAATCGCCCGAGAACATCGGGCGATTGTGGCATTAATTTCCGGCATGTTACGCCAGCAACTTTCGTAAG
The DNA here is from genome assembly GCA_028286585.1 of Candidatus Kaiserbacteria bacterium. Classification (GTDB taxonomy): domain Bacteria; phylum Patescibacteriota; class Minisyncoccia; order Phycocordibacterales; family UBA2100; genus UBA10103. The sequence goes on from JAQBRI010000008.1 coordinate 97,094, forward strand.
TAGTCTGGCACATCATCTTTGTTTACCGAGTGGTCGCAGCCATAGTGCATAAGACGTCTCCTGAGATCCTCGTCAGAAGACGTTGCTAGCATCGGACCTCTATAGCCTTGTTCACGGAATGATGCAGCCAAGGCATGCCCATATTCGTACCGAGAAAGTTTGCCGTCGAGTACGATTGCTGCGAGTTCATTCTGGTGAGCGTGGAAGTGTTCCGAGGCTTCCTTGAAGTTAAACGCTTGGAGAAGCTCGAAATTTGGCATGTTTTCCGCATACCGATCTTGTTCGTGTATCAAATCTTCGACAATCAAAATTTTAAACATGGTGACCTCCTTGATGATCTGGAGAGAACTCTAACATAGTTGTAAAAAGGTTCCAACCTCGTCCCAGGCAGCGAGCAATCTGATATAGTTATGTCATGAATCCCGATCCACGCCTACATCACACAGCAAAGCGTATACAACGAGGAAGCCTAGGGAATGTAATCGAAATGTTTGCATTACTTGGTTGTAAAGTGTCGTATCGCCCAGAAGGCAATGGTTGGGCAATGATTGGCCAAGAGGGACTTAATTTTGATATCCAGCTCATTGAGGTAGATGGTATACCGTTAGAAGGTGAGACTCGAAGAGATTCACAAATCTCCTTTGTTTCTGAAAATCCTACTGATCATATTAATAAAGTCCATATATGGGCTGAAGAAAAAAACCTTACATTTATTCAAAAGTCATGGAACGAACGTGAGCATTACTTTGATTTGCCTGATCTCTTTGTTGACTGGGTTGTAGAAGTAATGCATATATCGGTTGTTGAAAGCTAAAATTCTAACATCGTCCCATACAGCCAGCCAATATTGTTTTTTTAATGTAAACTATGTCGATGACACTTATTATTATCCTGTTAATCATCATAGGGTTAGCAGTTGTATTTTCTTTAATTCAAAAGGGCGAGAATGTGGAAGTCGAGCATCCGGAAGTACATTCTATTCAAGAGCAGAAAGATCCCATGCCCTATGTAAGGAAGCAGTATTTTATGACAAATTCAGAGTTAAATTTTTTTAGAAATCTTGAAAAAATAAACCAAAATAAATATTTTATTGTTCCTCAAGTATCGTTATCCGGACTAGTTTCAGTTGCTGATAATGAATTGATGAGAAAAACATATAACAATAAAATCGATAGAAAGTCAGTAGATTTTGTTCTATTTGATAAAGCTACTTTCCTTCCAAAATTGGTAATCGAATTAGATGATAGATCTCATGATAGATATGATAGAAAAATAAGAGATGAATGGGTCGATGATGTAATGAAGAAGGTGGGTATAAGGATAGTTCACGTCAAGGCTTCTTATTCCTACAATTTGGTGCCAATCGAAGGTCTTTTAGCTGGTTAAGTATTTTAAAATAGTTCCAACGTGGTCCCAGACTGTCAGCCCTTGACTTAAGTATTTTTGAATGGTAATTTCTTGAAAGAAGTTTCCACTCCCATAAGGAGCAATTAAAGATGAAGTTCGTTTTCATAGCACATCCAATGTCGGGAGACATAGAAGGAAATATGCAGAAAGTTGTTGCTATCTGTAGAAGTATTCATTCCGAAGAAATTATTCCCGTCTTTCCAAGTGCACTGACAAGGAGATATCTCACGCCAGATCCACGAGACCGCGCACTCGCCCAGACGATGATCGAAGAATACTTTCGTCGAAGGATCATCGATGAAGTCTGGCTCTATGGCACTGATTTAACAGATGGCATGAAGAGAGAGGTGCGTTTTGCGGTTACCTACAACATTCCTGTTGTGGCACAGACACCTCAAATGCAACTTTCCCTCGACACATACTTAAAAGTTTGACATCACCTTCGTTTGTATTAAAAACCCTCCGGTCTACATTGACGGCGGGTTTTCATTTATCCAAAAAGGTTCCAACATCGTCCCAGATTGCAAGCTAGACGTGTTATTGCAAACGTGGTATTGTTTTGTTCAGAACACAGGAGGAGAGAGATTATGTCTCAAAATGTTCGCTCGTACTGCGACGCGATTTTCGCGTCAATTCCGACGACCACGATCGAAGTCAAGACTATCGAAGGCACCAAACGCTTTGTCTTTGGTTTGGTTCAAAGTCAAACGTTGTGCGGCGACGATCTGGGAACATACAACAACTACCAAATCGTCGAGATACGAAGAAGGGGCGAGGCATCGACGGCAATACTCTCTCTTCAAATGGACACGCGACAATGTGGGCCGACACAAGTCTACATTCGCGGTGAGGCTGCCAAAGATTGGTTTGCTGCGTCTTCAAAGTGGTTTCCAATCCTTGAAATAACAGCAGATATGTTCGAGGAAGGTGATACACTGATCGTTCCTGTTGCGATCGAGTTTCTCGCACGACTGGTTCTTTATCGCATCCGAAAACAGGCCTCATAAACTTGAGTACACGAAAATCAAAAAGGCCGCCTCACCAGTATTGGTTTGGGCGGCTTTTCATATGGCAAAAATTCCAACATCGTCCCAGACTGCCAGCAGGCATTTTTTAAAAAGAAAACGCCCCCGAAAGAGAGCGTCTCCGTCGGCGGGCAGTTTAGTTAGGGTCGTAAGTACAAATTTCTGTCCTTGAGTCGTTTACATATTGCGCCAATAATATATGAGCTAAAACCGGCTGCGTGTAGGTCAGACCGGGTCTTTTTCAACAGGTCGCTCACAGTCACAATATTGTTTTGTTCAAGCTTATTGGTTGTAGTTATGCTCAGATCAAGTACATGCACTCCTTCATTGGTCATCGCATCTTCAACATGCTCGTCAGGAAGAATATCACTGGCCTCGCTTAGTAGTGCTTGGTAGACTTGAAATGCTTCAAGCGTCATTGAATTGCGAAGATGGCCGACTAACCGGCATGCTATACACGGCTCAAGCGGCATACAGCCTGCTCGATGGTCAAGAACTAGCACTTTCATGTCATGACTCCCTAAAGGTTCTTTTATATTTATTGCATGATAAAAACATTTTGTCAAATAAATTCCAACATTGTCCCATGTTGTAGCCAACAGCAAAATGAAAACCTCGGTCTGGATATAGATCTAGTCCGGAAGCGATTATGTAAAAAAATAAACGGCACCCAAAATTAATCGGGTGCCGTCAGTTTATAGCAAAGAACTTAGATTCTGTAGGTGACCTCTCGCGGGCCGTTGTCCCGAAGGAAATTCGAAATCCCTTTGAGGTTAGGTCGACTATCTTCCTTGGAGCTTGCAATGTGGCGTAAGAAGCTACGAACGAAATGGAATGCCTGGCGCCCGGGCCAATATTCGACGTACACTTCCATACTCTCGACTTCCCAGAGATAAAATCCGGAAGTCTGGCTGACGAGTGTCATTAGGACCACGGCACGAGGAAGATTGGGAAGCTGGTTCTCGCGCCCAAAGGGAGTGCGAACCGACGGCGAGGCAAAAAGAACCTCCGCTTGCACCTTCCTTACCGCTTTGACAGCCCACAATTCTTCTGCAGGAGGAAGAGCAATATTGAACGCCGCGGAGTTGTCGCGAGAGATGATGGATTCATAGTCGAGTCGGTACTGTGTGAGGAAAATCTCTGTATTGAGATTATCCTTAAGCACCTGGGCGATCATGTTCAGCACGTACAGATCGGTCGCGCTGCCAGTCTGTGGCTTGGCTTTCTTTCTTCCAAACATTTTATACCTCTTTCAGGTATATAGAGCCATATTGCTCCATACCTGCCCTTTCGGCAGTGAATATATTCTACGACTATAATGCTATTTAGTCAATGATTCCTGTAAGCGGGTCAGTATCGATATTGTTCAAGGAATAAGCAAATTGTTTCAAAAATTTGCTATAATCTCTATATGAGAAAAGTTGTACTATTTTTGCATCAGTCACTTGATGGCTATTGTGGCACCAAAGAGGGAGGATTAGATTGGATTCCTTTTACTCCGGCACTTGAAAAGTATGCTGAACGACTCGTGCAAACAGTCGGATCTCCAATGTATGGACGTGTCACATATGAACTAATGAAAAGCTGGTGGCCGACTCTTTTAAATGATGCCTCAGCATCAAAGCATGATAAAAAACATGCTGAATGGATTGAAAATGTAGAGAAAATCGTTTTCTCTACTACACTTGGCGAACAAGACTGGAATAATACAAGAGTAATAAGTAGCAATGTAGAAGAAGAGGTTAAGAAACTTAAAATGGGTGAAGGGAAAGACTTGGTAATATTTGGCAGTCCAACACTTGCTCGTTCATTAATGGAAATGGATCTTATCGACGAGTTTCAATTTACCATTAGTCCAGTTATTCTTGGAGACGGAATAACCTTTATGAGAAGTATTACAAATCGAGTGAATCTTGAGCTTTTGAATTCCGAATCACTAGACGGTGGAATCGAAGCACTTCACTACAAGATTGTTAGATAATAAATTTAAACTATCTTAATGATGGTCAAGGTTTCAAAATAATCGTATAATTATATATATGACAACAATAAGTCCTTGGATTAATTTTAATGGTAATGCAGAAGAAGCATTTACTTTTTATAAATCTGTTTTTGGTGGAGACTTTACAAAGTTGGTTCGTTTTAGTGATCTTGCCGGTCCGGAATTTCCGGTTGCAGAAGAAGAGGCGGACAAAATCATGCAAATTGTTTTGCCTATTGGTGGCGCGATGCTTATAGGAAATGATGTACCTGCAATTATGGGAAAAGTAAGTGAAAATGAAAATAGAAGTAAAATTCATCATGCAGTAGAAAGCAAAGAGGAGGCTGAAAGAATATTTAATGAGCTTTCTGTCGGAGGACAAGTAGAGGGGGCAATGGGGGAAAGTCCTTGGGGCACAGACGCCGGTATGTTTAGAGATACATATGGTATTGAGTGGATTATAGAATTTAATCCGAACAAATAAACCAATATAGAACCGGATTTTTACATAAAAAAATCGCTTACTGAATGCGATCATCAGTAAGCGATACATTTTCTCCCCAATGTACGTATTCAGGATTTTCGGGTCCAGAATATATCATGTATTGTTCGATGTCACAGCACGGACAGTTGTGAGCATCATCAAGCAATTCATTCTTGGAATTATGCTCCCAGATACACTCGCAAAAGCTACATTTATGCTTATGCGAGCCTTTTAGTAGCTCTATCAGCAGTTGGAAAAGCACAACAACTATGTAGCATATGAGAAAAATAATATCCATGGCTTGCCACTCCCTGGTTATTCATTCCGATATATTCAGGCCCACAATTCTTGAAGGATCCAGCGTACTGCCGCCTTGCGGAAACAGTGTGACCGCCTCTCCCGAGATCGGTGAGAGTAAGAAGAGGCGTCCTTCTTCGGCATCCGAAACATTGTAGATAAGCAGGCTTGCGGAGTAGTCGAGGCGGTCACTGACATTCCATTCACCACCGTCCTCCATCTTGGCGACCCATTTGAGTGTGATATTGAGATCCCCGCAGTTGTCGGATGGAAAACCGGGGACTGGTTTACCTTCGGTTACCTCGACGGCGGCGATTTCTCCACGGTAGAGATAGTCTTCACCCTCATTTCGAACTTCGAGCTGACCACCTTTATAACGCTGAAGGTCTTGGGTAGTTAACTTCATGACGGAATCCTTCTTTCGCCCAGAACAGGCTGGACAGAATGTAGCATATGTTGCACAAAAATTCCACTACTATTCCATGCTGCCATTGGCTACAGTTTGGTATACTTTGTATATGAAGTTACTACTTACATCTGCGGGAATAACAAATCAGTCAATTGCCGATTCGTTGATTGATCTTGTTGGTAAAAAAGTCGAAGATATAAAAATTGGTTTTATTCCAACAGCAGCAAATATTGAAAAGGGAAATAAGGATTGGTTCATTCGGCAATTTATAGATCTCTATGCGTATGGATTTACTTGGATCGATATTGTTGATATTTCGATTCCAGAAATTGATTGGAAGAATCGCTTTGCCGAGACGGACGTAATTATGGTAAGCGGAGGTAATACTTTTTACTTACTCGAGCAAATTCGTAAAGCCGGATTTGCCGAATGGCTTAAAACGATACAGGATACAAAAGTATATGTGGGAATTAGTGCAGGAAGTATTGTTGCCACCCCTTCAATTGCGATAGCCGCTGTAGATAATGGTGATATCAATTATTCGAATCTAACAGATCTGAATGGTTTTGGATTAGTAGATTTTGAAGTTTCGCCTCACACTCCTGAACAGGTAAGTAACGAAGGGAATCTGAATTATATAAAATCTTCGGGAGCAAAGCTATATGGAATAGACAATCAGAGTGCTATTAGGGTTGTGGATGGGGAAGTAGGCGCTGTCTCCGAAGGTGTCTGGATTGAGTACTAAAAAAGTGTAGCATTATCATAATTAAAAAAGCCGCTCGGAGGAGCGGCAGAGAAATATTCCTCCGAGCTACTTCGAGCGGTACAATTGCATCAGGCTTCCCGTCTCATTCTAATGAGAAAAGGAAGCGCGATGAGGATCAATACGATGATCGACAGAACAATGCTAGCGACTTGCGATCCGTGATGTGCCGTGCCTGTGGCGCTCACAATTGACCAGCCAAAAAAACCTGCCATTCCCATGAACATACTCCTTCTTGCTGCGGTTAGATATGGGGACCGTCTGGATCTTGGTATTTGATCCAAACCAGAGGCTGAGCAGGATCGAGTTTGACGCCGTTCGGATCGTCGGCCAACACATCAATGATGTCAAACTTGAGCTGACGAACCACGCTCTTGGTCAGTTTGGCCTTGCGATCAGGATAGCCAATGGTCTCGACTTCGAATGAGAAAAGCGCCGACAATTGTGCACCGGGCGGATACATGAGTGGCAAAAAGTCGATGTCTTCGATTCCGAGGGTTGTGGCCTCGGTGCTGGCTGCATTAGCAACAAGTTTGCGGATAGCGAGGCCGGCCCTTTTGTGATCGAATTTGAGCATAAACATACTGGGCGCCAGATTGACGTCAATGTTCATAAAAACCTTAAGCATCTAAATCTCCCTTGTTTGAACACGTTGAACTGCGTGCGTTATAATACCAATTTACCTATAAGTCAAGTCTTATGATTTCGATCCCCACTAACTTTAATAGTCAGACGCGGGCACTGGCAGTACGTTTTCTAACGCCATAACACTTTTATATTTGACATATGTATAATTAATATGTAATATAAATTCGGAGCTAATTGAGGCTTGGAACCAAGAAGGGATTCTAAAATGAGCGACACAAGGACCCGATTGAAAATTCGCAAAATTGCTATTCCAGTCATCGTCGACATTGGTCGCGACTGGAAACAACTTGTTCGTGCTATGGCACCTGAAACTGGCTCAGAAGTGCCGCAGGAACTCATCTCAAAAGATATTGTTCCTGCACGAAAAGTCCTACTCGTCAATTTTGGCGAAGATACTTTTAACAATATCGGAGAAGATCATTATCAATCCTGGCATGTCGCCTGGGGTCGCAAAAACGGTCTGCGTCCAGCAACAGACCGCGAAGTCATGTCGACTGGTTCTGCCGATCTGGAAAGTGATCTCGGCTCGGAACCGGTCGCAATCGTCTTGTTTCAAGTCGAGACGTGGGGCAATATGCCTTTTGGGCGAACCTTCCAGTTCGCAGGCGGTAGACGCCGTCTCCATTCAGAACTTTTGCTTCTTGGGATGTACCCCAGCTCTTGGTGGTTTCCGTATGTTCGTGAAGCCTAGCATCACACCGCCACTTCAAAAGCCACCCTCCGGGGTTCGCTCTGGAGTGGTGGCTTTTTTGTATAATGCACCCTTCATTTAAATAAGAATTCGCAAGGATCTTAGCTCTGTACCCGTGTCGCAAGTATTGACAAATAATACATATAATCCTATAATACTAGCGGGAAATGGGAACTTCGCATCATGGTAAGCATAGGCATACTTGAATAAAGTTTCTACGGTTACTCCAACAGGAAGGTGAAAGCCAAACTTGTTAGCTAGAAGTCACAACATAGTGTTGTGATTCTCGCGGAGCCGCCCCCATGACCCAGCATGCAATCGTGGTAGTCCACGCCGCTTCCAACACGGTCATAGTTGGAACCCACTCGTTTACCGATGGATTCAAAGTCTCTCGCAGGCAATGGATCATTAGGACAGACGAAGACGCTGTTGCGTATTGTTCATGGCTTACAAACCATGGATTTGCACATCAAAGCGACGATTTCCTCGATCGTTGGGTTGAGCGAGGAAGCATTCCGACAATTGGTCTCCCTCGATCAGCGTTTGCGACGTAGGGGGATCGAACAAAGCCGAACACCCCTCTCGGGTAAGTAGGCTTTTTTCATTTTAAATATTATTTATACTGATATACTTACTAGATGAAACTCGATGCAATTGGGGTTGTGAGCAAAGATATTAAAAAGTCGGTAGCGTTTTATAAGCTGCTTGGTTTTGAATTTGGCGAAGTACCAGACGATGCAATGCATATTGAGGCCAAGCGCCAAAATGATTCTGTACGATTCATGATTGATAATTATGAAATGATTAAGGAACATACGGGTATCGATACAGAGCCGTCAAACATGTCTTCGTTTGCAATCTTGTGCGACAATCCAGCAGATGTTGATTCTGCGGTACAAAAAATAAAAGACGCAGGCTACACAATTGCCAAGGAGCCATGGGATGCGATGTGGGGTCAGCGATATGCCGTTGTGATTGACCCGGACGGCTACGGAGTCGACTTGTTTGCCACACTCTAAAATATAAAAATACCCAGGCCTTTAAACTCGTTTTACAAACGACACAGGGCACTGTAGAGTTTAAAAATGAACAGTCTACTAAAGAAATGCCACTCTTTAATAGCCTCTATTGCTGCAATAAAATGGCAGTCACTCGATTTAAAGTTTCTCATAGAGGAACTTTTTTTCTTTACTCTTAAAGAATTGCGTGCCGTTTTATTTCCCGGGCTATTTCTTTTGCTGCTACTTATATCAAATTATGTTTTGGTAGGTAACATTTATAGATATGATTTTCTCTTTGTGGGTGCAGTGCTAATACAAGTTGTGCTACTTGTTTTAAAACTTGAAACCGTAGACGAGGCAAAAACTATATTTTTATTTCACATAGTCGGCCTGTGTCTCGAAATCTATAAGACAAATCCAGCAATAGGTTCATGGTCGTATCCAGAACCAGGCTATCTTAAAATTGCCGGCGTGCCCTTGTATAGCGGATTTATGTACGCGGCAGTTGGTAGTTATATTGCTCAAGCATGGAAGTCTCTACATCTAAGACTTTCTGTTCATCCATCATATTCGATAAGTATTATTTTATGTATTTTGATATATCTTAATTTTTTTACTAATCATTTTATATATGACTATAGAATGTTTCTTTTTGCAGCCATATTTGTACTCTATTATCGAACGAATATTTATTTCACTCCGCGCAAGAGGGAATACAGAATGCCTTTAATTGTCGGCTTCTTACTCATTGCTTTTTTTGTTTGGATCGCAGAAAATATTGCTACTTTTTATGGAGCGTGGAAGTATCCAAGCCAAATTCATGCGTGGGAAGTCGTGGGCTTTCAAAAGATTACTTCTTGGTTTTTGCTGGTAATAATATGCTTTATCATCGTTGCATATCTCAAACATTTTAAACAAAGTCGTGCTATAAAAGTAAAAGAATGACAAATCGCTGTTCAATAGACAGGAGGTAAAATAGTGGTAAGCTGTTTTTAGCTGCTGATAACGTGGGAAGATAGAAATGCAAATCGATCCAAAAGCTGCACTAATGGCAATCGCCATATGCATACTAATGTATATTCTGTCATCTTCTTTAGGCTTCAGGGAGGCAAGGCAAGAACTTAAAATCTTGAGAGTGTTATCAAAAAAAGGGCGGGCAAAGAGTCATGAGATTATAAACATCGACCGTAAGATTGGATCTATTGCAATTTATGCTCGTCTCACAAGAATGGAGCAATACGGATTTATAGCTGGAGAAGGTCCATCCAAACCCACGCAATCTCGCGATCCTACAAAAATATGGTGGATCACAATGCGCGGAGCTACGAGACTAAAATATCTGGAAAAGAATTATAGATAGCATTCGCTGATACTTATCATATATGTGATCGTCAAGAGTTCATTTAAAGCCGAACACCCGCTCTGGGTAAGTAGGCTTTTTTCAATAGACAGGAGGTAAAATAGTGGTAAGCTGCCCTCAGTCGCCAATAACTCAGGGAGATAGAAATGTCATTTTATCTTGGAATGGGATTCGTGATGATTGTAATAGTCGTCGCGATACTTGTTTGGCTTTCCTTGTTACATTCTCGGGAGCAAAAGCAGGAACTCAAGATTCTGGCATTGTTGTCAGACCTTGGTCGGCTTAACGGCCTCGAAATGTTTGAGTATGACAACTCCATTAGTCCTTCGAATCTCTACAAACGTTTATTAAGATTAGAGCAGGACGGAGTTATTTGCGGAGAGAATTTTGTCCACTTACCGGGAACTGCTCTGCCTGTTAAAAGGAAATTCTGGATTACTATGAAGGGAAACTCCAGGCTTAAGTATCTGGAACTGAACTTTAAGTGACATACGCAGTATACTTATCGCGAATAGGCGATAAGCTGATTGAAAGCCGAACACCCCTCTCGGGTAAGTAGGCTTTTTCTTTTTATAATTTAAACATGGCCTACCTGTATAAAATTTAATTCATGCTACAATTTTGGCATGACTTTTTTTACAATACTTCCGTTATGGGTATGGATCACAATTTCGGCATTATTCTTTGCTGCTGGTGAATTTCTTTCAAAAAAGTTTGCGCTAAATCCTGGTTGGGTCTTGTTTACACTTTTTATTCTTGTCGACATCGTTAGTGCAGCGTCGTGGCTCCCGGCAATTTACGAAAAGAATCAGCTTTCGACCACTGGCGTTATCTGGTCAATTGTTTCTCTTGTTGCAACGATAGGTATCGGGGTTTTTGCGTTCAATGAAAGGCTGACACTTGTACAATCTATAGGAGTTGCCCTGGGAGGTGTTTCAATTATCCTTTTGAGTTTATAATGCTGCAATGAATTCCGAAATACAACTCGTCTGTTTTGATCTTGATGACACGCTGATTACTCATAATAGCTGGAAGGAATTAGGAGTAGCGCTCGGCGTAACTCTAGAGCAAGATCAGCAATATTTTCAAGAATATATGGACGGTCATATCAACAATGATCAGTGGAACGAAAAATTGCTACAAATATATAAACTGCACGATGATGCCAGTCGAGATGGAATTAGCCACATTCTTTCAAAATATACATATGCACCGCATGCGCGACAAGCTGTAGCCTATGTTCAGTCGCAGGGATACAAAGTTGCACTAGTATCAGGCTCGATAGACATTTTGGTTTCGATGGTAGCAAAGGAATTGGGCATAGAAGACCATAAAGCAAATCACACGATGGTTTTTGGGGAAGACGGCAGACTTTCAACCATTCTTTCTGGCGGTAACGACACTTTGGCAAAGTTAGGATATTTGGAGGCAATAGCAGAAGAACTTTCTGTACCCTTGAGTGCCTGCGCCTGTATTGGAGATGGTGCAAACGACATTGAGATGTTTAAAAAAACTAATAGGGGAATTACATTTACCGGCTCTCCAATAGAAAAATGCGCGTGGAAAGTCATTGATACATTGTCAGACATAGAGTCTATTCTTTGAGCAGTAGCTCATATTCAATACACGTTCAGCGTTACTGTAAGCGACACACACGATCAAGCTCTGCAATATCTTGGGATGACGCAACAAGACTTGTACTCGTATTGATTTTATACATGATCGACTTTGAATTATCCACGTGCTCGAGGCCAAGTGCATGACCCAATTCGTGGGCAAGTACGCGTACCAGCTGAATATGATTTGAATATTCATAAATATTGATTGTCTGTATGTAATTTTTTTCTTCGTAGACGCCCTCTTCAAAGGTTCCGCCTGATGATCCTGTTTGGTTGTACTGATCAACGTTCAAATTGAGCTGCACAATCTGTTGATTCAACACAGTAGCCTCGGCGTTAAGGGTATCGATGTCAGAATTTAATTTTGATTGAAGAGCCTTAAGATGTGCGTATTTAGCTTGGAGAGCAATTTTTTGCTGCTGAAGTTGTGCGTAGGCAGATCCAGGCGCACCACCTTTTTGGTTCCATTGTTCGACTTCGGCGTTGTAGGCTGCCTCCTCGTCTGAGTAGTCCGAGGTCTCACTATCATATGTTTTTTGTTCGTTCGCTACCTGCGCATGCAGGGCTGCATACTTTTGTTTAATCTCGTTATAGTTAGCTAGGCTCGAATCTACCTCAAGACCAATGTTTTTTAAAGCGTCCGTAGATGCTTGCCTGTTGTCGTATATCAGATTTACCGTCACGTCGCCACCGGTTGCGACATATGTAAAAAGCTCTTTTTTAGCAGGTGTTTCCCAAACGTCTTCAGCTTCTGCCAGATCTTTGATTAACATATCTTTTTTAATCCCAAAATGTGAATCCACCGTACCAATAGAATATGTGAGCGGTGTCGAACATGGAGCAACGCTCGAGCGAGCCTCGCGCAGCATTGCCCATGCCTGATTCTTGTGTGTAGAGTAGAGATATACTCCGATACCGAGAACTACGACCAAGATAAGTATGTCGTACATTCGACGCATCTATACAGTATAACGGTATCTATAAAACCAACAACAGTATGCTAGTATCAATACATGAACATTCAGAAAATCTTGATCGCACTGGTCGCTATTATCGTTCTTGCGGCACTTTGGTTTTTTGTTACTAAACAAGAAACTTTAGCTCCAGCTACTGATACAAGTAAAATTGCAACAACAACTTCCGAACAGCCAACGGCGTGCTTTGCTGATGCAAAAATCTGTCCCGACGGTAGCGCAGTTGGTCGTGTTGGTCCAAACTGTGAATTTGCAGCATGTCCTTCAGTAAATGCAACTTCTTCAACTGTTCACACAACCGTTGGACAAAAAGTTACTGGCCTCGGTGTCACTATTACACCAATTGAGGTAGTCGAAGACAGTCGATGTCCTGCAAATGTAAATTGTATCTGGGCAGGTACTGTAAAGGTTCGCACCAAAATAACCAGTGCAATGGGAACGTCCGAAATGGTATTGGAGCTTGGCGTTCCTACTACAACAGAAGCAGAGATTGTCACTCTTACCGAAGTTACTCCACAAAAAGTTCCGCAAGAGACAATACCAATATCTTCATATCGTTTTGTTTTTACAATAACGAAAAAATAATTAATAAAAAAGCGCTCGCGTCGAGCGCTTTTTTATTTGAATTCGCTACAAGTTAGTAAAGCGGTGTAACATTTACTGTCGCCGAAACTGTTGCTGAACGACCGTTGTCATCAGTAACTGTAAACATTGGTGTGTAAATGCCAGACCGGCTATACGCATGAGTAAATGTCGCACTTGTCTGGACAGTGGTAGGGGCAGGAGCCATTATCTGACTCGCCGCCATATTGTTTTCGTCACCCCATACGACTGAGTAGTGCAAGTTACTGGTTGCGTTTGACATGGTTGCTGTATGCACTGTCCATGTGCCCTGAGTACCGAGAGCGAGTGTTGTTGGTGCGTCTATTCCGCTAATCGAAGGACCAGTGTTTGAAGTACTACCGCCTGTCACGGTAAATGTAACCGAGTTACTGGTACCGTTTTCGTTTTGGACGTAGATAGTGTAGGTTCCCGGAGTAATCAACTGCATGTACATTGCACACATGGAGTTTGGAGGGCAGTACGGACCAATGGATGAAGGAACTGTAATCGTAAGTGTCTGATTAATTCCGCCATGGCAGGTTGGGTCGGTTGTACATGCAATCGCTATACTCGATGTTATCGGAATATTTCCAAACGCACCGGCTCCAAAGTGGACGGTATTATTTGAAGTAAATCCAAAACCTCGAATGTTGATCGTTGTACCAACTGGGCCTTGTGTTGGAGTTATTGAGTAAATTGTTACGGGAGTCTGAGTAGTTGTATCGTTGGTCACCGTAAAGCTTACTGCATTACTGGTGCCGTTGGCGTTTTGAACTGACACTTGGTAATCGCCTGGTGTTGTTTGTCGGGAAAGAACAGCGCACATTGGTGAGGTAAATCTACAAGCTGGGTCAAGAGAACTTGGAACAGTAAATGTAAGAGTGCTTCCATCGTTTGATACAGCGTGCACTATTGCTCCGCCACCAAAGAGAATCGTATTGTCAGATGTAAACCCTGAACCATGTATGGTTACAGTTGCACCAACTGGTCCTGTATTTGGAGAAACATACTGTAGCTGCACGACTCCTGCTTGAGGATAGTTACAATATTTTGCTGCCATATGCGCACGTGTCTGTACGCCAACATATCCGGTTGAACTTACTCCGTTGTCACGCTGAAAGTTCATGACTGCACGCATGGTAAGTGCACCAAAGTATCCGGTTGCACCTTGAGAGAAGTATCCTTGTGACGCAAGAAAGTTCTGCAAGTTTGTTACTTCTCCTGCGGTTGACTGATCACGAGTGCCTACGTAAAGGTTACGTGTGAAATTGAAACATCGTTGCTGCTGTGGGGCAATAAGAGTCCCTACGGAGGATGACGTTTGAGAACCAATGACCTGAGCGCCAACCGATGTTGCGAATACAAGTCCTAATAATGCAAAAAGCGTTGCAAGAAACAAGCTCGCGATATAGGTGTTTTTTGAAATAGTCATATAAGTATAAGTAAATTGATAATTAGTCATGATGCATAAAGGGTATGTAAGTATGACGTCTGTGTACACTATATCTTACGAAACGGTGCTGATAATGGATAACCACATACCTGCACTTTTTTGCTTACTATTGACAAAAACGTCTCAACGTTATAGGTTGAAATAGGGGTAATAACTATGGAGATGCGTAGTGAAGTCAATGCATATCGTTAAGCTGGTCGTACTGTTCGCTCTCGGACAAGTATGGCTGACTCAAGTAGCACAAGCAGATCTTCTGACAAAGATTGGTATGTGTGAATCGCATGGTCAGCAATTTGCCGGTAACGGCCGTGTGTTGCGCAATCGGCAAAATCCGCACGTCGTTGGTATATTCCAGATCAACGAAAAGTACCACGCACGAAAAGCATTTAGCCTGGGGATGAATATCTATACCCCAACAGGTAACAGGGCATTTGCGCAGCATCTGTTTGCCACCCAAGGTGCACGTCCGTGGCTCGCATCTGCTGGCTGCTGGAATCATCGCGGCGGCTCTACGATAGTCGGGCATAGATCTCGCACTCGCGCGCGAACTGCCACCTACATGCCGACGTACACGTCGGGTGACGGTTCTTATTGGCCAACATATGATCGGAGACAGCGTGTGTCGGCGGCTGGAAGTTATTTGCCGCGACAGTAATCTAGTTCTTTAGATCTTTGAAATGAAAACCTGCCGGGTAATACTCGGCAGGTTTTTTGTTTTTAGCGTCCCTTGTCGGTATACTTCTGTTTATATGAATTATTGGCTTATTAAGTCCGAAGCAGAGATGTATTCCATCGATGATCTTGAGCGAGACAAGATAATATCTTGGGAAGAGATACGCAACTACCAAGCGCGAAATTATATGCGACAAATGAAAACAGGTGATTTGTTGCTTTTTTATCATTCGATGAGCAATCCAACTGGGGTCGCAGGAATAGCAAAGGTTGCCTCACCTATACATGCCGATCAGTCTCAATTTGATACCGCGAGTGAATATTTTGATCCGAAAGCAACTTCGGACTCTCCAATATGGGAATGTGTCGATGTACAGTTTGTAGAAAAATTTGCACACACTGTTTCTTTGGAAAGTATCAAGGCGGACGCACTACTTGATGGAATGCTTGTGCGTGCACGCGGTTCACGACTCTCTGTACAGCCGGTCTCTCATGCTCACTTTGAGCATATTGTTGGACTGGGTCAAAAAAAGAACTAAGAAGCCATTTGGTCCAAGTTGGTGTACACTCTCAGCATGGAAATCAAATCAGCTACATTCATCAAAGGTGTTCGGGGTACAGATGATGTTGTTACCGACGGAATACCGCAAGTTGCCTTTGTGGGACGATCGAATGTTGGCAAATCCAGCGTTATCAATAGCCTGTGTAATAACGGTGGATTGGCAAAGACGGGCAAAAAACCAGGTAAAACAACCGAAATAAACTTTTTTTCAATAAACAAAGACGAGCTATACATTGTGGATCTTCCTGGGTATGGTTATGCAAAAGTAGGACCCAAGGAAAAAGAAATGCTCAAAAAGTTAATCTATTGGTACGTTGCAGACGCTGGTGTTAAGCCGCGTGTCATTGTAGTCGTGATTGATACAAAAGTGGGAATCACACGCTATGACACTGAAATGATAGATCTTTTGAAAGAGTGTGGGCAAAACTATGTCATTGCGGCTAACAAATCAGACAAGCTTACACAAAAGGGGCTTGCAGATCAGCTAAAGATTATCAAGCCGCTCGCACAAGGCGCACCGGTTATTCCATGCACCACAACAAAACAAAACGGCACCAAGCAGTTATTTGAAAAAGTATTTAACGAAAACGTATAAAATTTAACGGATCGATTGGTATCCACCAATGGTTCCATGTTTTGAAAGTACAATCTGCCACAATTCAATCTGTCCGCAGCGAAATCCTCCCGCACAAGAGAGTAGATAATACTTCCACATACGATAAAAACGATCGTCATATTTGTCGCGCAGCTCTGGCCAGTGTGTATCAAAATTCTTAAACCACTGCATTAGGGTCAAATCATAATACGGTCCAAAATTATGCCAGTCTTCCATGATGAAAAGTTTCTCAATCGCGGTACCAATCTGCGCAATTGACGGAAGCATTCCGTTTGGAAATATATATTTGTCGATCCATGGGTCAGCATGCGTTGTGGTCACATAGCTGCCAATAGTGTGTAGCAAAAAATAACCGTCGTCTGAAAGTACGTCATATACCTTTTGCATATAACTCCGATAGTTTTTGTAGCCGACGTGTTCGAACATGCCAATGGAGACAACGTGATCAAACGTACCTTGTACATCATGATAATCCATAAGACGGCTTTCAACCTTGTCTGAGACTCGCACACTATTTGCATATGCCACCTGCTCTTTTGAGACCGAAACACCAATACCGCGTGCATCGTATTTTTCACCTGCAAAATTAAGAAAACTACCCCAGCCGGATCCAATATCCAGTATATTTTGCCCAGGTTTTAATCCAATCTTGCGGCATACCAGGTCGAGCTTGGCCTCTTGTGCTTCATCGAGGGTGTTGGCGTCTTTCCAATATCCACAGGTATACGTCATCCGTCTATCCAGCATTGCCTTGTATAAATCGTTGCCGGCATCATAGTGTTTTTCTCCAACCTCGAACGCACGCGTGAGCTGTAAATTTGTTATGCGCGCCTTTAACGCTGTCCAAACTAGTACCGGATTATACATAAATCGTGAAGGAATCTTGGCCGACATAAGATGAACAAAAAACTGATCAAGCTCGATCGCGTCCCACCAGCCATCCATATACGCTTCTCCAAGCCCAAGAGAACCCTTTGCCAGTACTTTATCGTAGAGTTTCTCATTATGTACCTGTATATCCCAGGGCCGTGTACCATTAATTGTGATATCTGCCGTCGTTAAAAAGTCTTGTATAAAACCCTTTGAACTCATATATGTCATTTCTATCAGGAATCTGTAGAAAGTAAACAGGGATGTAGTATGATCAATACCATGAAGCAAGCGACGCTAGCATACTGCATCCGTGAAAATGAAGTTCTTTTGGGTATGAAAAAGCGCGGTTTTGGTGTTGGTAAATGGAACGGCTATGGTGGCAAGGTCAACGAAAATGAATCGATTCTCGATGCATTGGTGCGCGAGGTCAAAGAAGAAAGCGGACTTGTTATTTCGGAGAGTAATACCAAACAAATTGCACATCTAAAATTTTTCTTTGAAGATGTTCCTATATTTGAATGTCATACTTTTTTAATTACCGAATGGAGTGGTATTCCAAAAGAGACCGATGAAATGAAACCACAGTGGTTTGCAGTCGATACACTTCCGTATGAAGACATGTGGTCATCTGATATACATTGGCTGCCGCAGGCGCTTTCGGGTAACAAAGTTTCAGCCACCATACGATTTGATGCAAAAGGGGACACAGTACAAGAATATATTGAGAACGATGTCGATTTTTAAATGATACCTATTTTTGAGTGTTACTATATATGCATGCAACACATACTTTCAAAACAGGGGATATTATTCGTGTATTTTTTTATATCAATAATTATACTTTTACCGATCTCATTTGCGCATGCAGATGGAACAGTATCAATTCAAGGGCTTAATCCTGGAACAGTCGTAACACCCGGAACAACCGTCTCATTTTTTGCTGCAATAACGGGCTTCACAAGACCATCATTTACTGTTGTTGATTCCGCATCAAGCACTTTGCGCGCAGATGATATTTTTAATTCGGGGACTTTTTACTGGACCCCGGCGATGAGCGATGTGGGGCCACATACTCTGACGGTCTCGGTGAGTGACTTTTATGGTAACGCAGCTTCTGCAAGTCAAGTAATAACCGTCAGCGCCACATCTTCATTAAGCGTTCCCTCGACTATCCCGGGCAGTTCTATAACGACTGGTCAGCCGTTTACATTTTCTGTAACGCCGCAGGGAATACTTAATCCAAACTATACAATTAAGGATTCATTTGGTAACTCTTCAATCTCGAGCACGAATATTAATGTATCGGGTACTGTTGTTTGGACACCTGCAAATTCAGACGTTGGACAGCATACTTTGCAAATTATTGGTACCGACTATCATGGAGTAATTGCATCAGTTTCCATTCCTATTACGGTAGTTGGAATATCAGCAACTGTCCAAAATGAGAGCGCAAGCAGTACCGTAGTTGGAATACCGTTTACATTTCAAATAGACACAACCGGATTTACCACTCCAACCTATCTTGCATATGATTCTACCTTCGGATCATCGTTTAATGGATCAAACATTGACGTCTCAGGTAAGGTGACATGGACACCAACTTCAATTGATTCAGGAACACATACATTAAATATTATAGTGAGTGATTTGTTAGGTCATTCAACAACAGTCAGAAAGGTAATAATTGTAGGACAGCCAAGTCTCACTATCGGATCATTGTCACCAGGCGCGGTTGTTGCTGTTGGTACTCCAGTTACCTTTAATTTATTGCAAAATAGTCTTGCCTCACCAACATATGTGATAAGCGATAGTATGTACAACACATCAATTGCAAGTACGAGTATAAATAGTCTGGGTATCTTCAACTGGACACCGGTTGTTACAGACATTGGTACACATGTTTTGAACATTACCTTCTCTGACGTTCCAGGGCATTATGTTGCAACCTCACTTGGTCTTCGGGTTGTTGCAAGCGGCACGCCTATTTCTATTACAGCTCCGGCTGCTCCACAAACAGGAACTCCTCATTCGTCTACCAAATATGTATTTACAAAGGTTCTGTCATTGGGATCGAGCGGCGCCGCCGTAACAGCGCTACAAAATCTACTAACAGTTGATGGCGTGTATTCCGGTCCTATTATTGGAACATTTGGACCTCGTACACAAGTAGCGGTAAAACTTTTTCAAAAGAAACATGGTCTTTCACAAGTGGGTAGTGTAGGCCCGGCAACGCGCGCTCTACTTAACCAGCTTTAAAATCTGCGTGAGTAGGGCAGGCTTTTAGCAGAATATATTTGGAATGAGGTGTAAATACCCGCATGCTGTGCTACTATGCAAGTGACAAATCACATGGTATGAACAGACATCCTAAAAAAACCAATAAAAACGCGCCTAAAACGACAATTTCTCGTACCGGCAGGCGCGTATCACGTACGCAGCGTGCGATGAAGCCTGCACCGGTGCAATCAAGCACCGAGGCCACCTTTCCAATGCGCGTCAATAAATATTTGGCATTTACCAATCACAGTACTCGCAAAGGGGGTGACGAACTTGTCGAAAAGGGTATGGTCTTCATAAATGACCGAAAGGCTGTTCTTGGCGACATGGTGCAAGAGACCGATCGTGTAGAAGTGCGGAGAAAAGGAAAGCAGCCAACATATCATTACTTGGCACTCAACAAACCACCGGGTGTAAACACACACAAAGAATCGATAGACGACACCGACGTGCTTGATCTTGTTCCAAAGGAGATGCGCATGCATAAGTTTTTCCCTATAGGAAGACTCGACAAGGCCTCGGAAGGGTTGATTATTCTCACCGACGACGGCCGCGTAACCGACAGACTGCTCAATCCAAAATATGATCATGATAAAACGTACGAAGTAAAAGTTAAGATGTCGCTCCGTACAAACTTTAAAGAAAAGATGGAAGGTGGCGTTGATATCGAAGGATACGAAACCAAACCGTGTGAAGTTACAATTACGGGTGAAAAATCATTTCGCGTTGTACTTACTGAAGGAAAGACGCATCAAATTCGCCGCATGGTTGCAGCACTCTTTAATGAAGTTGTCTCTCTCAAGCGGTCAAGAATTCTAAATGTAAAACTCGGCACAATGCCGGCGGGAGGACACCGAATAATCCAGGGTGACGAATTGCAACTTTTCCTAAAAAACTTGAGTCTTGTGTAATATACTAGTAGGTATGCCTCGATTGTACGTGATTCTAATCTTTGTATGCATCATATTGTGCATATTGAGTTTCGGCATCTTATCTATATTTGAATTTTTGCTGCACTCATTTTCAAATGCGTCGCCCTTTTTCTTTGTACTGTTATTGTCATTGCTTTGTTTTTGTACATTTGGTTTTATTGCAATGTCGGTAGTGTCACAATACTATTACAATACAGTAAGCCGAGCACTCTACACACTCTCTGCAATATGGATGGGACTCTTTGCGTATCTCCTTATGGGTTCGGCATTGGGAAGTGTTGGTGAAATGATTTTTGGAATATATGGGCAACAGGCCAGAGAAGTTATTGGAGTAGTAGTGGTCCTGGGGGCATGCATTGTCACTTGGTACGGAGTGAGGCGAGCAAAGCAAATATATACTCACTCGGTATCAGTTACGATACCCAACTTGCCCGCGGCATGGAAAGGGAAAAAAGCGGTATGGGTGAGCGATCTTCATCTGGGTCAAATATATGGTTCGAAGCATGCACAAAAGGTGGTTTCGTCCATTCAAAGTCTTTCTCCGGATATCGTATTTGTGGGTGGAGATGTGTTTGATGGGACAAAAGCGCCGGACTTACATGTACTTGTCGCACCGTTTAAAACTGTTAAGCCATCGGAAGGTATTTATTATATAACCGGCAATCATGAAGAGTTTGGAGATAAAACCATTTTTCTTGATGCTATTAGGGGTTCTGGTATGCAGGTATTGATGGATGAATGCCGCACAATAAATGGCATGCAAATCATTGGTGTGGATTATGCGCACGCATCCAAGGAAAAGGATTTTAGAATGCTGCTCAAGAATATTGCATATGATCCTGCACTCCCATCGATATTACTTAAACATGAACCAAAACATTTAGATGTTGCCGAGGACGCGGGAATATCCCTTCAGATATCGGGTCATACACATCGCGCACAAATGTGGCCGCTTGAATACATTGCACGCCTTGCCTACAAGGGATATTCATACGGTTTAAAATCATATGGCAAGATGCATGTACTTGTATCAAGTGGGGCGGGAACATGGGGGCCGCCATTGCGCGTTGGTACCGAATCAGAAGTTGTACTGATAACGTTTACGTAGGATATGTATTACGTCTATATTGTTCAGTGTCGTGACGAAAGTCTCTATACTGGCATCACGACCGATACCAAACGGCGCGTACACGAACATAATACGTCCAAAAAAGCAGCGCAATATACCAAGTCACGCCGCCCGGTGACACTTGTATTTGCCAAAAAATGTTCAACACGATCGGTCGCTCAAAAGTATGAATATCGTATAAAAAACCTTACCCGAGAGGAAAAAATGATTCTTATTGCAAAAAAACGAATTTCCGCTGTATGATGGGGTATATGACAAACATCGACCTTTCTTTATTTTATTCGTTACATAATCTCGCCGGACAATCAAAGTTCATGGACTATGTAATAGTTTTCTTTGGACAATACGCGCTCTACCTCTATATTCTCTGTCTTGCGTATGTGTTGTACCGACACTATTCGTCAAAAGGTACAGGGGATATTGTACTGTATATACTTGCGATTATTAGTGCACTTTTTGCTCGTTTTGGTGTTGCAAGTTTAGTACGCTATTTTTACCATCACGCGCGACCCTATACCGCACTGCAAATTCCACATCTTTTGACTGATACGTCCAGCTCTTTTCCTTCGGGACATACGATATTTTTCTTTGCGCTTGCAACGGGTCTCTTGTTTGTAAACAAGCATCTTGCGTATGCTACGTATGCTCTTGGACTTATTGTGGGAATTGCACGCGTCATGGGCGGTGTTCATTATCCTTCTGATATTGCTGGAGGAATCATACTCGGACTCATATCTGGATATCTCGTTTTTCAGGGGTTGTATTACGCGCTCTTTGGAAAAACGACATCAATCAACGTTGGCGCTGCAAACTCTATTGCAAGACGCTCTTAAGTACCGGATACACTTTGTCTGCTATTCGTGCATAGCCAATATCATTTGGATGCACTTCATCGCTCATCAGGTCTTTGTGGCCAATAAGTCCGTCGAGTACATCAGACACGTATGCACTTTTGGTCTGACTCGCAAGATCAGCAAAGGGGGACGCAAAATGATCAACGAGCACTCCGCCGCGAACTCCAAGTAATACAACGATGATCCCTTCTTTTTGAAAGGTCGAGATTATCGTCTTTAGATTTGCAAATGTAGTGTCCATTGGTACCCGCTGCAAATAGTCATTGCCCCCTAAAAGAAGTATGACTATCCGAGGGTGAAGCGCTTGTACTTCAGGTATTCGGGCAATGCCTTGTGCGGTTGTGTCTCCGGGCCTACCCATGTTTGTAATTGGCTGCTGTACCTTTTGCGAAAGGACGGAAACAAAGTCGTGTCCTTGCGTTGACCCTGTCCCGTATACCAAACTATCCCCAAATGCCACAATAGGGCCGGTTTGTGCTGTTGGGTAGTTCGTTATTTTTGAATTTCTTGGAAAAACAAAATATACACCAGCAATTACAACAATCATTATGGTACCTGCGACTATACATGTTCTTTTTTGCATAGAATATTATTTTCGTACAACAAGCTTTTTTACCGGCTTATGTTCGTCGGCAATGCGCCATAAATACCATGATGCGAGGGACGCATGCGGGCGCCATTTTTTTGCCATTAGCTCCATTTCTTCGTGCGTAGGCAATGCCTCTAACTTATACATAATCTGAAATCCTTTTTTAATTCCCAGATCCAGCGTTGGAAGCACATCCTCTCGATGGAGAGTCGACATAAGAAACATTTGGGCTGTCCATACACCGATCCCTTTTACTTTTGTTAAGTGTTCAACAATTTGCTCATTAGTCATTTTGGCAAATGCTCGCGGCTTGATGGTACCATCGTTTATCTTGGTCGAAAGATCTAAAATATAAGAAACTTTTTGAGACGAGAGACCAGCCGTACGAAGTGTTGCTACTGGGGTTTGTAAAACTTGCTGCGGAGTGGGAAATTTTGTACCAAAGATACTTATAAACTTTTTCAAAATACTGGCGGCGGCTTTGCCAGAGACTTGTTGGTAAACAATTGAACGCACTAAGGATTGATACACGGTTCCTCGATTTTCCCAGCTGGGGACGCCATGCTTCTTAATGACATGCTTAAAATACCTATTTTTTGCCAACAAATCAGGCAATGTTCTTACAGTTGTGTTTGCACGCATAGTTTAAATGTAGCATTTTTTACTTGGTTTTATAGCTTTTTTTGCTAGTATGGTTATATGACACCGGATACTCAGAATCGTCAACTCCATGAACTCTTCGAAATATCGCTTATTTTAAAGGGTGCTTTTGCGTTTCTTGAAACCGTATCCGGTATTTTCATATATATGATTAGCGGTGCATTTTTATCGAGGATGATCATTGCACTTACTCAGGATGACCTTTCACAGGACTCAAATGATTTTATCGCGCAGCATTTGGTCCAGTTTGGGCATAGTATATCGATAGGTTCAAAACACTTTGTCGGCATCTACCTGATGACGCACGGTATCATTAAATTGCTTATTATTATTGGATTGATGCGCAAGTATCTATGGTGTTATCCGCTTGCATTGGTCACATTTGGACTGTTTATCGTATACCAACTGTACCGGTATACATTTACGCATTCCATTTGGCTTCTTGTACTCACAGTCTTTGATCTCATCATCATGTACCTCATTTGGAGGGAATACTCTCAGCTCCGAAAGCTGGCATTATCTGTTACAATAGCAGAGTGAATCCCGACACATTGCAAACATTAGTGCGAGAGACCGGAGTTTTGGCACAGGCTCGTGATTTTCCAATATTTGTCGGCGTTTTTTTCTTTTTTCTCGGGTTCATTTGGTTTGCAACGGCTCGCACTCGTGCCCGCAGACATTTGGATTATCTTCTAAGGACGTTTAATACTGTTACCGAAAAACTAAACGAAGCCGAAAAGATAGGACATTTTGGTAGCTTCAACTGGGACTTCGAAAAGAATTTTAAATACTGGTCTCAGGAAGTGTACAACTTGTTTGGTATTTATGGAGGTCAAAAAGTACCCGAAATTGGCTGGATTACATCAACCGTGCCCGAAAAAGAGCGCTCCTTGGCAGAAGAAAAATGGAATTATATTCAAAAAACTGTGGGACCGTTTGATATTACGATGCATATTATTCGACCAAGCGGAGAAGAAGCATACTTGCAGTTCATTGGAAAAACCAAGATGACCACTGCTCATATGCTAGGAACAGTCGAAGGAATTGTACATGATGTGACTCATGAGGTGTCCGTCGATCGTGCAAAGACCGAATTTGTGTCACTGGCGTCGCATCAACTTAAAGCACCGCTCACCTCTATTGCGTGGCTTGCCGAAGCACTGCTTACAAAAAAGCAGGGTGCTTTGACGCCCGATCAAGAAAAGTATATCGATACAATGCGGCAAACAAGTCACCAAATGATGGAAATGGTTAACGACCTTCTCAATGTTTCTCGAATCGAACTTGGTGTTCTCGCAATTCGTCCTGAAGATATAGACATTAGTGCGATGGTATTGAGCGTGAGTGCCGAGCAGCGCAAGATTGTAGAGGATAAACATATAACACTAACTATTGATTGTAGTCCAGAGATTCCGCATATGGTGGCAGATAAAAGCTTTTTGCGTATGATATTTCAAAACCTTCTTTCTAATGCAGTTAAATATACTCCGCCAAATGGAATCGTCAGATTTGAGGTCTCACTTGCGCCAACGCAAAAACAAACCATCATGCTGCACGTATCCGATACCGGCATCGGTATCCCTCATAAGGAGCAGATAAATGTTTTCAAAAAACTGTATCGTGCGACTAATGCTCAGAACACCGTTGCAGATGGAACCGGTTTGGGGCTGTATGTTATCAAATCAATTCTTGAGCGGGTTGGCGGAAAAATAACCTTTGAATCAATAGAAGGTAAAGGAACAACCTTCAATGTTACGATGCCTGTTGTGTGGCAATCTACAATTCCAACGTCCTTAGCGGAAAAGTAAATTGTTATGTGTTTCAAACTGCAGTATACTAAGGACATATGACACACGATACTAAAAAAACGATACTCGTCGTTGAGGATGATCACTCGATGCAAATGGCAGTCGTTGATATGCTTGCCAGTGAGGGATATACGGTACTCAAGGCAGGTGACGGAGAAGAAGGCCTTGGAATTGCACTTAACACGCACCCGGATTTGATATTTGCTGACGTACAGATGCCAAAAATGAGCGGCATAGACATGATTAAAGAACTTCATAAGGATGAATGGGGGAAAACTGCACAAGTTGTTATACTTTCGAATGTCTCGGATATTCACACGATTCAGGATGCAATGGTAGAAGGTTCGTTTTTTTACATGATTAAAGGTGATTCATCGATGCAGGATATTCTTGCAATGGCGCAGACAAGACTACAGGAGCACAAAGAGGAATAGTTTCTAAAAGGATATTGTATATATCCACGCAAGATTGATCTAAGAATGTACGTATGAATTTTAAACAAATACAGCATTTTTTATTTCCTTCAAGCGCTAATCAACGGCATCCAAAGTTGTTTCGATACGAGGCACTCGCGGTACTTTTACTTGTTGTATCTGTTTGTGAATTGGGCGCCATGGTAAGCACGACCCAAATGGGTCATGGTATTTTTGCTTCGGTCTTGCCGGCTACCCTTACTGATTTGACCAATAGTGAACGCGTCCAAAACAGCGAGCCGACTCTTGTACTTAATGATGTGCTTACTCGCGCAGCGCAGGCGAAAGCCGATGATATGGCTCTGCACCAATATTTTGCACATAATTCTCCTGATGGCCGCGAACCGTGGTGGTGGTTCGGGCAGGCGGGCTACGCCTATTCCTATGCAGGTGAAAACTTAGCAATTGATTTTAGTGATAGTCGTGAGGTTGTGGATGCATGGATGAATTCTCCAAAGCACCGCGAAAATATTTTGAAAGGGCAATATACGCAAATTGGAATAGGTATAGCGCAAGGCATGTATGAAGGTCATTCCACGGTATATGTTGTTCAGTTTTTTGGAACTCCGGCACCAGTCGCAGCAGCACCAGCAAAAGCATCATTAACCGTCGCTACTTCATCACTTCGTGCCGCAGTTAAACAATCTGCCGCTGCATCATCTACCATCGTTACTCATTCTGTTTCTGCGGCAAAAATTCCCGTAACTATTGCTACGACTGTAAAGACTCTTCAAATACCGGCTGTTCAAACAGCATCCACTACTGCTTCTGGCCAGGTTCTCGGAGCTGAGTCTTATGGCGTGAAAGGTTGGGCGTATGATACTTTTTTGAACGAAATTATGGTTTCTCCTTTAACCTTTGTTAACAATATTTTCTATGTTATGACTGCACTTTTGTTGCTGTTGCTACTTGTAGGATTGTTACCAATTCATGCGGAATGGATACATCGCTATGCGTTTGCAAACGGCATAAGTGCAATTGCAGTACTTGTATTTTGTATATTCATTAACACAAGTTACGCCTTATCTGTCCGTGTAGATGGAGTATCCTCCGAGCGCATAGCAATAGACACCACCTTGTAATGATTGGGTGTTAGCCGAAAGTAAAGGTAAATGCCTGTAATCCAGCTTGAGGAATTATGAGTTTAAGCGTATGACTACTCGCCGAACTCGCATCGATTAACTTATACAGTCTGTTCGTTTGAACGGTGACGTAGGATTTTCCATTCTTATAGATAATATCAGCGCCTTTCATGTTTGAAGGCATTGGAGATCCATCGAGCTGCACTTCCACAGTTATCGGATTATTAGCTCCAGCAACCAAATAGACGCCTTTTGCAGTGTATTTGTACGCAACCGAACTGTTTGCAATCGACTCAGCATATTCGTCCAAAATATTCCATGTGCCGCCGAGATAGAGCGTGTTATCGGCAATTGAATCTTGAATCGTAAATGTGTTTTTACCGCTTGTTCCAGGAATGCCATTTCCAAAAAACTCATTACGGCTTGCTCCAAAATATGTTTCGGGACTACCGGCCTCGATGGATACCGGAGGGGGAGTAGCAACTGTGCCAGATGGTATCGGTGCGGTTTGTCCCAATATTTGTGCACGTTCAGCAAGCGCTTTTTGGATGGCTTTTTCGGTTACATCGTAATTACCTTCGCCTGCGTGGTCGTACACAATAAAACCATCGCTATCAATAAGATACTTACGCGGCCAAAACTGATTACCAAACGCATTCCAAGTTCCGTATTCATTATCCAGAACGACCGGCCACAAAATGCCAAAACTCTTTACGGCTTGTTCGACATTTGACTGCACTTTCTCAAATGCGAACTCGGGTGTATGGATTCCAATTATTTCAAGTCCCTGATCATGATATTTCGCATACCATTCCTTGAGGTAGGGAATTGTCCGTTGGCAGTTGATACAGCTGTAGGTCCAGATATCTACGAGAACGACTTTCTTGCCCTTGAATTCATTAATAGTTATGGGCTGCCCGTTGGTGTTGATATACCCGCTCGGGTTTGTGATTTCGGGTGCACGATTGTAATGCAAAGATTTTGCTGCAATGCGCGCTGCAGTTGAAAGCATATTTGTGGGTGAGGACGTTGCAGTTGATGTGTCAGTCAAATAATCAGTCTGAACGGTGCCAGAAGCTGTTGTGGGCTGCGAAGGTATAAATCGAGGCAAAAGTGTTTGTTCTAACTGTGTCACATCATAAATGTGTGAGGCGACTGCAAGTTCAACTGTTTTGTCGTATCCAAAAAATATTGCTATACCAACTGCAAGGAATACAACTCCGATCGCCCGTTTAAACCAGCCCCTGGGGTCAGACGCAACACCAAGGGATCCCATTATCCTTTGACCAATGATTGTAACGAGCAATAGCATGCCACAGAGTCCGACCGCGTATGCAAGTAAGTAAATAAATCCTTCAGCAAGGCTTCGTGGAAGAACAGTCGCCAAGATCAAGAAATATGTTGGACTGCAGGATGAAAAAACAGGACCAAGCGCCGCTCCAACCAAAATATCGCCTACGACATTTTGTTTATTATATCCAGTTGCAAGTATTCGATTTGAATCCTTATTGATGGTATTGAGGAAGGGTATGCTGTCCCAGAGTTTTGGAAATATCATCGTAACTCCAAGAACAATGATAATAATTCCCGAAACCTCTTCCCAAAAAGTCTGAGGAACGTTTACGAGTGTCGTACTTACTTTTAGCAAAATGGTAAAAGCAATAACAGAAATACCTAATGAAATGGTTACAACGAGGGCCCGCTTGAGGCTCGTCTCGCCCGAAAGGGAACCACCGACAATGACAGGCAAAAGTGAAATCGTACAGGGGGCGAGCACCGTTAATATGCCTGCTAATAGAGAGAGCAAAAATAATATCATATACTAAGAAGTATAGGCCCAACCAAATATATGTACAGTGCGAGAAGTGGCTATGTCCAGCTTTCTGCCCAACCAAAGTACAGCAGGATTCCACCAAGTAGGATAAAAATCACACTGAATACCTTTATCAAAATCAAAAAGATTGAAAAATCACGATTGAATGCAATGTCATAGAAAAGAGGGTACGAAACCCAGATCGTATACAATCCCACAAGAATATATACTATTCCAAAGAGAAACATCTTTCCGATGTAAAAACCATGTGATTGATCTCCGTCTGATTTGAACTTAGAGGTAAGGTACGCGTATCCAACTCCAAAAATAATAAACACGCTTAAAAAGCCAATAATATAAATGAAGTTTTCTCCCGAGGAAAAATAGGTACCGATGGTTTGTATGAATGGCATATGACTCACTAACTCGTTCTCTAATGGCTAATACTCAAATGGAAGCTACAGGAATAGTATCATCTATCCTTTAAAAGAACACAATTATCCACATACTGGACAACCCCCTGTATCTGTAATACAGGGGGTTGTCTTAGGCAGGTGCTAGGTCACTCTAGATTTACAATCCAAGGTTAATGCCAGATTGTACCGATGTATTGCTGCGAATCTTCGATGACGAGGTGGATTGATTCTCTCCGGAAGATTCGTAATTCTCGGTTCCTACCGAGGTAGAACTTTCTATGAGAGAGTTTTTTCCGTTGTTTTCTGCCTGAATCTTGGTAATGAGATTCTGATTGTTGGTAAGTATGTTCTTAAACTGAGCAGATATCTTTGCGGCTGTAGTTGCGTTTCCACTTTGCTGCAAGGCTGAAATTTCTGCGGCTATATTTTGCGCATGCTCGTTAAGATTTGCTGTAATTTGCGCCCCAGTATCGGCTGTCAGTTTTCCGTCTGATGCAAGCTGTTCAGCTTCTGTAAGGCGCGTTTCTGCAGAAGTCATGTCCCACTGTGCACGAGATTCACTAGATAGAAAAAGTGCACCGTGCAACTTTTCTTCTACATTTACTTTGTAACCATATAATGCATCTCCAGGAACTGTATTATGGGCTGCAATAGAAACACCTCCGAGTGATGCTGCTAGAACTAATGCTATGGCAATAAATGGCATATGTTTGTTTTGTGAGGAATAAAGACATAGTGCGAAAATAAATTCCGCTCTATGCTGTTGGTAAGACGAGTTTAAAACCGTATTCTTACTACTTTAACAGTGATTTTATTGCAGTTGGTGGTTGCACAGGAGAAATCGTAGTATTTAATTTCTTTTGGGTGTCTGAATTAACGTTTGATTGTGTGTCGTGATCCTCAACCTGAATTGTGTCAGAAGCATGGATGGTGGTATTGGTTGATGTAGAACTTGTAGAAGTAACTGTAGTCGAAGCGCCCAAAGAAGTTAAGATTTGACCAATCGAATGACTAACATCCTTAATTCCTTCTGATGATGAACTCGTACTCGCCGTGCCGGAAGAAGATATAGTAGAAGTTGATGATGAGGTTCGGACAGTTATGCCCCAGTGACGACTTCGGCTTGCAATATTGTCTGTGGTTTTTTCTGTGTTATTTTCTTGATCGGTATGACTTCGAAGCGCAATCACTGACTGCACATAATTAGAAAGTAAATTGGCGTTGTTCTTTGTCGCAGCATCCGTACTATCATCGCCAACCGTTGCGAGTACTGATGCCTTGGTAATAAGTGAAGAAAGTCCAGAGTCTCCATTGTGCATAGGTTGACCTCGTTTCGCTTGGACAGAAAAAGCGGTAGCAATTTTTGAAGTGGTTGTTCCGGATGCTCCCGTATCGGAAGATGTTGTTCCTACCGCAACATTCGAAGGATTGTTGCCGGATGTATTTGAATCAGACATATCAGCGGCAAATTGTGCAGCAAGTGCATGTTCGTCAAAGTTCGATTGTATTTCGGCTGTGGTTGTTGCGTCGAGTCTGCCTTCTGAAGCGAGAACTCGTGCTTCATCAAGACGTTCAGCAGCCAACTGGGTATGTACCTGTTCCTTTGCCTTTGGTCCAACGGCAAGCGCCACTTTGATGTTTTCGACAACATTAATTTTGACCTTATAGAGCGCGTCACCAGGAAGCGCCATTTCTGCCGCATATGTGGTGCCGCTGCCAACTACTGTCAAAAGGAGTACTAATGCAGCAGGTATTGCAAACTGAGGCATCGCCCACCATTGCAGCGGACTTTTTACCAAACGACCTGCCGGTGTCGCATATTTAAAAACCATTGCACGCATTGTTGCTTTTTCTTCGGTTGAAAGCGTATGTATGTTGGTTTGTGTTTTTAGTTTTTCTTCAAAATTGTTCATATGGTTTTGGTTTCTTCTTCGAGGATAGCACGTAATTTTTTGAGTCCCCGGTGTATTCGTACTGAAACTGCATTTTCTGTTTCGTTTGTGATTTTTGCTATTTCTTCTAATGTCAGACTATTAATATACCGATACATCAGTGTTTCTTTATACAATTCTGGCAATTTTTGCAAAGCCTCCAAGGTTCGAGCGCCATCAAATCTGTCCATGGCTTCTTCCATTTCGTCATGCTCGCTTTGAGGAATGTGCGACTCTATAACTGAATCTGTATCATCAGTAATCATCGCGTCCAAAGACACGCTTTTTTTCTTCCGATACTCATCAATAATAAGTCGACGCAAAATTTGATAAAGAAAGGGCCTATATTCACGTACGGGTTCACCTTTCTGCAGATATTCCCAAGCACGTAAATATGTTTCCTGAGTAAGGTCGCGAGCCCGCTCGCGGTCGGAGATTCTTAGTGAACAATACCGAAAAAGCTCATCTACATGCTGTTCAAAAGCTATTTCAAATGTATTATTATCTCCCATACTCTATGACGGTTTACCCTGTTAATTCTTTCACAGAATGCGTAAGTGGACAACAGTTGAGAAGGGGAGAGTGCATATGAAGAATATTCTGGACTAATCAATAAATATAGCATATTTTTCCTGTTATACTACGCACCATGGCAGGTCTCTTTCATATACATAAACGCAAGCGGAGTGGGCTATACCCAGCACGGCAATGGAATATGAGACTACTCGACAGAGTGGTATATGTGGCAGGCATAATTGGTCCACTTTCAACAATCCCTCAAATATACAAAATTTTTGCCTTCCACAATGCAAGTGGTGTTTCTATTAGCACATGGGCGATATGCGCAGTCCTTGATATTCCCTGGATATTCTATGCCATAGCCCACAAATCCCGTCCGCTGTTTGTGTGTTATATGCTTTGGCTTATCTGTAACACGATAATAGCCGTTGGTGCCATACTGTACTCAATGTAAGTTAAACCAAAATACTTGTCCTCAATAAGTATAAAATTTATACTTTAGCTTTCTTTACCGTTTTTATTATCTGAGCTGCCACCTTGTATGGATCTGCTGCAGAATTTGGTCTACGATCTTCAAGCCAGCCCTTCCATCCGTGCTCGACAGTACTGATAGGTATTCTAATGGATGCACCCCGGTCCGAAATGCCATATGAGAATTGATCGATAGACTGTGTTTCGTGATTACCCGTAAGTCGTAAATGGTTATCAGCGCCATATACAGCAATATGTTCTTTGACAACAGGAACAAAGGCCTCGCAAATTGTTTCAAATGTCTTCTTTTTACCAGTTTTGCGCATAAGTCCGTTTGAAAAGTTTGCATGCATGCCTGAGCCATTCCAATCTGTGTTTCCAAGCGGTTTACAGTGCCAATTAATCGCAACACCATATTTTTCTCCAACTCTTTCAAGCAGGTATCTTGCCATCCACGTTTGGTCCCCAGCATTTTTTGCACCTTTTGCAAAAACCTGAAATTCCCACTGGCCCGTTGCTACCTCGGCATTAATACCTTCTATATTGAGACCTGCATCTAAACACAAATCTAAATGCTCCTCGACAATATTTCTGCCATATGCATTATTTGCACCAACTGAACAATAATATTGACCTTGCGGGGCAGGGTAGCCTTGCGCTGGAAAACCGAGCGGTTTGTCTATTTTTGTGTCCCATAAAAAGTATTCTTGTTCAAAACCAAACCAAAAATCATTGTCATCATCTTGAATAGTTGCTCGACCATTACTTTCATGAGCTTTTCCATCTGCAGTTAAAACCTCACACATGACAAGATAGGAGTTCTTTCTCCCTGGATCAAGGCAGACAAATACTGGTTTCAAAATACAATCTGAAGAACCTCCCGGTGCTTGCTTGGTTGATGATCCATCAAATGACCATTTTGGGCAATTTTTTAACAAACCATCAAAATTTTCTACTATTTTTGTTTTAGAACGAAGGCTCTGGGTTGGTTTATAACCATCCAACCAAATATATTCAAGCTTTATTTTTGTATTTTTCATAATATATAAATTATAACCTAATTTCTGCCTCATTCGTACGCTCCTCATAGGACTTGATAGTATATTTAGTCGTACTACAATGTACGTATTACGACGAAGAAGGCTCCAAGCGGCTAATTACCTAAGGAGCCTTCTTCTTTTGTATCTTTTTCCTAGTATCCGTTAGCAGCATTGTAATAAATATTGCTCTAATACGACTCTATATGATGTAGTTAGGTAAACCGACGTATTTTATAATAAACAATACATACATATGAAAACAATGACTTGTAATGAACTTGGCGGGGCATGTGATGAAAAGTTAACTGCTGAATCGTGGGATGAAATGGTAACAAAAATGACAAAGCATGTCATGGATAATCACCCAGATGTGGCTGAAGAAATGGAAAAAATGCACAACGAAGATCCTAAGAAATGGGGTTCCATCATGAAGCCAAAATGGGAAGCCGCTGATAGTAATTAAATCTCATTATCGGTGAGTTTAAATTCAAACACGAATCATAAAAAAGAACCATGTAAATATGGTTCTTTTTTTGGGTGCGCGACCGGCCGGAATTGAACCGGTAACCTCCCGCGTGACAGGCGGGTGCTCTAACCAATTGAGCTACGGTCGCAATGTGGCATAGTATACGATAAATTTGCCTTTTTCGCAAAAAAAGAAATATGTCTCATTAGTTGTGCTAGAATATTGCCAATGACAGAAATACAGGATCGCCTCATGCGCTATTGGAAAATTCTCGGTCCAGGTCTGATAACAGGAGCAGCGGATGATGATCCTTCAGGTATTGCTACTTATTCTCAAACTGGTGCGGCATATGGTTTTCAACTTCTGTGGCTCACGATTTTTACTTTTCCGCTCATGGGAGTGGTACAAGAAATGTGCGCACGCATAGGAATGGTTACCGGCCGAGGGCTTGCCAGTAATATTCGTCAAGAATACTCAAAAACAGTACTGTTGATTGTTGTAATACTTTTGGTCGCAGCAAACACTTTTAATATTGCGGCAGACATTGGTGCGATGGCACAAGCAGTGCAGCTCTTGGCTCCAAGGTTATCGTTTGGCTTTTTGGTAAGTTTTATTGTTGTCGGAAGCATTGCGCTCGAACTTTTTATAACCTATAAGATCTATTCAAAATATCTCAAATACCTTGCAATCGTACTTTTGGTCTATGTTGCAACCGGTTTTCTTATTAAGCCCGACTGGCATGCAGTCATGATAAACACATTGGTTCCCACAATTACATTTACACGTGATCAATTGATTCTTATATGTGCGATTTTGGGAACAACTATTTCGCCCTACCTTTTCTTTTGGCAGGCATCGCAGGAAATCGAAGAAGAGATCGCAGAAGGCCGCGACTCAGAAGCGCAACGCCTCGACGCTACAAAAGACGAAATCCATTTTATGCGTGTCGATGTATGGAGCGGCATGCTTTTTTCTAATTTGGGAATGTTTTTTATCATCCTTACTTGCGGAGCTGTCTTGTTTTCGCACGGAGTTACTAATATCCAAAGTGCATCGGACGCTGCAGAGGCATTGCGGCCTATCGTTGGTGATTGGGCGTACGTGCTCTTCTCTGTTGGAGTAGTCGGAGTTGGTTTGTTGTCGATTCCGGTTTTGGCAGGATCGAGCGCATATGCAATTGCCGAAATGATGGATTGGAAGGAAGGTCTCTCAAAAAAGCCGACACAAGCCTATGGCTTTTATGCTGTTATCGTATTTTCGATGCTGGTTGCACTTTTACTTAACTTTATTGGACTCAATCCTATTAAAGCGTTGATTTATGCTGCAGTCGGTAACGGCGTCGTGGCACCTATTATGCTCTTTTTTGTGGTGATACTTAGTTCAGACACAAGTCTTATGGGCGCATGGGTTAACGGAGTATGGCTCAAGACAATAGGATGGATTACAGTGGGCGTCATGGGTATTGTTGGCGTTGCAACAATTGCATCAATCTTCATCTAATATATTTGTATGGACACAATTGAACACTCTGCAGGTGTAATACTATTTCATTTTGATGGGTCAGAAAATCCACTGGTGTTATTGGTGCAACACACCGATGGACACTGGGGCATGCCAAAAGGTCATGTCGAATCAAACGAATCACTTTTGCAAACGGCAGTAAGAGAGCTGCGTGAAGAAACGGGAGTTGATAAAATTGAGATGATCTCTGGAATAACGCTTACCGAATCCTACAGTTATGAAAGAGAGGGGATACAATATGACAAACAGGTTGTCTATTTTGTTGCAGTTGCAAACACACGATCACTTCCAGAGCGAGAGAATGTATTCAAACAAGAGATACCCGACGTGTTGTGGGTACCGTTTCAGGAAGCACTTATAATCCTTTCGCACGAAGAATCGAGGGAGGTGCTGCGACAAGCGCAGCAGTATGCAGTCGATCAACTTCAAAAGTAAGTTTCTTTGTGGTATTCTCACAAAGTTCTCGTGAGTGATGTACTACGCAATTTCGTAGTGAGTAAAAGAAGCCGATGTAGCTCAGCTGGTAGAGCGTCTCCATGGTAAGGAGGAGGTCGCCGGTTCGATTCCGGCCATCGGCTCAACATGTTTAAATAGTGCAGTTAATTGACATACTGCATGATTTGATTTATAATCCGGCCGGTTAGTTCTGGATGCGCAGCAGCATCCTTTCTCTTTTAGGGGGCAATTGCAATGAATATTGTTGCGACAATTCGGGCACTTTTGGCACTCGTTGGTCTGCTTACCGTTTCAACCTACGTACGTGCAGGTGAAGCTCCACAATTTACTTGTGCAGCTTCGGAGTCAATCTGGTCACGCTATCTGGCAGGGCAAGGAGGATTCTGGAATACGCGATCGCCGACAAGTGTTACGTTCGGGGAATGCAGTCACGTGGAAAGCGGACTTTTCGCCAACTTCACGGTGCTCAAATCGCTCAATGTGACAAAGAAGGAGCCATGGGAAAGCGAAGTCGATTTTGCAATCGGAAAACGCGGTGCCCTCGGCGCATTTGATTACACTGCCATGGTGCAGTGGTATCGCGTAGACTTGGGTTCCAAATTCCATCTCGTCAACATTCTCAATGGGAATACCAGTTTGGGCTGGACAACAGCACTAAACGAGCGAACAAAATTGCGCTTGTACGCGGTGGCAGACATCATGTCGCCACAGTCGGGACTGGCTGGAGGTGTTGCAACAAGCTTTGCGCTTGGCTCAACACTTACGTTCCAACTCTCGGAGCGCTGGTCGACGTCGACAACGGTCGAGGCGTGGAAATTCGTCAGCCACGGATTTCTGCAGAACACGAATTGGAATATCAAGGCCATCCAGGGCGTGAAATTCCAAATCAACGATGACTGGTCACTCAATGTTTCAGCAATGCTGATGCACGGCAACATCACCGATCGACTTGATCATTCAACCAAGGGCGTAGTGAAGGTAGGATTCACAGCGAAGTTTTGAATTACGCTCGCAACAAACATGGGCCCCGACGAACATACACGTCGGGGCCCATACTTATTCTTATTTTGAATAAATCCATACATACAGGTAGAATGGTCACAATGTTTAAAGTGCTGTTCGCCGAAGTAGCTCAAGCAGGTAGAACTATGCTTTTGTAAATCGTTTGTGCGCCTTGTTGTTCGTATATTGTTTGCCGAAGTAGCTCAGTTGGTAGAGCGACGCTTTCGTAAAGCGTAGGTCGCCGGTTCAATCCCGGCCTTCGGCTCAAAAAACTAGATAAAATTAATGCCACACTTTTACATTTAAAAGTGTGGCTGGCGGTCCTAGGTTTAGCTAGACGGAACTGTTATTGGAGGACAGGGCAAAATAACTGAGAACTCGATAAGCTTGCGAAAATGTTCCGACATAAATTTGCCTTCTCTCACAAGCTCGTAAAATTGGTCGTAGGTGATGAATGATGCCTCCTCGCCCTCATTATAACTATGGTGCGGTCCCATCCACTTAAGTTCGCTATACTCGATGTTTCCAACAAAAATGTACTTTTCAAAACGAACACCATTCCTTTGGGCGACCCAATGACAAACATACGTCGTGTCTTTTTCTTTGACTGACAGTCCTGTCTCTTCGAGTACTTCCCGAATAGCCGTCTTTATGGGCCTCTCGTTATTTTTTCTTCCGCCTCCAGGTAATTTGAAAAGGGGATCTCTAGTGGCTCTTTCAATGACGACAACAATTCCAAGCGGAGGGGGAGGTGCTCGGTTGCCATCTTCATCGACAGCATTGCTGTATCCATCGGGGTACACTCGTATAAACATGAGTGCAGCGTGCTTGACACTAATAGTTGCCATTTTTGAACTCCTATACAGCATAGGTGCTATCAATTTTGCATCTGTTTTGCACTATGTATTTTAAATCTCTCGGTGTCAAGGAATATCTCTACATGATATACTTGTCGCATCTATGCAGAAAGCTGATATTGAGGCGCGATTGGCGCAAATTGAACAAGAAATGGGTGAGGCAATTTTTTGGACCGATAAAGAAAAGGCCCAGCAAACACTCAAAGAATATCAGGATCTAAAACAAAAACGCGATGGTGCAGGCGCATACGACAAGAGCGATGCAATAGTCACTATTATCTCAGGCGCTGGAGGCGACGACGCCGAAGACTTTACTCGGATGCTTTTTTCGATGTACTCAAATTTTGCATCTTCTAAAGGCTGGTCGACCGCGCTGATTTCTGAAAACAAAAACACAATGGGTGGGTATAGAAGCGTTTCTTTTGAAATAAGCGGCTCAAACGCATACGGAATGCTCAAACATGAAGCCGGCGTGCACAGACTGGTGCGAATGTCTCCATTTAATTCTGCAGGCAAACGACAAACATCATTTTGTTTGGTCGAAGTACTACCGCGCCTTCCAGAGGGTGGCGACATCGTTATAGAAGACAAAGATCTTGATATATCAATAGCGCGATCCGGAGGCCCAGGTGGTCAAAACGTAAACAAGCGTGATACGGCTGTACGCATGACGCATATTCCAAGTAATTTTTCTGTGCACGTTACAAGTGAACGCAGCCAAGCTCAAAACAGAGAAAAAGCACTCGAAATGCTGCGAGGTAAGCTCTTTCAGCAGCGCGAAGAAGCAGCAAAACTAGAGAGCCGAGGACTTTCTGTTGCATCTTCGACTAAGATTGAATGGGGAAGCCAGATACGTAGTTATACACTGCATCCATACCAACTTGTAAAGGATCATCGTACAGAACACGAGCGCCGTGACATCGAACAAGTACTTGATGGAGATATACAATCTTTCATCACTGCGGAAAAGTCACTGGACATCTCAATTGAGGGAGTATAATGGTTGAAAGACATATGATTTATTTCGATAAAGTTACAAAAATATATTCCTCAGGTTCAGCACCCGCAGTAGAAGACATTACTTTGGGCATTGAACCAGGAGAGTTTGTTTCGATCGTAGGACATTCGGGTGCAGGCAAAAGTACACTTCTCAAAATGCTATTTGCAGAAGTGTTTCCAACCGAGGGATCGGTCTTTTTTGGTTCTCGAGATATTAATGCACTCTCACAAAAGGATCTTCGTATTTTGCGTCGCAACATTGGAACGGTTTTCCAAGACTTTCGACTTCTTCAAACCAAGAACATTTTCGAAAATATTGCATTTGCCCTAGAGGTTGCAGGCAAAAGTGATGCCGATATCGAAGCAGATGTACCACACGTGCTTGATCTTGTGGGACTTTCTGACAAAATCTGGAATTTTCCAAATCAGCTTTCGGGTGGAGAACAACAGCGAGTTGCTATCGCGCGTGCGATCGTTAACCAGCCAGACGTACTTATTGCCGACGAGCCAACCGGTAACCTTGATCCGGTAAACGCACACGATATTGTCGAGATCCTCAAAAAAATTAATGATCTTGGAACAACTATCCTTCTTACAACACACAACAAATCCATCGTTGATTCTGTCGGAAGGCGAGTAGTAACTATGGATCGCGGACGTATTATTCGAGACGATTCTTCGGGTAAATACGTTCTTTAAACTTAAATTAATATATTCTTATGACATTTTGGGTAACAATTAAACGGGTGACACGATACGGACTTTTGGGCTTCTTCCGAAATGGTTTTGTATCGCTTTCGGCAATTTTTATCATGACGATTACGCTCTTTGTTGCTTCTGCACTGATTATTTTTGGTGCAGCACTCAATTCAGTGCTTAAAGATCTTACTACCAAGGTTGATATCACCGTGTACATGATGGTTGATGCTACCGACGACCAAATTCAATCATTGCAGCAGTCGGTAAAGACGCTCTCACAAGTCTCTTCTGTTGAATATATTTCTCGAGAATCCGCTCTTGCTACATTTGAAGAGCGTCACAAGAACGATCAGCTTACATTGCAGGCACTTCAGAGTCTTCCTGACAATCCGCTGGGCGCATCGCTCGAAATTAGAGCGAAGGATCCAAGTCAGTACGCTGCTATTTCAAAATATCTTGAGGATTATCAAAATTCCAACAGCAGCAGCGGTATCGATCGCATCAACTTTGTGCAAAATCAGGTTGCTATCGATCGCCTTACCTACATAATCGACGCTTCACATAAGACCGCTCTCACTATCGCTATCATTTTGGGCATCGCATCACTTCTTATTGCATTCAACACTATTCGATTGGCAATTTACATTGCTCGCGACGAAATAAGTGTCATGAATATTGTCGGTGCATCACATTGGTTTGTCCGAGGCCCGTTTGTTGTTTCTGGATTTATGTACGGAGTTTTGTCGGCAATAATAGTGCTTGTCATACTCTATCCACTTACTGTATGGCTCGGTCCGCCTTCGGAGCACTTCTTTGGTACGTTTAATGTGTATTCATACTATGTGAGTACGTTCCCACTGCTTGCTCTCATACTTTTGGGCACCGGTGCAATTCTTGGGTCAGCATCGAGTTACTTGGCAGTTCGTCGGTATTTGCAATAAATTATATAACTAGTATCTTTACACAATCATGTCGCGCGCGCTGAAAAGTAATCATAAATATATCTTTGTAGTTGGAGGGGTGATGTCAGGAGTCGGTAAGGGAATTTCGGTCGCTTCATTGGGCAAAATATTAAGTGCACGTGGCCTATCAGTCAACGTGATGAAAATCGACCCGTATCTTAACGTAGACGCGGGCACCATGAACCCAACCGAGCATGGCGAGGTATTCGTACTCGACTCTGGGCTCGAGACCGATCAAGACATGGGTAACTATGAACGCTTTCTCAATATTGATATCGGAGCAAACGACTACATGACCAGTGGCATGGTGTACAAGGCAGTGATCGAGCGTGAACGAGCTCTGGGCTATGGCGGTAAGTGTGTTGAGGCAATCCCGCATGTGCGCGACGAAATAATAGGCCGCATCAAAAGTGCTGCAAAGGAATCCAAGTCCGACATAACTATTGTCGAAATTGGAGGAACTATCGGTGACTTTCAGAACGAACTTTTTATCGAAGCTGCCCGCGTATTGCACCTCGAGAACCCAGACAACGTTGTGTTTATCATGGTGTCATATTTGCCAGTTCCAAGTACCTTGGGCGAAATGAAGACCAAGCCAACACAAACTGCAGTGCGAGCTCTTAACTCGTATGGTGTACAGCCCGACATCATCATTGCCCGATCAAACCAGCCTATCGACCAGCGACGCAAAGAAAAGCTTGCTATTTGGTGTAATGTTCAGGCGGATCACATTATCTCGGCACCGGATGTTAGTTCTATTTATGATGTACCGCTCAACTTTGAGCGTGATAAGTTCTCAGAAATTGTCCTCAAGCGACTCAAGAAGCGAGGCAAGCAAACTTCCGACCTTGAAAGCTGGAAAAGATTTGCAGCGCACGCGAGCAATGGCCACAAACAGGTCAAAATTGGCATCGTAGGCAAATATTTTGATACAGGGGACTTTGTCCTCTCGGATGCATATCTCTCGGTTATCGAGGCGCTCAAGTTTTCTTCGTACGAACTTGGAGTCAAACCAACTATTAGCTGGATCAATGCAAAGCACATTCAGGATGGCACTGTACCAATCAAGTCACTTTCTGAATACGACGGAATTATTGTGCCGGGTGGATTTGGCGAAAGTGGTATTGAAGGCAAAATCATGACTGCAAAATATTGCCGTGAACAAAAGATTCCATACTTTGGATTGTGCTACGGACTTCATATGCTTGTGATTGAGTTCGCACGACATGTTGCGGGCCTAACAGGCGCCAACACAACCGAAATCAATCCTAAAACTGCCTATCCTGTTATCGATATTTTGAAAGAACAAAAAGAAAAGCTTGCTCATAAGGATTACGGTGGATCGATGCGCTTGGGAGCATATCCATGTGAATTGCTCGAAGGCAGTATCGTACGAAGTGCATATGGCGAGGCTGTTGTATCGGAGCGTCATCGACATCGATACGAAGTAAATCCAATCTATGTAGAACAGCTCGAAAAGGCTGGCCTGGTATTTTCTGGCATTTGGAAAGGAGGTCAACTTAAAGAAATTGCAGAGCTTCCAAAGAAAGTGCATCCATTTATGGTAGGTACGCAATTCCACCCAGAACTCAAGGCACGACCACTGAGCCCACACCCATTATTTACCGCTTTTATCAAAGCTGCTCTTTCGGGCAAGAAATAGGTGGTGCGGGTTTGTATAAAGCCCGATTTTCATATATTCTACTGATTAACAGGGGATTTATCCCGCTGAAATTGTGTAAATCTTGCGGGATCGTCTAATGGCGCCATTTTTCAAGAAGTACACGACTATGAAAAATGAGTGTCTCTAGGTAATCCTAGAGGAAGGAAGTTTGTTCGCGTGAAGAAAGTAATGGCCTTGGAAAATATATAATTTGCGGGATCGTCTAATGGTAGGACATCTGCCTCTGAAGCAGAGTATCTTGGTTCGAGTCCAAGTCCCGCAGCAAGTCAGTTTCTAATTTATGAAATGTTTTCTAAATAAATTATGGATTATACAAAACTCAGTTCAGAACATCAGATTAAAGAGCTTTTATCTGCAATCACTCATGTACTTGGAAAATACCAAGATTTGCGAGCAATAATTTCCTTACCTAATGAAGATGGTCGTAATGTTGGTATATACGGAATCCAAACCACAATATTTTCTTTAGGTCTAACATACCATGCGATAATCGGTGCTGGACTTACTCCACAAAGAACAAAAGATGAAGTACTTGCGTCATTTAAGCATTATCACACATTCGAAGGAAAGACTGATGATCAAATGATTGATTTAGCGGCAGATTTCTGGAAGAACAGCGTGCTAAGTCTGACACATTTTAGACTAGATTCGCTGTTTAGAAATCTCATAAAAGCTCTGGGAGGAAATCCTGGATCTCAAGGATTTGGCCCGAACACAACATTGCTATTTAACTTAATCACTCTTCGTGACCGGACTACGAATGAAAATATTCTAGATATATTTAGTGCGATGAGAAATTCCCTTCACAATAATGGAATTCATATAAAAAACCCAATACCACTGACTATTTTTTACGGTATGCAATATGAATTTCAACCAGAAATAGACATCAAATGTGCGTCCTTCGGACATATTTTTGCCATATTGGAGGCAACTGCCGATGTTCTGACTGATGTGTTAACATCACCCGAAATTATCGCTTTGCCGAAAGTGGAAGATTTGTACGCTGATCTTAATCCGGAATAAGTCTATACAATAAAGTTCTAACATTGTCCCACACTCCCAGCCATCTTAAGTGCAGTTTCGAGTCGAGGGGACTATATAATGAAATTATGGACGAACAGAAAATAATTGATAATTTTAAATCAGAAGGGTACCAAAAGATATACATATGGGATGCAGAACCCGGAGAAATAGACGAGGAACATCAGCATGACTTTGATACTTGTTTAATTATTCTTAAAGGAAAAATTAATATTACTTCTTTAATAGACGCTGTTGTTACTAATACGGCTCATCAGGCTGGGGCACATATTTTTATTGAAAAGAATAATCCTCATTCTGCAAAAGTCGGTCCAGATGGCTGTCGATACCTAGTTGCTGAAAAACATTAATGTAAAAATGGGGTCTGACCCCATTTTCTATTTAGAAACTCAAAACTTTTTCCTGAATATAAATCTCACGAAAGATTTAGTATTTCTGACTTAACGGAGGCGGTTATGTCTGGATATTCCAGAGGACACCAAGAAGATGCGAGAATTAGTTGCATTATTGATTTTATTGATTCTTTCAGAGATAGCAGAGAGGCGCAATCGGATATTCTTTCTCACGAGAAAGGAACTCGATTGCTCGCTGCCGTGTATGAATCAGAAATCAAGCGGTCACAGGGAGAAAATCCTGTTGTAAATATAAAATTCAATAATCCGTCTGCAAGTTAATTTCTCCGAGCTCCGTCAATTATATGTGCCCAAAGATCTCTCGTTAAATTATAAAAAAGTACAAAATGGGTCAAGGAATAATGGGATCATGTCCCAATTTATCTATTGACAAACTACGTATAAGATGTACTCTGTATACCAGAAAGAACTGCAGCTCTCGAGGAAAACGCCATGCCCAAACAACGAACTGTTGTATCGGATGAGCAATATATCTCAAATGGACTCCTGACTCCTAAAGAGATCCAGGAGCTAAGATGTAGACTCAATCTCACGCGCCTGCAACTTGCAGAATTAACAGGATGTGGCTCCTCCTCTATCCAACGATGGGAAGCCGGTACATCACTCCAAAATCTGCAAGCTGATAGATTTCTACGACTTTTGGAAAAGCCGGGGATACTCAAAGAACTGATCCTACTAAACTTTGAACATACAATGCGCTTGTCCCACAAGCAGCAAAGAAGGAGAAAAGGGTGAATCAGATAGAAATAGCGGCCGGCAATTTAGTGGCAAAAATCGTCCAAGCGAGCGTGCCAATAGGCGAGTGGTATGCAGACTACTACACGATGCTCACTAATGCCCTCAATAGACCCTGGAGTAACAATGTAACAGGGCAAGAAAGTAACATCGAGTTCTTTGCTATGTCTCTCGTGTGGGAGATCTCTGAAGTAGCAAAGGATCCGATCCATCAACTCGAAGAGTACAACATCCTGGCTGCGCTTTTTGAAGAGAAAGGCTTCACTGTCGATGCCAGAAAAATGAGCTCTACGGAATATAGCGACTTCGTTCTCGAAATCTCCTGCACTTGCCCATCAGCTATCAGCGTGCAAATATTCGAAGCAATCGCCAAAAAAAGTCGGCTCCACTAAGCAGATTACTGGAGAGAATAAATCAA
Organism: Candidatus Kaiserbacteria bacterium; assembly: GCA_028286585.1. GTDB lineage: Bacteria > Patescibacteriota > Minisyncoccia > Phycocordibacterales > UBA2100 > UBA10103. The sequence continues at coordinate 141,782 of JAQBRI010000008.1, forward strand.
GCGTCTCATTACGAGACGCTTTACCCTTTTATGTACATGGATGAAAATGTAAACTGATCAAATCATTTCTTTTTTCCAGTGCCTGCTGTACTATAAAGTTATGGAAATAGGAATTTGGGGTGACAGTATAACCTACGGGGAATGTGATAGTGAAGGACTTGGATGGGTCGGGAGATTTCGTAATTCTTTTTCTCTTGAAGAATACGTCGGCGTATATAACCGCGGTATTTGTGGAGACACTACTAAAGACTTACTAAAACGCTTTTCAACTGAAGCTGAGTCTATAAAGCCGAACAAAATAGTCTTTGCTATCGGTATCAATGACTCAAAGTATCCTATGGAACAGACTTCCAACAACGTTCCACTTCATGAGTTTAAAGAAAATATGCGTTCACTTATCGAGCAGGCAAAAGCCTACACCAAAGATATTTATATTGTTGGTGCTACCAAAGTTGATGACGCATTTGCCCTTCAAAGTGGTACTTGTTTTGTAAACAAGGATATTCAACTTTACAACGATTGTCTGAAAGAACTTTCCAGCAGATTGAATTTTATAGATGTATTCGACGTTCTTGACCCCGTTACTGATTTACATGACGGTTTACATCCAAATGCAGGCGGATATCAAAAGCTTTTTATAGAGATTGCTCCAAAAATTAAATGATATATGAAAAAAATCCAAATCCTTATGGTTCATGGAGGCATGACCTTCAAAAACGAGAAGGACTATTTGCACTACCTAAAAACTAAAAAGGTCACAACAGCCAAAAAGATATACTGGGATGTAGACTTTGAAGAAAAATTGGGAAAAGGATTTGTAAGAAATGGGGGCTGACCCCATTATCTTGAGTAAGCAAAAAGTGCAGCTGTCTGCAAAATAAACACATATGCTACACTTTTTGAATGACTGAGCGGAAATGTTTGGAATGCGGTTCACCACTTGAGAGCGTAGCTGGGTGCCGTGATTATTTGAACGAGATGATCAAATGGGATTTTGAGGATTTTACTGGTGTTGGAAAGGTACATCATCTAACAGTACTTTCTTATAATCTCCAGCATCCAAGTTTATATTCTCCCAAGGGCTTGGAGGATGCAAAAGCTTCATTGCAAGAGTTTTTCAGACATCCAGAATCCTTTAATAGGCATAATGAATGGAACAAGAAAAAGCTTGCATCAAACGTGCGGGATTGGAAAATAACTGGTACATCTGAAAATCATGGTGTCTATGTATCAGTGCCCACCTGGAAGATTACTGCTTCTGATGTGGTAAGAGCCGGTCTGCCGCACTATGTCGAAAATGTAAAAGCTTGGACAGATTCTGTTCTTAAATCTCTTATAGAATCGGGAAATATTGATTCGACTTCCTAGCGTGTATAATCTTTGATATGAAAGCAGTCTTAATTGGGGAACCATCAGGCGTGTCCATGGAAACTATAATGGCTGTGTATCCTCGCCATAAAGAAGTTGTTGATATGTTTATTAAGCGTGGCGAGGTAATAGGAATAGGCCCTTTCACAGACTTGGGCAATATGGCAATTTTTAGAAGCCGAGAGGCTGCTGAAGAATTTGCGACACTCGATCCATTTATTCTTGAGGGGATGGTGAAATCATTCACAATTCGAGATTGGAATGATGCAATACTCACATAGATTCCTTAAAAAATGTAGTTCGAAAAAAACTGTATACTATTTGTATGAAATATGTTGCATTGTTGCGCGGCATAATGCCAACAAATCCAAACATGCGCGGCGAAAAGTTGAGAGCCGTATTTGAGGGACTGAAATTTAAAAACGTGCACACGGTAATTGCAAGTGGGAATGTGGTGTTTGATTCATCTAGCAAAAATACTACCGAGCTTGAAACAAAGATAGAAAAGGAACTTCTCAAAAAGCTTGGTTTTACAAGTACTACCATGATTCGAAACCACGCAGAATTCGAAGCGTTGGTTAACAAAAAACCATTTAAAGGCGTGAAAGATGAAAAGCCAAACTATCTTGTTGTGACATTTTTTAAAGACCGACGCAAAGATCTCTGCACAGTTATTGACCTTGGCGCGAGTAAAACACCCAAGTTTATGGCCTATATTGAACGAAAGCACGGCAAGGCCATGACTACCCGCACGTGGAAGACTGTCAATCGCATACTTAAACAGATGGAAACATAAGAAATGGGGTCAGGGCCCATTATCGTGTGTCGATATTTAGAATATACTTACTATATGCGTCTCTCTACTCAATCAAAATACAAGATATTTGTTCTAGCCTTTTGCTTTCTGGCCATCCTTGCCCTGGTCGCAGTTGCATACGCGGTGTGGTATTCGTACGAACGTCACGAGAAGCTTGTTCAATCAGAAGTGTGTAAAGAAACACTCGCGAATCCTGCCAAGCCAACTATGGTCAAGGGTCCTGACGGCAATCCTGCACCGCTGTACACAATAAATGGATGCACTACCGTAGTGGTACCGCCAACTTTATGGAATCTCATTCGTGGCCGAATGGTGTTTGATAACGTACCTAACCGCATGAAGGTAAACCCGTATTCATTTTCAGACATTCTGCGAGGCAGCTATACGTTTGGACCAACTGATATTGTTTGTGATCAATCTGCGACAACGACTGATTGTTCACAATTTGGGGTAACCTTGAAACCACCTATTGATAGGGCAGCGCTCGCTCAGGAAGCACTAACGCGACTACAGGCAAATATCAAAAACGTTACGCCTCATTTTGTCGATGTCAGCAGACTAAACTCACAATCCCTTACCCCCGAAGAATCCGAAATAAAAGACGACATAATAGGGGTTTTCATTACAGAAAATCCTGGAGAGAGTGAAGACTATTACTCGACCATCTGGCTCATTGCTGTTGGAAAACGATACATACTTGCATCAAAGCCAATGGCCGAAAGTTCGTACGATGAAATAATCGATTCACAAACAGGAAAGGTCACCATTATTCCTGGTGAATCGCGATACTATCTTGCATCGAGTGGAAGAAACACTGCTCTCTATATCGATTATCAAGCTATTCGTACGTATGCACTCGACGCGGCCGACGCTGTGATTGTGCCTGGTTCACAACTTTCTGGAAACGAAACGTATCACTCGGGTACTTCTGACGCATATCTTGCCTCTATTCAAACGCATACTAAAAATTCTATAGATATTTCCATTTTTGATTCTTCGCAGATCGTTCAGAATCCCGATGCACAACCAAATGCCATGCAGACGATGAATAAGAAAATACGGACAGCTACTTTCTTATTTTGAGTGGTGTTTCAACATCGTCCTAGGAAATAATAAGGTACCATCAATATAGGTAGTCTTTTTGATATTTTCGGCTATAGTTCCCATATGATAAAAGCAGTCATATTCGATTTGAATGGAGTCTTTATTCATAGTCCTAAATTAAGTGATCGTTTTGAGAAAGACTTTGGAATTCCGACAACCATATTCCTTCCCAAGCTTGGAGAAATAATGGACAAAGTCCGCAAGACAAACGCTGGAAACGCATTTACGTACTGGGAACCTGTTCTTAAAGAATGGAATATTCAAATGTCAGAGAAAGAATTTTGGGACTATTGGTTTAGTGCAGAAACTCCTTCGGAAGAAATGATTGCCCTCGCAAAAGAATTAAAAGGAAGGGGAATCAAAATAGTTACACTCTCGAATAACTTTAAGGAGCGGACGGAATACTACGGCCACTATCCATGGATGAATGATGTCATGGATAAAACATACTTTTCTTGGCAAACAGGATTGGTAAAACCAGATGTTGAGGCTTGGAATCTGGTCTTGAAAGATTTGTCACTTGATGCAAGTGAATGCATTTATTTTGATGATCAAGAGAAAAATCTTAAAGCTGCCGAAAGTATTGCAATCAAAGCATATATGTTTACAAATCCAAAGGACACAAAAGTTCAAATAGAGTCTCTTTTGGAATAATAGTTGTGAAAATGGTGCCTGATTGGTAATTCTGTTTAATTCCTAACAAAGAAAAAGACCCGGCTGTATGCCGGGTCGGAAGTTATTATTCAGCCATTTATGTAAGAACTATTTGCTTGCCACCTTGTCAGATTTTTACTTTCTTCTAGAGGTAGGGGCCGGTGCAGTAAGCCTGCGTGGTATGCGCAGTACTGATCGCGCTTTCCCGACGTTGCATTACCGCAGTATAAAGCGCTCGCTCCGCTACCAGCAACCACTGTTCGGCATGCTCCAGTTTCAGGCATGCCGAAGAATGAGAAATTTTTGAACTTGGGCTTTGTTAGCACAAGAACAGTTTTTTGCACTTGAGCGGGCACAAATGTTTCCAGAATAATTTCAGGAGCCAGCTGAGGCTTTTTTGCTTTTGGTCGTGATCTTCTTCTTTTCGAGTTATTTCGCGCAGCACTTTGTGGCTTTTTCCTTGCGCTATCATCTAGTTCACCCGCTTCACGCATTCTGTTAATCCGACCTATAACCGCAGACCGGGTTAGATCAGGTATACCAAGAAGCCGCTCTTCCAAAACGGCACTCTGTGCCTTGGCTTGAAAGTGTTTTGCAATAACCTCTCCGCTTAGTCCTTGCATCCAAAGCGTTTTTGCTAATTCACTATGTTCTGGGGTCCAGATTGTATCCCTATTCGTACCCTGAGTCGACGGGTGGGTTCTCCCTCTGTCGTGCAGTCTCCCTTTCTTTCGCATTGTTCGAAGGCGACCAAGAATTGTATTCCTGATTACAGTAAGGTAGCCCATACTTCGAAAGTAGCCTGCAATATCTTCCGCACTCATCCCTCCCAGCCAGAGCTTAACTAGAAGTTCTTCTCGCTTTATAGTCCAATTCATCAGAACCCCCTAATCATTTCAGAGAGCAAGAGTAGTCTGCCAGAACTCTACAACAAGAATATAGTTTTTGCTACTCAGCCTCGACGTATTGGTTTTTTTACTGTAGATTGCTGGCAGAGATGATCTCTTGTTTTAATCTAACCCGTAAGGAGTGGAACGATGTCAAATACGCAAGTTATCAAGCCAGGTTCAACCCTGGGCATTTTGGGTGACGGCCAGCTTGGCCGAATGCTCGCAATGGCTGCTGCGCAGCTGGGATATAAAGTTGCGGTACTTGGGCCTGGCGGGCGTGAGAGCCCCACAGGTCATGTGTCCTATTGGGCAAAAGCATGGGGCCCAAATGTCGAAGTGAGCGAAGAGCTGCTCGATGAATTTTGCGCACTTGTGTCGGTAGTGATGATTGAATGGGAAAATATTCCCATTGCACTCGTCGAGCGCATCAAGAATAAAGGCATACCAGTGAGGCCCGATAGTTCGGTACTGGCTGTCGCGCAAGATAGAATGCTCGAGAAAGCTGCTGCGCAGTCAGTAGGCATTAAGACACCTCATTATAAGCATTTGGAATGGGGGCTTGGTATATTGACTGCAAAAAGCCTCGCCTTGGAAGATGGTATTCTGAAGACTTGCCGCGACGGCTACGATGGCAAGGGCCAGGTACGCGTCAAGGCAGGCGAGAAGCTTGAAAAAGCATGGGCACAACTTAAAAATGTGCCTTGCGTTCTCGAGGAGCTAGTTGACTTTGCATGTGAAATTTCGATCATCGTTGCTCGTGCGCCTGGTCAGGTTCCAAAAACATATGGCCCGTTCCAGAACGAGCACGTGAACGGAATTTTAAAAAATGCCACCAAATATGCAAAGGGGACTTCGCTACTCGGATATTTTTGGAAAGAGAAAAGCGAACAAATTGTCCAGAATGCAATTAAGGCCACCACTTCGCTAGCAGCTCACCTCGATGTGCATGGGCTCCTCGCTGTTGAGTTCTTTGTTCTTCATGACGGCACGGTCCTTTTCAACGAGATGGCGCCCCGGCCTCACAACTCGGGGCATCTCACCATGGAATGCTGCTACACGAGCCAATTCGAGCAGTACGTCCGAGCAGTATGTAACTTGCCGTTCGGATCAAGCGAGTTTCACTCTTGGGGAACTATGCACAATCTCCTTGGAGACGAAGAAGGGGAATTGCAAAGCCTCTATCATTCAGAGAGAACCTCCTTTCATCTCTATGGTAAGAAGGGAGAGAAGACTGGGCGCAAGACGGGTCATGTGGTTTACTATCGAATCGATACCTAGTTATGTTCACTTGTTAGAACTCGTCTGTAATGTATACAGACGAGTTTTTCTGTTTTTTTAAAGAAAAAGACCCGGGCGTATGCCGGGTCTCTATAGTAAAGGAATTTATCTGCAAAGTATCCATACACTTCTTCGCTCAAAATTGAAGGGACCAGGTATAGAGGTGATATAATTTCATTCATGATACTAAATAGGCAAATTCTTTTTGGTCAAAGAATTCTGTTTGTAGCTGCCGCTCTATTTTTTGTAAATGCTAGTTTTGCTTTTGCTCACGAAAGAGAAGTGATAAATGTAGGCGGTACAGACTATCTTTTTGTGGTTGGATCACTTAACGAGCCGGTTGTTGTCGGAGATAAAACAGGTATTGATTTGCGGGTGTATATACCAGACCCAAAAGACATTGGAAATTCATCGGCAACAAACACAAAGCCGGTACTTGGACTTGAAAAAACATTAAAAATAGAAAATATTTCGGGTAGTAAGAGTAAAGAATTTCCACTCGAGGCCTCGTGGGGAAAGGAGGGAAGTTATCAGACTGTATTTTATCCCAGTAGTGCGGATGATTTTTCGTACAGAATATTTGGAACAATAGGCGGCAAAAATATCGACATAACCTTCACCTGTAACGAAGCGGGGCATGTTATGGCAGCGATGACTACAGACACTATGCAAATGAATAATGGAAATTTTCCCGTTAAGTTTCAGGCAGGAAGCTTTGGCTGCCCAAAAGACAAAGCAGAATATATGTTTCCATCCTCCACAACATCTTGGACAAGTATAATAATGAATAATAATCTTTTTGGTATTATTGCTCTCGTTCTCGTATTAGGATTTATAGTACAGAACAAAAAGACCAGGAAATAAGCCAACACGCGCCGTGTATTTTATTGCATTAAAATAAATCGCGGTCGACACAAAAAATGTATCGACCGTGATGAGGTGCAGTACGCCTACTTTGTCGGCATATCTCTATACATGAGCTGCTGCAATTTCTCGTACTCGTCTTCCGATTTCAGAATAGCAATCGCTTTTCTCCGTAATGAGTGGGCCATTTCATTGGTCAAGAGTGAAGCCAAAATAATTGAAATCGTTTCTGGACTCGCTTTATCATCGATCAAATGTCGATAATGTTTTCCAGCAAGTCCAATAGCAATCAAAAGAATTTGCTCCATTGGAGGCTGCATTTGTTCGCGAACCTGATCAAGAAATGAGATTTTTTCTTTCGGAAAACCGATAACATTGTCATCATTGGCCATTTTTTTCTCCCAGTAATTGTAACTAAAAACATTTTAATACATATAAGCTCATATGTCAATTATGGATTCATCCGATCACAATCGGTATTAGTAAGAAACTTTTTGCAGAGGGAACACAACCTCAAAATTTTAAACTCGCTGATTCGCACATTGGCACAACCGGTATTATCTTTGCCACCTACGAACCTGCCGAGCCACTCAAAGCAACCCAATAAATCTCATTATTTGTTATCCACACATTCCAAAAGGAGAGCTTGCATAATTTCATATA
>JAQBRI010000013.1 GCA_028286585.1 Candidatus Kaiserbacteria bacterium
CCGAAGTGCGGATGCCTCTCTTCGCCATCCATCGTGCTGATCCAGCTCGGATGCGTCTCGTACTCGCGGAAGATCTTGTAGCCGAAATCGCGTCCCGGCAGCAGACCGAACTTCCACAGGTGATACGCGATGTCCTTGCCCACGTATGTGACCGTCCCGTTGGAGCGGACGATCACCTTCGCATCTTCGTCGGTCGCACCCGCTTCCATTGCGTCGGCGTTCGGACGCCGCATGACCCAGCAGCCCTTGTTCTTGCCTGCGGTCTCCTCGTACAACACACCGCGGTCGATCATCAGTGTGCGCGCTGCGTCCCAGAAATGGCCGTGCAGGATCTCGCTCTCACGTGGCAGAAAGTCGTACTCGATGCCGAGACGCTCCATGGTCTCCAGGTGGCGCTCGAGCACTGCAGTGGCAACAAGATCCGCGACGCGCGAGACTTCGTTGTCCCCTTCCTCAAGCTCATGCAGCGTGTCGAGGCGCAGCTTCTTGCGGGCTTCCTTCTGTGCCGGGTCACTGTCGTACCACTGCGACACGCGAGCATACAGGTCCCACATGAAGTAGTCGACACGCTCGCCGCGCGCGATCAGTCCACCGATGAGCTCATCCACCTGTTCCGGCGACTTGCCTTCCAGGTGCAGCAATGCAACGACCACGTCAGCAACCTGCACGCCAGTGTTGTCGATGTAGTTCTGCACCACGACGGGATAACCGGACTTGTACTCGTCCTTCTTCAGCAGGCGTGCGAAGGTATCGCCGAGGATGGCGTTGCGGAGGTGGCCCACATGCGCGGCCTTGTTTGGATTGATGCTTGTGTGCTCGATGAGCCGCAGGCCTTTGCCGCCGATGTCAGCGTGCTCACCCGTCGCGATCCGCACCGCTGCTGCTGCCCGGTCAAGCTTGATGTTGAGGTAGCCGGCGCCGGCCACCTCGACGGCGGCGACACCGGCCATGCCACTGAGTTCCGCTGCAAGCTCTGCCGCGATCATCTTCGGCGCCTTGCGTAGCCGCTTCGCCAGCTCAAATGCAACGGGCGTTGCAATCTCACCGAGCGCGATGGATGGAGGCTGCTCCATGGCAATGTTCGCGCCGGTGATGTCGTACTTATCCTTCAGCACCTGCTCCATCTTGCTGAGCAGTGCCTGTCTCTGAGTCCGGTACATGGTGATCTCGCGATGTTTCGGGAACTTGATGCGTTTCGGGAACTTAGTGGGTTTCGGGAACTTCCAGATCGACAGGAACGGCTGCGAGCTCTTGCCCAAGCGGCTTGCTCATCGCACCTCGGGAGGCGCGATGCACCAGGAAGCCGATGCCGCCGACGATCGTGATGGCAAACCAGATCAGCACATGGACCAGCACCGCATACAGGGCGGCATCATCGGACATGGCGCCCTGGGATTGCATGGCCAGCTTAGCCGACCCCTCAAAGGGGCCGATACCACCGGGTGCGCTCGGCAGCATAAACGACAGGTTGCTCAGCGATGCAGCGAGCCACGGTCCCCGTACACCGGAGACGATGCCTACCATCTTCGCAGCGGATAGGAAGACGATGGCTTCACAGGTCCACACAGCCGCAGTGATCACCAGCAACAAGATACGGCCCGCTAAAGTAAGGTGGGCCACCGCATCGAACAGCAGTCTCGCCCACTCGCCAATCTTCTCTGTACGGGGATACTGGGCGAAGCGCATTACCAACCGGTTGGTAATGCGCTGCAGTAGACGCGTGCCAAACAGCAGCGCCCCAAGGGCAATAGCAGCAACGATCAGCAGCAGTATCGCCAGTTGCTGCACACCCAGGCTATGCCCGTGGATGATCTGCCGCGGAAAGCGCGAATCAGCGCCCTGCAGCTCAATCACAAAAAAGGTGAAGAGCATGAAAATGTCGAGCAGCCGCTCCAGCAGGACGGTGCTCAACACCGTGGACGAGGGCGCGTTCACATCGGGCGCGTAAGCGAAGATCCGCATGAAATCGCCAATGCGGAAGGGCAGGATATTGTTCGCGGCCAGGCTGGTCAACAGCACGCGCACGCAGGCAACATAGGACGCCTTGACTGGCCGCAGCATGTACCACCAGCGATAGCCGCGCAGAGCGTAGTCACAGGCGATGAAAACCAGAAAAACCGCTATCCAAACGGGATGCGACAGCCGCATTGCACGCAGCCGGTCTACCTTCAGATCACGAAGAACGCGCCAAAGGAAATACGCAGAGATGGCAAAGCCGGGAATGAGCTTCCAGTACTTCCGCACGTTGCTGCTGTTCTCGTCTTGGCTCAAGCGGCGTTCCTTCCGGCTGCGTTCCCTAGGGCCGCAGGCGGGCCGGAGTGTTTGGGGGACATCCCGACAATGATACGGAGCGGGAGCCTGCGGCCCGCCATTGCGTCACACCACCACAACTCAACCCGCCCGAGGCACGTCTCTACCTGTACGTTGGCCTATAGTGTTCGAGGCGAACTGAAGCAAGCCCAAGAGAGTTCATGGCAACCAGCACACTTCTAACCGAGGTGAACCGGCCTCATCAGCACAGTGCCAAGGAAGGCACACAGTCTGCACGCCCACACACCGCCTGGCTCCTCTTCTGCGGGGCCCTTGCGTTTGGGCTGCTCGGCTACCATCCCTTCGCGGAAGACGGCGGCATTTACGCGACCGGCGTCGCCTTGCGGCTGCAGCCGGAGCTGTTCCCGTCGGAACGCAATCTCCCGCACTCCTTCGCGATCGCGCACACCTCCCAGAGCCTCTTCGTGCCGACCCTTGCGGGTGTGATCCGGCTGCTGCATTTGCCACAGGACTGGGCGATGCTGCTGATGTTCGCCGTATCGCTCGTCGCAACTTTGATCGCAGCGGCATCGCTGGCTCGCGTGCTTTTCGCTGCCGTGCGCGCGCAGCGATGGGCCGTGCTGCTGCTGGCAGCGGCATTGGGTCTGCCCGTCGCGGGCACCTCACTGTATCTGGCCGATCCGTACCTCACGGCGCGGTCGCTGTGGACACCACTGGTGCTCTATGGGCTTT
>JAQBRI010000001.1 GCA_028286585.1 Candidatus Kaiserbacteria bacterium
AAAGACTCAAAAACATCGACGGATCATTCACCCGAGGACTCTCAGACATTATGAAGCTCTCTCCCATTAGCTACCACTGGAATCAACTCTCAGGACTCGATACCACAACCTCTTACTCTGGCTTCTCTGCACAAAATGTCCGGTCGGCAATACCAGAAGCTGTCGGCACCACCAACAACAACGGCTATCTCACACTCCAGGATCGTCCGATACTTGCTGCGACCGTGAATGCGATTAAGGATATTGGATCAATTGGAGGAGTATTCAAAGACAATCTAATTGCGTGGTTGGGGAATAGTGCCAATGGGATTACGAGCATTTTTGCAACGCGCGGTCATTTTTCAAATGAACTTTGCGTAGGAGATACCTGCGTTACACCCGAGCAGTTCAAGGCAATGGTCGCTGCAAGTCAGCAGTCTGCAGGAATTGGTTCTACGCCTGCCCCCGCGCAAGTAAATCCTCCACAGCAAGACGCAACCACTACTACTATTGATACTACTGATACCGAATCCACTTCTACTCCGCAAGCGGATTCATCCACAACAGAATAGTTTTTTAATCAGACTTATTATTTGCCGCGGCAAGACCGGCAACATATCCAGTCGTCCAGCACAGCTGTAAACTATAGCCACCCGAAGGGCGGTCGATGTCGAGAAGATCACCGATAATATATATATTTGAAAAAAGCTTTGAGCGCATATTTTTTGTATCAACTTCGGTGAGAGGTACTCCGCCCGATGTTATAACTGCCTTATCAGTACCCAAAAGGTGCAAAACCTGAAAGCTAAAATGTTTGAGTGATTTTCCAAGTGTGATGCGCTGATCCCGAGTAATGCTATTACAGGCAGTATCAGGATCAATCTTGGACAAGGTGAGAATAATCGACACGAGGCCGCGCGGTATCAGATCAGACAAACTATTTTGAATTTTCTTTACGTGATTGATCTTAAATATTTCTTGGAGATGAGTATTCAAAGTCCCATAATCAAATTGGGGAAGAAGATCCAGCTCAATACGTACATCTCCATTGGGAATGAGCGAACCAATGGTTGAACTGCTGTTTAGTATTCCCGGACCGCTGAGCCCAACATGGGTAAAAAGCACTTTTCCTCGGGATGTATGGACTTTTTGTTCAAACTGAAAGAGAGAAATTTTGCAGTCCTGCAAACTAATTCCGGCAAGTTCTTGTATCCACGGTTCTCGCACGGCAACTGGTACCAATGCTGCATTTGCTGGATTTATGGTGTGACCAATAGTGCCAAGCATTTTAAATCCGTCGCCCGTTGATCCAGTTTCTGGATGAGATAGTCCACCGGTTGCCAAAATATATGAACGAGCACGCAATATTGTTCCATCAGCAAGCTTAATACCAGATATTGCACCATCGCTCCGTTCAAGAAACAGAGCAGGGGATTGTGAGCGAACTTCAACGCCATACGTATTCATTTCTTTAAAAAGTACATCCCATACCGATTGTGATTTGTGAGATGCTGGAAATGCACGTTTCAAATCCTCTACAACTGTAGGCATGCCGCGGGAATTAAAAAACTCAATTGATTGTGTTGCATTAAACTGCGCAAACGACGAGGCGAGAAATTTGTCACTCGATTTGTACTTGGCTAAAAGCGTCCGAGTATCAAATTCAGCATTTGTAACGTTGCACCGTCCGCCACCACTAATGAGCAGCTTTTTACCAAGTGTATCGTTTTTTTCGAGAAGTAGGACTTTTGCACCGTTTTTTGCTGCCACTCCGGCCGTCATCATGCCCGCAGCGCCACCACCCACGACAATAACGTCCCATAGTTCGGTATTTTGAGTCATTGTGGCATCCTAGCACGATTTGTGAGGCTGAGGATAACTATTTGCATATATCGAAAAAGCGGTTATAATACCGGTACATTGCGTATTTGGAATAGTTCAAGCTGCATACTACGCAAAGTTTCTCCTCGGGCGGTTTTTGAAAGACGTTTATTAGTGATTTGGTGCCACTTTTATAAATGTTCATAACATAGATTTTGTCTTTCGGGACGCTATTCACTATGAGTAAATCGCAACGCGCGGATCTTCCGCAAAAGTATTTTGGGCGCTACAACAAGCCTCTTGTTGAAATGCCAAACCTGGTTGAAGCACAATTGGAATCATTTCGCACCTTTGTCAAAGAAGGTGCCGGTCGCGTACTCAAGGAGTTTTCTCCGATGACAGATCACGCAGGCAAAAAGTTTGAACTTACGATCGACTCGTTCTCTTTTGGAGAAATTCGTACAGACGAACAATATGCCAAGCGAATGAATAAAACGTACGAAGCACCACTCTCGGTCAACGTTACACTTAAAAACAAGACAAACGGCGCAGAAAAAGAACAAGAGATTTTCTTGGCTGATGTACCATGGATGACCAATCACGGAACATTCATCATCAACGGCGTCGAACGCATCGTCGTTCCACAACTCGCTCGTAGTTACGGCGTGTTTTTTGAGGGTATTCCATACAAGGCAAAGAATTACTTTGCTGCAAAAATAATCCCAGCTCGCGGTGTTTGGATCGAAATTGAATCTGATGCTGATGGTGCTATGTACGTCAAAGTCGACCGAAAGCGTCGATTTCCTGTAACTTCGCTTTTGCGCATCTTGGGTCTTGTTACCGACGCTGATATTGCAGCCGAATTTGCAAAGACTCCTGCAGCCGAGACGATTGCGATGACACTTACGCACGACACTGCAAAGAAGCAAGAAGAAGCATATATCGAAATATACCGCCGCCTCCGCGATGGTGATATTGCAACACTTGAGACTGCTCGTGAATACGTCAAGTCAATGCTTTCAGAAGACCGTTACGACCTTTCAAAGGTAGGACGATTCCATTTCAACCGACGTTTCGACCTCCCAACAGACGAGAAGAAGCACCAGGGAGCACTTTCTTTGAGTGATTTTGTTCGTATCATCACACATATCTCAGAATTGAATGCGAACCCACATGCAGAAAGTGACGACATCGACCACCTTGGACTTCGCCGCGTTAGATTTACGGGAGAACTCCTTGAACAGCGTATGCGTGTTGGACTTTCTCGTATGAAGCGAAACATCCAGGATCGTATGGCAATTGTTGATCCCGATACCACAGCACCGGTATCCATGATCAACCCGCGTCCTTTCCAAGCTGCAATTCGTGAATTCTTCACCACAGATCAACTTTCACAGTTGATGCAACAGTACAACGCACTCGACGAAATCGAACACCTTCGAACACTTTCGACATTGGGTCGTGGAGGTCTTACTTCGGAGCGAGCAGGACTCGAGGTTCGTGACGTGCACCCTTCTCACTACGGCCGCGTTTGTCCTATTCACACACCAGAAGGTAAAAACATCGGTCTCGTATTGCACATGTCTCTCTATGCTCGTCCAAACGAATTTGGAATCATCGAGACTCCATATGCCAAGGTCAAGAAGGGTATCATCAGTGATGAAATCGTATACCTAAACGCACTTGAGGAATCACAATACGCTATCGGTCACGCTGCTATTCCACGAAGTGATGCAGGACGTATCACTGCAGACTTTGTTGAAGTTCGCCGACACGGTGACCCAACACTTGTCTCTCGTGAAGAAGTCGATTTGATCGAAGTTTCAACCAACCAACCATTCTCTGTTGCAACATCACTTATTCCGTTTGTTGAAAACGACGACGCTAACCGAGCACTCATGGGTTCGAACATGCAAAAACAAGCTGTTCCTCTCGTTGTTCCAGAAGCACCAATCGTAGCAACTGGCGTCGAAAGCATCGCAGCTCGCGACTCAGGACGTTTGATTCATGCTGAAGAAGCTGGCGAAGTTACCGCAGCTGACGCTCGAATCATTACGGTCAAGGGAACCAGTGGCAAGAGCAAGGATTACTCTCTTGTTAACTTTTCTCGAACCAACGGATTTACAACATTCCACCAGCGTCCAACAGTTTCTGTTGGCGACAAGGTAAAGCGAGGTGACTTGCTTGCAGACTCTTCGACATCGGTTGGAGGTCAGCTTTCTATTGGTCAAAACGTTCGTGTGGCATTCTTGCCTTGGTTTGGAGCAAACTTTGAAGACGCGATCGTTATTTCAGAAAAAATGGCAAAGCTCGCAAAGTTTAGTTCTATTCACATGGAAGAGTTTGTTTGTGTTGTTCGCGACACCAAGCTTGGTCCCGAGGTAACAACCCACGATATTCCAAACGTTTCAGAATTCAAACTTCGTAACCTTGATGAGGAAGGAGTAGTTCGCATCGGCGCAGAAGTACGCCCTGGGGATATTCTCGTTGGTAAGGTTACTCCAAAGGGAGAGACACAATTGTCTCCTGAAGAGCGACTCTTGCATGCAATCTTTGGTGAAAAGGCAAAGGATGTAAAAGACACATCAATGCGCATGGAAGGCGGCAAGCGAGGACGTGTCATTGGTATCAAGATCTTCTCACGCGAGGGAGGCGACTCACTCGAAAGTGGCGTTATCAAGCGAGTGCACATCGAAGTCGCACAACTCCGAACCATCTCGGTTGGAGACAAGCTCGCGGGGCGACACGGTAACAAGGGTGTCATCTCACGAATCTTGCCAGAAGAAGATATGCCATTCGATAAGGACGGAAATCCTGTCGACATCATTTTGACTCCACTCGGCGTTCCATCTCGTATGAACCTCGGACAGATTTACGAAACACATCTTGGTCTTGCAGCAGAAATGCTTGGATACCAGGCGGTTGTACCATCATTTGCAGGAGCAACTGATACAGAAATCAAAGATGAACTTACAAAGGCGGGACTTTCTCCTGACGGTAAGCGAACACTCTTTGACGGACGCACAGGAGAAGCATTCGCACAGCCAGTTATGGTTGGCGTAATGTACATGCTCAAGCTGCACCACATGGTTGAAGACAAGATTCACATGCGTTCGATTGGTCCATACTCACTTACTACGCAACAGCCACTCGGCGGTAAAGCTCAGAACGGCGGTCAGCGCGTGGGAGAAATGGAAGTCTGGGCATTCTTGGGCTACGGTGCCGCACACAGTTTGCGTGAAATCCTCACCATCAAATCAGACGATATCGTCGGACGCTCAGCTGCCTTCGATGCAATCGTATCCGGAAACAGAATTACAGAATCAAATACACCAGCGACGTTTAATGTGCTTGTGCGTCACCTTCGAGGACTTGGTATTGATACCGAGTTTCAGGGTGGAGAAGAAATTATTAGAGAGCGCGCTCCACGACGAGCACGTAATGACGAATAACCACAATCATCTATGACTACACCAATAAAGAAAAAAGACTCGATCCCGACAAACTTTGATGCGGTTACCATGCGTCTCGCATCTCCTGAGCGTGTTCTCGACTGGAGTTGGGGAGAAATCACCAAGCCAGAAACAATTAACTATCGTACACAGCGGCCAGAAAAGAACGGACTCTTTGACGAGCGAGTGTTTGGTCCTGAAAAGGATTACGAATGTTACTGTGGTAAATACCGCGGTATTCGTTTCCGAGGAATTATCTGTGAAAAGTGTGGCGTTGAAATCACACGTGCAATCGTACGCCGTGAGCGCATGGGTCACATCGACCTTGCTACACCGGTCACACACATCTGGTTCTTGCGTGGTATTCCATCACGTATCGCTCTCATGCTCGGACTTTCTGCAACAGATGTAGAAAAAGTGGTCTACTTTGCTGGATACATTGTTATCTCGGTCAACGAAGATGAGCGCAAGCGAGTACTCAAAGATCTTGAACTCGAACTCTCAACCAAGTCTAAGTCAGCTGCAACCGACGAAGTGCGTACTGAACTTAAAGAAAAGGCACAAAAGGCAAAGGGCGAAATCGAATCAATTCAAAAGGGCGTCGTTCTCGACGAGGCGGCATACCACTCCTACGCTGTTAAGTACGGTGCAATATTTCGAGCTGCAATCGGAGCTGAGGCACTTTATAATATTCTCAAAGAAATCGACCTTGGTGCATTTGTAAAAAATGTACGTGAAGAGTTCGAGAAGTCAGGTGCAGCAGATCGCGACAAGCTTCGTAAGCGTCTTGCGCTTGCAGAATCACTTCAGCGTTCTGGCGTACGTCCTGAATGGATGTTCCTTACCCGACTTCCTGTTGTTCCACCGGCACTTCGCCCAATGGTTGCGCTCGAGGGCGGACGACATGCTTCGTCTGATTTGAACGACCTCTATCGTCGTGTCATCAACCGTAACAACCGCCTCAAGCGATTGCTTGCAATTCATGCACCTGAAGTTATTCTTCGAAACGAAAAGCGTATCTTGCAGGAGGCAATCGATGCTCTCCTCGACAACTCAATGCGTCGTGGCGCAGGAGTAGCTGGTATTCTTGGCGGACGCCGCCGTGCACTCAAGTCACTTGCTGATTACCTTAAGGGTAAGCATGGATACTTGCGTCAAAACCTCCTTGGTAAGCGCGTTGACTACTCTGGCCGATCGGTTATCGTTGTCGGTCCTGATCTTGCGCTCGACGAGTGTGGACTTCCAAAACATATGGTCTTGGAATTGTTCCGACCATTCGTTATTCAGGGTCTTCTTTCTCGTGAACTCGCGTTTAACATTCGTGGAGCAGGACGTCTTATCGAAGACGAGGCACCAGAAGTATGGCCAATCGTTGAAGAGGCAATCAAGGGCAAGTATGTTCTCTTGAACCGCGCACCAACACTCCACCGTCAATCTATCCAGGCATTCCGCCCAGTTTTGATCGAAGGAAATGCTATCCAAGTACACCCACTCGTGTGTCCTGCATACAATGCGGACTTCGACGGAGATGCTATGGCTGTGCACGTTCCGCTTTCTGAAGCTGCTCAAATGGAAGCACGCAAGATCATGTCTGCTGCAAAGAACATCCTCAAGCCAGGTTCTGGTGACGTGGTTGTTGCATCAAAACTTCTCGACATCGTGCTCGGCTGTTACTGGATGACAAAAGAAGTTCCAGGACTCAAGGGCGAGGGAAGTGCATTCCCATCAACCAATGCCGCTATTACTACACACGACTTTGGCGGTATCGACCTTCGTGCAAAAATCAAAGTGTTGCCAAGTGAACACGCTAAGTATGCTCAGTTCGAAGGCAAAATCTTTGAGACCACTGTTGGACGACTTCTCTTTAACTCGGTACTTCCACAGGACTTCCCATACATCAACGAAGAAATCACCAACAAGCGCATGAATGCGATGATTCAAAATCTCGTCGTTCACTACCAACTTGACGGTATTCCTGCGATTCTCGACAAGATCAAGAAGTTTGGATTCCGATACTCAACATACGCTGGTATCACATGGTCAATCTCAGACGTGCTTGTTCCAAAGGAAAAGGAGGCACTTATCGAAGAAGGTCGCGCAGCAACTGCTCGTGAACAGGAAAACTTTGATAACGGACTTTTGACCAACGAAGAACGACGTCGAGCAACGATCGAAATTTGGGCGAAGACTTCGGTTGAATTGCGTAAGCATGTTATCGAGGCTATCGACGAAAACGGACCAGTGCATGACATGATCACGTCTGGCGCCCGAGGTAACCAGGCTCAGCTTCACCAGATGGCTGGTATGAAGGGTCTCATCACCAACCCGCGTGGAGAAGTTATTGAATTCCCAATTACATCATCTCTTAAGGAAGGGCTTACACCGATCGAGTACTTTATTTCTACTCACGGAGCTCGTAAGGGTCTTGCGGACACAGCGCTTAACACAGCACGTGCCGGATACCTTACACGTCGTTTGTTCGACGTTGCTCATGACGTAGTTATTCTCGAAGCAGATTGTGGAGCAAAGGACGGTATCGTCATCAAGCGCCCAGGAAAGGAAAACATCGGAGGATCATTTGCAGACCGACTTCATGGCCGCGTATTGCTCGAAGATTGTATGGACGGAGATACAGTTGTCCTTAAGCGTAACACAATGATTCGTCGTGATGATGCCAAGGCGATCGAAGACAGTGGAGCAATTGAGGCATCGGTACGATCTCCTATGGTTTGTAAAGTTGCACGCGGAGTTTGTCAGAAGTGTTATGGTATGGACTTGTCCAACAGTGAACTCATCGACCTTGGAGAGGCAGTAGGAGTAGTCGCTGCACAAGCTATTGGCGAGCCGGGTACACAGCTCACTATGCGTACTTTCCACACAGGAGGCGTTGCTACAGCAGGCGGAGACATCACTATGGGTCTTCCTCGTGTTGAAGAAGTATTTGAAACTCGAGCACCTAAGTTGCCTGCAACTATTGCACGTGTCTCAGGAGTCGTTGGTTCAATCGAAAATGACGGATCAGAAAAGGTCATTACACTTATTGCCGAGGCAAGTGATACCAAGAAAACTGCTCGCGGAATCAAAAAAGAAACAGAGTACCGAATACACCCACTTCGATCTGTAAAGGTAAAGGTTGGATCAGTCGTTACTCGCGGAGATTTCTTGACCGACGGTTCAGCAGACTTGGATGAGTACTTCGAATTTGCTGGAAAGGAAAAAGCTCAGGAATACGTTATCAATGAAATCACCCGAATTTACGAATTGCAGGGAGTTTCGACCGGACGTAAGCACCTCGAAATCATCGTTAAGCAAATGTTCAGTCGTGTAAATATCACGAACCCAGGAGATACCGGAGTTTCTGCTGGAGATATTCTTGCTGACTTTGAGTTTGATCGCATCAACAACATTGCAAAGGAGGCAGGACGTGAGCCAGCTCGTGGTAAGCAGTTGCTCTTGGGAATCACCGAGACATCACTTACTCGTGCCTCATTCTTGTCATCTATCTCATTCCAAAACACACCACGTAAGCTCGCTGAGGCATCAGTCTCTGGCGCAGTCGACCGATTGGTAGGTCTTAAGGAAAATGTCATCATCGGACGACTTATTCCAGCAGGAACAGGTTTTCCTGGAAGTAAGAAGTTTACAATGATCGAGGATATGGAAGCTGATTTGCGAGCCACTGCTCCAATCATTACTGAGTAATAATTAAAAATACTCTATACGAAAACCCGACGAAAGTCGGGTTTTTGTATTTTAGAATCCCTAGAAGGGATTTGTAAGAGAGTTTCTATTTTCACCCTGCCGGGTGCATAATGGGGGAAAGTATGGCAGAAAAAACCGACACAGTTCAACAAATCAAAGACCGGCTATCCATAGTCGACGTGGTTTCGCAGTACGTAAAACTGGAACGTGCTGGGTCAGCGCTCCGTGCAAGATGCCCATTTCATAGTGAAAGAACACCGTCTTTTAATGTCTCTCCTGAGCGTAATACCTTTCACTGCTTTGGCTGCGGTGTGGGTGGTGACATGTTTACCTTTGTGATGCTGTCCGAGGGAATCGATTTTAAGGGTGCACTCAAGGTGCTTGCAGAAAAGGCCGGCGTCGAATTGGTGTATTCTCAAAAGGATACCGGCGAAGAAGCTGCGCGCATGCGGCTCTTTGAACTGCTCGAAGCAACAACCGTTTTTTATATGGGGCAGCTTTCTCCCGCAGCAAAAACATATCTCGAATCACGCGGTATAACACAGCAAACCATACAAGACTTTAGACTTGGCGAAGCAACCGACGCATGGAGCTTGTGCGTGGATTATCTCAAATCAAAAAAGTTTACCGAACAAGAAATGGTTGCTGCAGGTGTGGGGCGCAAAAATGAGCATGGAGGACTTTCTGACAAATTTAGAAACCGCATTATTTTTCCAATTGGCGATTCGGTAGGTAGAATCGTAGGATTTTCTGGACGCATCTTCGGGCCCTTGGCTTCGCCAGACGCGCCAAAATATCTTAATTCACCCGAGACCGATGTGTACCACAAGTCGAGACTCTTGTACGGATACGACAAAGCAAAGCAGGCAATGCGAACACTCAACTGCGCAATATTGGTTGAGGGTCAGATGGATCTCGTAGCTTCGCACCAGGCGGGCTGGAGTAATACGGTCGCAGTTTCAGGTACCGCGTTTACGGTAGAGCATACACAGATCATAAAGCGAATGACAGATAACCTCATTCTTGCGCTCGACGCTGATGCGGCAGGTATCAAAGCTGCTGCACGTGCCGCGCGCGTCGCATTGCAGGCAGGACTCAATGTCAAAGTGGTGCAATTGCCCGAGGGAAAGGATCCGGCGGACCTGATATTACAAGAGGGAAGTGAGGCATGGAAACTGGCGATCAAGGATGCAAAAGACATAATAGTATTCTTGCTCGATATTCTTGAAAGCAGGTCAAAAGATACCGATGGATTTAGACGCAGTGTCGAACTGTCGGTTTTACCTTTTCTTAATGACGTATCAAGCCCAATTGCGCGTGAACAATACACGACACTGATCGCGCGCCGCCTCAATGTTTCGGAGCATGCAATTATTGAAACGCTTGCACGCATTCCAAAAGAGCAAACGATAGCGCCCAAAAATACACAGACCGTACCCATAGCAGAAGTGGCACAGAGCAGATCAACACATTCTGATCGTGTACGAACAGCGTTCGCAATACTCCTGTGGCAGCAATCGGCAACTCATCCGCAGCTTGATCATGCTGTCTATGAAGCCTCATTGCGCGAAGCACTTGATGATACCCTGGATGAGCTGCACACGATGAGCGACAGCGACAAAGAAAAATTGCGATTTGAAGCAGAACGAATTTATGGTGTATCCAATGTGCTCTCTGCAGAAGTTGAGTCATTGCTGCACAACCTCAAGAAGGACCGTGTCACAAAAAAGCTTCATACCATGTCCGAAATGCTCAAAAACGCCGAAGCCATATCAGACGAGTCGCAAATCCAAACTTTGATGGACCAGATAGCCCTGTTGACAAGTGAGATTGCGTATTTGCATATAATGCGGTAAGATGTGCTATCCGCGTCATTTGTGACGCTTTTGTTTTGAAACTTTCTATTCTCCAAAGGTGTAACAGAGAATAATAGACCACCGTACGATTTTTATACAATGGCAAAAAAAATAACAAAAAAGAATAAGGTATCAGCCAAAAAAGCGCCTAAAAAGGCGTCTAAATCGGTATCTTCAAAAAAGACCGTCAAGCCAGCTACAAAGAAAGTGGCAGCAAAAGTAGCAAAACCAGTTGTAGTCCCAGTAACACTTCCAGTCAAAAAGCTCGGACGAAAGGAGCTCCCGCAGCTTGCCCGACTCGACACCAACAAGAACAAGGGTGAAAAGAAAATCACGACCCTTATTCATCTTGGACGTGAACGAGGATACATCACCTACGACGAAATCATTCGCGAATTTCCAACGATCGAATCCGATGTGGCAATGCTCGAAGACATGTACGAGCGCTTTACTGCTGCCGGCATCGACATTCTCGAAGGGGGCGGCATGCTCGACGATACGTATTCTGACAGTGTTCTCGAAAAGAAAAAATTGCAGCATCGACGCGTCGATAGTAATAGTTATGACTCGGTACAAATGTACTTGCGAGAAATTGGTCAATACCCACTTTTGAATGGAGATCAAGAAAAGGATCTTGCAAAGCGCATTATTGCTGGCGATGATGAGGCTCGCGGCGTACTTGCACGATCTAACCTTCGACTCGTTGTCTCAATTGCAAAAAAATACGTCAGTCGCTCACCGGATCTTACGCTCCTCGATCTTATTCAAGAGGGTAATCTTGGCCTCTTTAAGGCAGTTGATAAGTTTGACCACACCAAAGGATACAAGTTCTCGACCTATGCAACATGGTGGATTCGTCAGGCTATCACTCGTGCTCTAGCTGATCAGTCACGAACTATTCGTATTCCGGTACACATGGTTGAAACAATCGCAAAATACAAACAAAAAATGCGTGAACTGAGTCAGCACTTGGGTCGTGAACCTCTTCCCGAGGAAATTGCCGCAGAAATGGGACTCGAGCTCGACAAGATTTATACCATCCAAAAAATCAATCAGGATACCGTTTCTCTCGAAAGCCCAATAGGCGAAGACGACGATGAGCGCTCAACATTGGGTAGCTTTATTGCTGATGAATCGATTCAATCACCAGATCAAGACGCATCACATCGAATCCTTTCTGGTCAAATGCAGGCAATTCTTGAGGAGCTTTCCCCAAAGGAGCGAAAAATTCTTGAACTAAGAAACGGACTTACTGACGATGGTGTATGTCTTACACTCGAAGAAGTGGGACGAGAATTTGGCGTTACTCGTGAACGCATCCGCCAAATCGAAGCAAAGGCTCTCGAGCGAATTCGCTTCCACGAAAAAGCAAAACAACTCCGAAGTTATTAAAGTTGTGAATGTGAACATACGATAACTTATGACGACCGTCATAAGTTATCGTATATGGGGTTTTTAATAGTAAAAGAACGAATACGGTGAAGGCTAAAATGTTATAATGACAATATGACAGTTAGTAAGCATGCAAAGAAAAAGACTGCAAAAAGGAGCAAGAAAGAGCCTTTGATACCTACAGAGTATTTGATGGATCCGCCTATCAAACATTGGAGCCATTCGTCGCTGCTCTCATTCTTGCGTAATCCATTGGTATGGTACAAGCGCTACGTTGCAAAAGTATTTGATACACCCAGCAACCCTTCGGGGATTATTGGCCGTTCTGCGCACGTTGCGCTGCAGCACTTTTATGGCGGTATCAGCAAGGAAGGGGCAATCGAACTGGGGCTCGAATATTTGCGGAATGTGCCAGATTTCGAAATTAATTTTGGCAAGGCAAAATCCCGCAAAGCACAGCGAGAAAAGCGCCAAGCAATGGAGCGTGATTATATGCAAGCGATATCCTTTTACTTGGCAAAACCGCCGCGACACAAGGTACTCGCGGTTGAATTTTCAGGTGTCGCCCCAGTGCCTGGTTTATTACTGCCAGTAAAAGCTGTTTCGGATTTGGTTGTCGTTTCAAAAATCGATCCAACCGCAGTTGATATAGTCGACCATAAGTTTGTCGATAATTTTAGTGCACAGCGGGAGCGTAAGACACTTTTTATACTACAGGCGATATTTAATTACTACACGGTGCGCCAATATTTTGGCAAAGAAGTACGAAGGTTCATCGTATATGAGTGTAAAAAATCTCGCAACAAAAATGGCTCACCGCAGATGCGCAGATACATTATTGACTACTCTCTGCACAAAACAGAGTTTGAGCTATTTAGTCGTCTTATTCACGATGCCACAACAGAAATTATGCGTAAGCGTTTGTACCTACCTAATCCGTCGGATATGTTTGATGGGGAACACTCGTTCGACTTGTACCGCCTCGGTATCGTAGGCGATGATATTAGTTACGACTCTTAACCTTGAGCTTGGTCTGACGCTTTTTGTTGATCTTTGGAAGGCGGATGATAAGAACACCATGCTTTTCGCTCGCTTCTGCCAAGTCTACATCGACTTCTTCAGGAAGGAGAATGGTGCGTGTAAATGAACCCCAGTAAAGTTCTCGTTGGAAATAATTGTCCTCATCTACTTCGCGCTCGTCTTCGCGGGATCCCGAGATGGTAAGCATTTCGCGAGTAAGTGCAATATCTACCACTCCTGGCTGCACACCTGCAAGAAACGCTTTGATTACGATAGAGTCCGGAGTCTGATAGACATCCATAGCAAGTTCGCCAAGTGGCTCTGCTTCTTTGTTCCAGTCGTCGTGACTCGATACATGCGGATGTCGCTCGATTGTGTTGCCGCCAAATGATGAAGGGCGCGTATCTCGCGGCTCTGGGATGTCGTACTCTTCTTCGTACTGTGGTTCATCGGCAGATCCGGTGAGTCGTGAGAGAAATGATGGTCTTTTCATACTTTGATTATTGCGTTTCATCTATAATAACATTATTTTGAGGCTTGATGCGTTTGATCCACTCGATGAGTGCAAACATAAGTATAATACATACCCAGAGCACAATAAAAGTTTTCATAACTGATGCGCCTGGTGAATTAAGTATACGCACATTAAAGAGTGCGTGCAAAAGTCCTGCGAGGATAACTCCCACGGTAGCTATTACTATCTTTTTTACGCGGCCGCCATAATAAGCAAGTCCAAGTGCTGCGCCAATAACGCTTGATGCTAGTACATGCAGCAATGTTGCACCCATAAATCGCAGATTGCCAGTGATGATAAGTGCCGCAAGTGATGTTCCTCCAAGCGGGCTCGACAAAAAGAGCGCGTTTTCTGCTGCTGCAAAACCCAGCGCCACCACCACCATATAAATAAGTGAATCAATTGGTTCGTCGTCTTCATCGCGCCACAAGACGGTGAGCAATGCTGCGCCAAATTTTACAATCTCTTCGATATAAGCCCATACGGTATACAACTCGGTCTGGCCGGTAATATATGTTTGTACGAATTGTTCGACAGGTACCGCAATAGTTACGCTGGCCATACCGGCAAGAAAGGCGAGAGCAATAAGCTTTCGCGGTTCAGGATGTTCGGCATCCTCGCGAAGCCAAAACCAAAGCCATAGAATGGCCGGGAAAAAGCCACCAATAAGTGCGACTCCTGCAACATGCAATGTGTTTTCCATAGATTACTTACTTGTTGGCCATTCAGCCACCATAAGTATATCAGTATCTTTTTGCGGTAGTTTCTGCCAAATAGCTTCTGTAACAAACGGCATAAACGGATGCAGAAGCTTGAGTGAGATGATAAGTATTTCGTAGAGCGCTTTCTGTTTTGATGCTTTTTCTTCTGATGCCTCACCTTTAAGTATATGCTTTGATTCTTCTAGAACTTCTGCAGCAAATCGGCCCCACACATAGTGGTATGTGGCATCTCCGGCAAGGTCAAGTCTGAATTTGTCGATATGAGTAGTAACTTCTGTAGCGAGCGTACGAGCTTCATCAACAAGTTTTTGATCCGCTTCGTTGAGACTAGTTTGAAGTGCAGCAACATCAAAGTTTTCCAAAACAAATCGCGTAATATTCCACAATTTATTTGCAAAGTGCTTAAACCCACGAACACGGTCTTCAGAAAGTTTAATGTCGGTTCCCGGTGCAGATCCCATAACGAGCGAAAGACGAGTAGCATCAGCGCCGTATTTTTCGATCATGACAAGCGGATCGATGATATTACCGAGACTTTTAGACATCTTACGACCCTGCCCATCGCGAACTAAACCGTGGAGATATACATTTTTAAAAGGTACTTCGCCTACAAGATATGTTGACATAAGAATCATGCGTGCCACCCAAAAGAAAAGAATGTCGTAGCCTGTTTCAAGTACGTTAGTCGGATGAAATGTTTTAAGGTCATTCGTTTTATCCGGCCAGCCGAGAGTTGAGAATGTCCACAAACCTGATGAGAACCAAGTATCAAGTACATCTTCGTCTTGCTGCCAGCCTTCGCCGGGTGAGTCGATTTGAACTTTGACTTCATCATTTTTAAACCAGGCGGGAATACGATGTCCAAACCAGATTTGTCGTGAAATGTTCCAGTCACGTAAATTATCTATCCAGTGATAGTAGGTGCGCTCATACCGCTCGGGCATAATATTGATACTTTTGTTTTCGACAACTTCACGCATCTTTTGTTTAAGACTTGCGAGTCCACCGTCAGGGAATGTGACCTCTTTGTTAACATCGATAAACCACTGCTTTTTGATTTGCGGTTCGATAACACCTCCGCCGCGATAACTTGTCGCAATATTATGCACATAATTTTCATCAATTTTTACTACGAGACCTTTTGCCTGTAATTTTTCTACAATGAGAGAACGTGCTTTTTTGATGTGCATGCCCGCAAATTCTCCGGCGATAGGTAACAGTATTCCACGCTCATCAATAACCTGCTCAACATCAAGCCCATGTCGCTGCGCTATTTCAAAGTCTACTCCAGAATGTGCCGGTGTAATTGTCATCACACCCGTTCCTGTTTCCATGTCGGCAGCTTCGTCTTTGATGACTGTGGCCGTAAGCGGCCCGTTAATCCATTCGAGTTCTATTTTCTGCCCATGTGAGTATTGCGCGAACCTTTCATCTCGCGGATTCATCACAACATACTTGTCACCAAACTTTGTCTCGGGACGCACGGTACCTATAACAAATGGACCATATTGGAAATAATAAAACGGATCTTTTTGTTCGACATACTCTATTTCGTCATCAGCTACAGTGGTCTGGCCTTTCGGATCCCAGTTTACTATTCGGTTGCCGCGATAAATAAGTCCGGCGTCGTACATGCGTACAAAGGCTTCCATCACCGCTTTGTAGCGTGTGTCATCGAGTGTATATGCGTAGCGACTCCAATCGAGACTGCTACCCATGTGTTTTACCTGGTTGATGATTGTTGTTTTGCTTTCATCGGTAAACTCTTCGATGCGGCGCAGTAGTTCTTCGCGGCCGAGTTCGTACCGTGTTTTCTTTTCTTTTTTGTAGATTTCGCCCTCTACTTTTGACTGCGTAGCAATAGCGGCGCTGTCGGTTCCTGGGAGCCAAAGCGTGCGCTTTCCCTGCATACGTGCTGTTCGAATAAGAATATCTTCAATAGCGAGCATTGCGGCATGACCCATGTGTAGTGTGCCTGTTACGTTTGGCGGGGGAAGCACAATAGTGTACGCCTCTTTTCTGTTTCCCGGGAGATTATCGGGATTAAAGTATCCGCTGCCTTCCCATATGTTGTAGATGCTCGATTCGTGGTCTTGTGAGTTGTATGGTTTAAGAAATTCCTCGGGGATATTATGCAAATTTTCCATTGACATATACTACCATATTGAGCCATATTGTGGCTATTTCAAAGCATCTAAATATATGATACGTTGAATACAGAAATCCACTCCATAACCTCTGAAGGAGGTAACAGATGTACGTTGACTTCCTTGCGGAGACACTCATATTCATGAGACATCCGGAATCACTCCTTAATCGTTTGTCCGACTTGGCAAAACAGGGAGATACAGGTTGGCTGGAATTGTTTAAACCAGTCCAGGTAAGTATCCCAGAACATGATCGAGTACTAGATGAGCGCCTTTTGCGGAACATTCAGAATACCGATTATGGAAAACTTCCGCACGGTCCTTTAGACAGCCGTCTAACACCTCTTACGACTACGACAACCAAGAGTCGCAAACAGTATGCAGGAACAATAAACGGGAAAAAGCAAGCAAAAAAGACCGGAAAATGGTTGAGGGAGCATTTTCCTCGTTGTGACCATGTATATGACTCTGGGTTTAAAAGAGTCAAAGAAGGCTTGCGTCTTATGGGATATACGGACTCAATCACAGACGAGAGGCTCGCCGAGTATGATCATGGTGATTGGGAGTTTCTTTCGCAGGCCGAACGACTGGCACTTGCAACTTCGAATGAGGCTTTTAGCGGATACATTACTGACCCGTATCACTTTGCACCTCCGAATGGGCATTCGTTTGCCTATGACGAACACGAGCTGGTCATTCCATTCCTCAAGGATATCGCAAAAGTTGATGCAAAAATAATTCTTTGCGGAACGCATGGCATTAAGTTGCAGCTAATACGCAAATTGTTTGAGCATCAAACCGAAGAGGAATTTTTGCGGGATAACAATGACAAAGCAAAGCGCTTTGAGAATTGTGAATTGCTCATCTATACCCGTCGCTCACCAAAGAGTCAGCGCCTGTATAAAAAAATGCGATACGTGCGAAGGGTATTGCCTTGGAAAATGGAATCAACTACAGAATGGAGACTGATCATTACATAAAACCGCGCTGCTTGTCAGCGCGGTTTTCGTAGTATATGCAATATAATCTTTTCTTTTGACACTGATCAATTTTTTCTATATAGTCAAAATAGATACGGTAATAAGAGCGGGGGACAAAACTATGTCGGAATTACCAGAGCTGGTAGTCGCTATGCGGCATGCTGAGAGTGAAAGAAACAAAGCTGCTGCAGCTGCACGAAAAGGGGATCTTTCGCTGCATCTGGCAACGATCCAAACGCATGATCACCTCTGTTCGATAACTGAAAGAGGCAAAAGGCAGGCAAAAAGTGCGCAAGATTGGCTTGCTAAAAAGAAGCTACATTTTGACAAGATAATCCATTCACCAATTCAGCGTGTGCCGGAAACACTTACCGAAGTGTTTGGAAGTTACTGGAAAGGAGACGTTGATCATAGACTCATGGAGCGTCGCTTAGGATCTCCGCTCGAGAATATGCTCCATGTCGATAGATTAAAGTTGGCAGCAACAGATTCGCGATTCTCTGCCTCCGTCGATGATGCGTTTAATTATTCTCCGCCGGGAGGTAATTCATTTGCCACAATGCTCGAAGAAACAAAAGACTTCTTCGAAAGTCTCAAGAACTGTGATGCACATGCCGTCTTTCTTGGTACCCACAGCATGCGCATGCGAATAATTCGCATGTTTGTGGAGAACCAGACGCCAGATCAGATGATTGAACACATTGATGATTTTGAACACGGGTTTCAGAACTGCGAGATGTATTTTATGTCTCGAGTTTCGCCGTTTGATGATAATCAGACATTCCCCAACTACCAATTTGTACGGCGGGTGAATCCTTACGACGAATCAAGAACGACAGGTTGGAGGCAATTGCTCTACTGATCTTCGGAGATTGCGACCTTCGCGCGGTACAAAAATGCCGCGCGATTTTTTTATAATTCCTACACTATGTTAATTTCAAATTTCCCTCGGCGCGCAAGGTGTTTGGGTCGGCGAATTCTTTTTTGAGTGCATGAAAATATCCGGCCATACCTATCATGATCGCATTATCAGTCGCAAGCTCTGGTTGCGGCACGAGTAACTCCGCAGTGTTTTTGAGTGTTTCACTCAGTTGTCGTCGGATATGAATATTAGCAGAGACACCGCCGCCTACCACTACTGTTTGCACCCCAAATTCCTCGACCGCCTTTATTGTTTTTGCAATCAAAACATCTGCGGCAGCATCTTCGAATTCACGAGCAAATTGCTGCAGCTCAACATCGGTAAATGTCTCTTTGGATTCAACAACACGTCTGACTGCGGTCTTAAGTCCTGAAAAAGAAAAATCATATGAATTGTCATGAATCATTGGGCGAGGCAGAATCATACTCATAGGCGTTGCTTCAAGTTTGTTAGCGCGTGCAATTTCTGCAAGCCGACTGATCTCGGGCCCGCCGGGATAGGGGAGTTTGAGCAGTCGTGCAACTTTATCGAATGCCTCACCGACTGCATCGTCACGGGTTTGTCCAACTAGTCTGTAATGCAAAGGCACGCCATGAGTATTATTTTCACTCGGTTCGGCTAATACTAGTTCTGTATGACCACCCGAAATAAGAAGCGCCAGAAGTGGATAGGAAATCGGCTTGAGCGAATACGTTTCATCATGCTGCTCGAGTGCAGAAATAATAATGTGACCCTCCATGTGATTAACTGCAACTATTGGAATATTCCAAGCGAGCGAAAGCGCCTTGGCAAAGTTGATTCCTACCCAAAGCGCGGGCTCGAGTCCAGGGCCGTAGGTTACTGCGATGCAATCAACTCTTGGTTTACCATACGTTTCCAAAAATACTTTTAGCTGCTCAAAGAGTTCAGGCTCGCGATCCAATATTTTTTGAATATATTCAAATGCATGTGGCAATTCTGCATTCTCAGTAAGTTCATCGGCTTGAGTAAGGCATTGCGTGAGCATGGGAACAAGGTTATGAATATGTTCGCGTTTTGCCAAGTTGGGATAGACTCCACCATACTCTGCATGCACTGCAATCTGACTATAAAGCGCGTTTCCCAGGACTCGCGCCTCAAAAGGAGTAGTATCAGCTCCTGTTGCTTCTATAAGGGACACTGCTGTTTCGTCGCAGGAGGTTTCGATGGAGAGGATTCTCATATGCCAGATTTTAGCGCATAATGGTCTTTATGGAAACAAAAGTCATTGCCCCTGCATCTGATGTGTTCAAAAGGTTTGTTCCTGCAACAATAAAACATCCATTTCTTTTGTTTAGTGCACTAGGAAGTTCTATTGGTATCGAATTGGCTCAACTTGCGTCGCCTTGGTACATGCGGCAATTCTTCAATATTTTGTCACTCGGTCCAAACAGTTCCTTGAGTTCACAGTTGGTGCACCTCATTGCTATCATTGCGGGTTTTTTGTTCGTGGTCTGGTTTTTTAGAAGGACCCGCGGTTGGTCACAGGTATATTTGGAAACTAAGGTAATGAATGAGCTTTCTCAGAATGCATTTGAATATCTTTTGAGGCACTCTACTCACTTTTTCTCATCAAATTTTACGGGCACGCTTACGCGGAAAGTAACCAAATATAAAGATGCATTTGAGTCACTATTCGATGCCCTGATGTTTAGCTTTTTACCACTAACAGTGTATGTAATTGGAGCGATTATTATTCTCTTCAGTCGAAGTCATTTGCTCGGTCTCATATTGGCATTTTGGACTGTTGTGCTGCTCATTTTTCAATATATAGCAACAAACATGCGTCAACCTTTGCGTGAGGATCGCGCAAATGCTGATAGCGCCGTAGTCGGCGTAATTTCTGACTCACTATCAAATCATAGCGCCGTTGTAGCATTTTCTGGAGCAAAAGATGAGAGTTTTTTATTCCAAAATGCTATTGCTCGATGGAAACGGGCTGCAACCCGATCTTGGATAGCAGATGAAAATATCTGGACGGTACAGGGACTTATTATGATTATTGTGAATGTGAGTCTTTTATATGGCACCTATATCTTTTGGACTCGAGGGGAGCTGCAAATAGGAGACTTCGTGCTTGTTCAAGCATACCTCATTGGGACCTTTGAACAGCTCATGTCTATCAACAGAGATTTACGTCGAGTATATGATGCGCTTGCCGATGCGGGGGAAATGGTCCACATATTAAATTCAACTCATGAAATTCTAGACATTCCTGGTGCAGATACACTTCATGTGGATACAGGCCTGGTTTCGTTTAAAGACGTATCATTCTATTTCGATGAAAACAGAACCATTCTCAAAAATCTAACGGTCAGTTTGTTGCCTGGCCAAAAAGTCGCACTTGTCGGTCCAAGTGGAGCAGGAAAATCCACCATTACCAAACTTCTACTGCGCTTATTTGACGTAAGGTCTGGATCCGTAACTATAGATGGGCAAAATATTGCTGAAGTAACTCAAACAAGCTTGCGTGATGCGATAGGATTTGTGCCGCAAGAACCGGTACTCTTTCACCGATCACTCATGGAAAATATTCGCTACGGCAAGCGTGACGCTACAGACGAAGAGGTGATCGCCGCTGCAAAAAAAGCCCACTGTCATGAATTTATTTCTAAACTATCATCACAATACGATACGTTGGTAGGAGAGCGAGGTATCAAACTTTCGGGAGGGGAACGCCAGCGTGTTGCTATTGCCCGCGCAATACTCAAGAACGCACCCATATTGGTATTGGATGAAGCGACATCGAGTCTTGATTCGGAGTCGGAATCATACATTCAAGAATCTCTTGCAATATTGATGCAGGGGAAAACGGTGCTCGTTATTGCGCATCGTCTTTCAACTATTATGAATATGGATCGCATTCTCGTTATCAACCATGGTGCAGTTGTCGCAGACGATACTCATTCGCAACTGCTCAAACAAGACGGACTGTATCAAAAATTGTGGAATATACAGGCAGGGGGCTTTATTCCAGAAACAGAGGAATCAGACGTTTAAGGGTGCGCCCATGTTTTACAAACGGTACTCCATTTAGAAAAACAGAAGTACTCCCGGGGTGCGCGATACAGGATTCGAACCTGTGACCTTCCCCACGTCAAGGGGACGCTCTACCAACTGAGCTAACCGCGCGATGTGAGGCATACTATCATATTTTTGTGGGGGAGTTAAGATGTGGCGTAGGTGAAGATCTTTAGGATATACTATATGTATGAACTTGGAATCTGGATTCACCAGTCAGCATAGATCTCCTGAATTAGGTGACACTATGGAACATGAAATCGATACGATTATCGACGATCTCCCTTCAGAAATCGGAAAAAAGTGGTCAAAACGTTTTGAGGATTCGTCGCATGCCGAGCTGCCGCATCTGCTAAAAGAATTAAAAGTTTTTTCTGAAAAACGCAATCATGCACTTACAGCAATGCCGTCTACATTTGAGGGGAGCAAATACCGGGTACAAGATGCCGAGGCAATTAGAGAAACGTTGAACGAGATAGAGGGTCGCGACGACCTATTTATCAATGATGGCAAAACTGCTCATGTGTTTCTTGCAATGAAAGAAAACGAAAAAGGATTGTGCTACAAACTGGTGCACAATTTTGAAGAATACCAGGCATGGAACTCTATTGGTAAAGAAGCGCGGTTTCTTGAAATCCTTGAGGATTTGAATGTTGATGGTGCGCGCGTGCCGGTTATATCGCGATTCATCGACTTGCCCGACAACAAGGCAATTGTAATGGAATACATCAATGGGCCGAGTATCGACCAGTATGTGCATGGTCATGGACCTGCCGTTGAGGATTTTAACTTGGAAGTCTTTATGAAAAAGCTCGAGGCATACATTACGGCAATGCATGAGCGAAATATTTTTCATCGTGATTTGCATGCGGGTAATGTATTGATTGGTGCAGACAGTACACCCTATATTATCGACTTTGGACGGAGCACCATGGCGTTTAATCAAGAGACCGCCTATGAACATTGGGACACCAGCGGACAAATTCGGATCATTCTCAAATCGGACGATGACTACCTGAGGGACATTAGGTCGAGTCTACAGCAATTTGTGAGTCAAAAGAGCCAATAGCTTGCATTAATTAGGAATCCGTGTTATAACTATGGTAGTAAAAGGAGTATTGTCATGAACATGGTCCAGTTGGGATATGGCCTGCGAGTCGCTGCCCTCGAGGCGTATGATGCCGGCAAGTCCAGTTTTGTTCACGGTGGAGTCATCTACCTCGTTAGTACGAAGGCGGATGAGTCCGTCGGCGACTACTGGGGTTCGCTTGAGTCCAGCAATGGGACCAAGCTCGTGCTCCATGTATATTTACCAAGGGAAGAAGTTCCCGAATCTTCTTCACAAAAGGAGAATCACTAATGCGTGCCACAACAACTATGTGGCACGCTTTTTTATTTGTGCTAGTCTGATTGTATGAACAGTCGTTATGTATATTCAGTCATCGGCATAATCATTCTCGCTATTCTTGGGTACGTATTCATAAGTATGCAGCCATCTTCGGTTGATACCACTAATTACCAAGCGACGTCCACATTACCAGCGCAAATGGTAAATGTTGCAACATCTACCGACTACACAGTTGTGTCGGGCTCCTATCCACAGTTTGCAGATTTGCCAGCGGATTTTAACAAAAAGATCGTTGACGCAGTACAGGCAGCTATCGTAGACAATGTGAGTGCATCACAAGAAAATTGGCAGGCACGAGTAGACACAGCAACTCCAAGCGATCCAGTATCAAAAATTCCATCAGCAGATGAGCGATTTTCGCTGGACTTCAAGACCGAGATAATTCGCAATGATAGTAATGTTGTAAGTGTGCTACTTACGATTGGGGGATTTAGCGGCGGTGCACATGGGTTTGAAAATCTTCTCTCATTTAACTATGATCGCGCACACAAGCACGAAATAACTATTAAAAGTCTCGAGAATAACGATAGTAATTTTCTTAATAAGCTTTCTACCATTTCTCGCACAATGCTTGCGAAAGACTTGGCACAGCGAGCAAACGTATCTGTAAATGATATTGATCAGGGAATGCTCAACGATGGCACACAGCCGAAAGAAGAAAACTTCTCTGTCTTTACACTTCCAAATGATCACCAGGTCACGTTTTATTTTACTCAGTACCAGGTTGCCGCCTATGTGTTTGGCGACTCACGGATTACGGTTGATTTGCCGTTAAAGTAAGTGTGCGGGTTAGGGTTTGATTACCTGGATTCTCCTTCAAAATTTGGCACAACAATACCCCAACGCATACTTGCTGGGTCGATCTTGAGATATACACTTTTGCCCACCGAGGGTTGTGCCGTCATCGGTTCGCCGGGCGCTCGGTCTGCATAATTAAATACTACGACCTGCTTTTGATGCGGGTTGTCACTCAGGTTTGTATTTTGTGGTGCAATCCTGTCGCCAAGAAGATATCCATCTGATCCGATATACCCATGATCAGTATTAAGAGCAGCAACCGCATAAAAGAAAGTACCCGATCCTCCTCGCTCTTGAGTAAGAATAAACGCTATATCCTCGCGACCGTCTCCGTCGAGATCCGCTTTTAGTTCATTACCAAAATATCGCGTAATAATAGTTGAGGATGAACTTGCTGAGTTCTGTACCTCGGCCACGCCGTTTTTTAACGTAACATGCTGGCCTTCGATTACATAGTCTGCGTTTTTATAATCCGTTGCCACGGCGCTTTGGTCTTCATTTTTTGCACATAATGTAAACATTAAAAACCCAGCCACTAGAATTGCTGCTATTACAAATGCACCCAAGAAAGTTTTATTCATTGATCAAGTATATCAGGCTGGTGCGGCTTAAACAGAGGAAATATTTTATGCGACGCTCAAATGTGCGGTAGCTTGTGAGTACACAACTACACTTCTATTTTTCTAGACAGAGTACTGTCTGTAAAATATGGGCGGAGAGGGAGGGATTTGAACCCTCGATTCAGTTACCCGAATGCCGGTTTTCGAAACCGGTGCCTTCGACCACTCAGCCACCTCTCCAATGACCCGACACGCGATATATTGCGCGTCTCGGGTCAACCGTTACTAAATTGACGCAACGGTGTAAATCAAAAAGATCTATGCCAGCGTCTAAGGTAACACATTTTATTTGATCGCTCCACCATTGTGGTAATGGTAAGTTGTGTTTGTGTACTAAATATCCTATCCTAAATAGAGGATCTCGATCAGGGAGAACATCATGGATTTGCCCCTCATACCGCCGATTATAGTAAAGACGCTCACAAAGCCATTCGACGACCCGGAGTGGTCATTTGACCTCAAATACGATGGCTTTCGCGGTGTTGCCTATATTCAGAGTGCTGACGGCAAGATCATTTCGCGGGAAAATCACCGGCTTTCGCGTTTTACGCCACTCGAACAAAAGCTTCCCAAGGTTCTCGGAGTCACGGATGCAATCTTTGATGGTGAAGTTGTTGTGTTCGACGAATCAAAAAAATCGATCTTCAAGGAAATGCTCCGAACAATCTATGAACCAACGTATGTTGCGTTTGATTTGTTGTGGCTAAATGGCGTCGATCTGCGCGAACTTCCGCTTTTGGAACGCCGCCGCAGACTGCACAAATTGCTTGCTAAAAAGGACGAGGCAATTCAGGAGGCTTTCTCGGTACCTGGGCGAGGAATTGCACTGTTCGATAGCGTTTGCAAATACGATTTCGAAGGCATCGTTGCAAAAAAGCTTTCATCTCCATATCGCAAAAAGGTAGAATGGTTCAAGATCAAAAATCCCGAGTATTCTCAAATGCCGAATCGCTCCAAGATCTTTAACGCAAATCGCACCCGTTCAAAAAAGTAAGGCCGCCCCAGAGGCGGCCTTTTTGTAAGGTACTTTATTTTATCCTCAAATTGAGGTATAATACCGAAACTTCTACTTCGAATATCACTGAGCTTTCGCATCAGGGATAGAAGTAAAGAAGGGCCCCATCGTCTAACGGTTAGGACGCCGGCTTTTCAAGCCGTTAATCGGAGTTCGATTCTCCGTGGGGTCACAAAGCTAATTGTAATCAAAATGAAGATTATAAAAAATAACAATCAAGTATCATCTATATGCCGAACAGCCAAAACAAAGTTCTTTTATTACAAGACTATATGCTTAAAGAACATGGGTTTGCACTATCTTCTCATCAGGCAGAATCAATTATAAATTCTCTCGCTCACTCCGCGACAGTTACGGACGTTGAAAATTGGGAAGGTAAAGAATATGTTATACAGGGATTTGGAAACGGCGCTACGATTTTAATAAACGGAAAAGATATAACGGGTAATTTGGGCAACATAACATATGGAGACAAAAGCCCAATCATTAATGGAAGCTCAAACAATATTTCCTATTCAGAAAGTAGTCAAAATTTACAGGAAAATAATCCTATTTCTGAAAGCGCCTGGTATCAAAGACCAATAGGCATTCTTTTTCTAATGATAGTGGGTGGCTTAATTATTGCGGCAATTGTCTATCGACTTGGCTGGAATCATTAATTTAGCTATGTTCATGAGTGACACCTGGTCCCAACTGCGTGCATTTACGCTACACAAATATTCATATTGCGATTGCTTGCGTTGACACCATAAAACTATATAATGCATGCCATATGGACACCGAATCAACGACATACCTTAGTAAAGAGAAGTTCGACGAATTGACACAAGAACTCGAACACATGAAAACCTCACGCCGACGTGAGATCGCAGAACAACTCGAATATGCACGCTCATTGGGCGACCTTTCTGAAAATGCAGAATACGAAGAAGCGCGCAATTTGCAGGCAGCTACAGAAGACAGAATTCGTATTATCGAAGAACAACTTTCTCACGCTCGTATTATCGAGCACGCAAAGGGAAGTAGTGTTAGTCTTGGCTCCACAGTAACGATACAAAAAGTAGGCGAGAAAGAAGAACATACCTATGAAATCGTCGGATCTGCAGAGGCAAACATGCAGGAGCGAAAAATCTCACACCTTTCTCCGATGGGTGCAGCATTGATGGAAAAAAAGAAAGCAGATGTATTTACCTTCGATACTCCAAAGGGTTCACAAAAATACAAAATAATCGCAGTCAAATAAATAAGAAGTTTGAACTAAAAAACCCGAGGTAAGACCTCGGGTTTTTTGTAGTGACTTTTGAATATAAACGGTGTAAGGTGGGCAAGGAAAACCACATTGTGTGGAAACAAAGGAGATGTTGTATGTCGAAGCGCAACTTTATGGAGCTCATCGAAGCCAAGTGGAACGCAGGCAAGTTTGTGTGCTTGGGTCTCGACAGCGAACTTAAGCGTGTCCCGCGCGAATATCTCAGGTCCGCCAGATTCTGTCGTGGCGCATATGCGAGCGATGCGGTTTTGGAGTTCAACAAAATAATCGTCGACATGACGCATAATATTGTGGGCGCGTACAAGCCGAATGCCGCCTATTACGAAACGCTTGGAGACCATGGAATGGTAATCCTGCGAAAGACGATCGAATACATTAATGAGGTGGCGCCAGACGTACCCGTTATTTACGATGCAAAACGCGCCGACATCGGCAATACAAACCGCGGGTATGTCGTTTCTGCATTCGAAAAACTGTGCGCTGATGCTATTACGGTGAATCCATATTTTGGAGGAGAAGAAGCACTGAGCCCATTCTTGGCGATGAAAGACAAAGGCATCATCGTGCTTTGTCGCACGTCAAACTCGGGTGCTGGCGAACTGCAAGATCTGCCGATTCTGATCGGCGAACGAGAAGCCCAGATGACCAATTTTCGGAAGGGAACTACTGTTCCATTTTATCAATTCGTTGCTGCACGCGTAAGTCGATCTTGGAACAAGAATGGCAACTGTGCGCTCGTCGTGGGCGCAACTGCACCTCATGAACTCGGTGAAGTTCGCAACATTGTCGGAGAGATGCCAATTTTGGTACCAGGCATTGGTACACAAGGAGGCGACATCGCGGCGACGCTCACACAGGGACTCGATGCTTGTGGACAGGGATTGATAATCAACTCGTCGAGCGGGCTCATATTCGCGGATAATGGTCCCGACTTTGCCGAGGCGACCCGGCGTGCCACTTTCAGACTGCATCAACAGATTGGGGATATACGCACAATAGTTCTTGAAGAGCGAGAATCGGTATAAATCAAAAGGCTGCGGAAATGATATTTCCGCAGCCGCTTTTTTTGTCTCACACATGTGAGGTATTAATACTTAGCTGTAAGGAGCTTCCAGTTATTATCGACGCGAGGCCGTAGTGCCGATGATCCACCTCTGCACAGTTGACAAGAGAAGGGGTCCCAGGTGGGCATGGCACAATCGACAAGGCTCACAATATTACGGCCACGAATTTCTGAAAGTCCGTATCGATTGAGCAGCACACAGACCGTATCAACAATGTTGACCTTCAGTGGGCGCAGCGCGTCTTGGATAAGTTCAAAACTTGATCCGGTGGTAAGCGTATCATCGCACATCAAAACAGTCTGTCCTCTTTGTGGGATGCGTTCCAGATCATCAAAGACAAACCATTTGTCGTTTCCATCATCATGCTTGGAAGGTGACGCCCATGAGCAGGCAAACCCGCGCTGATGCGCAATTGTGCTCGATAGAAATTCTGCAAATTTTGTACCGCCCTTTGCGGGACCGACAACGCAATCAACAGATGTGAGATTGACACCGGTATGCATTAGAAGTTTTACACTATCTTTCGCCGCCTTTGCCAAAAGTTTTTTATTTTCTACCACTGACCTACTGTCAAAATAATGGGCAGTATGCCTTCCAGTGGTAGTTACCGCATGCGGACGCTTTGGATTTAGGTCGCTAACCCAAAGTGCATTACTTTGAGTGAACCTATATACCCAGTCGGCTCTCAGTGGTTCAACTTTCTCGAGCATGCCCCAGCCCTTTCAATGATCATGTGTGTTTTTTGTACACAACTTGCTGAAGAATACAGATATTATTACCAAAATCAATTGCATATAAAATGAGTTATACTGTAAACATGGTAAAAACACGTATTTTGACACTGTTCGGCTTGGGCGCGGCAATACTTCTCCCGTTTGCGCTTTTTGCACAAGTTACAAGCACAACAACAGTTGGTACAAGTACTACGCCGGTAGCTACTTCTACTGCCGCTACAAGTACAGGGCTCGCGATGGAAGATCGCCCATACCTATTTCTGAGTGGTCCCGAATGTCTGGTTCTTTCACGTAATCTTTCTCTGGGAAAACAAGGCGCCGACGTATATGCGTTGCAGCGTGAACTTATGATCACCGGATTTCTCCGCCTAAGTGATATTTCGGGCGTCTATGATGCAACCACGTCTGTCGCGGTTATTCAATTTCAATCCGCGTACAACATTAGTAATTCACTGTCAGGACTCGTAGGTCCTTTGACACGCGCTTACTTCAAAAATCTCTGCCCAGTTGTTTCTGTGATACAACAAATACAACAAATTGTGCAGACACCCGTACCACCGGTAGTAAACAGTGTGACTGTGCCCGCAATAATAACGTCTGCAGCTTCTGCAACTGTTGCTAGTATCGATTCTGCTTTAAAGCTTGGAAATGTACCCACGCCTGCCGCTACTCCGTATAATCTTGGTACCCTTGCTTCGCAAATCTCAGCCAACATTCCTCTTGGAAGCAGTACACTTGCTGGTCTCGGATTAAATCTTGGTACGGCAACTTCAACAAAGCCAAATCTCACTGCTTCATCAACTATCGGGTTATTAACTGATATTGCTAATCTGCTCACCTTACAAAGTACAAATTATTCAAATTATCAGGCGCCACCAATTCCTTTAGGGCAATGTGTCGGTAACAGTAGTCCCGATGTAGCGTTTCTCAATTCAATTTTTAAGAGTTCGAATTGTATACAGTATTACCAGCCGCAAACACTAAATTACTTTCCAATTACGGTTCCGTTCCTTACTGCGCTAAAACAATTCATAATTACTATAGCAACATCAACGTCAGCTAACGGAAGCATACAACTGACTCCGCACATCCTCGGTCAATAATCGCGTGCTTATATTGTAGGGATATTTGCTATACTCTTGTACATGCTTAACAAATCACGTCTCGAAAATTTGAGTGATGGTCTTTTTGCCATCGTACTAACGCTGCTCGTTTTTGATATCAAGCTACCTATCGAAGAGGGAATCAAAACGAATGCCACGGTGTATGGAATCTTGATTAGTCTTGAGCCATTATTTATACAATTTCTAATAAGTTTTGTTGTATTGGCAATGTTTTGGATTTCCCATAATTTCTTCTATTCATATTTTGCACTCACCATCAACAGAACGCTGGTCTTACTTAATCTAGTATATCTGGGCCTTATTTCGTTTATTCCTTTCTCTGCTCGTTTGCTAGGATCTAATCTTCATGTACCTCTCGCTATCATGTTCTATGGATTTAATATTCTTCTGATCTCTTTTGTGAATGTAATCATCTTTAGGTATGCACTCTATTCCCACGAAATAGACACTGGTGATCTTGAATCGGATTCACGACTTTTTAAGCAAGCGACTATTCGTCAAAATCTCACCGTCGTAAGTACGCTCGCAGGAATAGTGGCAGCGTACTTTTCGACTGCAGCTGCACTTTTGCTGTACTCGTTTCCGATTATCTTTAATATCATTCCAGGGAGCCTGAACATGCTGGAAAGAATTTTTGGCTTTAAACTCGAATAGATAATCTTACAGTTCAATGTATTGATTTGATATTTTTAAATTTTCTGTCATATTTTGTAGGGAATTTCCCACTGCGGGAACATGGAGGGCGCGAGATCATGAGCATTACAAACTGCTTTACGCTCGAAAAGAGTGGCGCGATCGTTCAGGGTATCAAAGGCGTGGAAAAAGTCTGCGGGGTTTATAGGCTTACCGTTTCGCATGAGAAAAAAAGCATAACGGTACCTTTTCAGTTTCGTGATGGGCGATTGCCCGGAATCAGTATTGATCGGACAAAACTATTGCATGCAGTTCCGTCTGCTGCCTATCTAAAAGAACACGGCCGCAAAAAGTTTGAGCTTATGCCTGCAAGTGAGTCACCAACTTGCCGGATTCTGCGCATTGATACCGACGGGCTTTGTTTCGATTTCGATCCGATTGCAGCCGACGACCTAAATCTGTGGCCGGGGTACAGCGGTACACCGGAGGCACTTTGCACCGTCGGTAAAAAATCAAGACATAAGGTGCAGCTCGTCGTATGCAATCCACATGCGGGAATTTTAGTCGTAGATTCGTCGCAGCGAGTGGCAAACATTATGTACAGTGATGCTGCACAAGAATTTATCGTGAGGCCGGCTTGGCCCATCGAAGTGATTCGGCAAATATATGCGTATGTTCTTTCTCAGTTAGCGAGTACCGATATCGAAAGGCGTAATAAGGTGCGAATGTTAGAGTGGGCTCGGCATACAATAGAGGCACTCCCGAACAAAGACGCAAAGATACGGGATTATTTGAGCCTGGTCAATCGTCGCTACCGTGAGGTCATAAGTAGTTTGTAGATTACACAAACTACAATTGGACAAAATAAAAAGGCCGTCGAAACAAGTGTTCGACGGCCTTCTAGTGTAAAGAAATTGGCTTGAATCTTAAAACAAAGATCAGTGCCAGTATTTTCCGTCCATACAGGCGAAACAGGATCCGTTACCATCCGGCAGTAGTTGTTTTAATGATATGAGCGGAAGAAAGTGTAGCGAGGTCGCGCCCATTTGTACTCGTATCTGTTCGGCAGAATGGTGTGCAGCGAGAAGTTCATTTTCCTCTGGGGTGTTTATGCCATAGTAACAAGGTTTTTTGATCGGAGGAGATCCGACCAAAAAATGCACTTCCTTTGCTCCAAGGGTCTTGAGCATGTTCACAATTTTTGGACCTGTGGTACCACGGACAATAGAGTCGTCAACCACTGCAATACGTTTTCCTTGAATTGCACCTCTTGTAAAGGAAAATTTTTGTGCAACATCAAGATCTCGCAGCGCCTGGGTTGCCGCAATAAAGGTGCGACCGACATAATGACTTCGTATTATTCCCGGGTGATACAAGGTTCCTGTGCCCTGTGCATATCCTAGTGCAATAAATTTTGAGCTGTCCGGGATATCCATCACAACGTCAACGTCTACTGGAAATAATCGTGCCAACTCGCGTCCGATGTTGATGCGAAATTGATCTACCTCAACTCCAAATGTGCTACTCGATGGATGTGCAAAATATATCAGTTCAAACGGACAGATTTTTAGATCGGGCTCTGCAAACTTAATAGTCCGAATACTGCTACTGGTAATGACACACATCGAGCCAGCAGGGACGTCGAAAAAAGTATCAACGCCAAATGTTGGGAACACACACGTTTCCGAACTTACAAAGTGGCTTTGATCTTTGCTTCCAATCGAGAGCGGTCGATTACCAGACGCATCTCGAATAGCGATCATTTTTTGCGGAAGCATAACAACCAGCGCGTAACTCCCTTTGAGTAAAGGAAGAATTGTCTGCAGATCTTTTTCAATATCGCCAGTGTGGTGATGTGCAAGAAGGTGCAAAATATATTCAGTGTCCATCGAAGTTGCATTTCTGCGCTCTTCGAGCTTGTTGCGCAATTCGGATACATTGGTGAGATTTCCATTGTGAGCGAGCACAATTGGCAACTTTCCATAAGATCCCCGAACGGGTTGAATATTTATGCGCGTTGGATCGTCTGCAACGGTTGGATAGCGTATGTGACCCAAGGCATACCTGCCATGCAGCCGATTGAGCGCCTCTGCTTTGAAATTACGCGCTACTCCCTTTACATATTCGAAGTATGGATTTCCTGAACGATCGAACGATGTTACACCAGCATAGTCTATGGCCCTGTGTTGAATACCATGAAGGCCAATGACAGCCAATTCCGCTGCCTTTGGCATATTATAAACCGCGAAGATTCCGCACATGTTTGTATCCCTATTTCAAGGATCAGAAATTTGATTCCATACCAATTAGAGCAAATGTAATGATTCATAACAAGTCGTGGGTCTTTTTTCGTACCTCGGAGTGAATAATTTCTTTTATTTGTGTGG
The DNA here is from genome assembly GCA_028286585.1 of Candidatus Kaiserbacteria bacterium. Lineage (GTDB taxonomy): Bacteria > Patescibacteriota > Minisyncoccia > Phycocordibacterales > UBA2100 > UBA10103. The sequence goes on from JAQBRI010000001.1 coordinate 32,600, forward strand.
ATAACTGGTTTGTGGTGGGGAGAAGTGTATTAATATGTAACCTAGTGGGAGAAAGTGGTATTTTGTCCGTTCGGCGCACGAGCAGATAGAGTAGTGCGATCTCCCACCTGGACTCTCATGTTAATCGGCGAATTCGAACACACATTGGATGAAAAAAAGCGGGTTACGTTGCCTAAGTCGTTTGTGAAGGAATTAGGAAAGAGAATGTTCCTCACGAGGGGACTCGACGGTTGTTTGTTCCTTTTTTCCCTCAATGGTTGGGAGAAAATGTCGAGCAAGTTACAAGCACTCTCGTTTGCACAAGCCGACACACGAGGATTCAACCGTTTTTTGCTTTCGGGTGCTATCGAAGTAGAGGCTGATTCTGCAGGAAGAATACTCATTCCTGATCATCAGAAGCAGTTTGCTTCACTCAAGAAGACTGTCGTGTTTGCAGGAGTTTCCGACAGGGTCGAAATTTGGGACGCTTCACAGTGGAAACAATATAAGGCGCGTATCGAAAAACAGGCTGATGCTATGGCAGAAAAATTGGGTGAAATTGGTGCGTTGTAAGTGTAGGTTTTGATTACATCAAGCCGTTGGAGGATTTTATACGTCATGCGCACGCGACTTTTACCATCCTCCAACGACTCGGTGTCGTCAGAAAAACCAGAAATGGTTAAAACTGGTCACCGTACAGTTCTTTTACAAGAAGCGATAGAAATACTTGAAATCAAAGTAACCGATGTTGCACTTGATGCAACGCTCGGCGGAATTGGTCATTCCCGTCTCATGGCGGATAGGCTAGGGAAAAAGGGAATGCTGATAGGCTTTGATCTTGATAGTGAGGCAATTGCACGCGCAAAGGATATTTTACATGGTTCAGCATCAGAGATGCTGTTTATAAACAAAAATTTTAGATATATAGAAAGGGAACTGCAGGCGCGTGAGATACCACACATAGACAAAGCACTATTCGATCTCGGATGGAGCGGCTTTCAGCTTACGGCAGGAAGGGGTTTTTCATTCCTTCGGGATGAGCCACTTCTTATGACCTACGGTGACGGTCTTACGGGGCTCACTGCCCGAGAGATCGTGAACGAATGGGACGAAGAGTCGATTGCGGACATTATCTACGGATGGGGCGAGGAACACTATTCTCGCGGCATTGCCCGCTCAATCGTAACGGAGCGCAGTATTAAGCCAATCGAAACATCGATGCAGCTTGCAGAGATTGTACGTAGCTCGGTTCCTGCTGCATATCGCAAAGGCCGATTGCATCCAGCAACAAAGACGTTTCAGGCACTGCGCATCGCCGTCAATGACGAAATGGGAGCGCTTCGCGACGGACTAAATGGGGCGTGGAATATGTTACGTCCGGGCGGAAGAATCGCGGTCATAACATTTCACAGTATCGAAGATCGGTTTGTAAAGCAGTATTTTCTAAAGCTCGAGACCGACGGATTGGGAGAACGGGTCACACGCAAAGTCATCGCACCGTCGCGCGAAGAGGTTCGCGAAAATCCGCGTGCACGTAGCGCAAAATTGAGAGTTGTTACAAAAATTTGAAAAAAATTATGAAATCACATACAAAAAGTTTGAGTATTCAAAATCCCTGGGAGCGCGTGGCCTTGCGCGTTGTATGCGTCGCACTTGCGGCACTTGTCTGTACCTATTTATATTTGATTATATTTTCGATCACTAATGTCATGACGATGAAAGAGGCACAAGTACAAAGTCAGCGAATAGAAAATTCAATAAGTATGCTCGACACGCAGTATTTTAACCTCACAAAGAGTATTACTCCCGAAGACGGTATCGCTCTTGGTCTGGGCTCGGTGGAAGTGCCACAATATATTACACGTCCGGGCGTAATGACGATGGATGCAACTGCAGATCATTCCACATCCTTGTAGTAGTGATACTATTAAGTTGCGTCTATGGGTAAGTCTACAAAAAGTTCCTCCAGTATGGTATTTCGTTCGAGAGTGTTGTGCGCTTTTTTTATACTTTTAGCATTACTTATTATTGCGCGGCTTTATTTTGTGCAAATAGTCCACGGTGAGTCATATGCGGCACAGGCGCAAAGTCAGTATGTTGAACAAAATTCTGACCAGGAATCGCGAGGAACCATTTTTTTTACAAAAAGAGACGGTACGCTTGTTGCAGCAGCTGTTATGCAGTCGGGTTGGCGCATTGCAATAAATCCGTCTCAAATACTTGATGCGCACGCTGCGTATGCAGCTATGAATGCAGTGACACCAATCGATGAAGGAAAGTTTATGGATGCTGCAAGTAAGAAAAAAGATCCGTACGAAGAAGTTGCTTTTCGCCTAGATGACGCTACCGAAGCCAAGATCGCGGCCCTTAAACTTTCGGGGGTAATTTTGGTGCATGATCAATGGAGAAATTATCCAGGAGGCAATCTTGCAAGCCAAATACTTGGATTTATAAGCTATCGAGGAAATACTCGAGTAGGAATGTACGGGCTCGAGCGTCAGTACCAAAACACGCTTTCAATATCAAACAACGGACTTTTTATTAATCCGTTTGCCGAAATTTTTTCCAATATTTCTGATGCGGTAAAAGTCGATCCTACAGATGGAAAAGGTTCCATCATTACGACCATTGAGCCGGCGGTACAAACGCAGCTCGAAAAAGTTCTCAACAATGTTATGGATCAATACACACCTGATTTTGATGGTGGAATTGTTATGGACCCGCATACTGGGGCGATTATCGCAATGGCGGGCATGCCATCATTTGACCCTAATACATTTAATACGGTTGATAATCCAACGGTCTTTCAAGATAAGCTTGTCGAAGGCAGGTATGAGCTTGGTTCTATCATGAAGCCGCTTACAATGGCTGCTGGAATCGATTCTGGAGCAATCACAACGGCAACGACATACAATGATACCGGCTGTATTATACGTAGCGGCAAGCGTGTCTGCGATTTTGACTTTGTGCCGCGCGGAGTAATACCAATGCAAGAGATTCTCAACCAATCGCTCAACCTCGGCGCTACCTTTGTTGCTGATACAATGGGACATCCTACTCAAACCAAATATGTGCATGCATATGGATTTGGAAGCACGACTGGAATTGATCTGCCAAATGAGGTGATGGGTGACCTGTCACCCTTGGGCAATGGTAATGGGCCTGATGTAAACTATGCGACTGCTTCGTTTGGACAAGGGGTCTCGGTGTCGCCAATAGAAATGGCACGAGCACTTGCTTCGCTAGCAAACGGAGGCGTATTACCAAGCCCGCATGTCGTGAGCGCGGTACAATACCAAAGTGGCATAATTCGGGCTGTGCCAATTGCACCAGGGGTCCGTGTACTTGCCACGTCATCTGCTGAAACCGTTACCAACATGTTGATTCAGGTGTACGACAAGGCACTCATGAAAGGAACACTGAAGCAGGAACACTATTCGATTGCCGCAAAAACGGGAACGGCACAAATCCCGGCAAAAGGCGGCGGATACTTACCACCCGGCACATATCTCCATTCATTTTTTGGATATTTTCCTGCGCATGACCCCAAGTTCATCATTTTCCTTTTTGCCTTTAAGCCGCATGGTCAGGAATATGCTTCGGCAACGCTTGCCAACCCATTTCTTAATATGGCACAATTCCTAATAAATTATTACAATCTACCACCAGACCGATGATATGGACTTCATAAAAAAAATCATAGTAGCAATTCTTACACTCGAAGCACGCCTGGTGCTTTGGCGGTATAAGCCTCGCATTATTGCGGTCACCGGCAGTGTCGGAAAAACTACTACCAAAGATGCAATTTTTGCCGCACTTTCTTCAAATTTGCACATACGCAAAAGCGAAAAAAGTCTCAACAGTGACTTTGGCGTGCCGCTCACAATTCTTGGGCTTGAGAGCGGTTGGAATGATCCTTTAAAGTGGTTTAGTAATATATTCCAAGGATTATTACAAATTCTTATTCGCACTAATTATCCAGAATGGCTTGTGATAGAAGTGGGGGCAGACAGGCCGGGTGACATTCGTCGCATCGCGCGCTGGCTGCGGCCAGACATTGCTGTGATTACTGCGATTCCAAAAATTCCCGTACATGTCGAATACTTTGCATCGCCCGAAGAAGTGTTTAAGGAAAAACGCGCGCTCGCAGAATATCTTAAGCCAGGCGGTACACTCGTATTGTATGGAGACGACAGTCGATTACAGAATGCTAGTACCCTTTTCCAGGGAGCGACTGTTACCTATGGTTATGATGATAAGAACACCTTTACCATCTCGCACGACGCCATACTGTATGAGGGTTCTACTCCGACCGGTATTTCATTTAGGGTAGATTATGCTGGTGCGTCTATTCCTATCGTATTGTACGGAGCACTAGGAAGGCCACGAGCGTATGCGGGAACAGCGGCACTTGCAGTTGCAACCATAATTCAAAACAACATGATCGAGGCAGGGCAGTCGCTGGGCAATTGGACACCTTCTCCTGGACGACTGCGACTAATTCCGGGAATGCATAACTCAACTATCATCGACGATACCTATAACGCATCTCCCGCAGCTACAACAGCCGCGCTTGATACGCTCAAAAATGTTTCGGCACAGCGAAGAATACTTATGATTGCCGACATGATGGAACTTGGAAAATATTCTGCTGATGCGCATAAAGAAATAGGAGTCTATGCTGCAGCATGTTGTGACGTACTCATCACTGTTGGATTTCGTGCGCGAGCAATAGCCGAGGCGGCGCTTGATGCTGGCATGCGTGACGAGCAAGTACTGCAATATGAGCAAGGTGAAAGTGAGCGAGCAGGACTCGAGCTTGCCCCAAACGTGAAAGAAGGGGATGTAATTCTGGTCAAAGGATCACAGTCGATGCGGATGGAAAAGGCTGTCGCTGCTCTGCTTGCTCAGCCAGAAAAGGCAGCAGAACTTCTCGTTCGGCAGGATGAAGCGTGGCAAAATAGATAAAAATACGCTATTATCCTGAATACAAGGGCCCTATCGTCTAAAGGTTAGGACGGATCCTTCTCTGGTTTGAATAGAGTGAGATGCGAATACTTGGAGCTTCGCAAGACCGGAGAGCGACGGCTCGAGGTGGGGTCGAGCAATTTTTCAGCAGAAAAATATGCGTGACCGATTCTGTGTTTTCGTAGTATAAATATCATATTGGCTCTATCGTCTATCGGTTAGGACACATCCTTCTCAAGGATGGAAGCAGGGTTCGACTCCCTGTAGAGTCGCCACAGAAAAGTTTGCTATACTAAACATATGAAATGGAATCCTATATACAACGCCATTGGTGCAGCTGCGTATGTGTGGACTGTAGGAATTGTAATGAACTACGTTGGCCAGACACATAGTAATGTGCCCGACACTTTTATCGACCCAATTGTAGTACTTTCGCTACTTGTCTTTTCGGCAGCGCTGATGGGATTTCTTTTTTTCTATTATCCCGCAATACTCCTGATCGAAAACAAAAAGAAAGAAGCAGTAGATTTTTTCCTTAAAACACTTGGAGTATTTGGACTGCTTACGTTAGTTGCAGTACTCACCGTGCTATATACATAAAACCCCGGCAATCTTTGCCGGGGCATACATGGTAGAGCTGTGTTTTAAGATGGAAGGAAAGTGGCAATCAGAGTTGCTTCGTCAAAATGAAATGCAAACCGGCACTTGCATTGTCAAAGCATGACGACGCAACATTCCATCCGTTCCTCTTATAAAATGTTACTGCTGGCTCTCGTGCATTGCACCACATCAGTTTGACGTGGCCAAGACCAACACATTTGGGTAGATGCCACTCCACTTGTTTAAGGATTCGTGCGCCGACACCACAGTTGCGATGATTTTCTTCGACGGCCATGCCGCGCAGTTGCCATGCTGGCTCCCGGTTATAGGAATTTAACATGACTGTGACGCAGCCAATTGGTTCTCCAACGGCACACATGTCATCGTTGCTCTGAAACGCCGCATAGTGAAGCGTAACAGGGTTATCATCGCCGTTGAAATGTATATCTTCGGAAGGCGATTCTGCGCGAAGCAGTAGCCGTCGCAAATTGATAATACGCTCTGGCCGCACAATCCCTATAAATAGGGGAATCTCTGCACGCATATTATTGAGGGGCATGTTCTATCCTCCATTTGTTTCTAAGGAATACTATGCCTGAGACACGATGCACTGTAAAGCTACGCAGGCTCCGTCCTTGACCACAGGTAGTAGAAGAGTACACTTTTCTTCAGTACAACCAGAGGAGAATCTGATGCTTAAATATGTCATTGCCGTCACGTTACTTCTCTATAGCTCTGTCAATGGATTTACTGCGGAGTCACTCGAACGACATCGTGAATTCACGAATATAGTTTGCTTGACTCAAGTAAGCGCGGAGAAGTTCGGTGCAATAGTCGAGACAGATGTCTTAGAAGAAGACGCAGCCAACGACGACCCGACACCGGCAGAGTGCAAGAAGAGGACGTACGTAATTGTACGCAAAATAGAAATGCAGAAAATTGCGCGGCAAATTAGCACGATTTTTATATTCAAATTCGCTGCGCGGGGGAAAGATACACCCGATATTTGTTCCGCCGAACAAGACTGCATTTTATACTTTGTCTTCGTCGAAATGAAGACACTGACACATATACGATATTAGATTCATGATCCGGGTCTAATAAAAATGAACCGCCCGAACTCAGTTGAGAACGGGCGGTTTTTTTAAGTCATTATCGTCAGTCTTATCTTGTGGCCTTTACAACCTATGGATATGTATGCAGAACAAATAATCCTTTGCGGAGGTACATATTGTCTATATACTTCAGGAGGTACAAGTTCACACAGTTGTTCATTCACTCTAGAATAGTGAGGGTATCAACATGGACGCAATAGTTGCAAAGTCATCATCGACCCTAGTTCACAAGCCGTGTGCATTTAATCCCGTTAATGGTGCATCCAAGAGCTCGTGCACGTCGACGTCTCACGTCTATTCAAGAAATTCTCAAGGTTGTACACCTTCGGGATGCAAGTCTCCTTGGCGACTTTGCATTGTCTGCATTGGTCAAAGCGGGGAACCACATGTGGTCGTAGATCACAACAGCGGGCTGTGTGCCTTTCATAAGACGCATGGTAGTAACGTAGAGCGCCAAAAAGTAAAGGAGGAGAGTGTTTCTCTCGGCAGTGTTACAAAAAAAGCAGCACACACTGTAGAAAGAGTTCCGACAGCTCCTGCGCTGGCCAAAGCTCAATCAGTAGAAGCATATTCGACGATTCCCGAGAAGATGCTGCCTCCTGCGCCGGCATTGCACGTGGCCGCGGTGTCACAAGCTGTTGCCATAATCGAAAATCCCAAGCCAACTCTTCCTGTCGTTAAGACTAAGGAAGAAGGACGCGCTATTTTAGCGCGAATTAAAGTGGCCGTGAGTACGAGCGTTTACGAAATCGTTGATATCAAACGTATTCGGCCCATGCCCAATCAGCCGCGAAAATATTTTGATCCTGACGCGCTCGAGAGTCTTGCACAATCGATCACTGAAGCGGGACAATTTACCCCTGGGTTTCTTAGGCGAGTACCCATAGACAAAAATGGATGTGACCTTGAATTGATAGATGGCGAGCGTCGCTGGCAAGCCATGTTGTCGGGGAATATCCCAACATTTCGCTCCATGATACTTGATATTGAAGACGGCGATATGCAGTTTGTTATTTCGGTCATCGCCAATTTCAATCGTGAGGGTCATACGACACTTGAGATCATCGATGCGGTGAAATCTATGCACGAAAATCTCAAGATTGGCTTTGTAGAAATTGGTGCAATCATTGGAAAACATCCAGTCTACACCAACAATCTGTATGGATTGTGTCGGTTGATTCCTGAGGTTCGCGCAATGCTCGATTCGAAGTCAGGAGACAAAAACTCAGACGACATGAAATCGCGCGACAAGAATCGACAACTGGCCATCAATGTCGCCTTTGATATATCGCGAGTGCCAGCATCCGAACAATTGAATTTGGCACAGAAATATCTGAGGCGAGAATTAAATACACATTCGCTTCGTGAAGCGGTTGTGAATATTGCTGCTCGGCATGGTGTTCCTATCAAGGGGAGAATCGCACATCCAGCAGATCAACGTCGAATGCTGTTGAGAAAAACGGATATAATCACTCAGCATGTTAGCGACTTAGAATCAAGATTTGGAACCACATCTCTGGGTGTTCTTGTTGGACTTTCGCACACAGAGCGATCGGCACTTCGGAATGAACTTGAGGCAGCGTCCTTAAAAATACAAAACTTGCTTCAAAAATTCGAAAGACGTCTTCTTCAGCCAGCTGATTGAAATGAACCTGTTTAATGTTTTAATACAAGACCGTCGGCGTTACCGGCGGTCTTTTTTATTTCATTTTGAAAACACTAATTCTGTAATACAACCTTTATTTTTACAACTCAAAATGCTACAATCGGCAACAATGGCATCATCGGCTATAGAAGTATCACTTTCATCAGGTGTCGTAGGACACCTCTTTGGCATACCGATAACAAACACCCTCATTACGAGCTGGGTTTCTATCGCCGTACTCATTATCGGTGCAATCCTTTTGCGTAATCGACTCTCTTATATTCCAGGGCGATTTCAGATTTTGATTGAGGCAATCGTAACCTATATTCAAGATTTTATTCAGGAAACACTCGAGAGTGAAGTGTGGTCACGGCGCGCTTTTCCACTTCTCGCAACCATTTTCCTTTTTATTGCCACTTCCAACCTTATTGAATTTACTCCGGGCATTGGATCAATAGTTGTAAATACTGGCGGCAAAATGGTACCGCTTTTAAGAAGTGTTAATACGGATCTTAATGTAACTCTCGCACTCGCGATCATTGTTGTGATTGCCATTGAAATATTTGGCATTGTTGGTTTGGGCTTCATCAAATATGGCAGTAAGTTTTTTAACTTTTCATCGCCGCTCAACTTTGTTGTGGGACTTATCGAATTTATTAGTGAAATGTCACGATTTATTTCATTCTCATTCCGTCTCTTTGGAAACATATTCGCGGGCGAAGTATTGCTTGCGGTTATAGGATACTTTGCTCCCTATATTGTCCCGGTACCTGTTATGGCTTTTGAAACGTTTGTTGGAATCGTCCAAGCAGCTGTTTTTGCCCTCCTTACTTTGTTCTTCATTAAGCTAGCGATTACTGACATGCACGAGGTATCCCATTAAAAACCTCAGAAATTGGCGCATTTCCTCCTCCGCCACACTTGTAGCAATTGGCCAATGGCGCGGGGAATCTTTTGAAATAAAGAGCATAAGCTGAACGATGCATGGTTTTTGAAAGCCCCTCGGAAGGCGACGGCCTGAGAGGAGCAATTCGCGACCACGCGAATATGCGAGTTTTCAAAAATTATGCTGAGTAAGCAGTTTTGCGCATGATCTCAGCAAGAGATTTTGAGTGGAATATCTGCCAACATATGCTACAATAACCCCACTTTATTCGTAATTTGTTTGTAACTATGGATCTTGAATCAGCAAAATTAATTGGTATGGCAATCGCAGCAGGGTTTGGTGTTATGGGCCCAGCTATCGGTATTGGTCTTATTGGAGGCCGCGCACTTGAGGCTATCGGTCGCAATCCAGATGCATCGGGAAAAATCGTTTCTAACATGATTCTCGCAATCGTGTTTGCCGAGGCACTCGGAATTCTCGCAATCGTTGTTTCGTTCATTATTAAGTTCGTGTAATACGGCTATTCTTGTATGCAACAATTGTTCATGGCTTTTGGTCTCGACTGGCGCCTTTTGATAATTCAAATGGTGAACTTTGGAGTGCTCTTAGCGGCACTCTCATACTTTTTGTATGCACCAGTGACCAAAATCATTGACGAACGTCGCAAGAAGATCAGCGAGGGAATGCATGCATTCGAGGCGTCACAGCAGCGACTGCTCGATGCACAAACCGAGAGTGAGGGAATTGTCGGAAGTGCCGCGCGTGAGGCAGAATCAATGGTTGCCGGCGCTCGTGCACGTGCAGAAGCAAAAGGCGCAGAGATTGTAAAAGCTGCCGAAGAAAAAGCACAGGCAACACTCAAGGAAAATGCAATGCGAGCCGAAGAGGATCGTCGTCGTATTTTGCGAGAGGGTGAGAAGGAGATTGCGCACGCTGCAATGCTTGCAGCAGAAACTATTCTCCGCCAAAAAAAGGCATAAGGTATGGAAAATGCGTATGCTCAGGTTATTTGGAGATTAGTTGCAGGTGGCAACACCGCACACGCCGCTATTACCAAAGTAGAAGAGCATCTCAAGCAGACTGGCCGCCTCGGACTCTTGCCACGAGTCATGCATTCACTTGCTCGCATCGCCCAATCGCAAGCATCGCGCTCGAGTAGTATCGTTGTTGCAAAAAAAGAAGATGCAGCGCACGCAGCTCACGAAGCAGGAAATACACACGCCATTCAAGATCAGTTACAAACACGAGTCGACCCATCGCTCATAGGAGGCTGGCGACTCGAAACACCCGAATTACTTATTGATACCAGTTACAAAAAAGCTTTATTAGAAATCTATCGCAAGGCAACTTCATAATCCCGTATGTCAGATCACACTTTTGTCGAAAAAATAATCAAAGAAATAGAAGGCTATAAGCCTACGCACACCGCGGCCAATATAGGGCACGTAATTTCAGTGGGCGATGGAGTCGTTGCTCTCGACGGACTTTCACAGTCAGTCATGGGTGAGATTTTGACGTTTGATGAAGATGCCCACAAGGATCTCGATACCGCTCTGCGAGCCGAGACTTCTTTGTATGCACTTGTACTTAACCTCGAAGAAGATGGTGTAAAAGCCGTTATTTTGGGAGACAGTGCACGTGTCCGCGAAGGCATGATCGTCAAATCGACCGGCACCATTCTTTCTGTTCCTGCGAGTGAGGAGTTGCTTGGACGCGTGGTAAACGCTCTTGGCGAACCAATCGACGGCAAAGGTGCAGTCAAAAACACTACCATGATGCCAATCGAGCGTATCGCAAGTGGTGTTATCGACCGAAAGTCAGTTTCTACTCCGCTTCAAACCGGCATCAAGGCAATTGACGCCATGATCCCAATTGGTCGTGGTCAACGCGAACTCATCATCGGAGACCGATCAACCGGCAAAACAACTATTGCGATAGATACCATCATCAACCAAAAGTCAGAACCGGCGGAAACTCGTCCAATATGTGTCTATGTTGCGATTGGCCAAAAAGAGTCGAAGACAGCACGTATTGTGCAGCAACTTCGAGAGGCGGGAGCACTTGAGTACACAATCGTTGTTGATGCTGCGGCATCGAGTCCTGCAGCTTTGCAATTTCTTGCACCATTTTCTGGCGTTGCTATTGCAGAATATTTTATGGACAAAGGACGCGACGTCCTCATCATTTATGACGATCTCTCAAAGCAGGCAGTTGCGTATCGTCAGCTTTCACTCTTGCTCCGACGTCCGCCAGGACGCGAAGCATATCCGGGAGATATCTTTTATCTACACTCACGACTTCTCGAACGCGCTTGTCGATTGTCTGACGAAAAAGGCGGAGGTTCAATTACCGCACTTCCAATTATCGAAACACTCGAAGGTGACATCTCAGCATACATTCCAACCAACGTGATTTCGATTACCGACGGTCAGATATTCCTTATGTCAGATTTGTTCAATAAAGGCATTCGCCCTGCAATTGATGTGGGTAACTCCGTCTCTCGCGTCGGCTCATCAGCGCAAACAAAGGCGATGAAAGGTGTCGCTGGAGGTATCAAACTTGAGCTCGCGCAATTCCGAGAACTCGAAGCGTTTATGCAGTTCGCACAAGACTTGGACAAGGCAACTGCGGACCGTATCGCGACTGGTCAGCGCATGGTTGAGGTACTCAAGCAGCGCAACGGTAATCCACTCTCTATTGAAAAGCAGGTTGCAGTACTCTATGCCGCAGGCAAAGTATTCTTTAAGGATGTTGCACTAAGTCGTGTGACAGAAGCCGAAGGACGTTTCTTGGAATATCTCGATGCAGAACACTCCGACATGCTCGCTACAATCAAAAAGACAGCACAGCTCAACGACGAAAGTAAAGAATCTCTTGGTCGCGCAATGGAACAATTCCGCATGGCGCATGGAGATTTGTTCGAAGGAAAATAGCACCCAATTATGGCATCGCTTAAGAACATAAAGACCAAGATCCTGTCCTACAAGAAAACAGGAACCGTGACCCATGCCATGGAAGCCGTTTCTGCGGTCAAAATGCGCAAGGCTCAAGAGCGTGCGCTCGGAACTCGTACCTATGCTGCTTCTGCACTTACGGTATTGGAGCGACTCTCAAAAACAATCGATCTCTCAAAGCATCCACTTTTAAACGTTCGTGAAGGCAAACTCTGCATCATTGTTATAACAAGTGACAAGGGATTGGCCGGTGCGTTGAACAGTGGAGTTATTAAGCGTGCAGAAGAACAAATTCGTACAAGCGGATACGCTATTGAAAATGTAGTGATTGTTGCTATTGGCCGCCGTGGTGCAGAATATTTTGCGTCGCGCGGATACGATGTTCGTATTCGACGTGATAACTTGGGCGACGATGTTCTCGAAAATGATATTCATATTGTTGTGAGTGCAGTATTGGGTTTTCATGCAGCAGGCGAGATAAGTACCTGTGTCGTTGCGTATACAAATTTTGTTTCGACTTTCGAGCAAGAGCCGGTTGTGCGACAACTGGTACCAATTACAGAAGAGGTAATCGCGAGCATGGTCAAAGGTATTCGACCTGCAAAAGGTAAATATGCTCCACAAGTTGAGGCTGTAAAACACACTAATATTTCTTACACAATCGAACCAAGCGCTGACGCTGTTTTTGCGATATTGCTTCCGCGACTTCTTTCGATTGCGGTATTTCATGCAACACTTGAATCAAAGGCATCAGAGCACAGTGCCCGCATGGTCGCCATGAAGTCGGCAACCGATAAGGCAAAAGACATGACCAAGAGTTTGACGAGAATTTTTAACAAAGTTCGTCAGGCAGCAATTACTCGCGAGGTTTCAGAAATTACCAGTGGAATGGAAGCAATGAAATAGTATGATTTACAAAATTGGCTCATTTCGTTGTCGCGCTTCAAAAAATATCCTTCAACATACGTATAGTATGCCTCAGAATATTTTTTTCTCGCTCCTAGAACTAAGCTCAATTTTATAAATTATAAAATACTAGAAACAATATGCACTACACACCATCACAAAAAATATTGGAACGATACGCAAATGTACTAGTCAACTTTGCGCTCAATAGCGGCAAGGGAATCAAAAAGGGTGACGTCGTGCGCGTAACAGCAAGTGAAATCGCAAAGCCGTTGTATCGCGAGCTGCAGATAGCAATTCTCAAAGCCGGTGGCCACATGGTTGGGAATTTTCAACCAAATGATACGCTCGAAATCAACATGAGCCGAGATTATTACAATCATGCGAAGCCTGATCAGCTAGACTTTTTCCCGCGTAAATTACTCAAGGGAATGATTGAGGATGTTGATCATACTATTTATATTATTTCAGAAACTGATCCGCAGGCACTTAAGGGAGTCGATCCAAAAAAGATGATGCGAAAAGGTATGGCCATGAAGCCGTTTATGGATTGGCGAAACGAAAAGGAGAACAAGGGCAAGTTTACCTGGACTATCGCGCTCTATGGTACGCCGGCGATGGCGCACGAAGCAAGTCTTACAGACGAGGAGTACTGGACCCAAATAATTCGTGCATGTTTCTTGGATGAGCTTGATCCGATCAAAAAATGGAAACAGGTCTATAAGCAGCTCGATGTGTATCTCAAAAAAATAAACACGCTCTCGCCACAAATCGATACATTGCACGTAGAGGGTGACGATGCTGATTTGCACATCAAGCTTGGTGAAAAGCGTAAATGGCTTGGTGGAAGCGGCCGCAACATTCCAAGTTTTGAAATATTTACTTCTCCTGATTGCCGCGGTACCAATGGATGGATTCGATTTAACCAGCCATTGTATCGATATGGTAACAAGATCGAGGGAATTGAAATTGAATTTAAAAATGGAAAAGTAGTCAAAAGTTCAGCAGCGCACAACGAACCAGTACTCAAACAGATGATAGCAACGGAAGGCGCAAACATGGTCGGCGAATTTTCTCTGACCGACAAACGTTTTTCTCGCATAACTAAATTTATGGCAGACACACTCTTTGACGAAAATATGGGAGGCCCACAGGGTAATACGCACATTGCGCTTGGGAGGTCATACACCGACTGCTATTCGGGCAATGTAGCAAAACTTACGAAGGCTGGTGCTGCAAAACTAGGATATAACGATTCATCGGTACATACCGACATAGTCTCAACAACAGAGCGTACTGTTACCGCTCACTTAAAAAACGGCACCACAAAAGTCATCTATAAAAACGGCGAATTCGTGCTTTAATTGTAGGTATGAAAACCATTTATCTCGTACGGCATGGTGAGAGTGTTTTTAATGCAGGAACTCACTTTGAAAAGAAAGAAGCCCCACTTACCGCAAAAGGAAAACTTCAGGTACAAGCCACAGCCAAGCGTCTTAATGCGATGACACCACAAGTAATCATTGCAAGCCCACTTGCACGCACTAAAGAAACAGCCGAAGCGATAGCAAAGGAAACAGGTGCAGCAATCGAATACACACCACTCTTTGCTGAGCGCGCATTTCCGCAAGAAATCCTCGGCTTAAAACGCGACGAAGAATCCGCAATGCGCATCGAAGATCAATGGACGCGGTCACTCGACGGCCGTGCCGAATGGGATGGTGCGGGGGATACTTTTGAAATGTTACGTGACAGAGCAGATGATGCGATTGAATACCTTGAAACGCGACCCGAGGAAACTATTGTACTTGTAACACATGGATATTTTATGCGTATACTACTTGCCCGAGTATTATTTGGTGCAAAAATGACCCGCGAACAGTTCGCGCCTTTCGCGTGGGGATTGCGGGTTGGAAATGCAAGTATAAGTAAACTCGTCTACGACATCGAAGATGATTCGCACTGGTCTTTGTGGCATCTCGAGTTTTGGTCCGATTGCTCCCACTTAGAAAATATTTAGTAATTCTGATATACTAAAAAACATATGAATCTTTCAAATACTGAGAACAGAAATACTATCAAATACGCAATTACCTGGGGAGGAGTCTTTCTTTTTAGACTTATTTTGCTGCCTTGGCGTATGCCCAACGTGGAACCGCTTATGGCCGCGGTCATGCCAACTTCTTCGCGCATGAGTGTGCTCCAGTCATTTTTGTTTGCAGCAAGCAGTATTGCTGTATATGACGCAGTAACATCCGGCTGGGGAGTTTGGACTGCTATTACTGCGGCTCTTTATGGCGCGACTGCGATAGGTGCGCACTTTTATTTCAAAAAGTTTGCATCGAATCGGCGTCACTTTTTAACATACGGCATTATTGCAACGCTTGCCTATGACGCACTCACAGGTTTTACGATTGGTCCGATATTTTGGGGACAAACGCTCTCGTCTGCAATCATAGGACAAATTCCATTTACCCTTATGCATCTCGCAGGTACGATACTTTTTGCTTTGGTACTTTCGCCGCTTCTTGCACGATGGTATGCGCGTGAGGCCGCACCTGCAGCAATTGCCGTCGCACAACATATATAAACATATGAAAAAAATAATAAAAGCAGTAACACACTCCATTCCGTTTGCAGTGTGTGTGCTTGGGCTAGGGATGACACTTTATGTTGTACAGCAGCAGTGGATACGTCAGTCATTTAACGATTATCAAATGGAGGTTGCGACCGATGTCGCAAGATCGCTCAAGTCTGGCGCGAATCCGTCATTTATTATTCCCAACAAGTCGGTTATCCCGACAGACATACTTGCAAGTCGCTCAGCATGGATTGTTGTTCTGGACGAAAGCGGCAGCATGGTGGACACGACAGCAAACATGGGAGGTCAGCCTGTTCATCTTCCAGACGGGATATTAGGTTTTGCAAAAGCCCATGGTACCGATGTAGTAACTTGGCAGCCAAACGCTACGACTCGTCAGGCAATTGTAGTTATCTATGAACCAACATCAAAACTGTATGTTGTTACCGGAAAATCAATGATAGATATCGAAAGCCATATTGCGCAAATGGGTGTACTTGTTGCGATTGGCATGTGTATCACCATCGCGGGAGTGTACGTAGTAAATTTTCTTCTGGTTGTTTCTAAAAAGATATGACACCCGTATTAGAATCCGCCGTGTTTGGAGGTGGATGCTTTTGGTGCACAGAAGCAGTGTTTACAATGCTCAAAGGAGTTACAAAGGTTATGCCTGGATACACCGGCGGCCAAATAGAAAATCCTACATACGATCAGGTGTGTAGTGGAAAAACTGGGCACGTAGAAGTTGTGCATATTACCTATGATCCAAGCATCGTGCCGTATAAAACATTGTTAACAATCTTCTTTGGCAGTCACGATCCAACAACACCAAACAGGCAGGGCAATGACGTTGGTACCCAGTATCGATCTGTTGTTTTTTATACTACTCCAGAACAAAAGGCCGAGGCCGAACAGTTTATCAGCGACATCAACGCATCAGCTCACGAAGGGGATCCAATAGTGACCACTGTCGAACCATTAGGAAAGTTTTATGAAGCAGAAGATTATCATCAAAACTATTTTGCACGCAACAAGGGTGCATCGTACTGCCAAATAGTAATCAATCCAAAATTGCAGCATGTTGTGGAGGAATTTGGGGCATTATTGAAAACAACATAATTTTACCAAACTCATCGACATACAGACTCGAAAGAACGCTGTATTTTTCTGCTGAAAAATCAGCTCCCTCTCGTGCCGTCGCACTCCGAGAGTCTTTCTCACCTGTACGTCTCGGCGAGTTTGGTACATACTATATCTATGCCAAAAAACGAAGATGAATGGAAAGAAAAGTTGAATGAGGAGCAATACAAAGTGTTGCGTGAAAAGGGAACCGAACCGGCGTTTACCGGCAAGTTGTTGCATGAGACACGCGAAGGTACCTACAACTGTGCAGCATGCGGCAATCCACTCTTTAAAAGTGATGCAAAGTTTGAATCAGGCACAGGATGGCCAAGTTTTGATCAGGCAATTCCAGGGAGCGTTGTCGAGACATCAGATGACTCGTTTGGTATGCGTCGCACCGAAATCACATGTGCGACCTGCGGATCACATCTTGGCCATGTCTTTCCCGATGGTCCAACAAAAACTGGCAAGCGATATTGCCTTAATTCGGTCTGTCTCGACCTCGATGCAGAACCAAAATCGGGTTCTACGGAGGCCGAAGCTGGAGCATAAGCCTGCTTCACTAAAATAGTCCCTTTTGCGGTAGGGGATAACTCGCTTGCATTATTTAAACAATAGGGTACTATATTAGGGAATGTACGCTTTTTGGGTATTGTAATGATACACAAGAGGGTTGATCGAGACATGTTTACACATACAATACACAGAAAACACAATGGCAACTAAGCTTTATGTAGGTGGTTTGCCTTACGCAACCACTGAAGATGAACTTCGCTCAGCATTCGCTGGCGCAGGCAACGTTACTTCTGTAGCTATCATCATGGACAAGATGACAGGCCGCTCGAAAGGGTTTGGCTTCGTCGAAATGTCTTCTGATGCAGAAGCTCAGACAGCAGTCGAAACTATGCACGGAAAGGATTTTGGTGGCCGAACTCTCACAGTAAGTGAAGCTCGTCCTCTCGAAGACCGACCTCGCACAGGTGGCAACGGTGGTGGAGGCAATCGCTTTGGCGGTAGCAGCGACCGCGGTCCTCGAAACTGGAACTAACCTTCCAATTCGATCGCACACAAAAACCCCACGCAAGTGGGGTTTTTGTTATACATACTTATCCCCAGCGCCTCTTAAAAATAAGGAAATTATGGCGATGTGCGGTGCTAGAATTACATCAAACTATGAAGTCTCTCAGCACTCTAAAACACTACATGTTTTCCGGGAGATGGATGTTCTCTTTTATAATTTTTTTGTCCCCAGTATTTGCCTTTGCCACCACGTACACTCCCGGCCAAACCCTTGATCCAAGTTGTACGCCATCCGACCCAACCTGTCTCGTCGTTGGCCCGGCAACAAATGTCGCAGGAATATTTACCGCAACAAGCACAACGCAAGCCTCGACATTTCCATACGCATCATCAACTGCGCTCACTGTCGTTAACTTCTTTGGTACCAATGCTCAAATATTTGGCTCCTCCACCATTGGCAATGGTACGCAAGTGGGTGGGCTTACTATCTCGGGCGGGGCGACGACAACAGGGCAGTCGCTTTTCACGAGCGCGAACTTTCCAGTCATTAAGGTTCAGCGGACATTCACAACGGGCCTGGGGGTCCTGAACACGGTAGCTACATTTGATAAATACTCATCCAGTGGCGGAATGGCCGACGGCTTCGGTCCGGGCATCGGCCTTACCATCAGTACCGTTGGCTCGGAGAATAACCTCATTGCGCGGGTCGGCGCGGTACGCGACGGTGCAGACAATTCAGGCAAACTATCGTTCGCGACGTACAACGCCGGGGTCTCAAGCGAGAACATGGTAATCACCTCTGCCGGCAACGTCGGCATCGGTACCACAACTCCGTGGGGTAAGCTTTCAGTTTCTGCAGCCGCCAACGCATCTAGTCCGCAGTTTGTTGTTGCTTCAACAACTGCGGTGAGTTTCATGGTTGATAAAAGTGGAAATGTTGGGGTTGGAACGACAACGCCAGATGCAAAGGTTGCAATTAGTGGAGATGCGCAAGGAGCGGTTAATTCAAATCTATTATTCCATGTCGGAGATACTGCTGCTCGAGCACTTACAGGCAGCGTGGCACAGATTATAAATAACTCACAATCACCGGGAGGACTTGAAGTACGTACTACACAAGCTAATTCATTCAATGATGCGCGCATACTTGTTGTTGCCAATGACGGTTCATACTTGGGCATGGGTCAAGCGAGTTCCATATACGCAGGTAGTAACATATTCGGAAGCCCTCGCGCCTCTACATCATTCATATTCAACAGTTCAGGAAACGAGGGAGGTGCCGTACGCGACCTAGCAATAGGAACTGTAAATGCGAAAGATTTAATCTTGGGTACAAATAATGCTGAGAGTATGCGAATCAAATCGGGCGGCTTCGTCGGCATCGGCACCTCCACCCCCACCGCCCAACTCTCAACCACCGGAACGGTCAGATTCAGTAACTTCGGCGCAGGAACCCTCACAACAGACGCCAGTGGTAACCTCTCAGTCTCCTCAGACGAAAGACTCAAAAACATCGACGGACAGTTCACTCGCGGACTCTCAGACATCATGAAGCTCTCACCCATTAGTTACCACTGGAATCAACTCTCCGGACTCGATACCACCACCTCCTACTCTGGCTTCTCTGCACAAAACGTACAAACTGCTATTCCAGAAGCAGTTGGCTCAAGTACCAATGGATTCCTCACCCTCCAAGACCGTCCGATTCTTGCTGCAACCGTGAATGCGATTAAGGATATTGGAAGTGTTACGGGGATATTCAAAGATGGTCTTGTTACATTTCTTATCGGTTGGTTAGGGGATTCGAATAACCATCTCTCAACAATTCATACTGACCGACTGTGTGTAGGCAATACTTGTCTCAACGAATCTCAGATACAGC
>JAQBRI010000019.1 GCA_028286585.1 Candidatus Kaiserbacteria bacterium
TGACCGCCTTTCGGCCATGCGCTCTCACCATGGTAATTGCCGATATTCCGACTTCACTTTCGCTCATCGCGTCCTCTCTTCGAGGCGCTCCACGGCCACTTTACGCCAATGTTGCGGATTTTTGAGCATCAACTCGGTCTGGTTTCAGACATTGGAACCTGAGCCTCCAATGACCGCCCAATCTATGTACTACTACCGCAGGCAGTGCACCGAGTGACTAGAATCGCTCCCGCGTTTCCTTGGCGGGCAACGCCATCGCACAGTCTGCCCACGCCAGTCTGGCCTCGCTTCCATAATGATAGGTGGGCGGAAAGACATTGGGGTTGCTCAACGTACCAGCGTGAACCGCAATCTCGGACTGACCGTCATATGCCAGCACCATGGGGGAGCCGCAATGAGGGCAAAAGCCGCGCTCGGCTATGGGCGAGGAACGATAAACGCGAAACTTACCGCTCCACTCCAATTGATCGCGCTCCCACCAGGCCAACACTGCAAACGCACTGCCGGTGGTGCGACGACACATTGAACAGTGACAATAATGGACGCTGCGTGGCGGCGCTTCTGCGGAATATTGCACAGCACCGCACAGACAACTCCCGCTCACAATAAATGGGGATGTCGCAGCTACGGCTTTGTCACCATCCATTTGCTAGACAGGCTCCAACGTCGTGCGCTTGCCATGTCGGGCGCGCAGGCGCATGGCGCGACCGCGAATCCAAACCCGGCCAACCTCGATTTCGCGCCATCCTGCAGGCAGGACAGCGTCGCGGTAGGACCAGCTGGCGGGATCCCCGCAGCCAATTCGAAGGCCGGGAAAGCCCAGCAACAACGACATCAGAAATCCGCCCATATTGGCAAAAAACGGTCCCGCCTGCGGCTGCTCTGGAAATTTGTCGGGGCGATATTCCAATGTTTGGAGGAAGCGACCTGTAACAAATCGGCCGTACCCTTCCTCTAGCAGCCCCGCAGCACGAACCCGATCATGCCCCTGCGCCGCCCATACGCCATACAAAGCCGAAAGCATGGGACTGCCGATATATTCTTTGGCTCTCCCGAGATAATATTCCCGCGTCTTGGCGCTGACGTTGGCATCCAAACTCGCGCTTAGGGGAAATTCCGCCATCAGCGGGGATGGCGTCGCCCCTTTTTCTTCATTCGCTCGAAAGCCGTCATGGCTAACTAGCACGCCGGCCCGAAGAGGCAACACAAGACGCTCGGCCAACTCTTGCCACTGGAGTCCGGCCGGTCGCCCGATTTGCGCGGCGACACGCAGCGCGCCTAGCAAGACTTGCCTGGCAGACAACATCGTGAAAGCCTCGTTGTCGCTTTCGATTTTTCGCTCTGCGATTCCCATCGAGCGCCGAATTTCCCACCCCTTGCGGGTTTTATGCGCGCGGCTAACGATCCAGTCGCAAACGCCCGAGATCACGGGCCACACCTGATCTTGCAGGAAATTCATATCGCCAGTTGCGTCCGCATATTGAAGAAAGGCCAGCGCCACATCGAGTGAGACATGATCTTCGTGCCAGGCGGCTGTTCCGGGTGACGGAGAAGCTTCAAAGCCCTGGGTGGGTGCACTCTCCCACGGAAATTGTAGCCCGTTCCTTCCAAAGGCTTGTGCCGTTGCCTTGGCCGCCGGCAAGCAGCGTGTCCGGTAATTTAACAGCGCCTTCGCAGCGTCGGGCTGAAGCAGCAATAGTGGCGGAATCGAGAAGGTCTCGATGTCCCACATCACATGGCCATAGTAATAATGATAGTCGTGCCAAGTGGCCAATCCAAACATTGACGTGGAGGCCGGAGATCCCACATGGACGGATGTATTCATATAAAAGAAAGCGGCATCTGCGAGACGTTGCCACTTTTGTCCAGCGCCATGCAAAAGGATGCGCCCCTTCCAAAGTTCCCGCCATTCAGCACGGTTGGCTTGGCGAAGCGCGCGAAAGCCCGAGTGCGCGCCCAGCGCAACCATTCGTTCTGCATGACGCTGAGGTTGGGCATGCATGACGCTTGGCACCAAGCTTACAATCTGTTGAAGGCGGTATGTCGCTCCAGCGCGCCCACCCAGGGCATACTGTGCTGTCAGAAGGCTCCGGTCACCGCTCGTCGGCTTCTCACGCTTCGCCTGCCCTTCCACCCTCGTCGCCAGGGCGATCCCGCACTGTGAGAGTCCGCCAGCGCTTCGCCAAATTAGGCTTCCATCAATACCGCCCCCTTCCTCGCCGGGTAGCTTCGAGGTCTGCTCGACCAGATGGCCGGAGATTTCTCGGCCATCAACCAAAGCGCGGATTTTGAGTTCCGCGCCCTGAGTGACGGTTAAACTGATTTCCTGCGCCGCCAAGGTGGGCTGATGTCGGCAGCAGAAGGTCAGAACGGCTATATTTACCGCAGTGCCGCTTGCTTGAAACCGAAGCCGGCTGGTCAGCTCACCGGTTTCAAAGTCATAGGATTGTGAGATCACCCGAAGCCGGTGCGGGACATCGGACAACCAAACACCATCGACATAGATGTCGGCCGCCAATGGATAAGGCGCCACCGCGGCCGCTTCAATTTGTCGTTCGGGATGCAGGCCGCTGAACCCACACACCAACGCCATCCCTGCCGTCAGGGGATTATCGCGGACACGTAAACCCACCACGCCATTGGCGACGTAAGCCGGAAGTTCTGGCCGTCCCGATCCTTTGACCGGTCTTGGACTAAGCGGGGCCATGCGGTTGCTTTGCGGTTGGACAGTAGGGCCTGGACAGCGAGAGCGGAACGAAGGGCGGGGCACGTCTTAACGCTCCCCGCCTCCCCTCTCGGCGCTCCTCCGCCTTGCGACCTCGCTATTTCTTTTTTGCAAGATCTTGTGCCATCGCGAGATGCATCTTCACATGACCGTCCGTGTCTGAGGCAAAGCTTCGAATTTTGGCGTTATCACCGCTTTTGGCATAGCCCCGCATGAGGATGTCGGCCTCCTTATGTGCAGCAACCTGCTGTACGATATAGCGGTGGTCAAAATCCGCAGCTGATGCGCCACGCAAATTGTCCAGCATGGCCTGGCGACGGCTGTCGACGTGTGCCGGCGGCACCACGCCAATGTGATCGGCCGTCAAAATACCTTTCAAGGTTTCCGTGGTCTTGGTGTGCGCATCGACCATCTGCTGCGCAAACGCCTTGACGTCCGCAGATTGCGACCGTTCCAAAGCGATCTTTCCTGCCGTCACTTCATACATGTCGCTGGTCGCAGCCGCCGTGACAAATCCCTTCGTCGTAGTGGTCATTTCCGCTGAGACTGTTCCAATGGCGCCGGCGACAGTGTCT
>JAQBRI010000017.1 GCA_028286585.1 Candidatus Kaiserbacteria bacterium
AAGGTGGGCAAGGGCCGGGTGGCTTATTTCCCGTTCGACCTGGATCGTTGTTTTTGGGAGACCTCCAACCAGGATCACCTAGCATTGCTGCGCAATGCGGTGGCATGGGCGGTCGGCACGGCGCAGCCGCTGACAATTTCAGGCCCTGGCATGATCGATGTCAGCTATTGGCAGCAGAAGGATTCGGTGGCTGCGCATCTGGTCAACATCACCAATCCCATGGCGATGAGGGGCTATATGCGCGAGATACTGCCCGTGGGTCCACACACGGTCAGCTTGGAGTTGCCGCCCGGCCGCACCGTCAAACGCGTCAGGTTGCTGGAAGCCGACGCCCCAGCCACAACCCGAATGGAAGCTGGCAGGTTGGTTGTGGAGGTCCCGCGTATCGCGGTGCACGAAGTCGTGGTCGTCGATCTGGCGTGAAGGCGGCGCCATTCTAACGGTCATGCGTGCTGAAGCAGCCTATCTTTTTATTTTTGGCTCGGCGCAGCCAAGGATGCAGGAAATGCCTCAGTTGCTTGACTTCCTCAACCGGACTTTGGATGGCGAAAATGCTTTCTTGCTGTCCACCAAGACGGGTTCATGAACCGGTGGCGTGCGCGAGGCTTGAGGCCGGCCGGCTCGTAAAGATATCCTACATGATTGCCTGCCCATACAATACAGTTAGCCTAGGGCGACCGATCCGTGGTCACAATAAGGTCTCGAGCGTCCGGCCTTGATGGAATTTGTCGCTATCATTCGACGTTAGTGACTAGCGATAATTGGGAAATTCAGTGAGGTCCCGTTGGCGAAGACCGCACTATAACGATAGGCGGGTTTTTTCGCGCCGGGGCGGCGCGCCAGTCGTCGCCTTGAAAACGCGATAAAACGTAGACAAGGACTCAAACCCACTCATGAAGGCGACCTCCGCGACAGAGAGCGTCGCGTTTTCGGCAAGAATTTCACTTGCATGCCGGACTCGCTGTTCGGCCAAAAAACGCGAGAATGTCTTTCCGCTCGGTTCAAAAAGTGCGTGCAGCTGGCGGACCGAAATGCGCAGCGCTTGCGCGGTAGACGCGGGAGACAAGCGAGGATCGGCCGCATAGCGACGGACATGATCCTGCGCCTTCTGCAGCCGGGCGGCGCGAACGGCATCGCGTACCGGCTCATCGCCGGCACGGTCACGGCGTAGGGACAAGATGGTCAGGCCGGTCAGGGTTGTCATCGCGGCGGCGCGTTCGCCGTCCGTCAGCCGGGGCAGCTCCCGCAGGAAGGCTTCAAAAAAGCCGTGCAGCAGCGCCGACGGACCCGTCGAAAAATTGACCTCGTGCGGATCCAGGCGAGAGGGTGCACTGACGACCCCGCTAAAGGCTTCGGCAGGAATGCGCAAGACTTCGCAGCGATAACGGCCCGGCCGCGAGACGACCGAATAGCGTTGGCGGTCTAGTCCGCCCATGACGGTGGTGCCCGGCTGCGGCACGAAATAGTCGCGGTCATGAAAGAGAAAATTCATGTCGGCGCTGCGCGCGCGGAACAGGAAGACGCCGTTGCCGGGGGCGGCCCGGATGTCCGCCGCAGAGCGTTCCATGCGAAGTCGCGAAATCTGCATGTCCAGTTGCATCACGCCGGTATCGCCGACCGGGATGCGGGTGACCCTGCCTTCGAAATTCCCGCGATCTTCCGGGGCGGCCTCGGGCGTCATGCCGATGAGATTGGTGCTGAGAACCTCGCGCCAGTAGGCAAAGCGCTCACCACGCTGGACATGATCCGTCGACCAGCAATATGCGTCGTCACCTTGTCGCGTCATGACTAGCCCCGTCGTTGGGCGCATGATACCGATTCCGGACGGTCGGAAAATGTGACAAAAAATTAGGACCGGACTGCAAATACCGGCCTCCACTGCGGCGCCAGGTACCGTGCGAATGTTGTCGCTGACACTGCAAGGCGGAATTCGCCCAGCACATGTGGCCAGACCTGGCCCGCGCCATACAGAAGAACGATGCCGTTGGCGGCGGTCTCCCCCCTGGCACGGGTCAGGGCATAGGTCTTGAGCTTTCCCGCGTCGGGGCCGATGCCGTCCCTGGCCAGGTCGGCTTGCGGACCCGCCTCCTGGCCGCTGCGCTGGGCATAGACTTTGCCCCAGGCCCTGGCGGCAGCGTCCGCGATGGCGGCCAGTGCGGCTTTTGCCTGGCCGGGGGCGAACAGCTCGTTGATCGCCACGGCGCGGCTGGTCTTCTTGTCCCATACTAGGGTCTGAAAGGAACCGCCCGGATGGGCCGCGCCGGTATCGGCATAGGTATCGGCGGACAGGCTGATCACCGAGTCGTTTTCGAATGTCACGCGCCAGCTGATGTCGATGGAATAGGGCTGGAAGCCCGGATTGCTCTCCCGGTCCTCCTTCGCCTCGGTTCTGGCTTCATCCGCGTCGGACTTGTACAGCGCCATGATCCTGCCCCACAGGGGCGCAATGGTCACGGCGGCGGCGGGCACGCGCAGCCGGATTTCGCTGAGCGGTGATTTTTCGGTCTTGTCGTAATCGGCGGCCAACGCGGGCGCGGTGGCCAGCCAGAGTGCGGCGAGGGCTATCAGGCGTTTCACGGTCCGGCTTCCTATGCGCAGGTTGTGTTCATGTTGGTGCAGGCGTCCCGGGTCCATCCGACGCCTTTCTTCACCTGCACTTTGAGGAACGGACCCCAGCATCCCAGTAGGCTCACCGCCTGGTCGCCGGCCGCGTGATGGTCGATGGCGCGGCTGGCCGTGTCATGGTCCGCATAGATCGCGCCGCCATTTTGCATGCCGCTGACACCCAGGACGCTTTTATGCAGCCAGCCCGTGCCATGGAATATGGTGGTGCCACCCTGGGGGCGACCGGCATCGACCAGGCTGGCGCGGTCGATCCGGAACCAGTCGCCTGCCTGTCCGGTGAGATGAACGCTCACCCAGCCATCGCCGGTGTTCTTCAGCGCGGCAATCACGGCGCTGCCTGGCGCCGCGCGCACATTGGTGCCGCGCGGGTCGCTGTCGGTGATGTCCACAAAGACGCTGCAGGTCTGTGCCTCGCCGGCAAGCACGGGCGCAGGCATCGGCGATACCCATGCCAGGCTCAGGAGCAGGAACGTGGCAAAGCTTCGCATCGGGGGCCTCCAGTGTGACTCTGTTTACCGGGTCGGCAGGCGCCGTCGCCACAACTTCCTGCGATTTTGCGCGGGATGAGAGCATTGTTGGCGCGCAGTGAGACGACGCGCCCCGCCCATGCCGCGCAATGTAACGCTTTTCGGGCACGGCGTTGCATCGCAAGCTTTTCACACTTGAGCCATTTCGCGTCGCCGAACGCTTCGACGCCTGGGTCGAGATCAGTCGCAGCATCGGCGTCGGCAGCGACCCGCCAACTACGCCCGATGCACCCTTCCGCGGCACGTTGCAAGCGGCGATCTCGCCATCGCTTTCGATCCTGCGCTATGACGCAGACAATTGCCCGGTCTATCGCCTGGCGCAGCAGATCAAGCAGGTTGAGTGGAAGCAGTTCTGGGTCTATCGCGAGATAGGGCCGGGTGCCTGGATAAATGTTGGTGGACGCGAGCTCGTGACGGGGCCCGGCGACATCATTGTCGCCGATGCCGATGAGCCGTTCCAGACCAAGGCCGTCCAGACCTATCTACACCAGGTCTGGATGATCCCGCGCGAGATCCTCACGCCACATTTGCCGTCCATGCCGCGTCCCTTCATCATTCCCATCCTGGCGTCGCACCCTCTCAACAGGTTTCTTCAATCATATCTCGACATGGTGGCGCGGGAGGCTGACAACCTTACCGATCCATTGGCGCTGCTGGCGGCCGACCATATCGCCCGGCTGATCGCCATCGCGGCGGGCGGGCCGCCCCGCGACCATGTCTCCACCGTGCTGACCGCCCGGCTGGAACGGGCCCGCCGCATCATCGCCCAGAATCTGGGCGCCCATGATCTCAATCCCGAACGGATCGCGGGCGAACTGGGCATCTCGGTACGCCAGCTGCATCTGTGTTTCGAGCCGACGGGCGAAAGCCTGGGCCAGTATGTTCGCCGCCGGCGGCTGGAAGCCTGCAAGGCCACGCTGGAGGATCCGCTGGCGCTGCAGCGCTCGGTGATGGAGATCGCATTCGGCTGGGGGTTTTCCAGCATGCCGACTTTTTATCGCGCCTTCCAGAATGCCTATGGCGCGGCCCCGCTGGAGATCCGCGCCGCCGCCATGGCGCGCCATGCCGAACGGGGCGGCGCGGGCGCGAACCTCATTTTGCGCTGAGTGAGATTGCGTCCCGCGCGGGATGAGACGACAGCGCCGGCTTGGCCGGCGCACAAATGCCGCTGGGAGGCCGCGACCCTGCGGTGTTCCGGCGGGGACAATATGTCGGGCGGCGCGGGATGCCTGCGCCCATGGCGCGGCTCCGTCTGTTGTCATTCTCCAGACTGGATATGTCCGCCATGAACCCGCTGTTCAAGCCGTCGCGTCGCTCCTTCCGTCTTGCCATGGTGCTGCTGTCGGGCAGTGCGCTGGCCGGCGTGCCGCTGCTGTCGGCGGCCCTGGCGGAGACCTGGACGGGCGCGACCTCGACCGACTGGTTCACGGCCAGCAACTGGGACACCAACACGGTGCCCACGGCGGCGACTAGCGGTGTGACGATCGCAACATTGACGCCAAATGCCACCGTCATCAATGGCGGCAATGCCTTCAGCGGTGGCGGCCTGTTCGTGGGTGAAGTTACACCCGGAAGCCTCACGATCTCGAACGGTGGGACATTCAATAACACGAGCGGCCTTGTGATAATCGGCTCGAATGGTGGGGCCGGCACCATGTCGGTCACTGGCGTTGGTTCGACCCTGATTTCACCCCAGGGCATCGAAGTTGCCTTGGGAAGCAATGGCACATTAGGCATCGCGAACGGGGCTTCGGTCAGCTCTGATTCGCTGATCATGGCGGGAACCGGTGGCATCTCCCTGGTGACGGTTGATGGCGCCGGTTCACTTCTCAGCATCGGCTCACTTGGCATGATCGAAGGGCCGCTTTTCAGTCCTCCTGCCTCGGCGACGCTGGCAATCACCAACGGCGCCCATGTCATGGACAGCGGCACAGCCGATATCGGCAACGATGTCGGGCAGGCCACGATCACGGTGGATGGCACCGGTTCGCTATTTCAGGGCGCAGGCACGATCACGATTGGAGACTATGTCAATGGCGCCGTCGCGGTAACCAATGGCGGTGTTGTTTCTGGCGGTGCAGACATTGTTATCGCAGGCACGTCCGTCAACGCGCCTAACGCGATCGGCACAGTTACAGTTGACGGCGCCGGTTCGCAGATGAATGCGGTCGGCAACATCATCGTGGGCAATTACGGGACCGGCTCGCTGACGGTGCGCAATGGCGCGCAGATCGATGCTGTCGACCTGATCGCGGGATATTTTCCGGGCTCCAACGGAACGGCCGTCATCACCGGGACGGGATCGACTGCCATCCTCACCGCCGCCGTGGCAGGATTGGAGGGCGCAGGCTCTCTTTCCGTTCTGAACGGCGCGACCTTGGGCGCCATGGCATACGACATTGGCATTGGTGGTGGCACCGGCGTCGGGGTTGTGGACGGGCCAGGATCCCTCGTCGCCGCCAGTGACCATCTGGCGGTGGGCGCCATCGGCTCCAACGGCACATTGACCATTTCCAATGGCGGCATCATCAACGACACGGGCTATGCCGATATCGGCTATACGGGAGGCGGCACCGGCACCGTTACCGTGCGGGACGAGAATTCAGCCCTCAATGTCACCGGCAATCTTGTCGTCGGGTCCGGGGGCGCGGGCACCTTGATTCTCACGAATGGCGGCACTTTCAGCGGCAGCACCGTCGATCTTGGCGTCACTGCCGGGTCTCAGGGTACCCTGTCCATCAGCACCAACGGCAGCATCGCCACAGCAACAGCCCTTACCATCGGTGACGCGGGCACGGGCCTGCTATCTCTCGACAATTTCGGCGCGCTGACGACCGCGACGGCGGTGGTGGGCGCCCAATCTGGTTCAACCGGCACCGCGCTGGTGGCCAACGCCAGTGGCGGCGGCCATACCACTCTGGAAACCACCCAGGACCTGATTGTTGGGCGCGACAGTGGAGCGACAGGCTCGGTCACACTGTCAAACTTTGGCCAAGTGGAAAGCGATGGCACCATAGAGGTGGGCGAAAGCGCGGGCGCGACCGGCACCATCACATCGACCGGCACCGGCGCACTTCTGATCAGCGGCAGCAACCTGTCCATCGGTGAAGGCGGTACTGGCACTGTCAATATCCAGGCGGGCAGCGGTGCCTATGCCGAGGCGTTGACCTATATCGGCCATCAGCAGGGCGCGACCGGTACCCTTTCTGTCGATGGCGCAGGTTCGATCTTCAACGCTTTCGGCAATCTCTCCATTGGCGGTGACGACGCCAATGCGACGGGCGGCAACGGGTCGGTCTCCGTCACCAATGGGGGCACCATCGCGGCCCAGCAGTTCATTTTGATCGGCGGTTCCGCCGGCTCTACCGGCACCGTCACCGTCTCAGGCACGGGCTCCAATATCACCGGCACCAGCCTTCTGGCGGTTGGCGATCAGGGCACGGGCACATTGTCGGTCCTGAACGGCGCCACGGTCACGGACCTGGTTGGCAATATTGGCAACCAGGGCAGCGGCACGGCCACCGTGGACGGAGCGGGGTCGAGCCTTGTGCTGTCCTCGCTCTTCACCGTGGGCAATTTCGGATCCGGCATTTTGACCGTCTCCAATGGTGGTGCGATCAGCAGCGGCGATCTGTATGTCGGCGGAGGGGCCGGGGTAAGTGGCCTCGTCACGGTCACGGACGCGGGCTCGACCATGACGGGCGACGGCGTCGTCAATATCGGCTACCAGGGCGCGGGCGACCTGATCCTGCAGGCCGGCGGTGTTTTCGTGGCGCCGGGCGGCGTCACCATCGCGGCACAGGCGGGTTCGTCAGGCGAAATCGAGATCGGCGCGAATTTCGCCAATCCGGCCGCCGCGCCCGGCGTCCTAAGCACGCCCACGGTCACCTTTGGCGCCGGAGACGGTACTCTGGTGTTCAACCATACCAGCAGCCAATACGCCTTTGCTCCAACCATCACAGGTCTGGGAGAAATTCTCACCCTTGCCGGCGTCACCGACCTGACCGCCAATAGCAGCGGCTTCGCCGGCACGGCCAATGTGCAGGGTGGCACGCTGCTGGTAGACGGCACGCTGGGCGGCAATGGGGTCTCGGTGGAAGCCGCCGGCACGTTCGGCGGTAAGGGCACCGTCACCAATGTGACGGTCGCCGATGGCGGCACCCTGCTGGGTGTCGAGGGCCAGACGCTGAACATGACCTCGCTGTCCCTGTCGAATGGCTCGAACGTCAATGTGACGCTGGGCGCGCCGGGTGGTGCGGGTCTTTTCGCGGTGAGCCAGAGTATCACCCTGGACGGCGTGCTGAACATCACGGCCGCGACGGGCTTCAATGCGGGCGTCTATCGCCTGGTCGATTATGGCGGCGCGTTGACCGACAATGGCCTGGATATCGGCGCGACGCCGTCCGGAACCGCGGCGAGCGATTTTGTCGTGCAGACGTCTGTGGCCGGCCAGGTCAATCTCGTGGACAGCCATGCCAGCATCCTCAATTTCTGGGACGGCGCCGCGGCGGGTTCCGCCAACAACGGCGCCATCGATGGCGGCAACGGTGTGTGGAGTGTCACGGTACCAAACTGGACTGACGTCAATGGCCAGAGCAACGGCGCGATGGCGCCGCAGCCAGGCTTTGCAGTGTTTGAAGCGGCGCCAGGCACTGTCACCGTTGACGACAGCGCGGGTGCCGTCAGTGTCACCGGCATGCAGTTCGCCAGCAGCGGCTACACCGTAACCGGCGATGCGATCACGCTCGCCAGCGGCGCGGCCAATATCCGTGTCGGTGACGGCACGGCGGCCGGCGCCGGCTATTCGGCCACCATCGCGTCGGTTCTGACCGGCGACGGCACGCTCATCAAAACCGATCTGGGTACTTTGATCCTGACGGGTGCAAACACCTATACCGGCGGTACCTCCATCAATGCCGGCACCCTGCAGATCGGCAATGGCGGGACCACCGGCTCGATCGTAGGCGACATCAACCTGAACGGCACCCTGATATTCGACCGTTCCGATGTCATGAACTTCAACAGCCGCATCTTCAGCAACAACGCCATCGTCATCCAGGCAGGCAGCGGCACCACCATCCTGGGGACATCCCAGAGCTATAGCGGCCAGACCATCATCTCCGCCGGCACCTTGCAGGGCGCCTCAGCCAGCTTCGGATCGAGCAGCATCCTCGACAACGCCACCTTGATGATAAATCAGGCAACCGACGCCGTATTTGCCAACGTGATCTCTGGCGCCGGCACCTTCATCAAGCAGGGCGCGGGCACCCTGGCCCTGGTCGGCGCAAGCGATTTCACCGGTACCACCGATATCGAACAGGGTACCCTGCAGATCGGCGCCGGCGGCACGGATGGATCGATCACTGGCAATATCCTGGACAATGCGACCTTGAGTTTTGATCGTTCCGATGCCGTCGCTTTCGGTGGCGTCATTTCGGGCTCCGGTTCGGTAACGAAGGCGGGCAATGG
>JAQBRI010000002.1 GCA_028286585.1 Candidatus Kaiserbacteria bacterium
CAGGCGGCAGCTGGTCTGCATCATCCGGCGCAGCCGTTTACACCGCAACGAACGCCGCTATTCTCAACGCCGCATCAGTAAAAATAACTAATGGTGGAACCGGCTACACAGTCGGCGACGTGCTCACCCTCGCAGCCGGTAGTGGAGACGCAACTATCACTGTCACAACTGTCGTAACAGGCAAGGTCACAGCGTTTACCCTTTCAAACGCCGGCACTGCCTACAACGACACGATGACAGGTACCGCAACTGGCGGCACAGGTTCTGGCTTTACCTACGCAGTCGCCCAGGTAGTCGCTGGCAACACCCTCACACAAACTGCTTCACCTGCAATGATTTCGGGTCAAAGTTACCAACTGACGTTTGTAAAATCAGGCGGTTCTCAAGGCGCGGTAACCATCACCCTCGGTGGCGCGACCCTCGCAACCGCACAAAAACTCTCTGCTGCTACACAGACCTACACTTTCCAAGCAACCGGCAACACTGCTCTCACTATTACTCCAACAGCCGACTTTAACGGAACGCTCGATACCTTTACCCTCAAACACTTTGAAAACACAGTTTCACCACTCATCACTTTCAATAACGCTGCAGGAACAGCAGCTCTTGAAATGCGCACGTCGGGAACAACCAATACGTTTGTTGGTCTCAATGCCGGAAAGAGAAATACAACAGGAACAAGTAACTCTGCTTTCGGTGTTGGTGCCCTGAGCTTCAACACGACCGGCACCAGCAACAGCGCGTTTGGTATTAACGCCCTCTTCGTTAACAACACGGGCCTCAACAACAGTGCGATGGGTTTCAGCACCCTCTCCTCCAACACCACAGGCACTAACAACAACGCGTTTGGGGTTAGCGCCCTCCAATCCAATACGACCGGCACCAGCAACAACGCGTATGGAGTGAATGCACTTTCTTCCAATACTACTGGCAATAGCAATAACGCATTTGGTGCTAATGCTCTCATATCTAACACCACGGGCCTCAACAACAGTGCGTTTGGCGCGAGTGCTCTCTTTGCCAATACTACTGGAAGCACCAACAATGCGTTTGGTCTTGGCGCCCTCGGCGCTAATACTACTGGTACTAGCAATAACGCGTTTGGTGCTAGTACACTCGGCGCTAATACTACAGGCAATTTCAACAGTGCGTTTGGTGGGAACGCTCTTACCTCCAACACGACCGGCACCAGCAACAACGCATTTGGTATTAACGCCCTCCTCACTAACACCACCGGTTCTAGCAATAACGCATTTGGAAGTGGAGCCCTTCAAGTCAACACCACAGGCACTAACAACAACGCGTTTGGATTGAACGCCCTCGCTTCCAACACAACCGGTGCCAATAACATCGCTTTTGGCACAAACGTGCTCCTTTCTAACACCGCATCTGATAATACCGCAATTGGTTTCACCGCTCTCAGTGCCAATACTACCGGCGCGTCCAATGTCGCGGTCGGTCGCGAGGCATCAACCAAAAACATCTCTGCCACCTCCACTGTCGCAATCGGCTACCGCTCCGCATACGGTAACAACACCAACTACAGCGCCCAAGGCTACACCATGCTCGGCTACCAAACCGGAAACGTAATTCAGACCGGTGCCGACTGGAACACCTTCATCGGTTACTCTGCCGGCAACCTGGTCACGACAGGTGCCGACAACATCATCATTGGTGCTGCTTCAACCACCGCGAACTCCAACCTCACGACAGGTTCCCAAAACATTCTCATTGGTAGCAACATTAGATTCCCCAGTGCCACAGCGTCAGGCCAGCTCAACATTCAAAACATTCTCTTTGGCACAAACAACACTGCAATTGGCTCAACTGTTTCTTCCGGCTCCATCGGCATCGGCACCAGTAGCCCTACTGCACAATTCCAAACCACCGGCACCGTCAGATTCTCAAACTTCGGCGCGGGAACCCTCACCACCGACGCCAGTGGTAACCTCTCAGTCTCATCAGACGAACGTTTGAAAAACATCGACGGACAGTTCACCCGGGGACTCTCAGACATCATGAAGCTCTCACCAATCTCATACCACTGGAATCAAATCTCTGGACTCGATACACAAAATAGTTATTCTGGCTTCTCTGCGCAAAACGTACAAACTGCTATCCCAGAAGCAGTTGGTACTACTGGTAACGGCTACCTCACACTCCAAGACCGTCCGATTCTTGCAGCAACAGTGAATGCGATTAAGGATATTGGGAGTATTGGTGGAACATTTAGAGCCACACTTATAGCTTGGCTTGGTGCGACGGACAACGGCATAGATAATTCATATGCAAATAATGTTCATGCTAAGAACGAACTCTGTGTTGGAAATACATGCGTTACCGAAGCGCGATTACAACAATTGTTACAAGCTCAAAGCGGAATTGGGTCAACTCCATCTACACCAGCGTCGCCAGTTGATGAATCATCAACCACTCCGCCAGAAAGTTCATCAACTCCAATAGTTATTGATTCAAGCACTTCTACGGATGCTATCCAGTAATTCGGATTCTGATATACTGAGTCAATGAAAGCACTACTTAAAACAAATCAGGGCGATATTACCATTGAATTATTGGAAAAAGAGACACCAAATACTGTCGCAAATTTTACCAAACTTGCGGGTGAGGGATTTTACGATGGAACTAAATTTCATCGCGTCATTGCAGGATTCATGATCCAGGGCGGAGACCCGCTTAGTAAGGATGATGCGCAGTCTGCATATTGGGGCACCGGCGGACCGGGATATAAATTTGCGGATGAAATTACTCCAACCAACGAGAATAATGTCGGTACCATTGCTATGGCAAACGCAGGACCAAATACCAATGGCAGTCAGTTTTTTATTAATGTCGCGGACAATAACTTTTTGGATTCAAAACACACTGTGTTTGGCCGTGTTGTTGAAGGAATGGACATTGTAGAAAGAATTGCTCAAACAAAAGTGGGGCAGTCAGACCGACCAGTAAGCCCGATCGTGCTCGAGAGCGTTGCGATCATCTAGGGTTACATCCACAATGGAGCTACTTCCCAAATACGTAGTTTTGGAAAAGCAGGTGAGCGAGACGCCTTTGCAGTGTCTTTTGCGCTACAAAGAAAGTCATCCCGAGCTGAGAGAGATACCAATGACTTATGCTGGCAGACTTGATCCGATGGCTAGTGGCAAACTACTCGTTCTAATAGGCGAAACATGCAAAGAGCGATCTCGCTATGACAAACTTGATAAGGAATATGAATTTGAAGTACTTCTTGGAATGTCGAGCGACACCGGGGATATATTAGGAATGCTAGAGCGTAGCGGCACCGCAACACCGTCGCTTGATGGACTAAACAAAATTTTACAGTCGCTCATTGGTGAACACACGTTTCCGTACCCGGCATACTCGTCAAAAACAGTAAAAGGCATACCGCTGTTTCAATATGCGTCACAAAACCGGCTTGAAACCATTACTATTCCTACACAAAAAATTCGCATCTATTCGATTTCCTTACTCAGTCAAAAAAGACTTCCCTTTAATACTATTGCTACCCGATCCATTGATCTAATCACGCGGTTTAATCCAGTCCAAAATCCTAGAAACTCGAATGCGGATTTTAGAAAACCAGCTGTACTTGCCGGGTGGCATGAGTATCAAAATGATACATCTAATGCACAGATTCTTACGTTTCGTGCGACGGTAAATAGTGGTACCTATGTGCGGACGATTGCAGAATATATAGGAAAAGAACTGGGAACTACCGCAATGACGCTCTCAATTCATAGAAGTAGAATCGGAAAATATCAGCCGATTTATAAGAAATTAGGGTTTTGGACTATGCAGTCCTAATCTGGACAATACAACTACAAAAATGCAAGTTCTCAAATAGTAAGAGAATATGCCTATGAACTATCGGACAAAATAAAGGACATGTTTTGTCCTTTATTTGAGCCATTTTTGCTTGCGTGACATTTACGGGCAGGTATATAGTTACTTTACACCGCGTGCGCAAACGTGCGTGTGCTTACGAATTATTCATCTTTTTATATATATGGAAACGATTACGTCTCGCAAATCGTTCTTGGGGCTAGCTATTATATCTCTCGGTATTCTTTTTGTACCATTGTTTTCTTTTGGTGCTACAACAGTAATTCCACGATTGGAAAATTGTGCACCCTATGCAACGCAGTACACTACCTACGGTTCTCGAGGATTTGAAGTCGAAAAGCTACAGATGTTTTTAAACGCATACGAGGGAAGTAATCTGCCTATCACCGGATATTTTGGGCCATTGACCAAAGCTGCCCTACAGTCATTTCAGGGTAAGTACGGTATTGCGGCAACTGGTAACCAATACGTTGAAACGTCAAATATGATCAATGCATTGTATTGCCGACCGGCATACAATCAAACGACTCAGTATGTCTCCTTGGTTCCCATTTCCGATTCCAATACTATTCCACAAACGAGCCCTACTGTTGTTGTCCCCGCATCGAATGTGTCACCCTCGGGATCAGTAGCAACTGGACATAATCCAGGTAAAACAACGCCGGGGCAGAGTCCGAACAATACATCCCCAATTAATTCCGATGCATACAATCAGACGATGGTAGATTCATATAGTTGGCTTACTCCTCATAGCCTTATTCCATGGCTGATGCTTTTGGCGGCATTGCTCTTGGCATTTCTCGCATGGCGCACCTATCGTTCGAGTTTTGAAGACGAGGTGCCTGTCGAACAAAGAATGCTTGCAGCAGCTCCATCGAGCGCTCCTATGATCGTGAGTCCAATCAAAAATGCAGTCCCTCTTGTAATTACGCGCAGTCCGTCGAACACCCCTATTGCAACCTCAGTCAAATCGTCGGACGATCTCATCAAAATAGACGGTATTGGCCCAGCAGCAAACAAAATCTTGCGTGAAGCAGGCATTACAAGCTATGCACAACTGGCGGCTATGAGTGTGGATGATATTCAGGCAATATTTCAGAAAGCGTGGCCGCACTTCAATGAACCAACTATTACGACCTGGGCAGAACAAGCAGCACTTGCTCGCGATGGAAAGTGGAATGAATTCGCAAAATTGTCTCGGGATTTGCACAAAGGTGTACGAGGATAAAACAAAAGGCTTGACCGAGGTCGCTACTTGTAGTATCATAGGACTATGTTAGATCATCCTCGTCAGTCATCAGGCCCTCGCGGCCAGAGTTCAGGTGCGCCAGCGCGCCGGTTTTCTCGTACACCACGGCATAAAGTGCCGGGTTCAAGTCCTGCACCTCGTCATGAAGGTGGGGGATCGCACTACAGTAGTGGGCGATCATTCCAAAATTCTGGCCGACGCTCAAGTGGCGGAGGCGGATCTCGTAGTGGAGGCGGACGGTTTAATAAGCGAGCCGACATGTCACGATTCATCAATACCGGAAAAGAAAATTCTGCTCCAGCGGCACCTGTCGTTATCACAAATAAATTTGAAGACTTTTTGATTGAGCCACAGCTTAAGGCTGCAATTCTTGCAAAAGGTTTTAATACTCCAACGGCTATCCAAGACCAGTCAATTCCACATTCACTTTTAGGACACGACGTGGTAGGTATTGCCGACACTGGAAGTGGCAAAACTGGTGCTTTTCTCATTCCTCTCATCAACAAGGCACTCCTTGATCACTCACAGCATGTTTTGATCATGGTACCAACACGAGAACTTGCACAGCAAATTCAAGAAGAATTTCGATCTCTCACAAAAAAAACCGATCTCGAAAGTGTCGTATGTGTTGGCGGTATGCCAATTTACCGACAGATCACACAGCTGAGACACGGTCCAGCATTTGTGATTGGTACACCAGGCAGACTCAAGGATCTTATCGAACGCGGAGTACTCAAGTTGAGTAAGTGCCAAAACGTGGTTCTTGACGAAGCAGACCGCATGCTCGATATGGGATTCATCAACGACATGCGTGTTGTTCTTGCGCTCTTGCCACCAACTCGGCAAACCCTCTTTTTCTCGGCAACTATGTCACGAGAAGTTGAAAAGCTTGTTGGAGAATTTCTAAACAACCCAATTCGTGTATCAGTGAAAACTGGTGACACATCAAAGGATATTACTCAGGATGTTGTTCGCGTTCCACCCGGCAAAACAAAGCTCGAAGTACTGCATGATTTGCTCGTACAGCCTGCATTTAATAAAGTACTCATTTTTGGCCGGACCAAGCATGGCGTTGAACGGCTTGCTGATATGTTGGTAGATAAAGGCTTTAAGGCAGAATCAATTCACGGTAACAAGACGCAAGGCAAGCGACAGCGAGCACTCGACCTTTTCCGAAAGGATCATGTGCAAATTCTCGTAGCGACAGACGTGGCTGCTCGAGGACTCGACATTACGGGAGTATCGCACGTAATTAACTACGAGCTTCCTGGATCTGACGAAGACTACATTCACCGCATTGGCCGAACCGGCCGCGCTGGCAAGAAAGGCATCGCTCTCACATTTGTTGATTAAATAACAAAGAAAAACCCCTCGAAATTGTTTACAATTTCGAGGGGTTTTTCGTAGTAACGTTTCTTACTACACGATCACGATCAATTCTTCACGCGGATATCGTACTTTGGTAAGGGTTGAGTAGGCATCGTCTTCTGCTCGAAAACCTGCCGCCACCATTACAACTGATTTCATATTCAGCTCTTTGAGGCCGAGTATTTCGTCAAATTGTGCAGGATCAAATCCTTCCATTGGAGAACAATCAATCCCTTCGACAGCAGCAGCTGTGATAAGTACACCAAGCGCTAGATATGCCTGTCGGGTTGCCCATTCCGCTCGGGTTTCCACAGGTTTACTGGTTATGGCGCCGGTTACCATTGCCTCAAGTCCTCCTAGTGTATCGCGGGGAACATCTCGAACCTGTGCTACCACATCAATATAATGTGCAGCCAGACTTTCGGTAAGGTTAGTGGGAACTGCAAAAACAAAGAAGTGTGACGCGTCGGTAATCTGTGCCTGGTTGTAGCCGGCTGCCCGGAGTTTTTGTCGGATCTCCGGCTTGTCGACAACAAACATGATATATGGCTGCAATCCAGCCGAAGATGGTGCGAGACGCACACTCTCCAAAAGCATGTCTAGTTGTTCTGGGGAAAGTTTTTTTGAGGTGTCGTAGGATTTAACGGCGGCTCGCCAATGCATTGCATCGAGTATGTTTTTCATAAAATAAATAAGTTACTAATATATTTGTATGGTATTCCTTATACTCATTTTTGTAAAGGTTAATAACTTTTTTGCGTTACAGGCATAGTTTTTGCGGTTCTCATTTCGTGGTATTTGGGCAATTTTCGCGGTATTATTAGGGTATGGCACCTCTCTCGATCTTTTTGCCTACTCACAACCACTCGAAACAAAACCGTGTCTGTATGACTATTACGGTATAGAGTGTTCTTCGTTATGGAACCACTTGAAACTATTACAGATGAAGTAATCGCAAGCCGTATACAAAACGGTGAGAGTGCTCTTTTTGGTGTAATTATAGAGCGGTATGAGCAAAAACTTACCCGATACGGTCGAAAGTTTTTGCCCCGCGATGAGCAAATCGAGGATATTGTGCAAGATGTATTTATCAAGACGTATCAATACATCAAAGGCTTTGATACGACTCGAAAATTTTCATCGTGGATATACCGCATTGCACATAACGCGTTTATTAATGAGATCAAGAAAAGTCATCGACTTCCGCAGCTCATGCCCGATTTTGATATTTTGGTATCACATACCGTATACGAGGACCCTGCGGCAGAAAAACGCGAAATAGCTGACATTCGAGCACAGCTCGAACAAAGTCTCGATAAGATCTCTCCCAATTATAAGGAAATACTCTTGCTCCGTTATTTTGAAGATATGGAATATAAGGACATTGCAGAAATTTTACAGATA
Organism: Candidatus Kaiserbacteria bacterium; assembly: GCA_028286585.1. GTDB lineage: Bacteria > Patescibacteriota > Minisyncoccia > Phycocordibacterales > UBA2100 > UBA10103. The sequence goes on from JAQBRI010000002.1 coordinate 7,886, forward strand.
CCATTAGGTACGGTCAGTGTGCGCATCCAGCGAGCAAAACAAGCATTGAAAGATGCATACCTCAAATTACATCCATGACAACTGACCCACTAACAACTATGCAGCAGCGCGTGCTTGCTGAAATTGAGTCGCACCAAGTATCAATGCGGCCCAAGTTTTATTTTGTATTGCACACTATTACGCTGGTAATACTCGCAACCATTATTCTTTTGTTGTCGATATCATTCTCGACCTATATTTTGTTTAGTATTCGCGCCAGCCATCACACACCCTTGTTGTTTATGGGTGGCAGGGGATTACTCCTCTTTTTTACCTTTTTCCCATGGGGAGTGCTCTTCTTTGACATGGTGTGTATTGTTGCCTTTCAGCATATTCTCCAAAAGTTTCGCTTGGGATATAAAAATCCGCTGTTATACACACTTGCTATCGTGCTCGTGTGCATGCTTGGGCTTGTGTTTGTTATTGATCATGTCCGTATCGAGGATCAAATATTGCGTCATGGTCATCAGACAAATATGCCGCTTTTGTTTGGTGCATACGAGGGTGCTCACGCGCCAACCAATCCCGATTATGGAGTGTGTCCGTGCATAGTAAAGGCAATCACCCCAGACTTTGTAATAATGGTTCAACATATGCCCTATGGTCGTCCGCGGGATATATCGGTATTATTGCCACCTGGCATTGCAACCTCCACAATACATGTGGGCGACAAGCTCTTTGTTGTGGGAAAATTTAGAAATGGGGTCCTCTATGCAAATGATCAGCAAGCATGGGATCCAGAGAGTGACGGAGACACGGATTCAACGGCAGGGACTTCAACGACTCCATAATAGCAAGGAATAGGAAGGGGCTTGTAAAATATAAAAATTGATGTATAATAGTACCCAGATGCGCGTCTATTTTAGGTCGCACAGGGATTCACTTATTATCAAGGTTTTTCAATTATAAGGCTTTAAAACAACATATTATGAACAAAATAGTCTCGGTTCTAGCTTTGGGCGTACTTTCTCTTTTGGGAACAAGTGTCGCTTTTGCTCAAACATACTCCTCGGGAACCTGTGTCAGTTTGTCACGCACCATGAGTTATGGCTCACGTGGTACTGACGTAACACAATTGCAGCGATTTTTGGTTGCGCAAAATTATCCGGGCGGGGGATCATGGATGATCACAGGTAACTTTGGTCCTGCAACACAAACTGCAGTACGAAACTTTCAACAGCAACGTGGTTTGAATATGACGGGAGCAGTTGATTCAATTACTCTTAACGCGATCAATCAAAACTGTTACGGTAATTCATCTTCGTACACAAACAATGTAGTACCGTCATATAATTCTTCGTACCAATACACAAATACAAATTATACCAATCCGTTTTACACGACTCCGACATATCAGTATCCAAACACTAATTGTTCTTACAACAGTGGATACAATTCGCAGTACGCGTACAACAATAATGGGTATAACTGTGGTAACACGAATACACAAAACAACTACAACACCGATTACAGCAGTAGCTACTACACGCAGCCAAACATTTACTCAGTCTCTCCAAACAGTGGGGCAATTGGCGCAACGGTAACAGTAAACGGTAATGGTTTTACTCCAACTGGAAACACAGTTCGAATTGGTAGTCTTGTTGTTAATAACCTCACTTCTGTCGATGGCCGAACATTGTCGTTTATTGTGCCAAATAACTACGACGGATACTCAGGTGCATACATGTACTATGGATACAACGCTCAGCAGATTCAGCTCGGTACATACAGTCTTACTGTAACTAATGCTGCAGGCCACACAAGTAATGCTATCAGCTTTACGATTACTGGATATGCTCAGACAACAAGTCCAACAATCACGAGTGTAAATGGTCCTTCGACTATTGGTATCGGACAGGTAGGAACCTGGACGGTTGTCATCAATAATCCAAGTACTAACTACGCGACCGTATCTGTAAACTGGGGTGATGTATCTACGTATGCTCAGGCTTCACAACAGCAGTCATACTCACAAGGTGTTCAGACAATCACCTTTACGCATGCCTATAATGCGCAGGGTACATTCATTCCAACATTTACAGTTACTAATGGAAACGGCCCATCTGCAAATAGTTCGCTGAGTGTGTCAGTCATTGGATCAACTTCTTACGGATCAAATCCAACGATCACATCAATCAACCCTTCGTACGCATCGGTTGGTACAAACATTGTTATCTACGGAACAAACTTTACCGGAGCAAACACAATCATGTTTAACTCTGGCGCACTTAACAATGTCTATACAACTTCGGGCACTAGCCTTTCGTTTGTATTGCCATCATCGGTTGGACCTTATTGTCCACAAGGACAAGCATGTCCTGCTTACGCACAACTTTTGACTCCAGGTACTTACAACGTTTCGGTAATCAACCAAAACGGAACAAGTAATGCAGTTACTTTTGTGATCCAATAATTATAGAAAAATAATTTCTTTCAACACCGCCCGCAAGGCGGTGTTGTTTGTTTATGGAATTTTAAATCTCGGCGAAGGATAGTGTTGACAAAGCCTCTCGCAGCGCGGCGGCGCGAGAGGGAACTGATTTTTCAGCAGAAAAATACAGTGTGCTTTGGAAACAGTATCCTGAGTAAGAGTTTAAATCACTATCGCATACTCTCAATCCTATACTTATTGACCGTATTATGAGCAAGGCGTGTTGGTTCGGGTAAGCGATGTATAATTACGCATGCCTCGATAATCTCCAGCGATTCTTCGAGCGTGATCATGTGGCCGGGGGATATGAATATGGGTTTTACATTAAGCTTGCTACGGTACGCTGCTCCGATAACCTCACCCGTAAGTTTGTCTCGCAGGTATGAAATGGAACCGGGCACGTTGTCCGGCTCGGTATACACACCCGTTAAAACACTTTTGGCACAGCCAATTGTAGGGATGCCAAGAATAAGTCCAAGGTGCGTAGCAATGCCAAGTCTTCGCGGATGCGCAATACCTACGCCGTCGACAACAATTACATCTGGTTTTTGAACTAGCGTATCCCATGCTTTGAGTAGCATAGGGATTTCACGAAAAGATAAAAGTCCAGGAATATAGGGAAATCCGATTTTGTCGCGCACGACACTATGATCGATCATGTGCAGTGTTTTATAATCCAGCGTAACGAATCCAGCAAATCCATGGGTCGAGAACAAATTCATACTGACATCTGCGCCACCCACCAGTTTTACAGGGTGTTTGAGCGGCTCAATTTTTATTTTATCGCGCAGCTCCTTCTGAATCTGTATTGCCTCTTTTGGCGTTATTTTTTCTTTTGGAAATGAATGATCCATACCTATTAGTCGGAATGAGTGCCCTCATCTTTCCAATACTTAGTACCGCGTAATTTTTCAGGCAAAAGATCCTCGTTTGTATATTTTTCATAGTCCTTTCCGTAGCCTATATCTTTCATTAATTGCGTCGGTGCATTTCGAATATTGAGGGGGATAGGAAGATTGCCATGTTTTTTTGCATCCGCTTGCGCGGCAAGGTATGCATAATACGCCGCCTTGCTTTTAGGCGCGAGTGACAAATACACAACGCCATGCGAAAGATTGATACCGCATTCGGGATAACCAATTGTTTCTACTGCGCGAAACACAGCATTTGCTACAACCAATGCTTGTGAATCCTGCATTCCAATATCTTCTGAAGCAAAAATCACCATTCTTCGTGCTATAAATTTTGGGTCTTCTCCGGATTCGATCATGCGGCTCACATAATACAGTGCTGCGTCGGGCTGGCTTGCGCGCATACTTTTTATAAATGCAGAAATGGTATTGTAGTGCTCGTCTCCTTTTTTGTCGTAGCGTAAAAACTTGGATTGAAGGGTTTGCTTGAGTGTTTCGATCGTAATTTCTTTGTACAGTGACTGCGTATTTTCGATCATGGCTATCATTTGCCGAGCGTCTCCAGCGCTCATATCAATGAGCCACTGCGCAGCATCCTCGGCAATTGGAATATTGGTACGTGCAATGATTTTGTGCAAGTCATCGGGAGAAAGTTCATTCATGACAAACACACGGCAGCGCGAAAGCAGAGCAGGAATAACTTCAAATGATGGGTTTTCGGTTGTTGCTCCAATGAGTGTAAGTTTGCCGGATTCGACTGCGGGCAAAAGATAATCTTGCTGCGCTTTGTTAAAGCGATGAATTTCGTCGAGAAATAAAATGCGCGGACCGAACAATGTTCCGCCCTTTTCGACTATTTGACGAATATCATCCTTGCCGGCAGAAACTGCCGAAAGTTCAAAATATTCTGCATTCAATGCCTTGGCATAAATTCGGGCGAGTGTTGTTTTACCCACGCCGGGCGGACCCCATAATATAAATGAAAAGAGATGTTTATTTTCGATTGCTACACGAAGGGGACCGGCCTTGGTGCCGTCGTTATCTAAACCTACCAAATGTTCCTGCCCAATAAATTCGTCGAGGCTTTGGGGTCTTATTTTTGAGGCAAGCGGTTCCATACAATTCCACGGGATAGGTGATCCCTATATCTCAATTTTACCATATTGAGCTTGTTTTATGACTTTATTGAAGAGGAAATAGTCGTTGAGATAAGTCGAAAATAATAATACTTGACAATATTCGATAAAGTGATACAATAATCCACGGTAAATAACGGAGGTCTGAAATGAATACGATTAGCATTCAGCGCTACATCTTCACGCCGGTTCTCGCCGTTCTGCTCTGGCCCCTAATGTTGGGGCTGATCGGTGACAGTGCGCTCTTCAACACCTTGCTTGCGCTCCCCATGTTCGCGGCGATTATGTTCGCCAACATCTTGTGCGGAACGTTTGCGGGCGTGTTCGTATTCGACGGGCTGACCTCATGGAGCTCGGGCGAAACGGAGCTTGTCAGCCTCAGGGCGACCGCGTCGAGAGTCGGAATTGGGATTATTGCAAGCATCGTCTTTTCGATTCACTTTGCATCAATGACATATACGAACTTTCTCGATGTGTTTCTGGACAGAGGACTTCTTACTGTCGTCCCCGCCGCCTGGATCGCAGCGTCGATCGTCGACCTTCTGGTGCGCAAATACGCGCCGAAGGAAACGTCGAAACCTCCAGCGAATCAGTTGCGGAATCGCCGCTAACTCAACCCACCAAGTCGGAAAACCCGCTTCGGTGGGTTTTTCTATTTATATTATATTATCAAAAAACCTGCCGTGGGTGGCAGGTTTTTTGTTGGTAATAAGAAGGAGAGGTTACGCTCCGGTTACGTAGTAGTTGATTCCTTTTGAATCAAAACTATGAGCTCCGGTAACCGTGATAAGAAGAGGGCCGCCGGTGTACGACATTGGGATTATGTAGCCACTGTTGTTGAACGATCCGCTCGCGTCTGCGTTGAATGTGTAAACGACTGTTGTGCCTGATCGATCGGTTGTGATGTTGATTGGCTCGTTAGGAAGGTAACCAGATCCAACGAATGTTACCGCATCCCCCGGTGCTCCCGCATATGAACCGAGTGAGAGCGATGTATAAACCGGAGCGATCGTGATCGTTGCAGCTGCAATTGCTCCGCTGTTTGCTCCGAGGGCAACGATACCGTGATTACCCGCTGGAGCAAATGGTACCGTGCCAACAGAGGTGAATATTCCGGAGCCGTTTGCGGTCGTTGATGCAAACACGGTACCCCCAACTGTACTTAGTTGCACTGGCTCGTTTGGCGCAAACCCGCTACCCGTAATGGTGAGCGGCGTGCCACCTTGAGCATAATAGTTTGAGAGTGTGATGAATGCTGTGAGGGGAGCGAGAGAGACGGTAAGTGTTTGAGGACTGTTGGTTATATTTCCAGTAAATACAAACTGTGCCGAGTTAAGCGAATACGATGTTGTGTAACTGTAGGTAATTGTTCCAGTTGCCGAAGCGACTGTTGGAAGCGCTGCCTGACCGTTGACCGTGACTGCTACGCTCTCGTTTGGCGCAAATCCCGTCCCTATGAATGTGAGTGGAGTTCCTGCCGAAGTGTAGTACGTGCTAGGAGTTACCTGCGGAGCAAACGGAGAAAGTCCAACACTGACTGATCCTTGTGCTACGCTTGAGACACCTGTTGCAGTAATCGTTACAGTATTACTGCTGTTGAAGGGAAGTACGACAGGTGCACTTATATTGCCCTGTGCAGTTGCAGCTACGGTTGTAGAAGCATTTCCGGTTGAGATTATGACATTTTCATTCGAGGCAAATCCTGAGCCGCTCAATACTACCGTTGCACCAGGATGAGCATAGTAATTATCAACAGTGACATTCACGTTGAAGTTTTGCAATCCGATATCAAGTGATGCAGAAGCGTTGGTCGAGTTACCGGTAAACACAACATGAAGATTAGACGCTCCGTAGGGAGTTGGAATGGCAACTGCTGATGTATTTCCTGCGCTGTCGGTCGTCACATCGGCGCTAAATGGTCCGGCGGTTACATGTACTGTTTCGTTTGCACCAAATCGAGTACCTGTCACATGGACGGTTGATCCTTGTGATGCTGAATAGGTATCCGAACTTAAAAATGGTGATACAGAACCTACACCAACGGTTGCGTCAGCAGTGGCGCCGCTTAGAGCACCAATGAAATGTGCATTGATCATTCCGTTGAGATTAAACGGTACGGTTGTCGTCGCACTAACGAATCCTCCAAAGGAATTGGTTGTAATTGTACTCGTTGCCGCGCCACTCGATGTTATTGTGACGTTTTCATTTGGAGCGAATCCTGCGCCCGTGAAGGTGAGTGAATCACCTGGATAGAGGTAGTAGCTGCTTGGAACAATCGAGGGGAAAAATGTTGCGAGTGTGACACCAACCTGGGCAGTCGCGTTACTTTGGGAACCTGTCGCGAGAATGGTAGCACCAGCTCCGCCAAACGGAATGATGATTGGCGCGCTGAATGTGCCTAAAGCATCAGTTGTTGTGGTTGTGGTTGCACTTCCTGCTGACAAAGAAACTGTTTCGTTCGGCGCAAATCCGCTACCGGTAATTGTGACACTCGCGTTTGGGATGACGTAGTAACTTGACGGCGTGATCGAAGGATAGAAATTTCCGACGGCAGTCGTGACCGAAGCACTCGCACTGCTTGAGACGCCTGAAAGCGTATATGAGATTGTGCCACCTGCTGCACTATAGGGAATAGTCACAGAACCGGCATTGGTAAACGTTCCATCGTTTGCGGTTGTAAATGTTGTGACAGGCGTTGTGTTGCCAGTTTGGAAAACAGTTACGCTTTCATTACCGGCAAATCCGCCGCCCGAGAAGGCGAGTGATGATCCAGGAGTTAGATAGTACGAAGAAGGTGAAGCGTAGGCGTAAAAATCACCCACGGTCATGCCAACATTTGTTGAGACATGACTTTGTGCACCAGTCAGGGTAAAGCTTTTTGTTGCGCCATGGAATGCTGCAGGCAACGCAAATCCGCCAGCGTTCGTAAACGAGCCTGACGCATCAGCTGTAAAAGTCGAAAGGACGTTAGATGTACCTGTTTCTGTTACATTAATTGTCTCACCCGCAGCAAATCCTGAACCGTTGAAAGAGAGTGTTGCTCCCGGCATAAGGTAGTACGAAGAAGGAGCTGCGCTTGGATAAAATCCATCGATCCAGAAATAATTAAGATAATTTGGAATTGTTGCACCGCTTCCGTTACCCGTTACATTAATGTGATACAAACCAGATGTCACCTGAGGCACCGTAATACTGCCCGAAAAAGTACCAGAGCTATCCGCCGTTGTACTTCCTGTAGCACCAGCAAGTTCAAATGTTATTTGTTCTCCGGGTGCAAAACCTGACCCAGCTATTGCAACGTTAGCAAACGGCGCATGAGAGGCCGCGGTAAATGTAGCCGATGGTGTGAGTGGAATCACATAGAACGAATTATTCGCATGAACATGGCTTACAGAATCCTCAACATCGAACGTGAATGGACCCTGGGAAGCGTTTGCGGGAACTTGTACGCTAGTAGAAAAATTTGCACTCGAATCCGTTGTTATCGTGCTGTTTGGGGAAGTCGCTCCGTTAAAGAATATATTTAACAGAGTCGATGCATTCCATCCGCCACCAGAAAGTGTGAGAGTTGTTCCCGGTGTACCGCTAAAACTGTTCAGTGTTACGTATTCTGCTGCGAATGCATGTGAGAAAGGAATAGATGCAAAAAAAGTAACGGCTGCTAAGACTAAAAACACGGGATGCATTCGAACGGCGTTTGTTTTCATAAAAAATATGAATTAATGTAAATTACTAAAACCCCAAGCTAATAAATGCTGCGTGGTCATTATGTAACTGAACTATTTGCAATATGCCCTGATAACACAGGTATTTTAATATGACGCGCCATAGAGCTTTTCCTTACACTGCTTTGGTATAGACAACGAGTCGATCAGAATAATTGTGTTCATTTGGTATCCAACTACCGCTGCAAGTAATCAAATTTAGTTCGCGTTGTCCATTCTCACCTAAAAATATTTGATTAAGCGGCGCCGCGTCATAGGCATACGTCTCGAGTTTTGTAACAACAAACGAATGTTCAATATTATCGGCATCTTGCACAACGATTCGATCATTTGGTTTCAAATCTTTTAGATGTGCAAATACTGCATCAAGTCCGAGGCCGTTATCCAAATGCCCAATAATAACTGCCGCGCCAATTTGTCCGGGAACTGTGCCCTTGTTGTACCAGGCAACGGTCTGATATGTCGAAGGCACTTTCATGTTGCCATTTTTATTTATCCCGACAGATTCTATTGTTGTATCAATTCCGAGCGAAGGAATGCGTAATCTTTGCGGTAGCGCATGCGAAGATGTTGCCTCTGAGGTTGTGGGAGGCATGATTTCCGCGCCTATTGTGTCGACGCTGAAAGGCAAAAAATAGTGCGCTACCAGATAGCAAAAAAACAACGTTGCGATTACACCAACGCACCAGAGCGCGACTTTTGCAGTCGCGCTCTGTGGCATCTTATTTTCTTCATTTTTTTGCGGTGTACGCATATCTTTTTATTGCTTTTTGAACGTGAGTATCGAGAATGCACCCAATGCAATTGCGAATGTCGCCGCTAGTTCCACGATATTGTAGAGCGTGTCACCGTTTCCTGTGTATGGCATTCCGGGCACTGTTGTCGTAGCATCACCAAGTACCTGACCAGTTGGAATACCTCCTCCACCGCCTACACCAAATCCGCCATCCGGTTGTGTCGTACCAGTTGTACTACCTCCGGTAGTTGTTGGTGGATTGGTAGTGGTAACACCTCCACCCCCGCCTGATGAGGACCCACCGCCTCCCTGAATGATAATTGGATTTCCTCCAACACCTCCACCGCCTCCGCCACCGGCAACAACAGGGATTGGATCAGTATTTGTAATCGTACAAATATTAGTAGCACCGCCTAATAGGATGCCTGAGCAGCCCGCGCTTAGTACTTTGGAGTATGTTCCAGGATTTACTTCATCGACCGAGTATGCTCCTGCTACGAGAGTAAACGTGGTGCCGAGCGCACTGCCTGGAAATGTAATTGATGTAGCAGATGTTGTGGCAGTCGTTGTTGATATGCCAGTTCCATTTGCTGTAATCGTAAAATCAGACGAAGTTCCCGTGCCGCCATTATTGTTTACTACAAGTTTGATGACTGTTAGTGTTGATGTTGCTGGAGTTATAATAACAGGACCACCACCTCCTCCTCCACCACCCGCGCCCGAGGCACAGACAAGGCTTACTTTATCGACAAACATACCGAGTGCGTTTGGGTGTCCCGCATCAACGAACTCAACGCGCGTGGTGCTCGCGGTCGCTGTAACCGTGTATGTATGCGGTGTCCATGTGGTATGTGCTGGATTTACGACTGCAGTCGTAATGGTATCGATGTTTCCACCATTCCAGAGAATGTTTGCAGCACTGTCGCTCGTATCCGGATCATCCGATCGTGGTGACGTTGCAAACGTTAGTGTGTACGTGGCACCTGGCACTGTGTCTATGTCTTGATACATATCTATGGATGCAGGAAATGGCTGCGATGGAAAATTTGGCCCTTTCCAATCTGTGTCGAGCTCAGCGTATTGTTCACCGTCATAAGGAATACCCCAGCTATCATGTCCGCTTCTCTGAAATTCTAGATAAGGAACTGCGGGAATGGTTTCTCCATTGAATGTTGATGCATCACTTGGCAACCAAATCGCATTCCAGCCTGTGCCACCCGTGCCCGATGGAAAGATATCCCATGTCGCAGGATGGGTAACAACCGGCGTCTCAAACGAACCGTTTACTACGAGTTCTGTTGCTGGGTCGCACACTGCCGCAGCATGGACGTTTTTCGCTGGCAGGAATAATGCGCCAACAGAAAGAATGCATATCGAACTAATAATTGAACCTGCTATATTTCGCGTTAATAAATTCATATTCTATATAGTTACCTAATAATTAACTTACTGCGCTCTGTCTTTATATACAGAGTCGGCAGTGTCATAGCGGAGCTGATACAAGGCGAGTGTCATTCCGGGCGAAATCGTGATCAGTTCGAGGCGACGGTAGTGATTGTCGAAATAGTCGCGAATCGTTTTTTCGTAGCCCTGGTCGTAGCTCAATAAGAGCCATGCACGCTGATGGCTTCCGGTAACAGTTTTAACTTCATTAGGAAAAGTATCTGGATTAAATGGAGGAATAGGACCAGTTACATGTTGGTTCCACAGAGGTAGTGTCGAAATTGACACCGGTCCTTGATAATAATATTCAATCGGATAAATCGTAAATGGCGCGGAGACTATGATTACGTCTTGAGGATTTGCGTATGTATCGAGATACGTTGCCACTGTCGCATAGTTTTCTTTGGTAGGTGTATTAGGATTCAAACTGACAACTAAAATTGACACAATCAGCGAGACAAACAAAATCGTAGTAAGTATACTGCGCGCAATTCCTTCGGCAGAATTTATGAGAGCACTCAAAAGTAATGCACAGGCCGGAAGTACGAAGATAAGGTATCGTGCTTCAAATATGGGCCGTACAAAGATGCTTACCACAAATCCGACTCCAACAGGGATAACAATTGAAGTAAGCAGATACCTATTGTCTATGGTTTCTGAGCCGGCATATTTTTTTATTGCAAACAGCCATACCAGCATGACGATCGGCCACAATGCAACGATAAATGTATTGATCGGAACACTTTGAATGCCAAATATAAATTGTACATATGTATTAAATATATCAATCAAACCTGGCGCGTGCAGAAGCGGTTCAGAATTGCTTATTTTGCCCAGATATCGAACATAGAGAAGCCATGGCGCGAGCGAAAGTAATACTGCAGCTGCAGCGATTACAAATTTTCTAAAACTGCGCTCCGGAAAGTCAGATCGATGGAACAGATAAAACATGCCTTGTGTTATAAGGACCAGTCCAAAATAATAATGCGTATAAGCACCAAGAATGGCAGTTATACCGTATGCAATCCAATATTGTGTCTGTCCGGTTTTGCGAATTCGCACAAAGAGATATTGATTTAAGACCGTGAGAAACACCAATAGACTGTACATGCGTGCCTCATTTCCATACCAGATCATAAAAGGTGAGAGTGCAAATATTGCAGCTCCGGTGCCGCTTATAAGGCGCGATTCGTACACTTCATCACCCAGGCGTATGACAAGCGGAATGGTGAGTACGAAAAAAAGAAGAGAAAAGAGTCGGACAAATTCAATATTGACTCCAAATATAAGCTGCCAAAAATAAATCATCATGTGATAGAGCGGTACATGCACATCTTGCGCTACAACATATAAGATGCCGCCGGGATAGCGGCCGGTCTGCCACAGGGTCTGTGCTTCATCCAATCGGATACTTTGGCCCAGAAAAAGGAAGTACGAAATTATGCACACCCCAGTCATCAACCCCAGTGTAAGAAAATACGTTCGGTATAGTGTAAATTGAGTCATATGTTTATGTTGTATCGGTCCTCAGTGCTTGTTCGCGGCGAACCGTCAGATGCCGCACGGTTTGCGAATTATCTTCTGAATGATTTGACTCGGTGGCAAAAGAGAATGTTTGTCGAGGGAGTGCTGCAAATATAAACGGAATAAATACACAGCTGCTTATTGCGGCCCATGCGATGTTATTGGCTACTGCCGGAGTAAGACCTTCACGCATAATACCGAACGCTCCTGCACAAACTGCAAGCGAAACATAGGCAATATGCCCGATAACCAAGTACCAAAAATTGCCCGAGAGTGCGCGTTTTGATGTGATTGCAAAACTCGACTTTTGTCGTGTTGCCGCACTTATGAGTGCGGAAAGATGAATTCCAAATCCACCCATCGAAAACGCAAGCGATCGAAATGTAAACGTGTTATCACTTGATCGGCGCAAAATAGTAAGTACCACAAACATGTATGGCAAAAATACCGAAGCCAGAGACATGGTGGTAACGGTAAAAGGTTGTATGCCAAACAGTAAAAATAGAATCGGGAAGAAAGCGTTCGTAATAACAACTATTCCTGACAAAAAGTGTGATGCGGATGCGAGATATTGAATACGCTGGCTCAAGGACAGACCTGATCGGAAAAATACATTGTATCTAAAAATGACATCAAGAGCTCCGCGTGCCCAGCGCAGCTGCTGCTTGTAATACGAAAGAAAATCTTCTGGCGCAAGACCTTCTGCCAACACCTTCGGGACATAAATGGAGTTCCAGTTGTTGGCATGCATCAAGAGCCCGGTGACAAAATCTTCAGCAATACTTTCTTCGCACATGCCTCCAACTTCGACAATTGCTTCACGACGAATAACCATATTAGTGCCGCACATGGTCGCAGCATTGTAATTATTTTTACCCTTACATATTGGTCCAAAGAACAATTCCTGCTGATCCCATGCACCTCGGGTTATGAGATTCAAGTTCTGGTTCTTGTAAAATTGAGGCGTTTGTACAAAGCCGAGACGCTTGTCTATAAAATAGGGAACCGTTTCCTTAAGAAAATCCTCGTGCGGTACATGATCGGCATCAAAGATACAGACAAGCGGATTTGTAGTAAGTCGCAGTGCATTGTTTATGTTACCTGCTTTAGCGCCGCCTGGTATGGTGCGCGTAATGCAGCCAATGTTGAGTCGAGACGCGAGTGCTTCGACATCTTTCCAATTATCTTTTTTTGCGACAAAGCCGTCGTTCAAAATGTAGACAGCAAAATTTGGATAGTCCATATTTTTTATCGCAACTACAGTTTCTTCGATAATATCGATCGGTTCACCGGCAACAGTAATAAAAACATCCACAACCGGCGTATAAGAAATATCTTTGGCGAATGTTCGCTCGGTGTTCCAGACGGTAAAAATGTACGTACAAATCTGCCAAATCAAAAACACCTGTCCAATCAAGAGTATGCGAAAGAGAATGATATTGCTTGGGGCAAACCAAAATCCAATTACATACAAATAAAATAACGCGAATATAAATCCAAGAATGAGAATTGGTCGCGGTACCTGTGTTTGCGTAAATATGTTTTTATCTGGTTTCATACGTCTGTGTTTTACGGATTGAGTGTGGGAATATTTTTTGATAGGTCTGGCAGCTGATTGTTATAGAGCGCCATACCGAACCACACCCAGTTGTCGTCGTAATAGCTCAGTGTTTCTTTCCATGTGTTATTGTCTGGATCAAACAAAATCAAAAGTTTTTGATCGTATATTGCTTGTGCGTCCGCAGGATCGCTCACGATAAAATATCCAATTGTTCCACCATATATTGCCGGTGCTTCGAAATCATTGGGTGCCGCGCCATTGTGTGCGTAATCGGCAAAGATTTTGCCTTTTTGATGCCAAAAATCTTTCAAAAAAGTCATATAGTCAAGGGTGGATTTGGCCCGGGGTTCCTTATTCCACTCCCAGTCAAGTGCAATGCGCCATGGAGCGCGCATTGCGTCATAGCTATAATGTGTTGTCAATGTAGAAGAGGATATTGCTGAAATTGATCCGTCGCGGGTATTTATTTGTATCCAATCCGGTACCAGGTTTGCACTCGTGCCCGAATCGAGATGTCCGGTCATCGATGTTTGAAGCACGCTGTAAGAAGTATCAACAAGACTCAGCCACGGATGTGTCTTATCGATCTTGGCAAAGATCCGGTAACTGTATGGAGCAAAATAGGAAGGATTCACAACAATATATCCCTTACCAGAATTCTTTTCGAGATTGTTTGCTGCAAGGTACGGCTTGCCCTGTATCGTCACGACTTCCAATCGCCAGATATCGGAAATAATACTGCGTGCTGAATTTAAATATTGTGGGTCCTGCCACCTGGCATAAGCAAAGACCAATGAAAGAGCAATATCTGAGTCGGCATCAGAGGCGGTATTGTTGCCTCCGCTTTCCGTTAGTACTCCGTACGTTCCGTTCTCGTGAGGACCGTATTGCCACGAAAATAAAGTATCGTTTGGACGCTTTAAGTTTGACTGTGTCCACTGCCATGCTTTGTCGAACGTAGTTTTGTCATCAAGCCATACCGCGCGTAGCATCGTATAACTTTCGCCTTCGGACGTGGTGATGTTATTACGGCTCGGGTCGACAGTACGAAATGTATTGTGTTCGACGTATTCAGATTTATATGCTTCCCACGCCGAGGCTGACATTGCTCCGGATGAGAACGAAAGTGGAATGCGTGCATAATCACTTCCAAAATAAAATCCCAATCCCAGCAAAACAATACCAACCGCGGTACAGATGCCTGCGAAATACGGAAGTAAAGACTCTTTGTTTATTTTTTTGCCGCGTACTATTTTGTACACCAATGGAATAGCTATGCATACTCCTACCAAAAGAAGCACCTCTCCAAAAATAGAAAAATAAAAATCAGTACCGGAGTTCGGTAAAAAATCATTATAGATATTGTGAACCGTGCTGGTGGATGTCAATGTCGTCGTCGCGGTCGAGGTTGCCATATTGTGATTTATCTAATGTATTAAAGGCGTACCGTAATTGTGATAGCTGTAATGTTATTGACGTACATTCGTCACTAATATTACGAGTCACATAGGTGACCAAAATAATATGACCAAGAAAACCGCAGGACAGTTAGGAAAATTTCTCGTGATAGGAGTCGGCAACACTGCCGTCGATTTTATTGTGTTAAATATTTTATTGCTGGTGATGCCGCTTCATATTTCTGCTTTATTTGGAGTTTTCAAAGCAATATCATTTGGAATTGCATCTCTTAACAGTTACATCTGGAATAAGTACTGGGCGTTTAGAAACGACAGGCCATATCTTTCGAAATCGAAGGAGCGAAATAGTTTTATTCTCGTCAGCTTGGGAGGACTTTGTATTAATACCGCAGCTTCATCATTTGTGTTTGCACTCTTAGTACAGGCAAATCCGATGATCTCACATATTTTTGCTGGAAACATCGGCGGACTCTTTGGTACGGCATTTGGTCTTGTTTGGAATTTTATTGCCTACAAATATTTCGTCTTTCGAAGCACACAAACCGCATGATTATTAAGTATAAAAAACTATATGGCAAAAGAACAAACATATTTATCCGTTATTATCCCAGCGTACAACGAGTCGTCGCGCATTGTAGAAACGTTGCATGAGGTGCAGACTTTTTTGGATGCACAAAAATATAACAGTGAAGTTATTGTTGTCGATGATGGATCGACCGACAAGCTTTATGATGTGGTACTGAAGCATGCAAAAAACATGTCATATCTAAAATGTATCCGCTATCGAAAAAACCGGGGTAAAGGATATGCTGTGCGCGAAGGAATGTTACAGGCAGAAGGAATATATCGGCTTTTTATGGATGCAGATAACTCAGTAACAATCGATCATGTGACCAAATTTATTTCAGAAGCGCAGCAGGGGAATGATATTGTAATCGGCTCGATCTTAATTCCAAACAAGCAAAATGCCGTCGAGAAAAATGGCTTGCATAGAAAAATCTTACGAGTGTGCACCCGGCTTGTCCGCTCACTTTTTGTACGACTCAACGTAACAGTGTATGACACGCAGCGCGGCTTTAAGTTGTTTACCAATCAGGCAGCGCGAAGAATTTTTGCTCTTCAAAAAATCGAGCGATTTGGCTTCGATGTAGAATTATTGGTATTGGGCGACAAGATGCAGTTCAAAATCAAGGAAGTAAGTGTGCGTTGGATAAATCCAGAAGGATCGAAAGTTACACTTATGTCATATCCGCAATCACTTTTTGAGCTTCTAGTTATTCAATGGAATATCATGACTCATAGGTATAAATTTTAAAAAGTTATACAAGCGAGTGCCTAGCCAATCTATGGGGTGTATCGCATACTAAAGTACATGTCTTTCAAAAGAATCATGCGGATAGCCATAGTGCTCGTTATGATTCTGGGAATCGTGGTATTTATTCTCCCGGATATTCTTCGCGCGGTAGAGTGGAAATATATGTATGAAAACGTGGATGATGTTCCGCACTCTGATATTGGCATTATTTTAGGAGCTTCTATTGTACGAGGTAAGCCGTCGCCAATTCTCGAAGCTCGTGCAGACGCGGCCATAGCGCTGTATCACAAGGCGAAGATTACCAAAATTCTCATTTCGGGGGATGGTGAGTCGACGTATTATAACGAAATTGATCCAGTACTATCCTATATCGAAAATGCCGGTATACCGGAAGGTGATATTTTGCTGGATTACCATGGGCTTGATACGTATACGAGCATGCTCCGCGCTGCAAATGAATATCATATTATGCGCGCGATTATTGTCACGCAGGACTTTCATTTACCGCGCGCGCTGTACTTGGCGCATGCAGCGGGAATGACTGCATATGGATTGCCGGCCGATAATAGTGAAAGCAGTATTTATAATTACATTCGTGAGATTCCCGCATGCATAAAAGCAGTAGGACAAATTTGGATGCTTGATGCCTACAAAACGTATCACTATTATCGCCTCACTTTTGCGAGTTCTTAACGCTCGATACACAAGTTAGCGTTTTCTTTTAAATGTTGTAGCATGAGGGGTATGCAATTTTCAATTCCACACAAAGATTCCAAAATATCAGCAATAACAAAGGTTAAAAAAGCTTTACAGCAATCACGTTCGCAGCTTGCAGGACATGTAACCGACATGCAAGAAGAATGGAAGGATAACGTTTTGCATTTTTCGTTTACATTACAAAAAAGCCATATAGCGGGCACACTTACAATCACTGAAAAGGAATACGAAATTTACGCCAAGCTTCCGCTCGTGTGGCGTCTTTTCGAAGGAAGAATTGAATCAGAAATCAAACAGCAAATAAGCGCAATCCTACCGCAATAAAGCGTAGTTGTATAGAAAAAACGAAGACAATTTGTTTCTGGTATTAAAAAACCCTTGCGTATCGCTACGCAAGGGTTTTGGATTTGCTTTGAGGAAATTCCCTAAGCTCGATGTTCCATGCACCATGTTCTGGCGTTCTGAAACATGCGGAGCCACGGGGAAGCCTCGAGGCCTTTCCATGAGTCTGGCATCCAAGGCCACTGCCACAAACGAAAACAACGTTCTGGGTGAGGCATCATCGCAAGATGACGTCCATCCGGAGAGCAGAGTGCGGTGTATCCACCTGGTGAACCACTCGGATTATGTGGATATGCTTCTGTTGGGTTCCCGTAGGGATCAAGAAGCACCAAGGGAGACAGATTGAGTCGAAGAACCTCTTTCTCAATCTCTTGATCCGGAAAGAATCTTCGTCCTTCTCCGTTTGCATTCCACACGCCGAGTTTTGTTCCCTCCATGCCGAAAAGCAAGATCGACGGATTAGGCAGAATTTCAACCTGCACCCATCGAGATTCAAACCGACCCGAAGTGTTGTGAACGAATCTCGGCTGTTTTTCACCCGCGATCCCTTTCCATGGAACCCATCCGAGTAGCGCCATCAGCTGGCAGCCGTTGCAAACACCGAGCGAGAACGTATCCTCGCGGGCGTAGAAACGGTCGAACATTTCTCTCAACTTTTCATTGAAAAGAATTGTTCCTGCCCAGCCTTTCGCGCTATCGAACACGTCCATGTAGGAGAAGCCACCGGCAAAGATCAGTCCCTGGAACTGGTCCAGGTCGATCTTGCCGAGAAGGAGATCACTCATCGTGACATCCCATGGTTCAAGACCGGCAGCAAAGCATGCCGCCTGCATTTCTCTGTCGCCGTTTGTACCTTCCTCTCGCAATATTGCAACGCGAGGTTTGTTGTACGCTCCCAAAATTTGCGGAGTCGTTGAGACTGGAGTAAATGAAAGGTGATAAGATGGTGCTTCATTGAGTCCTGGAAGAATTTCCAAATGACCCAGGTGTTCTTCTCGGGCACATTCGACAGTGCTCTGCTCCTCTTCGAGACGTGAACTCGTCGATTCCCACAAGTGACGTAGATAGCCTATGTTCATTTGAAACAAGATTTCTTCTTCGTGGGAGCCGGCACTACTATTGATCACCCCGCAAAGGGGGTCCTCTCTAGTTATGCCAACAAACGAGCACGGAACGTTGAAAGTATTACAGATCCTGAACAATCGATGTTCATCATCTGACGATATTTCGAGCACAAAGCCAAGTTCTTCGGCAAACATCTCCGTGATAACAGTCTCCGCACTTTTTGCGTAGAGAATGAACCCGCATCGACTTGCCATGCACATCTCGGCAACTGCGGTTATGAGGCCGCCGTCGCTTCGATCATGGAGAGACAAAATCACCCCTTCATCGATCATCTGCTGCACCGCAAGAAACGAATTTCTCAGGAGCTTGGGATTTTCAACATCTGGCGATTCACACCCTAGTTGGTTAAAAGCTTGAGCCAAGGCAGAACCGCCGAGGCGATTTTTACCTTCTCCTAAGTCAATCAAGTATAGGCTGCTTTCTCCTGGGCGCTTAATGTCCGGGGTGACCTTTTTGGTAATATCGGGCACAGATGCGTATCCGAGTATCACCAAACTCCCGGGAGCCTTTACAGGCTCTCTTAAACTTGGAATCGCCGCCGCCATCGAGAGGCTATCCTTTCCACCATCAACTGCGATGCCAAGTGCGATCATAAGATCGGACATAGCAACCGCAGCGTCATAGAGGAGGGCGCCTTCGTAAGGTAGCTTCGCAGGCCACATCCAGTTTGCACGACACCGTATATTTATAATGTCGCTGATCCGTGCGCCAGCCATATTGGTCAGCATTTCTCCTACTGCCATTCGGGCCCCCGCTTTGGGATCGATGAGCATCTTGATCGGCTGTTCACCGAGTGAAGATGCGCTTCCAGTAAGAGCAAAGTGGCTTTGCGCATTAACACTGACATCCGCAATCGGAATCTGAGCGATCCCGCAGCATTGCTGCTGCGCTACAAGCCCGCCGACGCTTCGATCGACTTTATGAACTAGAAATCCTTTCGAGCCCACAGAAAGCAAGGCGAACACTGCTTTGATGGCAATGCCCACAGTGATATCGGGAAGGTTCAGAGGCTTGAGGTCTTTGGTCCGCCGTTTTGATTCAAACGTTTTCTGCGGCATGTTCGTAAGAATTTGCTCCAGGTTTAGTTCGACGGGTGTTGTTCCGTTCAGGGTGTCTTCGAGGCAGACGTTTCCGCTGCCATCAATAACACCCAAGACTTCGCAGTTCACACGTTCGCGTGCGCAGATCGACGTGAAGAGATCAATCTGCTCCTGCCTGATCAAGAGTCCGTATCCTTCTTGGAATTCGGCACTCCAGATTTTGAGCACGGACATTGTCTTGTCGCCAAGCACGATGCCGCGAATGTTGATCTTGCCACCCAGGGGTTCGAGAAGTTCAGTGAGAACATTCGATGGCCCTCCGGCACCTTGATCGTGAATGCTCGAGATGGGATTTTTGTCTCCCATTTCGACGCAGGCTCGAATGACCCGATTCGCACGATTCTCCATCTCTGCGTTACCACGTTGAACGGAGCTGAAATCGAGTGATTCGGAATTCTCGCCTTGCATCATGCTTGAGGCTGAGCTGCCGCCGACCCCAATGGGGTAGGCAGGACCGCCAATGCGCACGATGAGCATTCCAACTTCGGCCGTCTCCTTTGTGATGTGGCCATCAAACAAATGCCCCACACCACCACTGTAAAGGATAGGCTTACGTGGCTCGCGCCATTCGTTGTCGACCATCTGACCAAAAGTTCGAGTAAAGCCCAGTGTGAGGGGCTCACCAAACTGATTGCCATAACTTGATACGCCGTTGCTACCCTCGATGAGAATCGAAAGTGGCGAAGCGTATTTAGATGGCTTGTCATGGCCAACTTCCTCTCCCGAAATTTGATATCCGGGAATGAAGAGGTTTCCGACAAAGTAACCTGCGGCGCCAACGCCGACGATGCCTCCGCGTCCAACTGCTGAGTTGTCGCGAATACGCCCTCCCGCGCCTGTTTGGGCACCGGGGAAGGGCGCAACCGATGTCGGGTGATTATGCGTCTCTGCGGTGCAGGTGATGTGAACCACATGCTCGAAGATTTGCATGGACGAAGGCTTGCCCGGAGTGACTGGCAGGATCAAGCGTGTGCAAAATCCTTTGATCACACCGGCATTGTCTCTGAACGCAACGAGGCTGGCGTTTGAATGCCCGAGATTTTTCAGCGGTCGCTGAACAATATCAAACAGTGTGTCCTGCACCGGTATTCCATCGATGACGATCTGACCTTTGAAGTACCAGTGCCGACCGTGCTCGCTGTTCGCGTTGCCTAGTTGGAACAGTTCCACATCGGTCGGATTCCTGCGAAGGATTTCCACAAAGAGATGTAGATAGTATTCAATGTCCCGGGCATCCATGCCAAGGCCAAGGCTACTGTTTATCTCCTCGAGAGCCGCCTTTCCACGACCCATGAGGTCGATTACTCGGACATCTTCCGGCATGGCGCCGGTGTCAAAGCTTACGATCCCATCTGCATAGTGTTGCTCAGTCATACGATCGAGATGAGTCTTGAAGATGTCGTCCAACTCGCCGTCACCGGCAAGGTAGCGGCAGGTGCGTTCAATACGCGTGATTTGCGGAAGCCCCATGGCGTGACAAATTGATACAGCATTCGACGAGAACGGAGTCTCGATACTAAGTCGTGGTCCAATTTCTACAGCATTTTTTGCTGCGATGTGAGGTTCGATCCCGGTTAGCCCAGGTTCGAACGTTTCTGCAATAAGCCATTGCAGCTGTTTGAATTCCGGCTCGGACAGGGGGGCTGTGGTTTCGATGTAAAAACCAAGGTCTAGCTCGCTGTTGATCTGGCGATATATCGAATAGATCATGTCTTATCCTTTCTGTTGTTGAACGTTTGTGGTGTCAAAAAACAATGCACCTTATATAGGGTGTGTTCCGCTCGTGATAGTACGTAAAAATGACTTAAAAGCAAGAATTTACATTTGCCTTTTGTTGGGTTTTCAGTACTATGCAGCTCAGGACATGTAGACATTAGAAACCAAAAGGAGTGACGTATGAGCATGACCTACGCAGGCACCGGTGTCAATTATGACGCTATGGACCCTTTCAAACTGATGGCACAGCGTGCTGCACGAGAAACCGCCGGAAACATTACGGAACTCGCCGGCGGCGAGTTCCGGGAATTCGAACCAAGTCGAGGTGAAAGTGTTTACCTGATCGAAACTGCCAGAAGCTACTTCGCTCATGTGGAGGAAGGGCTCGGCACCAAGAACTTGGTCGCGGACGCAATGTACATACTTACGGGCAAGTCGTACTACGACCAAATCGCACAATGCGCTGTCGCCATGATCGTCAACGACATGGTTACACTCGGTGCGTTGCCTCTATCGGTTGCTATGCATCTCGCTGTCGGCACTTCTGATTGGTTCAAGGATGAGAATCGTGCTCGCGACCTGGTCAACGGCTGGAAAAACGCATGCGATCTGGCACGATGCACGTGGGGTGGGGGCGAGACGCCAACTCTCAAGGGCATAGTTGTTCCGGAAACTGTCGTTCTTTCTGGTTCGGCGATAGGCATCATCAAACCGAAAGAATGTTTGATTGCTGGTCCGATTCAGTATGGCGATGCAATCGTCATGGTCGAAAGTTCCGGCATTCATGCGAACGGACTTACATTGGCGCGAGAGATCGCTGGCAAGCTGTCGGAAGGGTATCTCACAAAACTCTCCGATGGCCGGACTTACGGCGAGACGCTTCTCGACCCCACGTACGTCTATGTTGGACTCGTCGAAGATTGTCTTGCACGTCGTGGTATCGACATTCACTATGCGGTCAATATCACAGGCCATGGGTGGCGCAAGCTCATGCGGGCAACACAGCCGTTCACCTACATGATTGATACGCTTCCAACACAGCTTCCGATTTTCGACTTCCTGCAACAGCACGGACCGGTCGATGACAGGGAAGCATACGGGAACTTCAACATGGGCGCCGGTTTTGCGCTCTACGTGACCGAAGCCTCAACGGCCGAAGTGATTCACGTCGCCAAAGCACTCGGCTTACGTGCGTTTGTTGCTGGACACATCGAAAATGGCGACAAAAAAGTCGTTATCAAACCAAAGAATCTCGAATACGCCGGCGAGACGCTCGCAGTTCGTTAACGGACATGAACCGAACATAAGCAAACCCCGCCGAGACATCGGCGGGTTTTTTTAATTCCTATTTTTTTGCAACAAAGATCTGTAATAAAATGGGTCGTGATACGTGTACCATACATACACCTAGCTGTTTTGTGTATGTCATTTAAAATTGTATACTGAATATATATGAATACACGTACCTTATTTTCAATTGTAATCACAGGGGCATTACTAATCACACCGGTCATTACTTCTGCTGCGACAAGCAAATTTGAAGTAACAGGCTGGATGCCTTATTGGAGAGGTGCGACTTCGACCAACGACGTACTACCGCATATCACTGCGATGACCGAGGTAAATCCGTTTGTCTACACGATCAAAAGCAACGGTACGCTTCTCGACAACGGAAATCTTTCTGCTGAACCGTGGGCTTCATTTATCGCAACAGCAAAGGCCGACAAGGTACGAGTAATTCCAACCATCATGACAAGTGATGGAACCTTATTGCATACGCTCATCAATACAAAGGCTCACCGAGACTCATTTGCCGCAAATATTGTTCAAGCGGTCAAGGCTGGCGGCTTTGACGGTATTGATATCGACTTCGAAGGTAAACACGCTGAAGACAAGGATAACTTTTCACTTTTCTTGCAGAATCTCTATCAGCGTATGGGTCCAAAATGGGTCATGTGTACAATAGAAGCGCGTACACCACTCCAAGACAGGTATGCGGGTACAGATATTCCACCTGATGCATCAATTTATTCTAATGACTTTGCAAAGATCAACCAATACTGCGACCGGGTGCGCATCATGACCTATGACCAGCAGGGCGTTGACCTTACGCTTGCAAATCAAGCGGCATCTTCGTCACTCATATACGCGCCCGTTGCCGATCCGGCATGGGTAGAAAAGGTTGTAAATCTTACTGCGCAGCAGGTTGCTCGTAATAAGATCCTTATTGGTGTACCAACGTACGGATATGAATACGACGTAACTGCGTATGCTAACAATCAATACATATACGATATTTTGTGGACGTTTAATCCTGGGTACGCTACACAGATTGCACTGCAATATGGTGTAACTCCAACTCGAAACTCGGCCGGTGAAATGAACTTTACCTATGTTTCGAATGACAACGCTCCACCTGCAACATCAGTTACTCCAAATTCTGCAATGCTCGCATCTGCTGCAGCAAGTTTGTATGCGACACAATACAATTCTCATCTCAATTTCCGATTGATCGATTGGCCAGACGCTCAGACGGTGCAAGATAAGATCAACTTGGCAAAAAAACTTGGTATCCGTGGTATCTCAATATTCAAGCTTGATGGAGGAGAGGATCAAGGTATGTGGACAGTGCTCGAAAATAACAAAAAATAATCGTATACTACGACTCATGGAACCAACAACACAAACGAATCAAATTATTACGCATCAAAAAAACCGGGCAGCATTTGCAATTCCTCTCGCCATTATTATCGCTGGACTTTTTGTGGGAGTAGGACTCTTCTTTGGCTTGCGAGGTGCCGGGAATGCACAATTAGCACAAAACGGTGCTCAGCAACAGGCGGCCGGAGCAACCAACACGACAAAAGATCAGATCCAAGCTGCAATTAGTCCTGTGGAATCCGCATATCTCGATACAAGTCTTACAGGCAAATATCCGATCACGCTTGGTCACGCTGATGCACCTGTCACCATGGATTATTGGTACGACTATCAGTGTCCATACTGTAAGGCTGTCGATGTAGGTCACCCGCAAATTCCTATTAAGCCCTCAATGGCAATGATTGTTAAAGATTATGTCGATACTGGCAAGGTAAAACTCGTTTTTAAGAGTTTCCCATTTCTCGGGCAAGATTCTATTACCGCTGCTGAATATGCCCACGCAATATGGATGCTGTACCCAGACAAATTCTACGAATGGCACACACACATGATGCAGGCACAGGATGCCGAAGGGGACACGGGCTTTGGAAATGCGGCAACGATCGACATTCTCATTGGTCTTATTCCTGGTCTTGATGACAATAAAATCAAACAATATATCGCAGACAACAAGGCTGCACTCGATAAGCAGATCACTGCTGAGCAAAAAGACGGCTCAGATCACGGTGTCGCAGGTACGCCTGGATTTGAAATTGGATCCCAGTCACTCGATGGTGCGCATGCTCCTGAGGATTTTATAAGCGCAATTGACTCTCAGCTGAAATAGTACGGTTGACCTGATTTCAATTTCACTGTACAATGCCTCCGTGATGCCTCGTGCGCGCGGAGGCATTTTGCTTTTGTCCTCAAAAGCACCCTGAAAAGTCTTGCTTTGCTCCGCCGTAGACTTGGCGAAGGAGAGGCGAAGTAGGGTCAGGATAACCCTGCTTACAAACAGTTATTAATCATTTTTTACAATTTTATGGATATTCGAAACATCGCAATCATCGCTCACGTTGACCACGGCAAGACAACGCTCACGGATGCAATCTTGCGCCAAACAGGTGCAGCGGTTGAAGGTGTCTCGATGGACAGTAACGCGCTTGAACTTGAGCGCGGTATTACTATTTATTCCAAAAACGCCTCAATCAACTATAAGGACACAAAAATCAACATTGTTGATACACCGGGTCACGCCGATTTTGGTTCAGAAGTAGAGCGCGTATTGCGCAGTATCGACTCCGTTTTGCTTATCGTTGATGCACAAGAAGGCCCAATGCCTCAGACACGTTTCGTACTCAAAAAATCATTGGAGCTTGGTCTAAAGCCGATCGTTGTAATCAACAAGGTAGACAAGCCTGCGGCTGATGCCAAGCGTGCAGAAGAACAGGTACTTGAGCTTTTCCTTGAACTTGGTGCAACTGACGCTCAGGCAGATTTTCCAGTTGTGTATGCCATCGGCAAACTTGGAATCGCAAAACGCTCAATGACTGAATTCACGAATCCTCCTACTGGAGATTTGATGCCGCTTTTGGATTGTATTCTTGAATATGTGCCCGTTGCTTCAGTCCCAAATCCAGAGACTAAGCCAGCTCGAATTCAGGCGTTTAACCTTGCATACGACAACTTTTTGGGTCGTCTTGCTATCGCACGCGTCTACGATGGTGTGCTTAAAACAGCTAGTTCTGTAACGGTCATAAGCCCGACTGGTGAAAAACGCAACGGCAAAATCACCAAAATATTTACATTCAAAGGATTGCAGCGAGTCGAGGCGGAATCAGTTTCTGCCGGTGACATTGTTATGCTCGCGGGACTTCCAGACATCTTTATTGGAGAAACAATCACGACCGATGAGAACGTCGAGCCGCTTCCAGCAATTGCGATCGATGAGCCAACAATCACACTCAATTTCCTCGTTAATAATTCTCCTTTCGCAGGAAAGGAAGGTAAGTTTGTAACGACTCGTCAGATTCGTGAACGACTCGAACGTGAACTCGAAGTGAACGTCGGACTCAAAGTCGACTTTTCGGGAGGTGACACTTACAAAGTTTCTGGACGCGGTGAACTCCATGTTGCCATCTTGCTCGAAAACATGCGTCGTGAAGGTTACGAACTTCAGGTCTCACAGCCACAGGTAATTATGCGAGAAGAAAACGGCGTCAAACTCGAACCGTTTGAGGAAGTTACTGTTGATACACCAAGTGAATACCAAGGCCCGATTATCGAACGACTCGGGGTGCGTAAATTTGTCATGAAAGACATGAAGGTTAACGACAACCAGGTACGCCTTATCTTTGAAGGACCAACACGAGGACTCTTGGGATATAGAAACCAATTTGTACTCGATACCAAGGGTGAGGGAATTCTTTCTTCACGAGTACTCGGATTTAGTAAGTCTGTAGGAGAAATCAAGCGTAAGCAGGTTGGCTCGATGATCTCGATGGCGTCAGGTAAGTCACTCGGATTCTCATTGTGGACACTCCAGGAGCGCGGAGTTCTGTATATCAGTCCAGCAACTGAAGTGTACGAGGGTATGGTTATTGGTAACACCAGTAAGGGCGAGGAAATGACCGTCAATCCAACCAAGGGTAAACAGCTTACCAACATGCGTGCATCAGGATCTGACGAAGCTATCAACTTGGTGCCACCATTTACACTTTCTATCGAACGCGGACTCGAAGTCATCTCTGAAGACGAGTACCTCGAAATCACTCCGCTTTCAGTTCGTTTGCGCAAGCAATACTTGAGCGATACCGAACGGGCAAAGGCAAAACGGTAAATCCGAACATACATAAAAACTCAGGACAAAATCCTGAGTTTTTTTGTTGTGCATGGTATTATTTTCCAATATGTCTCTGCAGTACACTATTGGTATCGATGAGGCAGGACGTGGCCCACTTGCCGGACCGGTGTCAGTGGGAATTGTCGTTATTCCCCAAGGGTTTGATTGGACGCAAATCGAAAATGTTCGTGATTCAAAGAAGTTGAGTGAAAAGAAGCGTGACGCAGTATTTGCACAAGTCAAAGAGATGGCTGCAAACAAACTGCTTATGTACTCGGTTGGATTTTCATCTGCCGAAATGATAGACGCACATGGAATAGTGCGTGCTATACAATCTGCGATGGCTCGCGCACTTAAAAATCTGCCTGTTGATCCGGCAGATTGTGAGGTACTGCTTGATGGTTCACTTGTCGCTCCCGCTCATTTTACAAACCAACGTACCATCATTGGTGGAGACGATTCTGAACCTTCGATATCGCTCGCATCGATATGCGCAAAAGTTTCAAGGGACGCACTTGTGGTCCGTGAATCCTCTAATTATCCTCAATATGGCCTGGATATCCACAAAGGATATGGAACCAAGATGCATCTTGAAAACATTAAAAAACATGGTCTTTCTCCATTCCATCGTCGTAGTTTTTGCAAAAATATAATGGTAAATCAGGAGGTGTAAGCGAGGAATATTGTTCTCAAAAGCCCCTCGCAGCACGGCGGTGCGAGAGGAGCAATTCGCGACCACGCGAATATGCGTGTTTTTGTGAATAATGTTCCGAGCGCAACACTTTACCTATCCGCACCCATATTTGTTGCCAAAAAGAACATTCTAGTCTATACTCCTCAGCATATGGTAGTACGAATGCGACGTAACAGATCCCAGACGGCAAAGCGCCGTTCTCATCACGCTATTTCAGGCGTGCGTGTTTCCACTTGTAGTTGTGGGGCACTAAGACAGCCACATCATGCATGTCCTTCATGCGGTAAGTATCGAGGACGGGTAGTCATCGATGTAGTTGCCCGAGCAAAGCGAGCCGATAACAGAACTGCTCGAAAAACCAAAAATTTAGAAGCTTCTGGTAAAATGAAAACTTAAACAAACAACCGTTCCCCCTTGATCTTTTTATGGCAAATAGACACCTCGCTCGTTCAGTCGTCCTCCAAGTTCTCTTTGAGCGTGATACATCAGGATCCAACATGACAACCGACCAATGCCTTGGCCGGCTTGCTGACTATGGGCAGGAATTTGGCGCACGCGACAGTGACGGACCGTTCATGCGCAATTTGCTGCAGCTTACTATTTCCAAACAAAAAGAAATCGACGAAGTGATCACTCGCGCAGCACCAGAATGGCCGCTTGATAAAATTGCATCAATTGATCGCAATATATTGCGGCTGGGTCTTGCTGAACTCTTGTTTGCCGACCGCACACAGGTGCCAGCCAAAGTTGCCATCAACGAAGCCATTGAACTAGCCAAAAATTTTGGCGGCAGCTCATCAAGTAAATTCGTTAACGGCGTACTTGGAGCTGTATATATCGAGCTTGGAGAGCCAGGCAAGGCTGATGGCGGAACACGTACAAACAAAACCAAAACAGCAAAAGAAGATATGAAGATGGAATTACTCGCAGGAGCAGTCGTGTTTGCCCGTTCTGCCGACGAAGTGTATCTCGCCTTTGTACATGACATATTTGGACACTGGACGATATCAAAAGGAAAGGTAGAAGCTGGCGAGGACGTACAGCAGGGTGCAATTCGCGAAATAAAAGAAGAAATGAATCTTGATATCAAAATTATCGAAGAACTTGGAACCAACGAATATCTTGCAAATGACTCTCAGGCACCCGGAGGAAAAAAGATCAAAAGAGTAACGTACTTTTTGGCAGAATCTCCGTTTGTTGATATTACGCTCGGCTCTTCGGGTGGACTTGATGACGCGCAATGGTTTCCATTGGGTTCGGTAGGCGATCTCAATTTTTATGATGACGCATTGACCAAGATCATCATTCCCGCTATCAAGGCTCTCTCTCGCATTACACAAAAAAATTAACTTACATATGGATCTCGCCGTTTTTGAAAAAAAGATTGGTTATACGTTCCAAAACAAAAAACTTCTAGAAACGGTCTTTACCCACCGATCTTATTTGAATGAAAACCGCGGTCCGGGAATGGAGCATAATGAACGCCTCGAATTTTTGGGGGATGCTGTACTCGAACTCGTTTCGACAGAATACTTGTACAAAAAATATCCCGACAAAGCAGAAGGGGACCTAACCGCATTTCGTGCGGCACTCGTCAACACCGTTTCTATTGCGGAGGCGGCAGCACGATTGGAAATGAACGACTTTTTGCGTCTTAGTCGCGGCGAAAGCAGAGACGTTGGCCGTGCTCGTAATATTATTCTTGCCAATTCCTTCGAGGCGTTGTTGGGAGCATATTATCTTGATGCAGGATACGAAAAAGTTTCTGGTTTTATTGCGGAGCAGATTCTTTTCAAAACCGAATCGATCATTCGTGATCGCACATGGCAGGATGCAAAAAGTAAATTTCAGGAACTCTCTCAAGAGCACACGGGCACAACACCTTCCTATATCGTAGTTGATCAAACTGGACCTGATCACGAACGGCGATTTGTGATTGCAGCATGCATAGGTTCGGAGCGTGTTGCGATAGGTGACGGGCATTCGAAACAAGAGGCTGAACAATCTGCAGCACAAAAGGCGATTCTCGTTAAAGGATGGTAAGTGTTATTAAGAGTGGTAGTATGACTGCATTATCAACAACTCACGATTTTTAGTATGACAGGATTCAAAAATTTTATATTACGGGGCAATGTCGTTGATCTTGCTGTGGGCGTTGTTATTGGAGCTTCGTTTGGAAGTGTTGTAACTGCACTTGTGAAGGATTTTTTGACACCGCTTATTGGAGCTATTGCCAAGGTGCCCGATTTTTCAAAAATGCAGCTTACTGTGAACGGCAGCGTTTTTATGTATGGTGATTTAATTAACGCAGTCATTTCGTTTTTGTTGGTTGCTGCTGCCGTTTACTTTTTTGTGGTGCTCCCAATGAATAAACTTATTGCGCTCTCGAAGCGAAATAAAGAAGTTGCTCCTGAGGCTACGCCTGAGGATGTGCAACTTTTGCGTGAAATCCGCGATGCGCTGGTGCGCCGTCAGTAAAAGTCGCTCGGATGTCCTTTTTAAAAACACGCATATTTGCTTGCTAGCAAATTGTTCCTCTCGCGCCGCCGCGCTGCGAGGGGCTTTTAAAAAAGACATCCTCGCTTTTGTAAGAAGCACGGAATATGTTTTAGAGCCTCTCGGAAGGCGACGGCCTGAGAGGGACTGATTTTTCAGCAGAAAAATACAGTGTTTTCTAAAACATATTCCATGCTTCGGGGCTACTAAAACCCGACTCCAAAACACTTCGTGTCCCGGAGTGTTATACTAATTGCCATGTCTAATGATATGACGCTCAAATCGATTGAGATCAACGGCTTTAAGTCGTTTGGCAAAAAGAGCGAACTTATTTTTAACTCCGCGATCACTAGTATCGTAGGACCAAACGGTAGTGGCAAAAGTAACGTCGCCGAAGCATTTCGATTTGTACTTGGAGAGCAATCGATGAAATCGATGCGTTCAAAGAGGGGCGAAGACCTTATTTGGGGTGGTTCTCCGCAACTTGTCCGCGGTAATCGCGCTGGTGTAAAAGTTGTTTTTGATAATACGAGACGCCTGATCGATTTGGATTTTACCGAAGTAGTTATCGAACGCATTGTCTATCGCGACGGTCAAAACGAATATCTGCTCAATGGTTCTGTAGTGCGGCTCAAGGATGTCATTCGCTTGCTTGCAGGGGCAAATATTGGTGGATCGGGCTACCAAATCATTTCGCAGGGCGAGGCAGACCGCATATTAAATGCGAGTCCTCGTGAGCGACGCGAAATGGTAGAAGATGCGCTTGGGCTCAAGTTGTACCAGCACAAAAAGCTTGAGAGTGAACGTAAGCTCGAAGAAACAAAACAAAACGTCGACAAGACCAAGTCATTGCGCCGTGAACTTGCGCCACACATTAACTTTCTTCGTCTCCAGGTAGAAAAGATAGAAAAGGCACGTGAGTTGCGCGATGAACTCAGTGTGCGTCTTAATGACTATCTTGCGCGAGAGCACGCATACATTACCCAAGAGGATGCGCGGCTTGCTCAAGAAGAAGCACATGTAAAATCTCAGGTTGCTCATACTGACACGCAGATACAAACACTTACTCAAAATGTCACCGGAATTCAAGAACCGCATCATCAAGATCAATTACAGGCATTTGAGAGAGATGTGCAAACAGCACGGGCCGACGTTGCTCGGCTTGAACGAGAGCTTGGACGCGCTGAGGGAGCGCTACAGGTAACACGAGTGACCGTCGAGCAGTCGGTTGGTGCACCAGTTGTGCGCACCTTTGCGCGAGAAGTGGATAGCACAATCGAAGAGGCCGAACGAAGCAATACGATAGAAGAAGTACGAACTGTTTTAGGGCGCGCACGCAATCATATTAGTCACTTTTTAAGCGGACTATCAGGCGCGGCACCAGAAACAAGTCATGAGTCACAACAGCAAGTCGACGCATTGCTACACTCGCTCTCAGGAGCACAAGAACGTGAGCGTATTGCGCACGAAGCGCTTGAAATGGAGCGAAGCAGGCACGTAACCATTCGCGAATCTGTGAACGAGTCTGAGCGGGCTCGCATAACGCTTGAATCGGAATTGAGAACTCTACGTGGCTCACTTGCTTCTATTGTGCAGGCGAGAGTCTATATGGCAACGCTGCGATCGCGGTTTGAAGATGAGGTACGAGAAGGCATTGCGCTCATTGGCGCCAATATTCATGCATGGGATCAAATCGAAATTCCAGATGGAGCACTTTCAGAAGATCGAACCGTGCAGGACAAGCGTCGCCGCGATATGGAACGACTTAAAATTAAGATTGAAGAAGCGGGAATTGGAAATAGCGATGAAATCATTCGTGAATTCAAACAAACAAAAGAGCGTGATGAATTTTTGGCACGTGAACTTATTGATTTAGAGTCATCGATCGAATCCCTTTTGAAAATCATTGCCGATCTTGAGGCAACAATTGATGAAAAATTCACCGAAGGCCTGACACATATCAATACAGCGTTGCATATGTTTTTTACACAGCTCTTTAGTGGTGGAAGCGCTTCGATGACAATTGAAAAGCCGCGTCGGCGTCACGTCGAACGCGACTTGGATGCGGATGAAGTTGATACTGATACGGATAGTGTGGAAGAAGAAGAGGTGCAGCCCGGCCTCGCGATCTCGGTATCGTTACCGCGCAAAAAAGTCTCTGGCCTCGAGATTCTTTCGGGAGGGGAGCGAGCGCTTACTTCGATAGCGCTTATCTTTGCAATGTCGCAGGTTAATCCGCCACCGTTTATCATACTCGATGAAACTGATGCCGCACTGGATGAGGCCAATAGTAAGCGATATGCCGATATGATTCGTGAATTGGGTAAGCGATCCCAGCTCATTGTGATAACGCACAATCGTGCAACCATGGCTGCAGCTAACGAATTATATGGCGTAACCATGAGCCAGGATGGGGTATCAAAGCTTTTGTCGGTCAAGCTCGAAGAGGCTACCAAGGTCGCAAAATAGTCATAGACAAGCCCTGGGTTGATTTTTTGGAACTTACTTGCTACAATGCCCGCACTATGTTGAAAATACGAATGCAGAGAACCGGCCGCATCAAGATACCTACGTATCGTATTGTGGTTGCCGAGCACACCAGCTCTCCAAAGGCAGGTACTAACGTTGAGGTTGTTGGTACATACAATCCAAAGATAAAGGTTCCTGTTTTGAACGCTGATCGCATCAAATACTGGATTTCAGTAGGCGCTAAGCCATCTGACACAGTGCATAACATGCTTGTCTCACAAAACGTCATTCCAGGTACCAAGATCAACGTCCTTCCAAAAATGAAGAATCGAGCTGCTCCTGTCGTTGAAGAGGCTCCAGTAGAAGCACCTGTCGAGGCACCAGCTCCAACCCCAGCTCCCGAAGAAGTTCCAGCAGTAGAAGAGACTCCAGTTCCTGAAGAAGTAACTGCTCCAGAAGAAACTCCAGCACCAGAAGAAGTACCAGCTGAGACTCCAACAGAAGAGGCTGCCGCGTAGCGGTGGTATACTGTTAGGGTACATTTTACCAACACGGCTAAACATACATTGATATGGAATACGATCAGCAATTTCTAGAGCACGTAGTAAAGGCACTCGCCGATCACCCAGAAGACGTCAAAATTAACCGAACTGTCGATGAGATGGGCGTATTACTCACACTTGTTGTTCACCGAGATGATATGGGCAAAATCATCGGACGTTCAGGCGCAACTGCAAAGGCAATCCGCACAATTCTCCGAGTCGTTGGAATGAAAAACGACGCACGAGTTAATCTTAAAATCGAAGAGCCAGAGGGAGGCACTCGTACTCCAGGAAACCAGCCGCAAGATGATGATATGGGCACAGTTGATGATATTGGTCCGCGCGAACCGCATGTTAAGCAGGAGAGAAGTCTTGATGATATGCTTGACTCGATAAAGGTGTAGTCTAGGCTTAGAAAATAGGCGCATTTCTTTGTCACACTTCAAAAAATATTTTTCACCATAGAAGTACTATGGCTCAAATTATTTTTCTCGCGTTCCTCGAACTGCATCCTATTTTCTAAGCCCAAAGTTTTTGCAAAGTCCGATTTTACTTAGAGTGAGGATACTGGTTTAAAGAGACTCTCGGAGCGTGGCGGCGCGAGAGGGAACTGATTTTTCAGCAGAAAAATACAGTGTTCTCTTTAAATTAGTGTCCGAACGTACTTATGATTCACTTTCATATCGTTACATTATTTCCTGAATCCATTGATGCGTATTTCAAAGCATCGATTATTAAACGTGCGGTAGAGGGAAAGATGATCAAGATCGATTTTTATAATCCAAGAGATTTTACCGCCGAGAAAGATGCCCGAGTTGATCGCCGCCCTTATGGCGGAGGCCCTGGGATGGTGCTTGAGGCAGAGTCTGTATTACTAGCTGTCACAAAGGCGATTGGCAAAAATAAGGCGGAGGTGCTTTTCTTTGCAACCGACGGAGAACTATTTGATGAAAATATGGCTCGTGAGCTCGCTCACGAGCCGCGTTTGACGCGGATGGGAAAAACATCGCGTCAAACGCGATCGAAAAACATTGTAATGATCTGCGGACATTATGAGGGAATCGATGAACGGGTAGTAGAAATACTCAAGGCCAAAAAGGTTTCGATGGGAAACTATGTTCTCACTGGCGGAGAATTGCCCGCGGCGATTATCGTTGATGCTGTTTCGCGTTTTGTACCGGGAGTACTGGGCAACAGTAATTCACTCGAAAATCTTCGAATCACCAAACACAAAAAAGAAGCCGAAAGTATGGCAACAAGTGCCAAGGTCTATACTCGTCCAGAAATTCTAGTTTGGAAGCGCAAAAAATACCCGGTTCCACCGGTTTTGCTCTCTGGCAATCATGCCGAGATTGAGAAGTGGAAAAAGCAAAAAGATACGTAAATTTTTATCCCCAGACGTTCATAAAAATAAGGTAAATGTGGCCTTTTACAATGCTACAATTACTCCAAACTATGAAGTCTCTCTACATATCCAAAAGAGTAAATTTCCTCGGCACAATTTCCGTACTTCTTCTCTTGTTTCCAACCCTCACCTTCGCTATCTCCTACACCCCCGGTCAAACACTTGATCCAAGCTGTTCACCAAGTGATCCCACCTGTTTGGTTATCAATACCAATGTCGTTGCCGACAATTTTACTGCAACTTCAACTACTGCAACCTCAAGCTTTGCTGGCGGATTCAATGTTGCAAACGGAGGACTCTTGTATGATCGTTCAACAGGAAATGTGGGAATAGGCACGAGCTCCCCGCTCTATGCACTTTCTGTCAGAGGTGATGGGCTTTTTTCGGGTGCACTCCATTTTGCTACAACAAGTACAATTGTGTATCAGGGAACATCAACGGTATTTAGCACGTATGCCGATCCAACAGCAAGTGGGTTGAACACGTTCGTGGGATTAAATGCCGGTAATCTTACGTTGGGGCCTGCGAGCGGTCCAAGTTATTTGGGATCCCTTAATACGGCGCTGGGAGCATATGCTCTGAATGCTGCAACAACCGTGTGCTGTAGTGTTGCGATCGGAGGGAGTGCGCTGAACGCTGATACGACAGGCAGTAATAATACGGCGCTTGGATACGCCGCGCTTGCTTTAAATACCACTGGTGGAAACAACACTGCAGTTGGAATTCAATCGCTATATAACAATGCAACGGGTACTGAAAATACAGCCATAGGGTTGTATTCGCTTCTTGCAAACTTAAACGGAAATCAAAATACGGCTGTCGGATTTTCATTGATTGGCAATACGAGCGGAAGTGGAAATTCTGGTTTAGGGTATAGGTCGCTGTATTCAAACACCACAGGTGCAGGCAACACAGCCGTTGGTTATTTTGGTCTTACTTCTAATACGACGGGTAACAACAACACTGCAATAGGATTCAATGCAAATGTCGGGGCTACTAATCTGACTAATGCAACGGCTATCGGATATTCAGCGACAGTCAGCGCTTCTAGTAGTCTTGTTCTTGGTGGCACGGGCGCAAATGCTGTCAAAGTCGGCATCGGTACTACTTCTCCATGGGGACTGCTTTCTGTTGTTGCTGCTGCAAACTCTTCAGCACCTCAATTTGTTGTCGCGTCGACAACCGCGGTGAGTTTTATGGTTGATCAGTCGGGCAATGTGGGTATTGGTACATCATCGCCAATATCACGCCTTACAGTTTCTGGCTCCAACCCGACGAACACATATTTTGTAAACGGATCAGGTGCTGCTTTCGCTCCCTTGTCTCTTGATGCTGCAAACTTCTCGGTTGCACCGTCGTCAGGTATTTATGCGACACATGTGTACGACACTCAGCTCACGTACACTTCAAATACGGGAAGTTTTAACTACGGCATATATAATAATGTGAGTGATCCGACCACCGTTACTGCAAATGTCCCCAGCATGATAGGGGTAGGCAATTTTGTTAAGCATTCGGGTACAGGCATCGTTGCAAACAATCTGCAAGCGGCTCAAAACCAAGCAGTAAACTCCTCTCCCACGACAGTGGCGGTTGTTGTTGGTTCAAACAACATTGCTCAAAACGGCACAACTGCTGGCGCTACCACCACAACTCTTGCAGGCTCGTATAATTCAGTGACTGCCAACTCTCCATTTGGTCTTGTAAGTAGTGCTTACGGTGCACGTGTACTCCTAGCAAATAGTAATGCAAATTCGACCATAACCAACCTATACGGCTTTGCCGCCGACAGTCTTAGTAACACCGGAACGATCGGCAGCACCTACGGCGTCTACGTCGGCAACGTCACCGCCGGCACACAAACCAATCATCCATACAGCTTCTATGCATTAGACACATCTGCATGGAATTATTTCGGCGGCGCGGTCGGCATCGGCACCTCCACCCCCACCGCCCAACTCTCAACCACTGGCACCGTCAGATTCTCCAATTTCGGTGCAGGAACTCTCACCACCGACGCAAGTGGAAACCTCTCAGTCTCGTCAGACGAAAGACTCAAAAACATCGACGGATCATTCACCCGAGGACTCTCAGACATCATGAAGCTCTCTCCAATTAGCTACCATTGGAATCAAATCTCTGGACTCGATACCACCACCTCCTACTCTGGATTCTCTGCTCAAAACGTACAAACTGCAATTCCAGAAGCAGTTGGCACAAGCGGCAATGGTTACCTCACGCTCCAGGACCGTCCGATTCTTGCTGCTACCGTGAATGCGATTAAGGATATTGGGAGTATTGGCGGAACATACAAAGACAACCTAACAGCCTTTCTACAAGGATGGCTCGGTAGCAGTAATAATAATCTTTCTACAGTTAGTGCTCATACAATTCAAGCCGATCAAGTTTGTATCAAAACATCTTCGGGTAATCCGGTATGTTTGACAGGTGATCAACTACAACAGATTATTCAAAACCAAAACGGTGTTGGTGGTTCTGCACCAATAAATACCGACACCACGTACATAGTGCCCAACTCAACTTCAACTCCGCCTGCAGATATACTTCCAATCGATGCAACTTCTACTCCATAGTATGAAAATTTCTTTTATTAAAAGAGGAATTTTTATTGCAGTTTTACTTTCCCCATCCCTCACCTTCGCAGTTTCCTACACCCCCGGCCAAACGCTTGACCCCGCCTGTCTTCCTACCGACTCCACCTGTCAGGTCATCAACACCAACGTCGTAGCTGCGAACTTCACCGCAA
>JAQBRI010000003.1 GCA_028286585.1 Candidatus Kaiserbacteria bacterium
TCATGAATCGGGCGGTTTGTTTGACGCTGAGGGACTCGGCGAAGAGACCGCCGGCTTCGAGCTGTTGGATGTAGGCGCCGCCGAGGTTCAGGACTTCTCCGGCTGAGGTGATGGCGTAGCGGCCGGAAATGACAAGGTCGGTGGTGAAGGTGGTGGTGAGAAGTCCTAGATACACAGGAGCTGCCACGTTTGAAACATCGTACACTGCAACACCGTTCGATTGGGCGACGTAGGCGTTTCTGCCCGAGACGCGGACTGCTCGCGGTGTTCCGGTGGGTGGCGTGATGGTACCAGCGAGCGTAGGGTTGGTGGGATCTGATACGTCGATGATGCTGATGGTTGTATCTCCTTTGACGTAGACATATTTGCCGCTGACGACTGGTGTCGGGTATGTGGTCGATGTAAATGCATCACTCAAGACCAGAGAACCAACTTTTGTTGGACTCGTAATATTGCTCATATCAATTATATTAAAATTAGGTGAGGTTGTATTAACTGTATAAATATAATGACCGTCCGGAGTCAGCCCCAGGATACCGCTTACTCCTAAAGATCCGAGAGAAATATTAATCACATTAACAACCGCATAGGGATTAGAGATATCCCGCACACGAAGGCCGCCAGCATCACCACCGTATGCAAATGATCCTTGTGCACCAAAGGCAGCTGAATTATTTAGGATGCCGCCTCCACCAGAACTTAACAATTTTGGGATTTTGGGATTTGAAATATCAAAGACGTTGATAGAACCACCGCTAAAACTAGGGCCACAGTAGGTGTCTGCGTATACATATTGTCCAAGAAGAGCGAGTTCGCCGCCGCAGGTAGCAGACACAAGCGAACTCGTACTCATAATCGTAGGAAGCGCTGGGTTTGATATGTCTGTGACGACTAACAACTCAACTGAGACAGTATGGCTGAGCGAGTAAACATAGTTACCCCGCGCCGCCATCGAAGAACCATTGAAAGATGTTGAGATAGTTTGCCCCACACTCCCCACCACAGACGAAGTAAACTTGCCGGCTACATCAAGCTGGGAGCGTGGACTCGTGGTGTTGATACCAACGTTGCCGGTTGAGCGGTCGTAGAGAAGGCCACCGTTTGCAACATTGAATCCACCAGCGAATGTTGAGGTAGCGGTGGTTGAAGTTGCAATGAGGTTGGCTGCGTCCAGAAGACCAGAGAAATGTCCGGTGCCGTTAACGTCCAGGAGGTAGCCGGGGTTGATGATGCCTAGCCCCACGTTTCCGGTTGCTTGCTGGTAGACAAAGCCGGTGGTTCCTATGGTAAAGCCACCGGCAAAAGAGCTGGTGGCAGTTGAGGTTGCGGTGAAGGTGCCTGCAATGTTAGTTGGGGGTGCGACTACGAGACAGGTGGGGTCGCTGGGGAGACACGACGGGTCGAGGGTTTGGCCGGGAGTGAAGGAGGCGGAGGCGAGGGTGGGGAAAAATGCAAACAACAGAAGTATTGAGAAGGGGTTTCTCAAACATGCTTTTATGAATAGTCGAAAAACCCCCATAGTTTGCAGTAATTATAGCAGTCTGAGAGTTTCTTTATTCAGTTATTCACATTATTGTTCAGCAATTTCTTCAGGCTGCGGAACTTCGTGCGTGTCCCAAATGTCACATCGATTGCAGATATACATGGTCCGATCATATACCTTTCCACCATTCCCTGTTGATGTATCTTGTTTGTAAACTCGCATCTCAGAACCACATTCAGAGCATTTCCATGACATAAGAGTTTATAGAAATAATAATATGAAAAGTATAACACTATTCGTATGACGACAAGGCTTCTGCAACGTCGGGAGGAGTCTCTATGGGACGCTGAGGCCTTGGCGGATTAAAGCGGTCGCGGATTTCTTGCTCAATTTGTTCACGAGGTTTGCCGTATGTCTTATAGGAATATTCCTTGAGCGCCTGAATCTGACTGTAGTCCAGGGCTGGCGGGGTTTCAGACTCAATCGTGAATGGCTGAGTCGGTACACCATTTACCAAAAGTGCTGCAACTGCGTTGTAATTTGGCATTTGTTCCAAGTCTTTTGCAGTAAACGTTGGCGCAAACTGCTTTTCGAGAAATTCGGCGTCGGTCGTTCCCACTCGCATAGCAAGCTTTGTTCCCACGTTACCAATCACTGCATCGCGAATTTCATCGGTCAGCTGTGCGATGAACTGGTGTGCAATAGTGAGTGAAAGTTTGTATTTACGAGCTTCTGAGAGAATGGTAGCAATAGAGGGCGTCGCAAAGTTTTGAAATTCGTCGATATATAAATAAAACTGCGGAAGCACTTCGCGAGTGTCGGCTCGAGAGAATGCTGCCTGCAAGAACTTGGAAACAAGTACTAGTCCCAAGAGTGAAGAGTTTCTATCGCCGAGTCTTCCCTTTGAGAGATTTGCGAGGAAGATCTTTTTGTTATCCATGATCTCACGGAAATTAAATGCGGAGTGTTCTTGACTAACGATTGGCCGCATAATGTCGTTCGCCAAAAATACATCAAACTTACTCGTTATGTATGGC
This sequence comes from Candidatus Kaiserbacteria bacterium, assembly GCA_028286585.1. Classification (GTDB taxonomy): domain Bacteria; phylum Patescibacteriota; class Minisyncoccia; order Phycocordibacterales; family UBA2100; genus UBA10103. Next base: position 2,521 of record JAQBRI010000003.1, read on the forward strand.
ACAATGTTTTCGAGTGACGCTTCCCCGCCAGCAGCCTCGGCAATTTTACGCCAAAATTGAACTATCACCGGATTGTTGCAGCGACTTAATTTAAGATTACGAAATTGGGTGTCAGAAAATACTCGCGGTATTTCAAGGAATGTCGATCCTGTATCGGGATCTTCGACAACAAGCTGTGTGGCATTTCGATAATATTGTTCAAACATTGGACCAAACGCATCCGGTACATCCGAATAGAGTTTTCTAAATATTCCATATACCTCATCAACGACCATTGTCTTCATTTCCGGACGACTTCTATCGTATTCAAGCATGTTCAGTCCCATCGGACTTGCTGTGTGGGCCGGATCAAAATAAATCACGTCACCTCGGCGCTCCGGAGGAATTGATGCGAGAATATCCTCGATATCATTACCGTGCGGATCAATAAAAGCGACTCCCTCGCCATTTTTGATATCCTGCATAATCATGTTTTTGATCAACGATGTTTTTCCTGTTCCTGTTTGTCCTATCACATAACAATGTCTCAGACGATCTGCTGGGGCAAAGTGTATCGGTGTCTGCGATGCGCCGTAGTGGTTAATCCCTATGACGATACCCTCGGTACCCATGTCGGTTGGCGCCGGGGCTTGTTTTGCATGGGCTTTTTTAAGCTCTCGAGACGTGGTAACTTTTTCTGCCGTAAAGTGAAAGAGTGACGTGATTTCAGATAATGAAAGCGGGATCGCAATCGAACTATCAAATTCTCGATAGGTAAACGTACGCAAAAATTCTGCCGAACTCCATGCCGAAACAGATTTCCAGACGATATGATTTCCCCGTGCATCATCAAATTGCGCAATCGCACTTTGAATATTAGAAACAAGGTCCTTTGCTCGCGTACCGCTTGCGGCTGACGCCACTACGCGAATGGTCACAGGAACAATGCGGGTTTTTAATTTACGACTAATAGACTCAACTGCCACACTGTCATTGGTATTTCTTGATTCCGATTCCGACTGACTTGTCGAAAAAAGAGATCCTGCAATGTCTTTCATCACATCACCAAATGTCGTTTCAGGTACATGAAAAGCCTCGGATCGGGATTGACCCTGCTCGAGTGCTCGAAGCATTTTTTGGTAATGCGAATTATAGCGATCACCTTCTGACTGAACGATTATTTGCAACGCTGCTCCTTCGCCATGCTTTGCTATCTTTGCAAAAGCAGCGAGCGTGAGATTAAGCGGATCATGCTCAAATGACTCATACGTTTTAAGCGGCAACGAAGGATGACTTGCAAGGGTCGCGTACGCTCCGGCATGCTCCCCTTCTGGGTTAAAAATATTATAATCTCCTCTACTTTCACTTAGTCGTGCATTGGGAAATACCGATGCTATCAACCTCTCTGCAACATCCTTACGAGCTTGCGGTACCGATATATACAAGGATGCTGATTCGGTACCTTGCGGCACTGCAATCTCGAGTGAAAAGGAGTCGGTTGTACCAATAAGAGAAAGGAGTCCTGCATACAACTGTTCAGACGACGCAAGCAATGTTTCCAATTTCATCTGCGAAACATCAGCATTGTCCGAGCCATGAGCCTGTGGTTGAATTTCAAACAATACCAAATGTAGTGCCCGGTTTATTTTTTCAGGTATGCCAAATCCTTTGTCGGGCAGCCCTTCGGCAATATAGCGCACCAGTACGCGATGAAAATCGTCTTCGATATGGGGTGATTTCATACGAGAAACAACAGAGAGTGCATTTCGAATACCGCGCTCCTGCACAATTTTTAACAATCCATCTATCTGGGAATCATGCGTTTCGGGATCAAGTTTAAGTAAGTGAGACACCGTTTCGTGTTCGGGCATGACAAATGTCTCGTGCAATATACGTGCGGCTGGAACTTCGCCATATTCCATCACCTCGCGACGAGCAAGGCGATCATGGTCAAACGAGGTATCGGGTACGCTGAGTTTTTCTTGCTGACGCTGCACCTGTTCGCGCAAATATGCGATTTCCTCTTGCGGCGATGAAAATTTTTCGGTGTGTTTTATGCGCTCCATCGACAGTGACATAAAATAAAGTATACCACTGCAAAACTATTCCCTACATAATCGCACACTGTATTTATACTTTGGTTAGAATTTCTGGGCCACTCTTTGTTATGAGAACTGTGTGTTCGCTGTGCGCAGTGCGTGAATGATCACGCGTGATGTAACTAAACTTGTCTTTGTCTACATACAAGTCCCCGGAACCCAATGTCATCATCGGCTCAATTGCTATTACGAGTCCTTCGACAAGCTTTTCACTTTTGCCTGCAGTTACAAAATTTGGCACGAGCGGATTCTCGTGCACAGCCTTTCCTACGCCGTGACCAGCCAAGTTTTTTGGAAATCCAAAATTATATTTTTCGGCAACGGTTTGTACGGCAAGACCAATGTCACCTATGGTGTTTCCAACTCGCGCCTGCTTAATACCTGCCGCGAGCGCCTCTTCGGTACCACGTACCAATCGAATGTCGGCTTCGCTTCCCTTTCCTGCAATTACCGTAACTGCATGATCGGTAAAGAGACCGCGATGTACGATTCCAAAATCAACTGTTACAACATCGCCCTCCTTGATTGTGTAATCAATAATAGCGCCCGGTGCGTGCACAATCGTATCGTTTACCGACAAGCATACGACTCCTGGAAATTTTTCCCCGCCTAAGCCCGACGGATAATGTAAAAAAGCAGACTGGTCCCCTCCTGCGGCAATGAGTTCACGCGCCTTGCGGTCAATGTCTACCAAAGTAACGCCAGGGGCTACCATTGCACACAACTCCTTAACGTGTGACCCAAGACGCCGACCTCCTTCGCGCAATATTTCTATTTCTTCTAGAGTTTTGACTATCATACAGTCTTCGCGTTATGCACCAATTCCAAGAGCGAGAAGTATATCTTGATGTATTACGTCGATATCCCGTTCGCCGTCGATTGTGTGAATGGTGCGTCCTGCATTTTTGAGAAATTCGAGCTGTGGCAAAACATCGGTTTTTGTCCATGCGAGCCGGTTGCGGATACCCTCCTCGGTATCGTCATTTCGTCCTCGTGCCAAAAGCCGTGTTACTGCAACGTCGTCTGATATAACGAGATTTATAATTTGAAAATTGTCCCGCTTGTAAAACTGCATAGCGTCTTCCCAGCCGCGTGTCTGATCGGCTCCTCTTGCGAGACCATCGGCAATAATATGCTCACTTCCTGTCAATTTTTCTACCAATTTTTGTGTTGCCAAATAAATAGGCATAAAGTCTGGCATACGGCCACCAATACCAATCACTTCGTGCACAAGCTGACTGCTGTAGGTATTTGCCGCAACCATCTCTCGCAACAAGTGGCCCATATCGATATGGATGATATCGTGCTTGGAATTGTTTTTGAGATACTCAATGAGCATCTTTACTTGTGTTCCTTTGCCTGCGCCTTGCGAACCAAAGAAGAGCACTGTGATTGGAATGTCTTGGTTCATGGGAATAAAAAGTAGTATACCTTTGTTTTATGCAGATTGCCATACGTTATAGGACGCAAGGAGCATATTTGTAACTGAGATCAAATCATTCTGCTTAGTATTGATTACCATATCAAAATTAAGCGGATTGGTTACATCCACCTGATACAAGTCTGCATATCGCTTTTGTTCGCTTGCGAACCTTCGCGAAATACTTGCGAGAACGTCTTCTACTGACGCTGCATGCTCACCAATTCGCCCTTCATCATGAATATGACTGAAGATTCTTGTAGCAGCAGTCTGTGGATCGAGCGTTAAATATATTTTGAACGAGTCCGGCATCCAATGCCATGCCATTCGCGAATCGATAACTATTCCCGATTCGGTCTCGTACATACTTTTAAGAAGCTCATCAACTTCGTGATCAATTTCTTGCTGATCTTCTGCGGTCAGATTAAGCGCTTCGACAGACAGATTTCGTTTTGTTGCAATGCTACGAAACAAATCTCCGGACGAGAAGTGTCTAAATCCGAGAGCCTTTGCCACCGCTTTGGCCGTTGATGATTTTCCTGAACCCAACGAACCCGCAACGGTGATAATACTTTTTTTCATTGTTTAATACTCTCGTATCGAAGTCTGTGCGTCAACCTTTTTGATCACATCCAATACTACTGAGACAACGATAAGAAGTGCGGTACCTCCAATCGTAATTGAGGTGATGCCGGTGATGCCGCGAAGAATGATTGGGAGCACTGCAAGCGTTGCGAGAAAAACTGCTCCAACGAGTGTGATGCGAGTGATGACATTACCAAGATATTCAGTCGTTTGGCTTCCTGGTCGAATACCCGGAATAAACGCTCCTCCACGCTGCAAATTCTTGGAAACCTGGTGCGGCTCGAATGTAATAGCAGTATAGAAGTAGGTAAAGAGAAACACGAGCAAGAAATACGCAATACCGTAGAACCATTGGTTTGCAATAGTATTTACGACGTGTGTTGCACCTGTTGCTATCCAAACCGTCTTTGAATGTGAGAGGAATGTTGCGATCATTTGTGGAAACAAGAGAAACGAAAGCGCAAACACGATTGGAATAACGCCTGCCTGGTTCACACGAAGCGGCAAATAGGTTGAAGTACCTCCTGAAACCTGACTTCCCCGTACTCGTCGTGCGTAAGTTACCGGAATTGGACGCTCTGCTTCACTAATGAAGATGACACCCGCGGTGATAACGAGAGCTGCGATCAAGAATCCGAGGTACGCTGGAATTTGCGATACGTCAAAAGCGTATACCGTCTGAGAGATGGTTTGTGGAATTCGTGCAACGATACCAGCAAAAATAAGCAGCGAGATACCATTTCCAACTCCAAACTCAGAGATCAATTCTCCGATCCACATGAGCAAGATTGATCCAGCTGCAGCAACGGTAACGCTGGTGAATAGTGAAAGAGGAGTGAGCGCTGGAATCACGCCATTTTGTTGGAGCAAAAGAATAAATGCAATTGCCTGAAAGAATGCGAGTGGCACCGTAAGGTATCGAGAATATTGTGTAAAACGAGCGCGGCCGGCATCCCCTTCTTCCTGATACATCTCTTTGAGAGATGGCACAAGAATAGTTGAGAGCTGCATGATAATCGACGCCGTGATGTACGGGCCAACGCCAAGCATGACAACCGACAGCGAAGAAAAACCGCCGCCTGAAAAGACATTCAAAAGTCCCAAAAATTGATTGCTGCTCAAAAACTTTTCGAGTACAGCAGTATCAACTCCCGGGATAGGGAGTGCTGCAAGAAAACGTGTAACGATAAGTGCACCCAAAACGAATAGAATGCGATTACGCAGTACGCTATCTTCGAGCACGATTCGAAGTTTACGAAAGAAAGTATCTACCATATGCAATTATTTGGAAGCTGCAGCTGTAATTGTACCACCAGCTTTTTCTATCGCTTCTCGAGCAGAAGCAGTGACCGAAATACCAACGATTGTGAGCTTTTTTGAAATCTCACCAGTTCCAACGATCTTGACTGCTGGCTGGCGCTTGCCGCGGCCCTTCACGAGACCAAGTTCCGCACATGCCTTCTGAGTGATTTCGGTACCTGGTTCAAAGTACTGAGCAAGTTTTGTAAGTGTGAGAGCGACAGCGTCAGGTATAGTGCCATCAACAGTATATGCACGGTTTTTGCCGTATCCGCGTCGCTTTGGAAGTTTCTTGATGATGTCTCGAAGTTCTGGGCGCTTTTTATTACCAGCACGAGCACTCTGTCCTTTTGTGCCACGTCCTGCTGTCTTTCCGCGCTTACCACCACGTCCAACACGCATACTTTTGCGCTCTGTTGTTCGAGAAAGTGTATGAAGTGATGTAGTTGTCATAAAATTATTTTTTGATTGCTACTGCACGCAATGCTTCGATTGTTGCGCGAGCGTTGTTGATTGAGTTGTGACTTCGAGAAAGAATCTTTGCAGTCACGTCGGTGATGCCAGCAAGTTCAAGTACGGTACGAACTGATGATCCAGCTACGAGACCACGACCAACAGATGGACGAATTTCGATCACGGATGCACAGTATTTTGCTCCAATATTGTGTCGGATACTATTGTTCTTGCCAAGCTTGACGGTTATCATCGCCTTCTTTGCAGCGCGAGTAGCCTTTTCAATTGCAAGCTGTGTGTCAGCTGCCTTACCAAGTCCTACACCTACGCGTCCTTTTTTGTCTCCAATGACGATTCCAACCGAGAAGTTGAATCGACGTCCTCCTGCCATAACACGAGCAACGCGACGGATACCAATCATTTTTTGTGCAAATTCACTGCGACGTTCGTCGTTTTGTCCTGGGCGTCCGCCTGGTCGGCCACCTCGCTGTGGGCGAGATCCCTGTGCGCCACGATCACCTCCTGGACCACTTCGACGTGGACCTCGAGCGTCGGTCGCTGGTGCTTTTGTTTGTGTGTTTATTTCAGCCATACAGTTGTTATTAGCGCGTATTAAAAGATAAGTCCAGCGTTACGTGCCGCATCAGCAAATGCCTTGATAGTACCAGCATATTGAAAGCCTCCGCGGTCAAAGACCACTTTTGTAACTCCTTTTTCGATAGCTGCCGCAGCCAACGCCTTTGCCGCTGCCTCTGCTCGCTCTCGTGGAGTTGCCGCTTTTTCTGAACTTGATGATACCGCTACGATTGTTGCACCTCGCTCATCATCGATGACCTGTGCCACGATACGAGTGTTAGAACGGAAAATGGAAAGGCGTGGACGTTCAGCTGTACCCGAAACGCGTGCGCGTACGCGAGCATGTCGTCGATCCTTAAGTTGTGTTTTTGTAAGTTTCATAATTGTTGTATTTTTTATGCGCCTGCCTTCTTACCTTCCTTCATGCGCACTACTTCGCCTTCATATCGGATTCCCTTTCCTTTGTATGGTTCTGGCTTTTTGACTGCGCGAACCTTTGCAGCAAAGTGTCCTACCGCATCCTTGTCGATACCAATGATTGAAATGATATTCTTTTCGACTGTTGCACTCAGGTCAGCTGGAATGTCCATGATAACCGGGTGCGAAAATCCTACAATAAGTTTGATTTGTTTGCCGCCTACAAGTTCTACCTTGTAACCAATTCCCTGCAATTCGAGCTTTTTAACAAAAGGAGTAACAACGCCTGCGAGCATGTTTTGCATGTGAGATGCGTACGTGCCCCACAAAGCGCGTGCGAGACGTGAATGCTTGGTCATCGAGACAGTGAGATTGTTATTCTCAACAGTAACATCGATCGTTGGATGCAATGGTCGTGTGAGAGATCCTGCCTTGCCCTTGATAGTAACAGCACCATCAAGAACACTGACTTCGACGCCAGAAGGAATTGGTAGTGGTTTTTTGCCTATTCGACTCATATTATTACCAAATTTCGAACAATGCTTCACCACCGACCTTTTCTTTACGTGCTTCTTTATCTGTCATGATTCCCTTTGGAGTTGAAATTATCAATGCACCCTTACCGTATCGAACTGGAAAAATTTCGTTAACACTCTTGTACATACGGCGTCCTGGCTTTGAAATACGCTTAACACCGATGACGACATGCTTCCCTTCTGTATCATACTTGAGTGAGACATCGAGAGTCTTTTGAACCTTTTTGCCTTTTTTCTCGACAGCAGTAATGTAGCCAGCGTCTTTGAGCTTTTCTGCAATAGACATTTTGAATAGTGAAAATGGAACCGACATGGTCGCATGCTTTACAGCACCTGCGTTAACAAGGCGGTTAATGAAATCTCCAACTGGATCTGAAATAAGTGACATAGTGTTTTTTAGTATGAACCGATCGAACTACCAAGATGACTTTTTGACTCCTGGAATATGTCCTTCAAGTGCTTCCTCTCGGAAACAAATACGACAAAGGTTAAAATCTCGCATAAATGCGCGTGGACGGCCACATTTCAAGCATCGTCGAACGATCCGCGAAGAAAACTTCGGGACTCGTTGTGATTTGACGATCAATGATGTTTTTGCCATGTTTAAAACCCGTTCAGAGACTCAGAAGTGTCTGCACTATCTGATTACTCAGGATAGTTACGAACGCTTCGGCGTGTGGCTCCGTTCTCAGGGATATCCAAGGCATAAGCCTACTGGATCCAAAAGAAACAAAACCCCCTTCGAGGTCGTCCAAATATACGCGATTCAAACCCAAAAGTCAAATAGTATAAAGAAAGTCGCCCCACAAGGAGGCGAAGTTCAAAAAAACTGAAATGCACATCTATAAGCCTAATCGAGGACCCCATCTATTGTCCTCGGCATACTGCAAGTAGCTTTCTGCCTGCTCTCTCGGAATGTGCAGGTGTTTGCAGAGCTGCTCGATTTCGTACTGCCTAGTGCCAGCCTGCATCAAAAGGCCATCTTCATATCCAAATCCTAGGTCTCGGAATTCCTGGATAACTTGCAAGACTCCGTTTCGCGCATTCACATACGAACTGCGTTTCCGTTCGACTACCTTTCTTGGATCAATCTGCAAAAGATCACCAATTGTCATACTATTGACTTCTTTCGCAGAACCAGGAAGCAGCCACACGGCAGCGGGGCAAAGAAAACGTGCATTGAGTGCCAAAAGTTCTTGCCGACCTTTCGCAGCAGCTTGTTGCCGTAGGTATTGGATAATGATCCTTATATTGTCAGAAATATAAGGCCAATCTTCCTGACTCACATGAAACTGTCTCAAGCGTCTCTTGAATACAAGAACATGGTTGGGATACCTAATAAGGCGATTCTTTGAATCCCAAAAAGGAATTTCTTCTATCTTACTCATGACATCGCCAACGGTGACTTGGGAAGCACGTTTTACAATCTCAGTCGGACGAGATCTACTCCGGTGTACTTTGCCAACTAATGGGTCATTGAGCACCCAGCGTGCCAATCTATCCTGTAACACAACAGATATACCAAAGTTGGGCAGGCTCCGCATACGGATTAACTGGATCTTATTGGACATCTTAAAATCCTCCAATTAAAGACGTTGATACCTTTGTAGAATATACCCCTGTAACCCTTTTTTATCAATGCACACTCTGTTTTACAGCTTGCGCATGTACACAGTCACCGTTCGACGTTTGCCGGCTCGGTTTCGAATAATATGCTTGTGCGATTTTTCTATTTTTTCGATTGAAAAATCAGGAAGATAAAAATCGAGAATGGCGTCTTCTGTCCAGACATATTCATATACGCCAAATCCTGGGTGGATGTATGCTCCCTCTTCGTCAGCTGGATGGTCTCGTAATAATCGGCGAGTATTAATATCCTCGTCTGCAAGAAATGATTTAAATATGAGCCATCCACCCGGTTTGAGCATGCGCAAAATTTCGGATCGCAAAACACTTCGCTCGGCACTTTTAAGAACGTGCGAACTCATCATGTCGATAACGATCGAGACCGAGTCATTCTTTATTTCGGGAAATGTGCCGGCAATGGTACGGACTTCGTAGGTAATGGGCAAATCTTTCGAGGTCTCAAGGGCCTGATCAATCGCCTCTTTTGAAATGTCGTAGCCTACTCCGCGCATCGCAAAATAATTGGCCAAGTGCACCAAATGTCTGCCGTTTCCACAGCCAATGTCCACCGCAAGCGCGAGCGGGTTCAAATACTCTCTTCCGTGATGCCGCTCGAGATACCGCAGCGCTTTCAAAAAATCTTCGGCTGGATTGTTTGAGAGCTTGAGGTGCTCTGGCTTTGCATATTCACGATTCCAAGATTTTGCGTTTCGTTTTGGCGCACCCTTATTTGAAAATTTTTTCATACATTTATTTTGGCACAGAAAAACGTTCTGAAGGTGTAGGTTTGTAAAAGCCTCTCGGAGAACGACGGTTCGAGAGGAGCAATTTGCCATCAGGCAAATATGCGTGTTTTTACAAACCTATACCGAAGAACGGTTATTTTTGTAGAGGAACTCCCATGTGGCGCAAAAACGCTTCTGCATCCTTTGAATTCTTTGCTGATGTGCCAATGTTGACTGCGAGGCCAAATACATCGCGAGCATCTTCGTCGGATGTTTCAGGAAATACTGTGTGCTCTTTGAGTCCTGTTGAAATATTTCCCATTTCGTCGATAGATGAAGGCTTGATGCCACGGAAGTCCTTGATACGAGGAAAGACAACATGAACCATTTTATCAAAAAATGACTGCATTCGTGCACCACGAAGCGTAACTTGGTATCCCATCACATCTCCTGTTCGAACCTTAAAGTTCGCGATTGATTTCTTTGCTACACGCTTAACCGGCTTTTGACCAGTGATGCGAGTAAGACGATCAACAATAAGTTCTTCCTTCTTTTTGTCGCGAAGTGAACCAAGTCCTGTTGTAACAACAATCTTTGTGAGCTTTGGTGTTTGCATTATGTTAGTTATACCCAAATCACCTTTGAGTGCTTCAAAAGTATCTTTCTGTGTTGTATTTTTTGCCTTGTTTTTCATACGATTGTTTGATCTTGTTATTTGAGTTCCTGACCACTTCCTACAGCGACACGCACACGTCCTCCCTTATCATCACGAGTGATTCGAATACGAGTTGGCTTACTAGTTTTAGGGTCAACGAGCATGACATTTGATGCATCAATTGGTACTACGATTTCTACGATCTGACCTGCCTGTCCTCGGGTTGCCTTACGAGCACGCTTTACCATGTTGATTCCGTCGAGCACTACTTTGTTCTCTGCTGCGAGTACACGCACGATAGTGGAAGTCTTTCCCTTTTCTTTGCCGGCAATTACTATTACCTTATCTCCTTTTTTAAGTTTCATATATTTATACAATTTCAGGAGCGAGAGATCCTATTTTTTGATATCCACGTTCGACGATTTCACGAGGAATTGGACCGAAGACACGGTTTGCCTTTGGCTCCTTCTTTGTCTTATCAACAAGTACTACAGCGTTCTCATCGAAACGGATGTAACTTCCATCCTTGCGACGATATGCCTTGACCTGACGAACGACAACTGCACGATGAATATCCTTCTTCTTAACTGATTTACGTGGCTGTGCTGACTGGATAGAGAGAATTACCTCATCTCCCAATTCTGCATATCGCTTGCGTGTTGATCCAAGGATATTGAAAACGCGGCCGATTTGTCCACCAGAGTTATCTGCAATTTTTACGAGTGTTCGAGTTTGTATCATAAGCGGTATTAAGCAGTGAAAATTTCAAAATGTTTCATCTTGGAAAGTGGTCGTGTTTCGCGAATTTGTACCTTGTCTCCAATAGCAACAGTATTGCCTGGATTGTGAACAAGGAACTTTTTGGTCTTGCGCTGGTACTTCTTGTACTTTGGGTGCATGACATAACTATCAACCGCAACGGTAACGGTATCCTTCATAGCAGTCTTCACGACCACCCCTTGCAGGATTTTGCCATTTTTGATTGTGTTTGTAGTGTCTGTCATACGTAAGTTGCGTTATATTACGCTGTTTTTTCTGATTTTGCAACCATTGCCGTTTTTTGGCGTGCATTGAGTTCAGTTTTTGCGCGAGCAATGTCCTTTCGAGCGGTTCTACTTTCACTCGTATTGCGAGTGCGTGAACCAGCTGCGCCAAAGCGAATAGACTGAAGCTTTTGTCGCATATCAAGGACCTGTGCATTCAAATCAGCCTCCGTTTTTGTAGAAATATCGTTTTTGTTTTTCATATATATTTATTGAGCTCGAGCAACGATGCGAACCTTGATCGGCAATTTCTTTCCTGCCTTTCGCAATGCCTCACGTGCCATAGCCTCTGGCGCACCATCTACTTCAAAGAGAACACGTCCTGGACGAACCTCGATGACGTATCCTTCGAGATCTCCCTTACCAGAACCCATTCGTACTTCTGCTGGCTTACGAGTAAACGGTCTGTCTGGGAAAACACGAATCCATATCTTTGCGGTCTTGCCTGCAGCACGAGAAAGTGCGCGACGAGCTGCTTCGAGCTGGTTACTGGTCAAACGATGTGGTTCAAGAGCCTTAAGACCAAATGATCCGAATGCCATCGTTACGCCTCGCGTGTCTGGTCGAGCGAGCTTATCTGGATGCTTGCGGCCAACTTGCCACTTGCGGTATTTTGTTTTTTTAGGTGCCAACATACAATATTATTTTTGGTTTTTCTCTGAATCAGCGAAAATATCGCCTCGATAGATCCATACTTTGATGCCGATAACTCCGTAAGGCATGTACGCCTGTTCACGTGCAAAATCGATATCAGCACGAAGTGTCTGCAAAGGTACTCGTCCTCGCTTGATTTCTTCTGCACGAGCCATTTCTGCCCCTCCAAGACGTCCACCAAGCGCGATACGTACACCGAGAACATCACGATTTGCCATTACCTTTTCGACGGTCTGTTTGAGAACACGACGGAATGTCTGACGCTTTTCAAGTCCTTCTGCAACCATGTAGGCGACTACCGCTGCCTGGGATTCTGGTGAGCGAATTTCTTCGACATCAACCTTGATAGCCTTTTTTACAACATGTCGCACTTTGTTGACGATTTTTTCGATTTCTTTGGTGAGCTTGATGCTCCCCTCTCCACCACGTCCGATAACAACACCTGGGCGAGAAGTCTTGATGATTACTCGAACTGCTTTTTCGTTGCGTTCAATTTCAACAGCTGTAACGTACATACCGCGCAAGCGCTTTTTCAAAAACTTACGAATCATACTGTCTACGATGATGTTGGTGCGGTACTCAAGAGGGGTCTTTCCAAACCAGCGTGACTTCCAATCACGAATGATTCCGAGACGATGTGCAAATGGATGTACTGTGTGTGTCATAACGGTATATAAAAATTATGTGGTTTTACTGGCAACTTTCTTGGTAGTCTTTTTAGCTGTCTTTTTTGCAACCTTCTTTGCTGCTGGCTTTGTATCAGAAACTGTCTTTGTTGTTGAGTCTGTAGCAACAGGTACTGCTCCAGCGTTTGTTCCCAATTCCAAAACAATGTGACTCATAATGTGGCGAAGCTGTCCTGCACGACCCTGTTTGAAAGGACGTACGCGCTTCAATACCAATCCCTTATCAACAGTGATCTTCTTTACGAACAAATCAGTTGGTTCATATCCTGCCTGTCGCGCATTTGCAACAGCTGAGTTGAGCAATGTAAACATTACTGGAGAAACCTTTTTTGGAAGGAATGTCAAAGCAACGTGTGCAGCAGGAACTTGCTTGCCGCGGATAAGATCTGCAACGAGTCGTACCTTACGAGGTGCCTGATGATAATTTTTGAGAATTGCTTTCATGGTATAAATAGTGGCTCAAGAATTATTTCTTTACAGCCTTGGCTTCAGGAGCTGCCTTTGCTGCCTTTGCAGTTGCAATTTCAGCTGCCTTCTTTGCCGATTCAATTTCCTTTTGCATCTTACCTCCGTGACGAATGAATCGTGTTGTTGGAGCAAATTCTCCGAGTCTGTGTCCTACCATGTCTTCGGTAACGAATACATCATCGAATTTGTTGCCAGTGTGTACAGCAAAAGTATATCCAACGAATTCTGGAGAAATTTGAGAAGCACGCGCCCATGTCTTGATGGTGCCTGCAGTTGCAGCACGAGAAGTGACCTTTTTCATCAGCTTTTCGTCCACATAGGGTCCTTTTTTGAGTGATCGTGTCATATAGAAGTATTCAAGCGAAAACCCGCCACGTGCGGGTAGACACAAATGTATATGAAAATGATCGAAAAGTCAAATGATCTTGAGCCACAATACAAAAATCCCGAGGGGTTGCCTCGGGATTTTTGTCATTATTGGGAGTTTTACTTTCTCTTTCCAACCTTTCGGCGGGAAACAATGAATACTTTTGATGGTTTCTTTGGTCGTCGTGACTTTTGGCCCTTTCCTGTTGGCTTTCCCCACATAGAAATTGCTCGTCTTCGTCCTCGTCCCTGGCGTCCTTCTCCACCGCCGTGTGGGTGGTCAACTGGGTTCATGGCAGTACCACGAACTGTTGGCTTAACACCCTTCCAGCGTGTGCGACCTGCCTTTCCATAATTAACCAATCGATGTTCGTCATTAGATACTTCTCCAACAGACGCCCATGCTGTCTCAATAAAACGACGAATTTCTGTTGATGGCATCTTAAGGTGCGTGTATCCCGCGTCATGAGCAACAACTTCAGCGTAATTACCAGCTGAACGAGCGATAATGCCGCCTTGTCCTGGCAATACTTCTACGTTGTAGACAAATGTTCCAACAGGAAGCTTACCAAGTGGTAGACGATTTCCTGTCTTAACTGGAGCGTTTTCAGAAACGATAAATGTATCCCCTACCTTCATGGTCTTTGGGAGTGTTACGTAGCGCTTCTCTCCATCGGCATATACAGCAACACCAATAAATGCACTTCGGAATGGATCGTATTCGATTGTTGCGATACGAGCAGTGATGTCCTTCTTGTTGTATTTAAAATCAACATCACGGAATGACTTTTTGTGTCCTCCACCTTGATGACGAACTGATACACGACCGTTACTACTGCGTCCTCCGAAAGATCGCTTACCCTTGGTGAGCGCCTTTAGTGGTCGGTCACCTGAAAGGAGTTCACGGTATTTGAGACCGCTCATTCCGCGTCGTCCTGGTGTTACTGGTTTATAGAATTTAAGTGCCATAAAGTTATATTGTTATCGTTTCTCCCTTTTTGAGAGTAATGTATGCCTTTTTTCCTCCACGCTTGGTGCCTAGGGACCCGGTGCGGCGTGAACGAACAATCTTATCGACAACACGTACGACACGAACTGCTGTAGGAATTACCTTGTAGATGTCGCGAACTGCCATGATAACATCTCGTTTACTCGCGTTTGTTGCGATATCAAACACGTAGACGTTCATACCTGCGAGAATTGTAGCCTTTTCGGTGATGCGTGCGTTTCGCAATACATGTGTTCGGTCAGTTGGAGCTGATGAGTTAATAGCTTTTGGAGCTACCGGTGCATCAGGTGCTACGACTACTTTTTTTGCTTTTTTAAGGATTGCCATACGAATTATGATTTTTTGTTTGAAGTAAGCAATGATGGCTTTGTTCGCTGTGCACGATTCTCGATGATTGCAAGAGCTGCTTCCGGATTTTCAAGAATAAGGAATTTGTACTTGAGTACAGAGACCGGATTCAATTCTCGAACTGCCTTTCCTTCAACGGATCCAATGTTTTGGAAACTTTTTACAAGTGCTGAAGTTGGATCAGCAAAAGCTATAAGAGCAGCGTTTTTGGTTGCATTCAATTTTGTCATACCGTCGATAGTCGCAAGTGTTCGAATTGCTTTGACTGCGACTGCTGTTTTTGGTGTATCGACTCCAAAAGAGTCAACAAAGATAACCTTGCCTTCCTTGAACTTGCGGGACAAGACCATAAAGAGTGCCTTTGCGCGCATTTTCTTTGGAATTGCACGAGCGTATACCTTGTCATTTCGTGGTCCATGAGTAACACCGCCGCCTCTCCAGATTGGAGATCGAATAGATCCGTGACGAGCGCGGCCAGTTCCCTTTTGGCGCCATGGCTTCTTACCTCCTCCACGAACATCGCCTCGAGTTTTGGTGTGCGCAACTGGTGTACGCGCATTGTCCATCATCGATGTGACAACTTGGTGTACGAGTGAATCATTCCACTTTACTCCGAACACACTCTCAGGGAGCATGAGTGTTCCTGACTTTTTGCCCTGTGTATTAAAAATAGTTGCTTCCATATTGATTTCCTTTGGAGCATCTGTCTTTTTTGTTGTTTTTGTAGTTGTCATAGAATGTATTGAAATGGTTAGCCGCGAATTTCTACGAGTGTACCTGGCTTTCCTGGAATTGCACCTCGAATCAAGAGTGTGTTGGTTGCAACGTCAATTTGCAATACGCGAAGGTTTTTTACCGTAATACGGTCTCCACCCATGCGTCCTGCCATACGCATACCCTTTGCAACACGTCCGCCTGCACGACCTGCTCCTGAGAGAGATCCTGGTGCGCGCTCCTTGTTCTTTTGACCGTGTGATCGAGGTCCTCCACCAAACCCGTGTCGCTTAACGACACCCTGGAAACCCTTACCTTTTGAAACTGCCGAGACAGTAACGATGTCACCTGGAGTGAATGTTGAAATATCGATTGTTGCACCCAATTCATGAGACATCGCTGTATCATCAGCTGCGCGGAATTCACGGATTGACCGGAATGGAACACCCTTGGTATGACCTAAAACTGGCTTAGTGACGTTCTTTGCTTTCTTTGTACCAAATCCAACCTGGATAGCATTATAGCCGTCGGTCTCGGTGGTCTTGACCTGTGTTACTGAAAGCGGAGTTGCAGTAATGATCGTTGCAGGAGAAACAACCCCCTTCTCATCGAAGACCTGGGTCATACGTCCTTTTGTTCCGAGCATGAATTTCATAGTTTGAATTTGAGTAGAAAACAGAAACGCCCGCAGGATATGCGAGCTTGAGCTCTCAAATCCATTGGTCCGTATTCGGACATAGCGTTGAGAGGCAGTATATAGACATTTTAGAAAAGTGCAAGCACACGCTGGCTGGAACAAGAAAACCCCGCATTGCTGCGGGGTTTTCTTAGGCTTAATTCAAGAGTGAATTACGCAACAATCTTTGTAACAACACCTGCTCCAACTGTCTTACCTCCTTCACGGATAGCGAGACGCTGTTTGTCCTCAAGAGCGATTGGGCCAACGAGCTTAACCTTGAAGGTTACAGTGTCGCCTGGCATAACCATTTCAACTCCTTCAGCGAGAGTTACCTCTCCTGTGACGTCAGTTGTTCGAACGTAAAATTGTGGCTTGTATCCAGTGAAGAATGGCGTGTGACGACCTCCTTCTTCCTTGGTCAAGATGTATACTTCTGCCTCAAATTCTGTGTGAGGCTTAACACTTCCTGGCTTACAAAGAACCTGTCCTCGATGAACATCGTCTTTCTTTGTACCTCGGAGCAAGACTCCAGCGTTATCACCTGCCTGTCCTTGCTGAAGTGACTTATTGAACATTTCGATACCAGTTACGATTGTCTTTACAGTATCGTGAATACCGACGATTTCGATTTCTTCACCAACCTTAACGACACCTCTCTCGATACGGCCAGTAACAACTGTACCGCGTCCTTCGATTGAGAATACGTCTTCGATAGGCATAAGGAATGGCTTGTCGAGCTCACGTTCCGGTTGTGGAATGTACTCATCAAGTGCCTTAGCAAGTTCCATTACCTTGTCACTCCACTCATTTCCTGGAGCTGGGTTTTCAAGTGCCTTGAGGCCAGATCCGCGGATAACTGGTGCTCCTGCTCCATCGAATCCTTGCTTCGTGAGAAGTTCACGAATTTCCTCTTCAACGAGATCAACAAGATCCTTGTCATCAACTTGGTCAACTTTGTTCAAGAAGACGATAATCTTTGGAACACCTACCTGTTTTGCGAGGAGAATGTGTTCACGTGTTTGTGGCATAACGCCATCAGATGCTGCAACAACGAGGATCGCTCCGTCCATTTGGGCAGCTCCCGTAATCATGTTCTTGATGTAGTCAGCGTGACCAGGAGCATCAACGTGTGCGTAGTGACGCATTGGTGTCTCGTACTCAGAGTGTGAGAGCGAGATCGTGATACCACGAGCCTTTTCTTCTGGGGCTTTGTCGATCTGGTCGACACCCTTTACTTGTGCTGAATAACCATTTCCTGCCTTTGAAAGGACACTGAGGATAGCCGCAGTCAAGGTAGTCTTGCCGTGGTCAACGTGTCCAATCGTGCCGACGTTCAAGTGCGGCTTCTCTCGCTTAAATTCTTCTGCTGCCATATAAATATGATAATTAATTTACTTCTATTAATGTAATAACTCACGTAAACACCAAGCGGCGCAGAAATCTGCGCATGCGTTTGTCTATACTAACAGAGCCACGCATAACGTCAAGAACATTTCTGTGCGTAGCCTTTATATCAAAAACGAGGTACCTAGTGGTACGATTCCTGGGTGCGCCAATACAAAAGCGGGGTAGCTCCTGGGAAAGTCCCGTCTGAGGTCGTAGGAATAGTCGTAAGAAATGATGTCAATTCAGCCGAAGTCTTTGCAGGAATGTAGACATCAGAACCGGTATTGTTGGTTACACAATAGAGCTCGGTATACGCAAATGGAATAGATGTGTAGTAAACGCCAAAAACGTAGATCGGAGTAGGTGGTCCTTCGAGGCCGACTGAAGCACCGTCGGTTCCATTCACAACTCTCAAACCATATGAATCTGAAGTTGGGTTTGGAGCAGATGGGCAAGATGCGGGAACGATAGCTAGTCCAGACTGTGATGCGTCTGCAAAACCAACTTCGGGCGAAGATTGCCCGACATAGGACGTGTGCGAAATCGCAAACATCAGTATTCCAAGCAATGATCCGCCTGTAACAACGGCATGCAGTAATTTTCCAAAAGATGCTGAGTGCATGACTTTTTTTCCTTTGCTGTATATGTCATTCTGCATACGTATTTATTTATTTTTAATACTCTCGATTTCCTGTCTTAGTGCATCGATTTCCTTTTGCTGATCTGCTATTTTTTGGTTAAGTTCCTGGACCGAACCAACGAGAAGCGGTGTGACACGCGCATAATCCACTGCTTTCATGGATGTCGATGCGTCGGTAAATACTAATTCGGGCACAATAGCCTCTACGTCCTGTGCAACAAAGCCAAGCTGGGTCGTTGTCGCAAATTGTGGATTTATCCAGTTATACGTTACCGGTTCAAGTCTAAGCACTTTTGAAAGATTGTCCGTCATGGGTTCGATATTTTTCTTGAGTCTACGATCGGAATTGTAATAAAATCCATTGCCATAGAGATTGCCGGTCACTGTGAGATTTGTCGTTGCTGCACCTCCGACATATACATTGCCCGAAGGTGTACTCCATGGAAAGAGATATCCTTTGCCGGCACTATCAAGGCGTACCGCGTGATACCCCTTTGTATACAAATCTCCTGCTATTTCTAGCCCTGTTGTTGTTCCTTGGTTATCGCTAATCTGAAGTCTGCGATCACCAGTACTGGTCAGTTCAAGAAATGCTTCGTTTACACCCGAATTATGAAATTGTATTTTGGCAGTTCGTCCAGAAACACTGGTGTTTTCTGAGAGTGCCAGTGTTTCGTTGCCTGCTGCCGAACAACAGGTTCCAGTGCCCGAACGTGAAATCGAAACTACGCCAACAACCTGCAACTTACCATCGGTGGGATTTGTCGTGCCGATTCCGATGTTACCAGTATTATTATTGTAGATATTGGTGCCTGACACGACCCAACTTCCGCTTCCTGCCGTAATGCTAACCCATGCGCCTCCGCTATTTTTAACCTCAACTGATCCTCCATTATCTCGAATGCCATATCCTGCGTTTCCGGTACTTGCTCCAAAGTTGAGATAAGCGTTTGTTCCGGCCAGGTCGAGATAGGTTCCTGCGGTAAGCATGTTTCCAGCAACCAAAAGTGTATTAACCGAGAGCCCTGCGTTTTTGACCTGATCAATTGTTCCAACATTAATAGGAGCTGCGACGTTATTGCTTGGTGCTGTACCAGTTGGTCCTGTCCATGCCGAAATGACCGCAGCGCCGGAGAAAAAAATCATGAGCCCATACAGTGCAACAGTCTTTTTCATATGTTCAGAATAGCTTATTTTTATATATATCAATAACGGCGCCTGTTAATAAACTATTGCTCCACAAAGTTTGGCACAAGACTTGTCGTGGCCGTTAGTTTGTAGGGAGTAAGAATTCCAGTATCGATTGCGGTACAGGTTAGTACAAATGTTGTTTGCGAAACAATGTTCGTTGCGGTGTATGTTCCAGACGCACCCGTCGCGGTGTCAGTACCACGAGAACTCGAGAGTACACAAGGACTTGTGGTAGTGCTTACGCCAGTTACATTCCATGACACAGTTGTACTTTTGCCCGGAATTACTAATTTTGGATTAACCGAGAGAGTACCCGTCGGTTGTGGATACACGCAGGCACTCGAACCATTGACGCAGAATTGCGGATAGTTACACAAATTGTAGTTGACCAGTTGGCACGCGGAATTGGTTTGGAGTATTTGTTGTCCAGAACAGGTGTATGTGGGTGAACACGCTTTGCGCATTTGTGAGGAATCAACCCATCCGGTATCGGTATCCCCCCAGGCAAACCCAGAGAAAAAGTTGGTAATATCGCTGTAGGTAATGCCGTAACCTGCACCATTGAGTGCAATGTATCCGTCCCACCCACCGCTTTGCGATGTACCACCTGAAAGGGCGCGAAGCCATCCTGAAAGCGCGTTGCCGCTTAGTCTCACGACACATGGTGCGGTAGGGCACCCTGCTACGTCACTCGCATTAGCCGAAATCCACCCAAGGTGGTCACTCCATGCGTAGCCGGACACAACGCCGCCGCCATCCATAGAAAGTCCAAAGTTATTGGTTCCGCAGGAGTTGGTATTAAGGCAATTTACATCAATCCATCCAACCGTGTCACTCCACAGATACCCCACCAATGATGTACCCACTTGCGATAAAGCAGGCCGCGGAAAGAGAGCGGACACGAAAAAAAATATTGCTATAAGAAACAGTATTGCTGGAAAAACTATTTTGAATGTAAGTTGAACCATGCGTGTACTCATATGCATGCTATTGGGAATCGAGTGCTTTGAGAATATCAAGTTTTTTTGCCGCATTATCATCAGCTGAATCAGCCTGCAGAGGGTTTACGACTCTTGTACTCGTTGGTCGATTTGTAAAAAAGTTTGTTGTCGAAGCCTGTTCGAGTGCTGTTGGCTTGAGTGCGAGTAATGTTTCAGCTTTTTTTTGTTCGGTCATGACGGGGTGCACTGTAATTTCGCTCGGCGCTTGCGGACGCAATGAAGAAGGGAAAATGACTATGGTCACTATAAAAAATCCCAGTGCTCCAAGCGCAAAACATGAGAGCAGGAGAATTATTATTTTTGGGAGTTCCCAGTCGGAAAAAAGCGATTGTTTCATAGCTAGAAGTATAGCGTACAAAACACACACCTCTCGCATGTAGATGCGGGAGGTGTGTACAAACTGTCGCTCGGCATATTGTTTCTGAAGAACACTGTATTTTTCTGTTGAAAAATCAGTTCCCTCTCGCGCCGACGGCTTTGCACTTCCTTTTTAAATAGATTGGGTACAATCTTTTAAAAACAGTCGCGCTCCGAGAGTCTTCAGAAACAATATGCCTCGCTCTTATTTTCGAGATGCGATTACTTCGTCTGCTGCTGTCTTTGGGACGATTGCGTAGTGAGAGAATTCGAGGTTTGGCACTGCACGACCCTCAGTAAGAGAGCGGAGTTGCATTGTAAATCCAAACAATTCTGAAAGCGGCACTTTAGCAACAATAACCTTTGACTGTCCGCGCTCACCCATCGATTCAATTTGGCCGCGCTTACTATTGATTGAGCCTGTTACGTCACCCATAAACTTTTCTGGAGTAACAACTTCGAGTTTCATAATTGGCTCGAGGAGTGCTGGCTTTGCCTTTTGTACTGCCTCTTTAAAGGCGTTGATTGCAGCAAGTTTGAAAGCGATTTCTGATGAGTCGACATCGTGATATGAACCGTCATAAAGGTCGATCGAAACATCAACCATTGGGAATCCTGCAAGAACTCCGCGCTCCATAGCCTCTTTGAGACCCTTACGTACTGCTGGAATGTATTCCTGTGGGATAACACCGCCTTTGATGTTGTTGATAAACTCAAAGTGATCTTCGCGTTCGACGTTGTTTTTGATTTTAGCTCCTTCAACCAACGGCTGGAGTGGTGCCATTTTGATTTTCACATGACCATACTGACCCTTACCACCAGTTTGTTTGATGTGCTTATAATCGACATCGGCCGATCCTTGAATCGTTTCTCGATATGCAACCTGTGGCTTACCAGTTGTTGCCTCTACTCCAAATTCACGGCGCATACGATCAACCATAATTTCGAGCTGCAATTCTCCCATACCCGAAATGATAGTTTCCATTGTCTCTGGATCTGATTTAACTCGGAATGTTGGGTCTTCGTCAGAAAGCTTACTCAAAGCTACTCCAAGCTTTTCTTGGTCAACCTTTGTCTTTGGTTCAATACGCATTGATACAACCGGTTCAGGGAAGATGATTGATTCGAGAATGATTGGGTGCTCTGGATCACAGAGTGTGTTTCCGATTTTTACTTCTTTTACTCCAAGAGCTGCAGCGATTTCACCCGCATATACCTCTTTGAGGTCTTCACGCTTGTCTGCCTGCAGTCGTACGATACGACCAATGCGCTCCTTCTTGCCGTTTGCAGAGTTCAAAATAGTCATACCAGTCTCAAGCTTTCCTGAATAGACACGGAAAAAGGCGAGGGATCCTACAAACTTGTCATCTTGTTTTTTGAAAAGAAGTGCAGAAAACGGAGCGTCATCATCGGCTGCTCGTGTCTCCTCTTCTCCGGTATCTGGATTAGTTCCAACCGAAAGCGGCATATCAAGTGGTGACGGAAGGTAGTCGACAACCGCATCAAGTACGAGTTGTACTCCTTTGTTTTTGAGAGATGAGCCGGTGTAGACAGGGAAAATTTTGTTTGCGATAACTGCCTTACGGAGTGTCGCCTTGAGTACGTCATATGCAATTTCCTTTCCTTCAAGAAATTCACTCATCAAGTCGTCGTCTGTTTCGACAATTTTTTCTACAAACGCAGCGCGTGCCTTTTCTGCAGCTGCTTTGAGATTTTCTGGAATTTCGTATGCAATGACATCCTTGCCCATTTCCCCTTCAAACTTGTATGCTTTCATTCCGAGCAAATCAACGACACCATCAAAGTTATCTTCTGCGCCGATTGGAATTTGTGCAGGAATCGCCTTGGTCGAAAGTCTGTCGAGAATAGATGCGTATGATTTTTCAAATGATGCGCCAGTTCGATCGAGTTTATTGATATAGCAAATACGAGGAACGTTTGCTTCTTCGGCATAGCGCCAGTTTGTTTCTGACTGCGGTTCAACGCCTGCAACACCGTCAAAGACGACGACTGCTCCGTCCAAAACGCGCATACTTCGCTTTACTTCACTCGTAAAGTCGATGTGGCCAGGAGTATCGATGACATTGAATCGGTGTTTGTAGGAAAGGTCGGTACCCATGTAACTTGGGTTCCAAAAACAAGTAATAGCAGCTGCGGTGATTGTGATGCCACGCTCGCGTTCCTGTTCCATCCAGTCGGTTGTCGTATTACCATCGTGCACTTCGCCGATTTTGTGTGATTGACCGGTATAGTAGAGGATGCGTTCTGACGTTGTAGTCTTACCAGCATCGACGTGAGCGACGATTCCGAAGTTTCTTATTTTACTGAGTGGATAATCACGAGCCATATATAATGAATGAAACTAATAAAAAGTGACAAAAGAAAAACCGCCTTAAGCGATAGGGTTCCATAGTAGCAAGAAAAAACTCCAAATGCAAAAAGGATGCCCATCGCAAAAGGATGCGATGGGCAAGAATGTGTGGACCGTAAGGCCCGCAAAGAAACGATTAGCCGGAGACGATGCCGACGAACGGCGATGCCGCGCAGGCGATCGCGAACAGAACAGCAATACTGGCGATAGTTGCACGCCGCCGATGCGACCTGACGGCCGGCAGGTCATCTTCTGGCGCCGATGGCATTTCGAGCACGCCGACGTAGGCACGAACGCCCTTGTTGGCGAACAGCATGAGCGGAACTTCGCGACCATTTTTCAGACGGATCATATCCTGCTGGTTGTCGCCCTTGTCGATGAAGGTGACGACGGCGCGCTGGGTCAGATCATACGGCACTTGAATTACTGGCGGAATGCCGTTCAAGGTCAGCATGGTTCCGTCCTTGACGCAGGTCACGCAATCGGCGACGTTCTGCCCTTCCGGATGGAACGCCGGGAGGCCGTGAGTCGACACTGAGACGATCAAATTTTGACCAGCTTTTGCATCTTCGACATTCTTTGCATAGATGCTCTCTTTGCACATGACGATGAGCTCCGCGGGAACATTCCCGTATTTCCACAATATTCCTATCTACGTATTTTGCAAGACCTTGTACCGAATTACTTACACAGTTTGACGTAGTGTACAATATCTCCATGAACTATTTTAGATATGACGGGCGACTAAAGCTGGGTGAACAAACTACGATCCGAAACGATGTCGCACGGCACATTCGCGACAGTCGCCGCATGAAAGTTGGTGAAGAAGTAAGCATTCAAGACTTTACGCCTCAGCGTTTTCTTGCACGAATCACCGAGGTAGATCGTAACACTATAACTGTTGAACCGTTCAAAGAAATTGAACTCCCCCAGGAACCCGCTCACCGTGTCACTCTCCTTCAGGCACTTATCGCCGAGCAAAATATCGATATGATATTACAAAAAACGACAGAGCTGGGCGTTGCGACTATTATATTGTTTCAGGCAGATCGCAGCCCAAACACGGTAAAGGAAGACCGCCTCGATCACAAACTAACTCGATGGAATAATATTTTGAATGCCGCATGTGAACAGTCGGGCCGAACAAACCCTCCATTTCTTGCAATAGAGAAGAGTCTTGCGCACGCACTCACGCATGCACACGGATCGGTATTACTCTTAGATTATGAAGGATCCGCATTAAAGAGTTCCGACGAGGAGGCTACTATTATTGTTGGCCCCGAGGGTGGATTCACTTCCGAAGAAAAAGAAACGATTTTGGCGCATCCCCAAAGTACGAGTGTCTCAATTGGTACCTACACACTTCGAGCTGAAACTGCCGCGATTGCTGGCGTTGCGAGATTGATTTAAAACAAGAAAAAATTATTCAACGGTAGCTGTTGACTCCGTTGTCGTACTCGTATCATCTGTAGTTGTCTGTGGTGTACTTGTTGAATCTGTCGAATTCTCATCAGGCGATACATTTGTCGGACCCGATGAACCTCCAATTCCATTTTGTGCCTGAACCATCTGCAAGAGCGTATGCACATCGGACTTGGTAAGACATTCGCCATCAACACAAATTGTTTGGGTATTGGTTGTATTAAAGTTTCCATTCTGCGCAAAAATGCTCGTAATTCCGTTTGAAGTATTCCCCAGCCATGCAATCAGATTGTCTTTGAATATTCCGGTGATTGATCCAATGTCTTTGATGGCATTCACCGTCGCAGCAAGAATCGGACGGTCTTGGAGGGTGAGGAATCCATTGGTGCTTGAGCCGACTGCTTCTGGGATGGCAGTTTGTACGTTTTGAGCACTAAAGCCAGAGTACCCTGTTGTCATGTCGAGCCCCGAAAGAGTGTTCCAGTGGTAACTAATGGGAGAGAGCTTCATGATGTCTGAGAGTCCTCGGGTGAATGATCCGTCGATGTTTTTGAGTCTTTCGTCTGATGAGACTGAGAGGTTACCACTGGCGTCGGTGGTGAGGGTTCCTGCGCCGAAGTTACTGAATCTGACCGTGC
>JAQBRI010000004.1 GCA_028286585.1 Candidatus Kaiserbacteria bacterium
TGAAGCTCTCTCCCATTAGCTACCACTGGAATCAACTCTCAGGACTCGATACCACAACCTCTTACTCTGGCTTCTCAGCACAAAACGTACAAACTGCCATCCCAGAAGCAGTTGGCTCAAGCACCAATGGATTCCTTACCCTCCAAGATCGTCCGATACTTGCTGCAACCGTGAATGCGATTAAGGATATTGGAAGTGTTACGGGGATATTCAAAGACAACCTGGTTGCATGGCTGGGGAATAGTAGTAATGGTATTCAAAATTTTTATACTGACAATATCCACGCCAAACGCGCTGATGTTCAAACTCTTTGTATCGGATCAACCTGTGTCACCGAAGCACAATTGCAGCAGCTTTTGCAAAACCAAAATGGAATTGGAGGAACACCGGTTGTTCAACCTTCAAATGATTCAACTTCAACCGTAGAAGAGAGCACATCAACTGCAGATGTTGCGACCTCTACTCAACTGTAATTTGCTACGCAATAAATACTTTACGCAATTTTAGTTGCGACAAAGTCTGTTGGGCGTTTGTTGTACCATTCTTCTATTTCGGCATTCGTAAGGAGTTTTGTCTGAGCACCGACGCCTTGTACGACACTCGCTGCATTGATAACGCCGCGCATAAGCGCTTCGTGGGGACTCATGCCTTGGGCAATATAGGATACGGTCGTTGATGCTGTTGCGTCACCTGCTCCGGTGCGAGAGACTGGGGGAGCTGGATCTGGATACATTGGAATACTCCACATGCCCTCGCTATCAAGTACGTATGAACCCTTTGGGCCATCGGTTATAAATACCGTCTTTGGACCAAGCTCTTTCATAGCGTTCAGCAGAACCTTGATATCTGTTTCGGTTGTGCCAAGAATTGTCTGCGCCTCTTCTTTGTTACAGAAAAAGATTTCGGTAACGGCGTACACATCTTTTAATTCATCTTTCCCTAGTTTTATTTGAAATGTTCCAGGTTGAAACACGAGTTTTGTTTCTGGATGCGCTACGCAGTAGTTGGCGACTTCGTGATGGAATTCTTTTGCACTTGCGCCAAGTGAGGTGAGGTACAAATATCGTGGAGCTTCTTCCCAAACTGGCAAGCTGTACGAGAATGCGGCCTGCTTTACAAGAATGGTGCGCTCTGCCCCAAACATGAGCACATAGTGGTAGTTTGTTGGATAGGAGTCTTGCACTTCTACGTAATCGGTTGCAACACCTTGTTCTTTGAGCTTGTCGATACAATGCTGACCGTTTTCGTCGTTGCCAATGCGGGCAATAAGAGCAGATGTGAGTCCGATGCGATGAGCTGCAACTGCAGCATTTGCGGCGTTACCCACAGCACGCACCTCCGTCATTTCTTCAAAAGGGACCTTGTCGCCAAAACGGAGACAGAGTTCCCGTGTGCCGTGAATTATATTTTCTTCGGCGTCTGTGATTTTAATAAAAGCGTCTGTAGTAATGTCTCCAATTGCAACAAAATCATATTTCATAGAGCGAAGTATATCATATGGTATTTTTGCAGCAGGTAATTTTTTGCATATGGAATAGGTTGCATAAGGTTGTAATGGGCAATAATAGTGGTATTATATCGCTCAGGTTTTGTGCGCGGCGCACGAGACTGAAAGCAAGATTGGGATGAGGGAAGAGCCATGAATGCAAGCCCGAGATTTACTAAGGCCATCCAGCCCAGGCTGGAAGTAATCACGCTTGAGCGTTTGTCGGACTTTGTGTCGCCCGAATGGGGCCCGTGGGGAACACAGATCGAAATTACTCAAAGTCGGTTGGACGCATTTGCGGAAGTGACGGGTGACCGTCAGTTCATTCATCTGGACCCCGTAGCAGCGAAAGCTGCAGGGTACAGGGGCACGATTGCCCATGGGGCGCTGCTCCTTTCGTTACTTGCAGTGATGCGTTCGCCACATTTTGACGTCGGCCCCGGTATCGCGGTCAAAAATGTCGAAGGCGAATATCAGTTCTTGAGACCAGTCTATACCGGCGAATCCGTCCATGCACGCGAACGCATGAAAGAAGTGAAAGTGGAGAGGGGTGGGAATTTTAGGGTTACATTCGAATACGAAATCCACGTTGTCGGCGGAAAGAAAGCAGCATCGGGAACACTCGTTCTCTTTTATTGCAATCCGAAGCCACAGGAAATTCAGTAAGCACGACCTTCGTGCAGCTATCAAGCGGGACCCAGTCGGCCCCGCTTTTGTTATTATTATTTGATGTATACTGATGTCATGAATGATTTTACACAAATGCATGTTTTCTTTTTTATTACGACATTGGTAGTGATAGTCATCGGAATTCTCACCTCGCTTATCTTGTGGAGGTTTTGGATAATGCTGGGACACATCGAAAAATTATCAAGAGATATTTCCGAAGAGGGTACTCTGGTCCGCGCTGATATTGCACACATGCGCAACACAATGCTTGTAGAAGGCTTTAAAATGGGGCTCCTTTCCAATCTTCTTAGCAAAACTGCAAAGCGATTTACTACACGCCGACGCCCAAAAAAGGAAACTCCAAACGAGGAGTCATCGACTGCTGAATAGCTATTATTATAAATTCTACAACTATGGATATTAAAATGTGGACAACAGAGAGAAGTCAGGTTACCTCGGCAGCAGTACTCGCGCTTGGTTTTGTGCTCGCCGCTATTATCGCAGCGTATACTTTTTATTCGGTACATACGCTCAACAACACTATCGTTGTTACGGGTTCTGCCACTCGGGATGTCACGGCAGACGGTGCAAAATGGTCAATTGGTGTTACTCGTAATGCGGACGTGAGTTCGGTGAGCGAAGGCAAAACAGCTCTCGCAAATGATTCGCAATCGATCGTACGGTTTTTGATGGCGAATGGTATTGCAAGCAGTTCGATTGAAATGAGTCCTGTGTTTGCAAACGAAAACTATGATTCAAATTCTCAGATTCATTCGTATAATATTCGCCGTGATATTACCGTCGATTCCACTGATCCACAGCTCATCAAAAAGCTTGCTGATAAAATCACCTCGGTAACCGCAGGGGATTCTG
The DNA here is from genome assembly GCA_028286585.1 of Candidatus Kaiserbacteria bacterium. Classification (GTDB taxonomy): domain Bacteria; phylum Patescibacteriota; class Minisyncoccia; order Phycocordibacterales; family UBA2100; genus UBA10103. The sequence continues at coordinate 3,029 of JAQBRI010000004.1, forward strand.
TCATCTCGGCACAGACGCCAGAGTATTACGTATCTGATTTGGCAACAGTGCGCGTGGAACTTATTGCGGACGCGGTCAAGGATGCGGCAGCACGAGCAGGACAGATTGCAAAATCAACAGGCCAAAAAGTGGGAGCGCTGCAATCGGCTTCAAGTGGTGTCGTGCAGGTGCTTGCTCCGCACTCGGGCGGCAACGTGTCGGATTATGGAACGTATGACACTTCAACTATTGAGAAGACGGTGATGGTCACCACACATGCCACTTTCTATTTGCGGTAGTTTAGACGGTAAGATAAATAATCTGTATCCAATTTCTCGCGTCTAGGGTATTGTGGTTATATAACATGAATGCATGAATAAAACAGACTCAAAACTCGAAGAGCGGCAGGAGCGGGCAAAAAAGATGATCGCATACTTAAAGCGCGCATATCCCAAGCCAAAAAGCGAACTTACCTATGCGACCCCGATGCAGTTTTTGGTTGCAGTTATGATGTCGGCGCAGTGTACCGACAAGGTCGTAAACCGCGTCACCGATACTCTTTTCAAAAAATACAAAACTCCAAGTGACTTTGCAAAGGCACAACAATCCGAACTCGAAAAAGAAATTTCATCCGTTACCTTTTTTCGCAACAAGGCCAAAGCGATTATTGCCGCGGCAAAAATAATCGAGCAAAATTTTGACGGAATCGTCCCACATACTGCCGAAGATCTGGTGACGTTACCTGGAGTCGCATATAAGACGGCACATGTCGTACTGGGTGAGTTATACGAGACCTATGAGGGCATTCCAACTGACACACACGTTAAGCGGTTTGCACGAAGATTTGATCTGACACAAGAAACAGACCTTAAAAAGATTTCAAAAGTGCTCGAGGCGCTCGTACCAAAAAAAGACTGGAAATACGTAAACAATGGACTGGTTTTATATGGACGATATGTTTGTCCTGCCCGTCCGCACGATTGTGTGCAGCATCCATTAACTAAGATTTGGTCACCAGCGGCTAATAACTGGCCTAAAACATAACAGAAAGATGTAGTTGCGTTGAGTAGGTAAAGTCCTATACTTAGATAATGGCTCGCATGTATGAGAAGGTCTATTTTGGCGACACACTCGTCGACAGCAACGATGCGAATCTCAGTGTTGGAAGCTCCGCAGTTTTATATGGATTGAGCGTCTACACTGTATTTCCTGTTTGCAAAACAGCACATGGTCTCGCGGCATTTCGTCTTTCGGACCATTACAAACGCTTGGTAGATTCTGCCAAGATAATGGGAATCGACACATTTGTTCCTGATTGGAGTTTTGAACGATTTGAGAAAGTCGCAAAGGAATTAATACAGGCCAACAGCGTAACTACCGATGTGTTTGTGCGCGCAACGGTGCATGTCTCTGAACTTATTCCAGGTACTCGCTCCCGAGGGCTTACAACCACAGTAAGCATGTTTATATATGACGCAACACCAATCGTGCCGCAAACAGGCGCCCGGCTCAAAACGAGCGTGTGGCGACGAGTGCCGGACTATGCCATACCTTCGCGTGCCAAGGTAAACGGTGCGTACGTAAACTCGGTTCTTGCGCGACAAGATGCGCTTGATAGCGGATATGACGACTGTGTGTTTCTTGATTGTAATGGACATGTCTGCGAGGCAAGTGCAGCTAATATTTTTTTGGTACGGGATGGTGTACTTATTACTCCCGACACGTCCAGCGATATTCTCGAAGGTATCAATCGCCGCACCATTCTAGCTGTGGCGCGGGATATGAATATTCCCACAGTTGAACGTGTTGTAGATTTGACCGAACTCTATGTTGCCGACGAAGTATTTCTTTGTGGTACATCGGCATATATTGCACCTATCAAAACAATCGACGCCCGTGATATTAAATCAGCGCCGGGTACGATTACCGCGCGGCTTCAAGAGATGCACACAAGTATTCTGCATGGTACTAGTCCTATGTATCAGCATTTTCTTACGCAAGTAGGGTAGTAGTCTTTTGTGTAAAGTAATGGCAACCAGGCAACAAATAGAAAAATTCCAAAAGGAAGTTATGCTGCACTGGCGTGAGCACGGCCGGCATGATCTTCCGTGGCGCCAGACAGCCGACCCATATAAGATACTTGTCTCGGAAATAATGTTGCAGCAAACACAGGTATCTCGAGTAATCGAAAAATATAGTGCATTCATAAAACGTTTCCCGACTATCAAAAAGTTAGCTGCAGCAAGTCTTTCTGACGTGCTGCAAATCTGGATCGGACTTGGATACAACAGACGTGCAAAATTTTTGCATGAAGCATCAAAAATAGTTACCAAGGAATACGGCGGCAACCTGAAAAAGGCACTCGAATTTCCTTTGCCAGGAATCGGACCTTATACGCGCGCGGCAGTGCGTACGTTTGCATTTAATGAGCCACACCCAATGATAGAAACAAACATAAGAACCGTATACATCCATCACTTCTTTCCCCATACGATAGATATATACGACCGTCAGATTCTATCGTATGTGGAAAAGGCGGGAAAAGGAATGGAGCCACGGATATGGTATTGGGCTCTCATGGATTATGGTGCACATCTCAAATTGAAACATCCAAACCCATCGCGTAAAAGTGCGCATCATGCCACGCAATCCAAGTTCGAAGGCTCTTTGCGTCAGGTGCGAGGTGCGATACTTAAATCACTTAACGGTGGCGGTAAGACTTTAGCAAAACTATATACAGGTCTTCCATATGAAAAGCTGCACGTTGATCTTGCACTGACTGGTCTTGCCAAGGACGGGATGATCATAAAAAGAGGGAATACGTGGCAGATTATTTAATATCAAAAATGTTATAACTAAAACACCCCGCGAGGCATTGCCTCGCGGGGTGTTTTTTAAACGGTTTAGATACTTACAATGACCGGAATCACAATTGGACGCTTCATAGTGCGGCTCAAAAGGAATCGTGCGACAGAGTCGGCGAGATCTTCTCGGGCGACATCAATATCAGCTCCGCGAGGATTACTCATCGAGTCCTCGACACTCTTTCTTACAATGAGTCGTGTCTGATCCATAAGGTCCTTGTTGTCACGAAGATAAACGAATCCGCGCGAGATAATGTCAGGAGACTTGTGCAACTTGCCAGTGCGACGATCAACTGTTGCCACGACGACACAAAAACCTTCCTGTCCGAGTGCCTTACGGTCACGCATCAAGACGTCTGATATTTCTGTAACCGTGTGTCCTTCGACAACGCGCAACTCTGCAGGTGCCTTCATTGCGAGCTTTGTAATGCGCTCTCCGTCGACAATATCGATAAGTGAACTGTTGTCAGCAATCATGATGTTTTCGCGAGGTGTTCCAACCTCTTCTGCAACGTCAGCATGAATACGAAGCATGTAGTGGTATCCGTGGACGGGGATGAAAAACTTAGCATGAACCTGTTTGTGAATCCATACAGCTTCTTCTTTGTATCCGTGACCAGATGCGTGCACGTCACTGGTGTGATAGGTGACGATTTTTGCACCTTGGCGTGAAAGATTATCCTTCAACTTTTGGACTGAGCGTTCGTTACCAGGAATAACAGATGACGAAAGAATAATCGTGTCAGTAGGATGCAAGCGAATGTATTTGTGCGTCTTGTTTCCAATTCGAGCAAGTGAGGCAAATTCGTCACCCTGTGCGCCGGTTGCAAGAATAATCAGCTGCTCGGGAGGGTACTTGTCGATATCCTCAACCTGTACGACAGTTTCGTCCTTGTATTTTACAAGGCCAAGTTCGCGGGCGATCTCGACGTTGGTTTTCATACTTCGTCCGTCGATAACAATTTTCTTTCCGTATTCTTCGGCATATTGCACGATACGGATGAGGCGTTCCAAGTGCGAAGCAAACATCGCAATAATAAGACGAGTCTTACTGTTTTTGATAAAGTCTTCGAGTGCTTTGAAAACTTGTGACTCAGGACGAGAAAAGCCCGGCTGCCAAATGTTGGTACTATCCATCAAGAGAGCAAGCACTTGGCGATCCTTGAAGATGCCAAACTCACGTACTTCTTCTTCTGAAGGAACACCGTCGAGATGGTTGAGTTTGATGTCTCCTGTAAAGACAACATCTCCCCATTTGGTTTCAATAATGATACCCATGGAGTCAGGCACAGTGTGTGTGACGCCAAAGAATCGTACTGTTGTACTTCCGAGCTTGAGAACATCATCACGTTCAACTTCTCGAATAATAACTGGCGGCAGGTGAGTAAACTCCTCCTGACGCTTTTTGATCATCATACCGGTCAAGCGTCGTGTGTAAATTGTTGGATTTCCAATGCGATCGATGATGTATGGAATTCCTCCGATGTGGTCGAGGTGACCGTGTGATACGAGAAGGCCGCGAATGCGATCTTTTCGCTCTTCGAGATATCCGGTGTTAGGCAAAATATAATCAATACCTGGTGTGTCGTCTTCACTAAAAGCAAAGCCACAGTCGAGAATAAAGATATCGTTACCGACTTCGACTGCTGTCATGTTACGACCGATTTCTTCGACACCTCCCAAAGGAATGATGCGAACAACGTTGTCAGCTGGTGGTGGAATGACTGCCCCCTTTACCGAGCGACCAAGGTCTGATGGTGTAGCGTGTGTTGGACGACCGCCGCGTGGCTTCATTGGTCGAGCTGGACGCTGAGAAAGCGGGCGTGATCGACGAACTCCACCAGCGCCTCCCGGGGAATTAGAAAACGATCGTGAGCCCATTCCACGTGGTCCGCGAGGACCTTGGGAGCTGTTTGATCCTTGTGGGGAAACATTGTTTCCGCCTTGTGATCCGCGGGGTGCAAAACTTCCGCCACGATTGCGTGGTGGAAATGGCCGGCGAGGTCCGCGAGGGTCCGCTGGTTGTGTGTTTGGGCGAGATTCATTGTTACTCGCGCCATTGTCCGGACCTGGTCCGGAAGATTGTGGATTCATAATACTTTTTAATTAATACAATAATAACTAGGAAATGCTGGTGCAAGCTGTCCTTAACGGACGTATGGAGCGAACACGTTCCAAACCCTTTCGGTTTGCATGTACCAGTTGTACACGTCTTGAAAGCGATCTGACGGTGATGTGAGCGATCCCAAGGTTACACCCTGAAGTGACTGAGGAATTATATATGAGAATTGAGGGGAATACAAGAAGACCGCTGGCACGTCACCCTGTATGATCCCAGCGGCTTTTTCGTAGAGTTCGTTTCGAGCAGCCATATTGCTTGTCGATCGAGCTTGTGCAAGTAGGCCGTCGACCTGGGTATTGGTATACATCGAAAGGTTGAGACCCGGATAATTACGTTCTTTCGAATTCCAAAATGCATACAAGTCGAGCTCGGGACCAACCGCTTCACCAAAGAGGATCGCGTCGTATGCTCGCGGCTGAATGATGGTCGTTTGTAGCTCAGAAACAGGGTAGATTGCGACTGATACATGTGCGCCAACTTTGTTCCATGCTGCAGCAACTGCATGAGCAGTTGTGACAAGCTCTGGTGTGTCTGCTGTTGCAATAGTAAATGAAAGCGCTTTTTTGTTCTTGGTCCAGCCGGTTGTGGTACCGGTGCCTTTGACCCATCCGTCGGCAGCAAGCATTGTTTGAGCCTTTTGAACTAACTCGTCAGTTGTCGCAAGAGGTGCTTGTGTCGAATCCGTAAGGGCAAGCGGCAGTCGTATCGCACTCGTTGGAGTGTCACTGGTGCTTGGTGGAATTACTCCGGTAAGAGCGATGCCTCGATTGCCAAGAATACTGCGAACCAAAGTCGAAGGATCAATTGCGGCATTGAGTGCCTTTCGCACGCCAGCGTCCGCGAGTTCGTCGTTGTGATTTTGATTAAAAAAGACACCAAAAACGCGTGGAAGCGGAGTAATAATTTGATCACTATGTGCGGCAACTTTTTTTGTTGGAAATCCTATCAATGATGCAATTTGTCCGCTTGCAAGCGCTGACTGCGCCGAAGCATCATCGGTGAACATGATGAATGAAATACCATCAAGATATGGTTTGCCAAGAATTTCTCCATCGAACGCTGTTAAGTCCAATTTGTGAATCGTGCCGCTCGCGTCTTTTGTGAGTGTGGTTACCTTAAAAGGGCCGCTTCCTATTGGCTTGGTATTAAACTGTGAAAAGGCAAACTCTTCGTCAGGAATGCTTGACCACAATGCCTTAGGCATTATGCCAAGCGTTGTATTTGCAAGAAATGGAGCGTAGGCACTCGAAAGGGTAAAGACGACCGTGTGCGAATCGGGGGCGGAGACGCGTACGCCAAGCCAGTCTCCGCGGTGGGGACTCTTGAGATTTGGATTTTGAATGGTGGTAATAGTGTAAACAACATCTTCTGCAGTCACCGGTGTGTTGTCTTGAAATCGGGCGTTTGGACGAAGTACAAAAGTATAGGTCGTGCCGTCTGGTGAAATGGTGTACGAGGACGCGAGATCGGGAATCAGGCTTCCGTCTGGCTGTGAACGCATAAGACCAGAATAGACAAGTTCGGTAAGATCTTGATCGGGTTGAGAAAGCGCAAGTACCGGGTTTATAAATCGAACAGAGCCAACCTCGCCTTCGGTTAGTGTGCCGCCATGTGTGGGCACCGAAACAGATACAGAATCACTCACAAAGACGACGAGAAAAAAAGTTGCAAGTGCAAGTAAAAATGTAAAGACGTAGAGAAACAATCGTTCCGAAGGGGAAAACTGCGCGAGCATTTGTTCAAGTGAAGAAAGTGAGGAAAATCGTCGAACACGCGCCAAAAAAGATGCACGTGATGATGTAGGGGGAATTTCTGACAACATTATATGTTCGTCCATAAATTAATATATGTATTGAGAGTGCATGCGTATGCATGAAAGGGCTAATTGAAAAACAGTTTCCGTGTGTTGTCTGTTACCGACGCGGTCTTATCCAAGAATCACGTTAAGTAATGCCGACAATGCAAACAGTATAGCAAAGATAATTGAGGCAAAAAAGAGAGTTCTTTCAAATCCTCGTCGTGTGTGAAATCCAGATGAAAAATTGTCTGCTCCAAAAGCACCACCAAGGCTTGAGCCGGTGCGCTGCAAAAGAATCGTTACGATTAGGAGTGCTGACAAGAGTATTTGCAGGTATGGGAGGCTGGTTCTTAATAGTTCCATCGCGTTGGATTGTAGCAGAAAATGGGCAAATCGGCAAATTTTTGATCGCCGTATCGGAGAGCACACTTTTAAAAGTATGCTGTATTTTTCTGGTGAAATAGCCGCTCACTCGTACATACTTCTTCCGATACCGGATTTTCTGGGTCGAAAATCCTCAGCTTCGGCCAGTCGCCTGCAGGGAATCTCCAGAAGTATGTACTCGGTCGCTATAAGGGATGGAAAAGTGATTTGCTGGGAGGGATAAAGAAATTTGGCGCGGAGGTTGTCCTCCGCGCCGCAGTTTAAGGGCAAAACTTACGCACCCTCTCTTTTGAAAGCCTTATGCAGTGCCCACGTGGACAATACAACCGGGATTGCAAAAAAGCACCCGTACGCACAATTCGTGAGAATTGCGTGCATCGAGATAGTTCCCAGCCCGAAACATTTCGGACACTCTTATTATACCACAGATTGAGTATTGAAGCAATTTGCTATTACTCTGTCTCTCTCGTACTATTGAATGCGTCGCTTCCTCGGAAGCAATCTATTACTAATTTATACATTTTTATATTCATATGAAAAAAGAAATTGCAAAAAACAAAAAAGTCCACATGAATATACATCCACTTGGAGACCGAGTTGTCGTAAAGCCCGAAGCGGCCGAAGACGAAAAATCCCCATCAGGTTTTATTATTCCCGATACTGCTCGCAAAGAGAGACCAGAGCGCGGTGTTGTTGTCGCAGTAGGCGACGGACGACGTAATGACAGAGGCGAACTTGTAATCATGCGTGTTGCCGTAGGGGACATCGTCATGTTTTCTAAGTATGGGTATGACGAAGCAAAGATTGATAACGAGGAATACTACATCGTTCAAGAATCAAATATTTTAGCAATTATCAAATAATATTTTTACACTATGGCAAAACAAGTACTATTTGATTCAGACGTTCGAGAAAAATTAAAGCGCGGAGTTGATATTGTCGCTCGTGCTGTCAAAGTAACTATTGGTCCGCGAGGCAGAAACGTTGCTATCGACAAATCTTGGGGATCACCTTCTATTACCAACGATGGTGTTTCGATTGCAAAGGAAATTACACTTGCAGATAAGTTTGAAAACATGGGTGCAGCAATCGTAAAAGAAGTTGCAACAAAAACCAACGACAAGGCGGGAGACGGAACCACGACAGCTGTTGTACTGATGCAGGCGATGGTACACGAAGGCCTCAAGCGCACCGCACTCGGTGCGAACGCAATCATGGTACGCCGCGGAATGGAGGCTGCAGCAAAGGATGCAGTTGAAGAATTGAAGAAAATGGCAAAGCCAGTTAAGGGCAAGAAAGACATTCAGCAAGTCGCTACTATTTCTGCAGAGTCGGCAGAGCTCGGCGCGACCATCGCGGACATTGTCGAGAAAGTGGGTAAGGACGGCGTTGTTACTGTGGAAGAATCGCAGTCGTTTGGAATCGAGAGTGATTTTGTCGAGGGAATGGAATTTGAAAAGGGTTATGTCTCGGCATATCTGGTCACAAATCCTGAACGCATGGAAGCAGAGGCAAAGGATGTTGCCATTCTGATTACCGACAGAAAGATTTCGACAGTAAAGGATATTTTGCCAATACTCGAAAAGGTTGCGCAAACTGGCAAAAAAGAATTGGTAATCATCGCTGATGATATCGACGGTGAGGCACTCTCTACTTTTGTTGTTAACAAATTGCGAGGCATATTTAGTGTTCTTGCAATCAAGGCGCCAGGTTATGGTGATCGCAAAAAAGAAATTCTCGCAGACATTGCAGTTACAGTCGGTGGACAGGTTATTACCGAAGACATGGGCATCAAGCTTGAAAACGCAGACCTTTCTATGCTTGGTCGCGCAAGTCGTGTCGTCTCCACAAAAGACTCAACAGTTATTGTAGGTGGCAAGGGTAAAAAGTCGGACATCGAGTCTCGTGTATCACAACTTCGAACACAGCTCGAAAACACTAACTCAAAGTTTGATAAAGAAAAGTTGAACGAACGCATTGCAAAGCTAACTGGCGGAGTCGCAGTCATGCGAGTGGGAGCAGCAACAGAAACTGAAATGAAATATCTCAAGGACAAAATCGAGGATGCGGTTAACGCAACCAAGGCTGCAATCGCAGAGGGAATTATTCCTGGTGGCGGCGTTTCGCTTGCACGCGTGTCTGACAAGCTTGGCAAAAAGATTGCAAAAAATGCACACGACGAATACACAATCGGATATCGCATTGTTCTGAAAGCGCTCATGGCACCATTTTTGCAGATTGCAGAAAATGCCGGACGTGAAGATGGAATCGTAATCTTGCAGCGAGTGCTCGAGAAGGGCGGTAACTATGGATATGATGCGGCGAGCGACGAGCATGAGGCCAAAATCGTCGACATGATCGAAGCGGGAATCATCGATCCGGTCAAAGTCACACGAAGTGGTGTAGAAAACGCAACTTCGGCAGCAGCGGTATTGCTTACAACAGAGGCTGCTATTGCTGACATTCCAGAACCAAAAAATCCAAACGCAGTTCCAGGAATGGAACACATGGATTAAGATAATCGATACTATTGTTTGTAGAAAAGACGCCGGTACAAACTTTGTACCGGCGTCTATTTGCGTGTAGTTCGTAGCGACCAGCCACGCATTTTTGAAAGAACTTTTGGAAGCAACTTGTTTTCGCGCGCTGTCTCGCTTCGCTTTAACACGAGATAGACAAAGCTTCGCCACGGATAGCGCAGCATGCGCGCAAGCGCATTGGTACGTATAAAGCGGCGAAATTTTCTACGCGGTTTCTGTACCCAGCGATCAAAAGGGAAGTCGATTCCCGTAAAGTGCAGTGCCTTGTACAAGTATCGCGCAATAGGGATTGCAAACACGATCAAGTACATCCAGTAGTCGCTCATAAGAACGACAACTAATGCCACAACTGCAGCAAATACGCGTGCAAGCGGGGGAAGGTTCGTCCATCGCGCATACAGAATATTGAAGCGAGCAATAAGCGGCCGCAGTATCCAGTGTTTGAATTTGCCTGCTGCTGCTCGGCCAAAAAACAGTACGATAAACCATTCGGTAAATCGCTTTGAAATAGGCCGTAGAACTTGGCGAAACAGGTATGTTCGTGCAACGACACTGACCGTTTCTTGGACTGAGAGAACCCACGCAAATATAATTGTGTGAATTCCAAACTCTATAGCGACCACAAGGCTCGCTATGATACCTACTAGCAAAAGTAGGAGACTGCGAGCAAAGTAATGCATTGTTTTCCTCTGATTAGACTCAATATATTATACAACATTATATTCGTTTAATCAATAAGCTTTGCAAAACAGGAAAATGGTATACTAGCTATATGACACTTACATATATATTGATTGCAGTATTGATAGTACTTATTATTTGGTTTGTTGGAATGTACAACCGTTTTATTACCCTTGGTGCTCGCGTCCGCGAAGCGTGGGCAGATATCGACGTACAGCTCAAGCGCCGATACGATCTTATTCCTAACCTCGTCGCTACGGTCAAGGGTTATGCAGATCACGAAAGCGGAACCTTGGAAAAGGTAACCGAAATGCGAACAGCAGCAATGAATGCGACAACACCAGATGGTAAGGCGCAGGCAGAAGGTATGCTTACAGGAGCTCTTAAGTCTCTCTTTGCAGTATCCGAAAATTATCCAAACCTCAAGGCCAACGAAAACTTTCTTGCACTTCAAAATGAATTGTCGGACACCGAAAACAAATTGCAGGCAGCACGACGGTTTTATAACGGTGTCGTAATGGAATTGAATACAGCTGTCGGACAGTTTCCAGGCAATGTCATCAGTAGTATGTTTGGCATTCATGCAGCTGAATACTTTCAGCTTGATGCAGCAGATGCTGCTGCAAAAGAACCGGTTAAGGTACAGTTTTAGATCTGCCTATGGCTAGTCTTTACACACAGCAAAGTAGGAATGTATTTCGCACCTGGATGCTAATGAGCGTATTTTTGCTCATTGTGACAGCTGTCGGATGGCTTCTTTCGCAGTACTTTCAAAATCCGGCAATCGTATACGTTGCACTAGTCTTTGCGTTCATAACAAACGTCTGGTCGTACTGGTATTCTGATTCGATCGCAATCTCCTCTGTTGGAGCAATACCAGCAGACCCAGTGCAGTACAAAGAATTGCATCAAGTGGTAGAAAACCTTGCTATAACAGCAGGACTTCCAAAACCGCGCGTCTATATCATCAACGATCCAGCACCAAACGCCTTTGCAACTGGGCGCGACAAAACACACGCGGTGATTGCGGTAACCACCGGCCTTTTGGGTATGATGAATCGTAACGAACTCGAAGGAGTTATTGCGCACGAACTTTCGCATGTAGGCAATCGCGACATTCTTGTAATGACAGTCGCAGTGGTACTCGTGGGATTTCTTTCGGTACTCGCGAACATTTTCTTGCGCATGAGCTTTATGGGCGGTGACCGCGAAAACAAAAACGCGGGACCAATTATATTGATAGCAACAGTAGCGGCGATGATTCTCGCTCCTCTTGCAGCACAGCTTATTCAACTTGCGATATCGCGCAAACGCGAATACTTGGCAGACGCGTCGGGCGCTATTTTGACCCGCTATCCCGAGGGGCTAGAATCGGCACTAGCAAAGCTTGGTAGCTACGAAGCACCTATGCAGCGCGCATCTACCACCACTGCACATCTTTTTATAACCAATCCTTTTGGCGCACACGAAGCCGGACAATTTGTTCAAAAGCTGTTCTCGACTCATCCTCCTATACAAGATCGCATCAAAGCGCTCGAAGGAATGAACGTGTAATATGTCGAACCATACGAGAGATTCGTATGTGCGTACTGACATGTGGCGAGAGGGAAGTTGGCTCGATTTGTGGAGTGTCGTACATTTTCTTTCGGGAATCTGCGTTGCATTTGGCCTAGCTTTTTTTCACTTTGGAGCGAACGCAACTGTGGTCATAGCCCTACTTTTGCTTATCGCCTACGAGATGTTTGAGGTCATAGCAAAAATCGATGAGACGGTGACCAACAGAATCATGGACGTTGTGGTAGGGATGATAAGTTTTACACCAGTGTTTTTATTTGTTATTCCGCATCTTACGCGAAACCAGTTTTATGAATTCTTCATCCCCATTCTTGCACTCGACATCTTTTTGAGTGTTATAGGTTGGCGTGAGTCGCAAAAGGCATCAGAGCTGCAAAAGAAAGTACGCAGCGAATTGGAAAAAGAGCGCGAACGTATGCGTCTGCGCACCGAGCGCCGTCGTGAAAAACGCCGACTCAACCGCGATGGGGCTACTACGCCATCCGACTTGAATAAAAGGCAATATTAGCGCACACTGTGGGGCATGGAGACGTCGCATAGTGGTCTAGTGCGCACGCTTGGAAAGCGTGTGTGGAGCAATCCACCGAGAGTTCGAATCCCTCCGTCTCCGCCCACATGTCAAAATTAGAAACAAATTATACAGAATTT
>JAQBRI010000015.1 GCA_028286585.1 Candidatus Kaiserbacteria bacterium
CGTGTTGCCGTCACCTTTATGAGTGTGCTCTACGGTGAGGCCATTTTCGTCGGTGGCTGTCGCCGTATCTTTCCTGCTTTCCTGAGGGCCGCTGGCCTTGCCAGACGACCTATTCAATTCGTGCTCAATGGTTTCGCGCGATCCTTCGGCGGGGTCCTGTGCTGACTTTTGCATTCTTTATCCCTGCGTTGAATAACTCGATTTGGCGGAGGTTCGCCACTGTTGGGAACGGCTGGATTACCAGTTGGTTCGCTTTCCTTCCTGCTTGGAGCAGGGCGCTCGGTACTGGACGTCAGGCCGCCCTTTGTTTGCGATCGTACAAACGGATCGCGCATCAGCGTCCAACAGCTCCCGAACCATCAATTTAAATTGGTACAAGTTCCACCACCTGGAAAATGCGGTGCCCTCACACAGCATTGTGTCGCCGCAGCTTGATCTCATCGATGAAGAGACGACACTAAGGCCATCTCGAATCAGGAGGACACTTTGGCGAGATATAGCAAAAGCGCAGGCCGCGATGTTAAGCGCGCGGTGAAGAAGAAAAAGAAGGGAACTTTGAAGAGCGGCAAAGGGGGCAAGGGCGGCAAAGTGAAAAGCCGCAAGCAAGCTATTGCCATCGGTCTTTCCGAAGCCAGAAAAAAGGGAAAGAAGGTGCCTAAGAAGGCCAAGAAGAAAGCCAAGAAAAAGAAAAGCTAACTTTGCAAGTCGTGGCCGCCCATGGGGCGGCCATTTTGCACCTTCCGACCAAGGCAAGTGCATTCGCCCGATGCGTGGGATTAGAAATGTGCCAGCCCAGATCAGGGTCCGTGGGCAGACGCCGCCGCCAACTCCCGTAGGCCGCCCGCCTCGCGCAATCCGCGTGATGAGCTTCGCGGACAAGGACGCCGTGCCAGCCTTCCGCGATACGCCATCGCTCCGGTGCGCGTTTCTAGCGACCTAATGTAAGGGTTTTGGTAGAGAGCCATTATGTCTAGACGTAGAACAAACCCCGCCAGGGCTCCTGGCGGGGTTCGCTATGGCAAGCGAGAGATGAAGGCTACGGCGTGGTGCCGCTGGCAGAACCGGTCGAGGAACCGGATCCCGATCCTGAGGTGGTGTTGTTGGTCGTATCGCTTGTCGAACCTGTCCCGTTGGCCCCGACGCCGGACCTGGAACTAGAGGAAGAGATTCCCGAGGCGCGCGTGTGTCGACGCCCGGTCGTTCCGGCTGTCGTTCCATTCATACCGCCGCTGGCGCCCACGGATGTATCGGAGGTCATGCCACTGCCGGACGAACCGTTATTACCGGCCCCTACATTGGTATTCGTCGATCCATTGGTCGTCGCGGTCCCGGCGGACGACCCGCCAACCTGTGAAAACGCCGGTCCGGCAACTAAAAGCGTTGCAATCGCGGCGGCGTAAGCAAGATGTCTCATAGTTTGATACTCCCTGTTTTTAACGAAACGCTCCGGTGATCGCAAAATATTCGCGCAGCGCGGAAATATCTCAGTCCGCTTTTGGACCAAATGTTTCGGCCGCTCTTGGACGAACTCCGCTTCGCAGGCAGCGTCATCCACACACGTCCGCGCGATGCCGCAGATACCTTTTAGCGGTCCTGTCTGCGGTAGCTTTCTCAGATGGCCGCTTACGGGCTCTGTCCGCCCTGAGGGAGGACTGCTTCTGCAAAGTGGAGGGGAGGGCCACTTAGCAAATGAATGATCGCGTCCCTTTCGCGCTTGAAACCAAGGCCAATTTCATCCGTTTGCGCCCTTGATCCTCGAGGACCTGGTCGGATGGCGAACGATTTAGACACAAGCCGCAGAGCGGTGGTTTCGGCGCTGGGCGCCGGTTTGGCAGCGACGGCGGCCAGTTCGGGATCGGCCGGCGCAGAACCAGCGCCACGTCGGATCGTGGGTGACCCGACAACCAAATACCCCAAAGGACCTTTTCCGCAGCAACACCAGGCCTATCCCGGCCTCGCCAGCAAAATGAACCCTCGGCCCGATCACGGCGAAACGAGCTATCATGGGTCCGGCCGCCTGGCGGGACGGAAGGCTTTGATCACGGGGGGCGATTCCGGCATTGGATGTGCCGCAGCGATCGCATTCGCCCGGGAGGGCGCCGACGTCGCCATAACTTATTTGCCCGTAGAAGAGCCGGACGCCCGCGAGGTGGTTGCTCTCATACAAAGGGCAGGGCGCAAGGCCGTCGCTTTGCCCGGCGATCTACGAAGCCGTGACTTTTGCCGGCAAGTGGTGGACGGCGCGGCGTCCGGACTTGGGGGTCTCGACATTTTGGTGAATGCCGCCGGCCGACAGCATTCGGTTGATGCCATCGCCGATCTATCGGACCAACAATTCGACGATACCTTCAAGATCAACGTTTATGCGCTGTTTTATCTTTGCAAAGCCGTTCTGCCCCATTTCAAGGCCGGCGCGGCCATTATCAACACGACCTCTGTCGAGGCTTACGATCCGGATCCAAATATTATCGATTATGCCGCCACCAAGGCAGCAATCATGAACTTCACCAAAAGCCTCGCAAAGCAGGTTGGCAAGAAGGGGATCCGCGTAAACGCCGTTGCGCCAGGACCGGTCTGGACGCCCCTCCAGATAAGCGGCGGACAATCAGAGGAAAAGCTCAAGAAATTCGGCCTCGATACCCCACTTGGTCGACCGGCCCAGCCGGCAGAATTGGCGCCGCTGTATGTCGTGCTCGCATCAGACGAAAACAGCTATTCGACAGGCCAGGTGTATGCGGCCGTCGGTGGCCGCGGAGGCCCCTAACACGACCTTGTACTGCGCATCGCGGTTGGGTTGCAAAGCAAGTCGCTGCAAGTCGCCTAGAACGGGGTAGCTTGCCGCTCGTCACTTCTTTCGTTTCTGATGCGGCGTTTCTGCCACCGCAGTGGAAACACAAACGGCAGGGTGATAGCCGTATTTGGGTTACGGTCTTGAAGTGCGCTTAGATCCAGATCGCGCCCGCTGTAGATACACTTTTCACCGCGCCAGATCGCAATTTTCTGAAAATCGCCGATGCCCATTTTCACCAGGTTTATCACGGCGTCGGTGTCGGTTTGGCAGAACAGGGGGATAACGCGCTTGAGCGCTGACCCGGCATCAAACACACAGGCTCTGTAATTCATACGACCACCTATCGCGATTGCGGCGCGCCGACCGTTCTTGACTCTGTGCCCACAGGTCTGCCTGGAATGCGGATGGTAACTTGGGCACCATTGTTATTCTCGGTCAGAACGTCGCCGCCGTGTTGGGATACGATCGCCTGCACGAAGCTGAGCCCCAAGGACCCCTTCGGTCTTGGAACCGGCTGAGCGGGAATACCGGGGCCACGGTCCTTTACCGTGATGCATAGGCTGCGCTTATCGTCACGGCAGCAGGCAATTTCAATGTCTGCAATGCCGTCGGGACTGCAGCCATATTTCGCGGCGTTGACGGCCAGCTCATTGATGGCTATTGCGAGATCAACGGCAAGGGCTTCGCTGACCTCAACAGGCTGGGCAAACACGGCGCAACGAACCCCCAAGCTGGCACTCAAGTCTCTGGCCAACGCACCCACGAATGCACCGAAGTCGAGCGGCAACGACGATGGGTTCTTTCGGAACTGCCTGTGCAATCGGGCGACCGCTTCGATACGGGTGATGGCGCTGATGAGGCTTTCTTTCAGCCCATTGGGAGCGGTGGCGCGCTCCTGAATTCGCAAAAATGCGATGATAAGATGCAGATTGTTGGTGATGCGATGATGGGTTTCCGCGATTTCACGCTCGGCGCGTGCAAGTTGGCCCCGACATTGCGTCAACTCTGCTTCCCGGGTCCGCAGTGAGGCGAGTGACTCTTGCAGAGATTGGCGCAATGCCTGCGCTTCTGCATTCTTCCATCCGCTGCCGTCGATCGCCACGCTGCCCATCGCCCACCGCCTGGCCCTGACCGGGGCCGATCGAATAAACGATACAACGGAAAGACGAACCGGCAACTTCGAACTGAGTCTGATATCGAACCGTCGCCGCCATTGGTTACGAGATGCCAAGCCTGCGGGCGGCATCGCTCCCATTGGTACGGTTTGGCGCCAACTCAGTCCGCTGGTTGGGTTCTCCGTGACGGAATCCCGACGCACCCAGGCAGGTGCGGTTCTTGTTTGCCGCCGTTCCTGCGTTTTGAGATCTGTTGGCGCAGGACACTTTGGCTAAAATGTCAAAGGTGCATTGCGAACATCCTGCGCTCGCAATCCCGGCACCGTCACGACCTGCTCAGCGAGCCATTCCGCCACGTACGCTGCGACCTCTGCCCATCCCGGCTCCCCACAGATGTAATGGCTGCGCCCCGGGTACTCCTTAAAGGTGGTGACGCTGCCAGGGTCGGTATAGGCGTCTGCATTTTTCTTGCTCAAGTGGGCAGGAATGATTTCGTCCTGCTCGCCGCCGATCAGGAGAAGCG
>JAQBRI010000005.1 GCA_028286585.1 Candidatus Kaiserbacteria bacterium
CGACGACTCCTGTGAGAGATCCTACTTGGAGGGTGTCACCTACCGCAACTTCTGTTGTAAAAAGAGTGGAAACACCAGTGACTGCGGTGCCGGAAGTTGTAACAGTACCAGTGATTTTTCCTGCCAAGCGTTTTACGTGGAGAGTGGCAGTTGGTGAGGCAGTGCCTATGCCGACACTACCCCTTAATAGAGTAGATGATACTGACGTACTTCCAATAACGATTTGATTGCTTGCCGTCACGATGGCTCCATACCCAATTGCAGTTGAATTTACGATACCGTCGAGAGTTGAGCCGGAAAATGCTCCAATAAATGTAGAGCTAGCCGAAGTTGTAAAAGAGGTTTGAGCGGTACCTGCACCAACCGCAGTATTATCTCCCCCACTCACACTATTTATGAGCGCCCCTCCCCCAATCGCAGTATTGTTAGAGCCTGTGGTATTTGATTGTAATGACGCAATACCCATTGCAACATTTGTCCCGCCTGTTGTGTTACTGAGCATTGAGAATGCACCGTTAGCGGTATTTAACTGGCCGGTAGTGTTTGAATAGAGGGCAATGACACCAGTTGCAGTATTTCGTATACCCGTCGTGTTCGAGTAAAGAGCATTTCCGCCTACTCCTGTGTTCCAGGTACCTGTAGTGTTAGCCAACAGCGCTCCTGCACCAAGTCCGGTATTGACTCCTCCAGTCATAGTTAGATTACCTGCAGGACCAAAGAAGTAATTATAATTTGTTGTTGAAGCGGTTATAACTGCTAATCCATTGTAGTCGTACGAATTCCCAGAAGTAATATTTATTACTCCATTTACATCAAGGGTATGGGTTGGCGTAGTTGTCCCAATGCCAACGAATCCAGTTGCGCGATCATACAAGAGCCCTCCATTTGCAACATTGAAGCCCCCGGCGAAGGTGGAAGTTGCAGTGGTTGAGGTCGCATTAATATTTGCTGCGGTAATAG
The DNA here is from genome assembly GCA_028286585.1 of Candidatus Kaiserbacteria bacterium. Lineage (GTDB taxonomy): Bacteria > Patescibacteriota > Minisyncoccia > Phycocordibacterales > UBA2100 > UBA10103. Next base: position 961 of record JAQBRI010000005.1, read on the forward strand.
TTGTATTTACAACCAAACACGTTGGGTCGCTTGGTGAACAGCTTGGATCAAGTGTTTGGCCGGGAGTGTAGGAAATTGCAAAGGTGAGGGTTGGAATCAATATGGTAGCAGCAAAAAACGCGCTTAGTATTCGCTTCATAGGTGCTCAAATTATAGCATTTTTCCAAACAATTTTGGCCGTCAATTACACTTTATGTGGACAAGACTCCGTCGCACAAATTACTGTCCCCGACTAGTTCCAGCGGATCGTATTTGAATCATTTGTGCTGTGAGTGATCCATCAGAATTTGAAGTACCATTTACCATGACCGTATCCCCTACAGTAAGATCTGTCGCGCTGCCCGTTACATATTTACCAACCTGTGTTGAACTTCCGACAAGAATTATTTGAGAACCCGTGCCTGTATTTGTAGTGGAAGCGTTTGGCCCACCCAATTGTATTGTGATCGATGACGAGTCCATCGAAAGAATTTTACCCACTGCTCCGCCGCCGCCAAATCGCGCACCTGCTGTACCTGCGCGTCCTGCAAACTGTGCCGCTCTATTTGCCCCCGCTGGCTGAGAAGTACTCGTACCTGCCGACGACATGCCAACCCAGTACCCTACCCCTCCTGCAATAACAACTCCCACCACGATCCCGATTATTCCATTTTTGTTCATATATATTTATTTTTGAATTCCATAATAATTAATAACGTTCTGCTACTCGTACCGAAGAGCATCGATCGGATTCATCTTAGCCGCGATGCGCGCGGGATAGTAGCCAAAAACAATGCCGATGCCCATCGAAACCCCAAACGCGAGTGCAATCGAACCAAAAGAGATTGTGGTAGTTATGAGTCCAGTCAAGTTAACGGCAAGCGATACCGCGCTGCCGAGAATAATCCCGATAATACCGCCAATGAGAGTGAGTGCTGTTGCTTCGATGAGGAACTGTCTACTGATGTCGCTGCGCTGCGCGCCGATTGCCTTGCGCAAACCAATCTCTCGCGTGCGTTCGGTCACCGTAGTCAACATCATATTCATGATTCCAATACCACCAACCAAAAGAGAAATTCCTGCAATAGCAGCAAGCAGGTATGTAAGCGTACTCGTAATAGAGGATGCACTTGCCAAAATATCTGCTTGATTCAAAATATTAAAGTCTGCACTTGCTGGATCGGATATATTGTGACGAGAGAGTAGCAAATCGGTAATGTCACTTTGTACCTGTGTCATCGACGGCGCATCAACCGCTTGTACATCGATGGTCGAAAGATATGAGTTACCGGCAAGATATCGCTGAGCAGTAACCACTGGAATATAAATCATGTTATCTTGGCTCCCAAATCCATTTCCTCCTTTTGCAACAGTTACGCCAATAACGGTAAATTGTTGTCCGTTGATGCGAATAGTCTGGCCCACCGGTTCTGTTCCTGTTGCTATTACATCGGCGACAACCGATGGTCCTAATACTGCAACTTTTTGAAGTGAAGAACTTTGTATATTTGTTACAAAATTCCCGTCTGCCATTTGAACATTTCGGATAGTGGCATATTCTTCACTCACCCCAACTACCGAGGTGTTAGTGTTCGTACCTGCGCCAGCTACCTGATACCTGCCAGAAATTTCCTGCGCGACGGCTGCTACATTAGCAACGCCCGCGATTGCTGCTGCATCTTCTGGCGTAAGAGATTTGGCCGTACCTCGTCCTTGCGAAACACCAAATCCTGCAGCTCGCGCAGCACCTGGCAACACCTCAATAAGATTGCTACCGAGCGATTGAATACTACTATTCACCGAACTCGCAGCACCCTGCCCAATTGAAATAAGTGCGATTACACTTGAAATACCGATCACAATACCAAGAATAGTAAGTCCGCTCCGCGTCTTGTTCGCAGAAAGTGCGGAATATGTTTCGAGTATCATGTCGCGGGTTGTCATATATGTGTTGGTCGCTTTGTTGCGATGTGACTCGATGAATCCGAAACAATCAGACCATCACGAATTGAAATAATTCTATCAGCATGATTCGCGACGTCTGGTTCGTGTGTAATAAGTACGATCGTACGACCATGTTCGCGATTCAGTTTCTGAAAAGTACCGAGTACAATTTCTCCTGTCTTTGTATCAAGATTACCCGTCGGCTCGTCTGCGAGAATAAGTGTCGGGTCATTCACGAGTGCGCGTGCAATTGCCACGCGCTGTATTTGTCCTCCGGAAAGCTCATTACTTTTGTGATAAAAATGTGATTCAACCATCCCTGCAGCAAGAAGTGCTGAGCGAGCCCGGTCTCCTCTTTGCGCACTATCGACTCCTGCATAAATAAGCGGCAATTCCACATTGCGCAGTACAGTTGTTCGAGGTAGCAAATTAAAAGCCTGAAACACAAAACCTATATTATCCTTTCGAACATTCGCAAGCTGTTCGTCGGTCATTGTTGAAACATCTTTTCCATCTAACAGATAGGTTCCCGAGCTCGGTGTATCAAGGCATCCTAAAATATGCATGAGAGTAGATTTACCAGATCCCGATGGCCCCGTGATCGCGACAAACTCTCCATCCTTGATTGTAAGTGTTACTCCTTTTAATGCTTGAAAAGCAGTCTCTCCCTTGCCATAGGTCTTGGTTATATTTGTTATTTCGATCATAGGCGAATTCCGCCGCCGCCCCCTCCACCAAATCCGCCGCCTGCGGCACGGCCACCAGCGGCTGCCGCACTTGTGGTTGTTGTAATTGTTCCGGTTAGTGTTCGTGTCACGATCTGATCTCCCTCTTTAAGTCCGGTCAAAATTTCTGTATTTGATCCGTCTGAAATACCCACTGTTACAGGAACTGTTGTTGGTGCAATTTTTGATACTGTTCCGGCAGTTCCACCGGTGTCACTGATGGCAGGACTAAATACCGAAACGGTTGAACGTCCGCCAGTACTCTTGATAGCGCTTGTTGGAACTGTTAGTACGTCGGAATGTACAACTGTTTGCACGTCGGCGCTTACGGTCATGCCCGGTCTCACTCGCGGATCGCTCGCATCAAATGCGATTTTGACATCATATGAGACAACTCCTTGCGTCACCGTTCCGATCGGATTCATGTCGGCAACTTTTCCAGTAAGAATAAGGTCTGGAATAGCATCAAAGCTTAGTGTCGCACGCTGTCCGACCAAGAGCTTTGCAGCATCGACTTCATTAAGCGAAAGATCGGCAATTTGTTGTGAACTTATTTCTGTAGCAATACTACCGCTACCTACGTTTTGTCCGTTCACAAGTGCCAAGTCGCCAATGACACCGTCAAACGGTGCGCGAATCGTATAGTTACCCAATGTTTGTGCGGCCTGCTGAACCGCGATCTGACGCTGCTGTACCGAAAGTTCTGATGATTGAATATCGAGCGGGTCGGTGCCCTGTTGCAGCTGCGCCAGCGATTGATTGTTTTCATTTATCTGCCGCAAAGAGTCCGCGAGTGTTGCCTTGTCTGACGCAATAGTATTAATATCTTGCGAAAGATTGGAAATGTCTGTGTTTATTTTGGAAAGATATGTTGCAAGATTTGTAAGCTGCGCTGTGGCAGTAGAGTTGCTCGCGAGGTTTTTTGTCTTGAGCATGTTGGTATACGCCTGTACAACACCATCCATGTCATTGATACTGGTCGCAAACACCTGCAATGTACTGTAGGTTTCTTTAGAAATCGACTCTATTGTTGAAGTTGATGACTGCTGGGTCGTCGCCGAATAATCTGCAAACGCTGTGTTATACGAATGAATGGCAGTTTGATAATCGGCGTTTGTTTGTACTCCACGCGTGTTTGCTGTCGGGTCGATCAGCACCATTTGCGACGTATAAAAATCAACATTATTTTGAATACCACCTTGGCCCGATGCTGAGGTTCCCGTAATGATATCCTGCAAACCAGGCAATACTGTCGCAAGGTCGAGATACGCCGAGATGACGTCATTGTAGGTGCTCTGATATTGCTTGGTGAGCGAACTTTGCGTTGTCGTCAGCGTATCTTGCGAGCGAGCAATTGTGTTTTGTGATTGTGTAAGCTGCAAATTAGTTGCTGGCTCCTGTAACTTTTGAAGTGAAAGTTGCGCTGCCTTAAGATTTGATTGTGCGGTAAGGTACGACTGATACGCATCCCCACTATCAATGAGAGCGAGTTCTTGCCCAGCAACTACCGTTTCTCCATTGTGAACATATACGCGCGTAATTGTGCCAGACACTTTTGGTTGAATCGAAACTTGATTTGAAGTGGACACTGATCCGGACCCCGAAACAGTCGAGATGACGGTTGCAACTTGCGCGGTCCCAAGAACATATCGCACTTCTCCTGAGGTTGATGTCAGTTTGCCATATGACCAGTACCCTATTCCTATGAACACAATAATACCGAGTGCCGTTAAAAATGTATGCGCAATAACCCAGGCTCGCGTTCGATTCCACAGAGGTGAAACATGACCGGCAATTTCTGTTAATTGATTCATAGTATTAATTATATAGTAAATGTATGTAAGGCTATCTTTTGTATTACCAGCCTCAGAGGGCTTTTGTTTCGCATTCCCTCTGTACGTATTGTAACGACCGTCGAAATGCGTACAGATGAATACCTTCCTCTTTTCTGTATACTGGGCAGATGAAGGAAACCCGAACTATCATGGGCATGCCAGTTACGGTGGATATTGTTGGTGGGACATCAAACGACCTCGAAAACATTTTTCAATACTTTGTCTCTATAGATGAGCGCTTTAGTACCTATAAAGTTGACAGTGAAATATCAAAAATAAACCGCGGAGAAACTCAACCCGACGCCTACAGTCCAGAGATGCTTGAGGTGCTCAAGCTTTCCGAACAAACAAAACAAGATACAGGCGGATATTTTGATATCAAAACTCCTGACGGTTTGCTTGATCCATCGGGTTTGGTAAAAGGCTGGGCGATCAACAACGCCGCGAACATGTTACGGCAACAGGAGTATCAACATTTTTGGGTTGAAGCAGGTGGAGACATTCAAACATCTGGTAAGAATAGCGAAAGAGTGGAGTGGAGTGTAGGAATTCGTAATCCATTTAAACCAGAGGAAATTGTGAAGGTGGTGTATCCGCGCGATGAAGGTATTGTGACATCGGGTTCTTATATTCGAGGAAGGCATATTTATGACCCGCACACCAATACTCCCGTTTCGACAGACATTGTCAGTCTTACTGTCATTGGACCAAATGTATACGAAGCCGACCGATATGCTACCGCTGCGTACGCCATGAGCACCCAGGGTATATTATTTATTGAACAACTGCCAAATTTTGAAGGCTACGCAATCGATCAGCATGGAATGGCAACAATGACCAGCGGATTTGAAACATATTTACACATACAATCCTGACTATGCCTATAAAAAAGACAATAGTATCAGCGGTTGCGATTATATTCTTTGGCAGTTATGCACTGTATCAATATGCATATACCCACTACTTGTTATATGTTGATGAGCAAAACACACGATTCACAAACCAGCGCCAAGCACCTGCTGCTGAACAAATAATTACGGTAACAACCACCGTACCCAAACACATTCAAACACAGACACCAATATCGAATACGCCCGCAAAAGAAAATACTGCTTCAACAAGTATTCAACCAGTTCTCGCCGTGGTAAATCAAGGAACGACGACGGAAACCCAGGTTATTACACCTCAAAAAAACATCTACCAAGATGGCACCTATACGGGAGCGAGCATCTACGTTGATTATGGTTATATACAAGTGCAAGCGATCATACGCGACAACAAACTTTCTGATGTTATTTTTCTTGTGTACCCAAACAAAGACGGAACATCGATTCAAATCAATACTGGTGCAATGCCACAACTAAAACAAGAGGCACTTGTAATGCAAAATGCACATGTTGATGGAGTTTCCGGTGCAAGTGACAGTAGCGAAGGGTTTATACAATCCCTAGACTCGGCACTACGTGATGCAACTCGTGTTATCATAAACACACATGATACGTTGGGCACTTAACACATTCAACAGGTCTCCAATACTGCATCTCCGAGCAGGTTTTACTCTGATTGAAATGCTCGTGGTCATTGCCATCATCGGTATTCTTGCATCCATTATTTTAGCTGCAGTTGGATCGGCAAAGACACAGGCATTTGATGCCAAGGTCAAGGGGCAACTTTCAAACATTCGAAATGGCGCAGCAAACTACCAAGTTATAAACGCTAACTATGGGCCGCAGACCGTCAGTTGCACAAGCGGAATGTTTACCGACACCGCAACAGGATTGGACAGACTTTCGATATCGGCAAATTATCCAGTGGGTGAAAATACGATCGTGTGCGAAAGTAGCGGAACTGCATTTGCTGTCGAAGATAACTTAAGCGGTACAAGTAACTTTTGGTGTGTTGATAGTAACGGCGTTTCAAAAAAAATAAATGCTGCATTATCTACTTCTACACCAACCTACGTGTGTCCGTAGTACAGTTTTCTCCAGAAAAATAGAGCAATTTTTTCGATAGACAGGGCTCGGCACTCATGATAGTGTAGCGGCAGGTTATGCTTATGCGTAGTATGTAGTGTAAGGAGGCTGCGATGCAGCGTAGAGAGAAACAACAACCGACGATTACCGTCGCGCGTTGTTTTCTACTTCGCGACGATGGTCTTATTCTTTTGGTTCAACGATCCAAAACAGACAGCCTTCCCGGTATGTGGGAATGTCCTGGCGGTACACTCGATGGCCAAAACTTTATAACCGCTCTTAAGCGTGAAATCCGCGAGGAAACGGGACTTCGCATTGGTATCGTACTCGAAAAAACATTTCGCAATGTGACCAAAATCAGAAGTGGTAGACGGCGCGGGCAAAAACGTCACGTTAGAATCGTTGTAGCTCGTGCAAAAAGAGGCCGCGTGCGGCGAAGCGAGGACCATGATAGTCATGCGTGGGTGACCTACGATCAATTGCTCACCTACGATCTCACGACTGAAACGCGCAAGGCTGCAATTGCGCTCAAACCACTGCTGTAGCATGTGAGTGTATCAAAACCCGGAAGTAGTCATAGACTGCATCCGGGTTTTATGAATATAATTCATGAAGATCGTGTAAGGCCACAATAAAAAGACTCTCGCTCCAGCCTAGCGGGGTATTATCATTAAATTCTACGGAGTTCGAAAAATATAATTCCGGTACGCCTTTTTTTGTAACAGTTTCCTTGGCTTGGTCGAGATATTTCTTTGCACGCTCTGTATCTCCTCGTTTTTCATAAATAATGGCGAGCCAACTAAGCCCAAAAGTCCACTCGGCTTCTTCGGACCATCCATCCTCATTTTTGTTGTAATATTTATCACCCTTGTATCTGATTACACCCTTGTCTCGCAAAAGATGATATTCAACATTCTCGAGTATTGCCTTTGTCTCATCCTCGTCGGTCACATTGTAAGGCCAAATAAGCGAAAGAAGCGCCAGATCGATAAATTTTGTTTCTGATTCTCGAGGCAATATCGTATGCAGCATTGCTTTGCCTTTTGTTATGAGTGCAACTGGCACTTTGACCCCTTCGACATTGCGAATCATGTCGAGCCCCGCAATACACGCGCCTATTGATGATGCGTGAATCTCTTGATTTTCTTCCCACATCCCAGAATCCGGATCATGCCAATATTCAAGCGTCGACAAGTACCATACCAATTTTTGCAATATCCGAACATCGTCAGCATCCTGAACAATCAAACCTTTTTGTTTTTTCTCGAGTTCGCCGATTTTAAAAAGGATGCAGCCAATCGAATCATTCTGTTTGTTGCCCCATTCTTCCCAAAATTCATCAAATGTTTCTGGATGGTACCGCGCATGAATATATTCATGGGTATGTTCTGGTTTATTTTCTATTGCTGCGTCAATTTTGTATTCGTGCTTTTTGAAAATCGTAAGTATCGCACGATAGGTTTTTTGAACCGTTTCCAAATCTCCCAGCACTTCAAACGCAAGACATTCATAAAAATTGTCACGTAACCACGCCTTGTCATAGCCTGTTTCGGCTCCTTTTTTTGACGCAGCAAACAAACCCGAACCATACTGAAGCGCGGTCAAAATTTTGAGATGCTGTGCAATAAGCTTGTCATGCAATGGGTGCTTCATGTTCTTTATTGTATCCCATGAACAAGTCTTATAAGCTATTTGTTCACCGGTGGAGTATGTCCTCGTAAAGAAATGAAATACTCGCTTTACGCATTCTATTATAGAGATGTTTGAAGCCGTACATCGTAATTGCAACGACAATAGCACAAACAATCGCAACGATTCCTCCAAATCCCAAACCCCATCGAGCGCCAAAATATTCTGCGATTACACCAATAAGCGGACCGCCCACGAGAGTAGAGCCAAACATTGCCATAGACCATAGCGACATAGTCCGGCCGCGCATCTCTTCCGACGAGCCTAACTGTACAATCGTATTGCCAACCGATAGCACCTGTATCGAAAAGAAACCTACAAACAACATACCAAGAGCGGCAAGAGCGAGCGTTGGCATGATTGCCGTAACGCACATACTGAGGCCTATGCAAAAAACCGCTATCACAAATTCCTTGAAGGAGGTTTTCTTTCTTCCGGCGACAAGCATGCCTCCAACGACCGATCCGATGCCCATTGCAGACAAGAGTGTTGCATATGTTGCAGCATCGCCAAGAAATGTTTTTTGCGCAATGAGCGGCAGACTAATTTGAAATTCGTACGTTACGGTACCAAGTATCGCAATGAGAATCAAAACATGTTTAATTTCTGGTTTGGACGCAATATACGAAAGAATCGATCGTTTAGTGCGAGTTTTCTTTTCAAGTGAGTGTTCCAAATGAAGATCCTGGACTCGAATAAGCGAAAGTATCACAAGAACCGCAATAAAAGACAGTGCATTAAACAAAAAGCACGCGGCAATGCCAACGCCCGCGATCAATGTTCCTGCAATGAGCGGCCCAATTGCGCGTGCGAGATTATTCTCGGTAGATGCAAGCGTAACGGCATTCCGCAGATTTTCGCGGCCGACTGTTTCGTGCACAAAAGTTTGCCGAGCAGGATTATCAACTGCAGTTACGAGTCCTGTCAAAAACGCAAAGAGGTAGATTAAATCGATTGTTATTGTGTTGGTCCATACCAAAATACTCATACAAAGTGCGAGGAGTGCAAGAATAGATTGCGTCACATACAAAATGTGTCGCTTGCTGAATCGGTCGACAATGCTCCCGCCCCACAGCCCCCCAATGAGCATAGGAAAATATTGAAACGCCATTACGATGCCAAGCTTTGTTCCGGAACCGGTAAGTGTGAGCACCAGCCAGCCAAGAGCAACTGTTTGCATCCACGTCCCGCACATCGACAAACCCTGCCCGATAAAATAAAGCCGATAGTTTCGGATTTTGAGCGACGCAAAAGTCTGCTGACTAAATTGGATAATATAATTCATATAAATAGAAACAGCGAACAATTATGTCGAGTATACAGCAAAGTGCCCTCCTTTAACAAATTTCCCCTTGAAAGAGTACGTAAAAATAGGTGTAAGAACCTTGGTTTTAAGCCGTCTTCTAGATATGCAGCACGGCTCGTCCGAGCCGTGCTGCTACTTTACCCCTAATCAATATAATTCTATGAAAACTCACATTCTCATTGCACCTATTGTTAGTACGGCATTTTTGCTCTCTATTGCTGTTGCAAGCGCTAGCACGTTAACAGCCGCTTGTACCGGCACACCATCCGCATCAAGTATTAACTGGGCTGCTCAGTCCTCTGGTGGTGTGGCTCCCATTACCTTCGTATGGGGCAACGGAAGTACTTCAACTACACAAACGCTTAGTTATGCTCCCGGATATTACTCGATGATGCTGCAGGCAATAGACGCATCTTCAACAGTTGCCTCAACTACTTGTTCGGCAACCGTCGGATCTGCTCCTGCCTTGTACTCGTTTGGAGCTAATCCACAGGTCATTACAAAAGGCCAAAGCACTACCCTTTCGTGGAATTCACAAAACGCTAGTACGACAAATATTACTCACATTGGATTAGTTACAGGAAGCTCAATTGTTGTCTCCCCTGCAACCACGACAACATATCAATTGAGTGTAACTAACCCATCTGGAACAACCTATTCTGCGTTCGTAACAGTAACGGTAAAAAACACAGATTCAAACAAAAAGCCTCTCGACCCTGCTGTCTCTGCACAGGTAAAATTATTTCTCGATCAGATAGCTGCACTTCGTGCACAGATCAAACTACTTGTACATCCTGCTACAACTACTCATTCAGTGATTAAACATGACAAAAAGGATAATGACGATGACAAGGACCACAAGGCTTCTTCAACTGTTTCTGTAAAGGAACACGGGAAGAATGGGATTAACCTTGGACTTCACCTAGGTCTTGGTCTCGGACTTGGACACGCGGGCGATGATAACAACGATCAGTAAACATCTCGAAATTAACAATCTAAAAACCGTCACATTACTGTGACGGTTTTTTGGTATAAGCAACACACACATTAGTCAAAGTTCTTATAGTATTACAGCTTTTATACGACGTATGCCTGCAGCAACAGCTTCTTCTTTTTGAATCTTAAACGTTCCCTTTAATTCACCAGTATGTTCTTTGTGAGGACCTCCACAAAATTCTATCGAAAAAGACTTGTCGTACATCGGATTTTCGAGCGTAGCGCCAATAGGACCAATAGAATACACCGAAACCATATCAGGATATTTTGCACCAAATTCGTGCTGGGCTCCAAGTTTTTCTGCCTCTTCTTTAGGGAGAGTAGAGCGCACAACTGGAAGATCGGCTTGGATATGCTCATTTACTATTTTCTCCACCTCCGCAATTTGTTCCGGGGTCATCTTTGCAGTATGAGAAAAGTCGATTCGAAGCCGCTCCTGGGTAATATTACTTCCCCGCTGCTTCACATGTTCTCCAAGTACTCGCTGCAGTGCAGCAAGCAACAAATGATGCGCCGTATGCAACTGCGTAGTTTTTTCTGAAGTGTCAGCAAGACCTCCTTTAAATTTGTGCTCACTTCCAGCGCGCGAAAGTTCCTGATGCTTTTTCATGAATTCTTTGAAGCCTTCGACATCAATTGCAATACCACGCTCTTGTGCAATTTCTTGGGTCATTTCAAATGGAAAACCGTAGGTTGTAAAAAGAGTGAATGCATCTTCGCCCGTAATACCTGCTTTGCTTCCTCCTGCGTTTGCAGCGACAATTCGTTCAAACTCTTTCATACCGCTTTCGAGTGCGTGACCAAACTGCTTTTCTTCCTTCCAAATTTCGCTAGTAATATGCTGATACATTTCTTCAGTAGCAAGTTCAGAGTATGCTTGTTTATACTTCTCAATGATAATTACTGCACATCTATTTAGGATACTCTCTTCCCGCTGATCACCTGGAACTCCTAGTTTAAGTGCATGCTGCGATGCGCGGCGGAGTAATCGACGTACTACATATCCACGCTCTGAATTACTTGGAACCACTCCATCAGCCAACATAAAGACAACCGCCCGCATGTGGTCGGCAACAATACGGAATGATCGTTTGTAATCACCAATATATGCTTTGCCTGAGAACTTACTCAGTAGATCGATTACATCTTTGAATACATCGGTATTGAATACATCATTGTCGTTATTTGCAGCCGCGGCAATGCGCTCAAGTCCTCCACCAAAGTCAACGTTTTGTTTTGGCAGCAATCCAAACGTGCCATCCTGTTGTTTGATGTACTGCATGAACACATTATTACCAATCTCCATAAAGCGTCCGCAATCACAATTTGGGTGACAATGTTCTCCAAATGACGCGTCGTGCTCAGTTCCAAAGTCATAAAACATTTCACTATCTGGGCCGCCCGGCTCACCTGTCGGCATCTTGCTCGGTACCCCTGCACGACTCCACCAATTTTTCTTTGCTTCGTAATAAAAAATGCGACCACCTTGCATTCCTTTTGCATATCCGTCGGCCTCCGATCCTATCACCACATCTTTTGCATCAATTCCCTTCGTTGTAAAAAGTTCTTTCCACAAGCTAACCGCTTCATCATCACGAGGCATGTTGTACGCAGGCTCTCCAGCAAAGACTGTCACATACAGTTTGTTTGGATCGATTCCAACCACGTCGGTGAGAAATTCGAACATCCACGTCAATTGCTCCTTCTTGAAGTAGTCTCCAAGCGACCAGTTGCCCAACATTTCAAAAAATGTTGTGTGACGATTGTCTCCAACTTCTTCAATATCTTCTGCACGAAAACATTTTTGACTATCAACAATACGGTTTCCTAGCGGATGCACTTCACCGAGTAAATACGGTACCATCGGCTGCATGCCGCTTCCTGTAAAAAGCGTAGTTGGATCGTTTTGAGGAATGATAGATGAGGACGGAATAATGACATGACCCCGTTCCTTAAAATACTCCAAATATGCCGTTCGAATATCATTGATGTTCATACGCTCAAGAGTATCGCAGATTCGTCTATATTAAAAGAGCACTAATGCAAATCTGCGATATTTTGCTACAATACCAAGCATGAACTTAACCACCATTTCGTCAAATGCTATAGGCTATAGCCACACTTTTATTAGTTTTTTTAACCTACGCGACAAAGCAAATCGGCGTCGAGCGCTCGTCGCTTGGGGCACACTTCTCGTCATTTTGATAATTGCATATCGAATCATTTCCAATTCACATGGTGCCGAGGCAGCCATGGCAGAACCTCCTCGATTGGTACAACTTGCGACCGTTTCGTCGCTCGCGTCTGGAAACGCATCGCTTACCGTGGTAGGACAAGTCAGTGCAAATTCCGAAGCAACACTGCATGCAGAAAAAGGCGGCCAGGTCATCGCGCTCTATAAGCATATTGGCGACAATGTAGGAGCGGGCGAAGTTATTGCAGAACTTGAGCACGCAAGTGAAGCTGCTGCGGTTCAACAAGCGCAAGGTGCTGTCGCCGCTGCGCGAGCAAATCTCAGCAAGACAACCGGTGGTGCGCGCTCCGAACAAAAAACTATTCTCGAATCAAACGTATCAGGCGCAACCGACTCACTCGCAAATACAAAAATTGCGACCGTAAACACAATCCTTTCCGCATATCAATCTATTGAAAACACGGTAACGACCGTCGCCGATTCAATGATCACCAATCCCAACACTGTATCGCCGCAGTTCGTTGTGACTACATCAAATTCCCAAACTCCAATCGCAATTCAAAATCAGCGAACAGCAATGAATCCTATTCTCAGCCGTGAACATTCCAAAACTTCGACTCTTTCACCAAGCGATGATCTTCTTGGAGAAATCACTGCGACAGAAAGCGATGCACGTGCAGCCCTTACTCTTATGAACACTATTGTTTTAGGACTTAACAATGCAATCCCAACGACACAAGTCTCGGCATCTACCATTGCAGGTTATTTGGCAAGTGCTTCAGCTGCACGCACGCAACTTAATGCAACACTTGCTAGTTTGAGCACTGCGCGCGAAACATACAACGGCAAAGTAACTGCTCTTACCGCGGCTCAGCAAAACCTCGCACAAGGAGTAACTGGCGGACAAGCGGAGGATGTCTCTGCAGGAGAAGCGTCATTGCAATCGGCCCAGGGCGGACTTGCGGCAGCGCAAGCTGCCTACGAACACTCAATTGTTCGTGCTCCAATTTCTGGATCCATTACAATGCTTTCACTCAAACAGGGTGACTTTGCGACCGCATTTGCTCCGGTTGCAACAATCGCAAACAATGCCGGACTCGAGGTCGTTGCCTATGTAAACTCTACTGATTTGCGAGCGCTTAGTGTTGGAACCAAGGCTACGCTCGACAGTGGCGCAACTGGCGTTGTCACACGACTTGCTACAGCAGTCGATCCAGCGAGTAAAAAGGCAGAAGTACATATTGGTGTAACATCACGCGGTACGCTTACCAATGGACAATCAACAACGGTATCATTTGCTCGCGCAGATCAAACATCGAGTTCAAATACTGTTACTGCTACCACAACTGGCGATATAATCATCCCACTCAGTGCCATAAAGGTAGGTTCAGACAATATGTCTGTATTTACACTCTCTGCTTCAAGTACATTGATGACTCACGTTGTTACTATCGGCACATTGTTGGGTGACAGAGTACAAATTCTTACTGGCATTACACCGGACATGACTATCGTAGTCGATGCGCGCGGACTAAGAGAGGGCCAAAAGGTCATCACACAATAATATGTTGCCAATCTGGCATTTCTTTATAGAAAAGCGACAATTCACCATTCTGGTGATTATCGGTCTTACTATCGTTGGCGGCGTGGCAGCAAAAGTCACAACCAAGGAATCAGCTCCCGAAGTTGAAATTCCTGTTGGCGTCGTTTCAACCGTTCTGCCTGGAGCATCCCCAGAAGAAGTCGAGCGATTGGTCACCAACAAACTCGAAACACGACTCGCTAACCTTTCTAACGTCAACAAAATTACTTCGACATCGCGCGAAAGTGTGTCTGTCATAACAGTCGAGTTTAACGCTTCGGCCAATCTTGAGAAGTCGATCCAAACGCTCAAGGATGAAATAGATAAGGCAAAAACCGATCTTCCTACCGATGCACAGGCGCCAAATGTCACCGATGTAAACTTTGTTGATCAGCCAATTCAAATTATTTCCATCTCGGCCGATCGCCCGTTTTCTGAACTATCCACACTAGGAGAAACACTCAAGAATGAACTGCAAGGAGTGCATGGGGTGTCTCGAGTAGAGGTCTCAGGTGCACCTGACCGTGAAATACAAATCGTTGCACGCAAGGAAGCCTTGGCACAATACGGTATCAGTCTTTCACAAGTGGTAAGTGCGATTTCAAGCGCCAACACGACTCTTCCGATAGGCTCCATCACGACCGACGATATTGTATACAACATCGCCTTTGATGGCGGCCTCGACAACGTTACGGACCTGGGAGGTCTTCCAATACTCAATGTAAATGGTCAGGTTATTTATTTGCGAGATATAGCGACAGTTTCAGACGGTGTACAACGCTCAACTTCATATACACGCGTCTCGGTTGAAAACGCACCATCACAACAAGCACTTACACTCGCAATATATAAGGTCCGCGGATATGACGTGACAAAAGCAACTGTTGATGTCCGTGCAAAATTGACTGAACTGCAAAAGACAATCCTCTTGGGAAGTTCTTATCTCATCACGAACGACGCCGGAGACAAGGTCCAGACCGACTTGACCGAACTAACCAAAACTGGCCTCGAAACAATAGCGCTCGTTATGCTTGCACTGTTTGCAACTATCGGATGGCGAGAAGCGATTATCGCAGGACTTTCGATTCCATTATCATTTCTTATCGCGTTTATCGGCATTTTGTATTCTGGTAACACAATCAACTTCGTATCACTTTTTGCGCTGATTCTCGCCATAGGTATTTTGGTGGACTCAGGCATCGTCATAGTTGAGGCAATCCATACTCGCACCCGTGAATACAACGATCCTCATAAGGCAGCGTACGAGGCACTTCGCGAATATGCGTGGGCACTTATTGGCGGAACCATGACGACTGTTGCAGTGTTTGTTCCCCTATTCTTTATCTCCGGTGTCGTGGGTAAATTTATCGCAACGATTCCTTTTACTATTATCTTTGTACTTCTTGCATCAATCTTTGTCTCACTCGGACTTGTACCTACGCTGGTACTTTTGTTTGTGCGTCATGACGGTAAAACTTCTCCTTTTATGGAATGGCAGGAACAAATGGCTGAAAAGTCCCGCGTTTGGTATGCGGCGCATCTTGATTCGTTCTTTCATCATCGAAGAACTCAAAATATCTTTCTTACACTGTTGGGTGTTGGATTTGTTGCATCAATCTGCTTGCCTATTTTTGGCGCGATGCCGGTACAATTTTTCCCTCAAGCAGACAGTGATTTTATCTATGTTGATATTGAAATGCCATATGGTACTACACTTGAGCGCACCGATCTTGCAGCACGAGAAATTGAAGAAAAACTATATACAACCCGAGGTATCGAATCATTTACCACAACTGTTGGTCAGACTTCTGCATTTGGTAATGCCCCAGCTCAAGCTGCACGATATGCGACTGTAACTATCAATCTTCCAAAAAAACGTATCGTTAGTAGTACCAACTTGGTTGAATCAGTACGTAAAAATACCGATAGTATTCATGACGCTATCATTCGCGTAGGCGAACCATCAGGAGGTCCACCAGTTGGGGCCGCGGTCTTAATCAAATTTACAGGTGACAATCTCGAGACCCTAAACAGCGTTGCAGACAAAGCACGTGACGTGCTTGCTTCTACTCCCGGTGCTACTACCGTTGACGCAACAACAAAGGATACTGGTTCTGAATTTGTCCTTACACTCGACCGAGGAGCTCTTGCTTCGGCTGGCATTAGTCCTCTTATTGCCGCAAGCACCCTACATACTGCAGTTGCCGGTGTTACCGCAACCAAATTTACTGGTGGAAGCAAAGATGTGGATGTAATTGTGTCTCTCAATCTCAACTCGCAATTTACCGATCCGCATGATGCGTCGAAAACAACTATTGATACCATTCGACAGATTCCTGTACCTGCTCAAAACGGCGGTACCGTATTCCTGGGTTCCCTACTTACTCCTTCAATTCAGCGCAGTAATGCCATCATCACGCATGAAGACCGTATGCGTGTTGTGAGTGTTACTGGAGACACATTACCCGGATATACCGTTGCACAAGTTGTTGCGGCATTCCAAAAGAAATATGCGGCGAGCAACACATTGCCTGCCGGTGTCACCATGACGATTGGCGGTGAAGACGAACAAACGAACCAGTCTTTTGCAGAAATGGGGCTTGCTCTTCTTGCCGGACTTGCCCTCATGTTTGTGATTCTCGTACTTGCATTTGATTCATTCCGATATACCTCGTACCTCCTTCTTGCCGTACCGCTTTCCCTCATCGGTGTACTCACTGGACTCACGCTGATGGGTCAGCCACTTTCGTTCCCTTCGCTTCTCGGCGTAATTGCGCTTGCGGGAGTTATCATCAACCACGCCATCATCTTGATGGACTCGATTATCGTTCGACTGAATGCTGGTGGCGGAAAGACGCTTCGCGCGATTGTTGTGGAATCTGCTACAAGCCGACTTCGTCCGATATTCCTCACAACCATCACAACCGTCATCGGCATGCTTCCGCTTACTGCAGCATCACCTTTGTGGGGACCGCTCGCATGGGCAATTCTGTTTGGACTATCGTTTGCGATGATTCTTACGTTGATTCTTATTCCACTCTTGGTATATCGCTTCCCAAGCAAACTCCCAGAAGGAGTCATTAGAGGTTAGAACTTCTTGATGACTGTGTGCTGAATATTATATTCCTCGCGAGCCGAGTCTTTTGACCTTGGCAAACCACTTAACTTTCATTGATTCGGTCATGCGCTCCGAAGGTCCAAACATAGTTGTGGCAACCTTGATACCAGCAAAGCCTAATATATTGTCCTTAATGGTATGCGTCACATCCCCCATCGAAAGCCACAAAAGCCATGGCGGACTATTAGTTGCAACAATAAGACGTGCGGTCTTTCCTTTGAGTAATTTATCCCACATGTGCAGTCGTCCAAGCCATCCCTCTTTAAAATATCTAAAAGCAAACCGAGGAATCCACGTACGATCAAAAAGTCCCTTAAGAAGGGCTGGCATTGTTCCCCACCAATTAGGATAGATGATTACTATATGATCCGCCGCACGAATTCTATTTTGAAAAAGTACCAGATCGGGCTCCAACTGCTGAATAGTTTTATAACCGTGATGCAAAATCGGATCAAACTTCATATCCTCGATATGCATTACTTCAACAGTATGTCCGGCTTCTCGTGCGTTTTGTACATAGATCTCGGCCAGTGCTCCGCATAGACCTTTGCAATCTGGATTACCGACAAATACGAAGATGTTTTTCTTACGCATATTCACACTTATTCGTCTCCTTCACTTTCTCCTGTTTTTAAATAATCCTCTTTTTCCGGCATATTGCCGTCGGCATCTTTATCAAACTCAGGGTTGTGCGCCTCTTGATCAGGAAATTGTTTCATTGCCTGCTCGAGCTCACTTTTAATTGAAGCGTCATCTTGTATTTCGTCCGGTTCAATAAATTCTGTATTCATACTGGTAAGTATATACTACTTTTTTATACGCATGTGAATATCTGCCTGTGTCTGGGCTAGCGCAACGAGTGCAATTGGCGAATCATTGGACTGTGCGGAATTTCGCTTGGTATGTCCGCATGATTCACACGTGTGAGTGATCATGTATCTCGCAACAGTGCCTTCGATACCAATTGGTTTCATCATCCCACCGCACGTTGCACCGCGATCTCCCGGCTCAATATCGACATGCTTACTCCACAAACAGGTCGGGCAATGGTTGGTGTATCCAGTTCCTTGTGTCGGAACCTTGCAATGCTCGCATACGAAATCTTCTTTTTTTCTTTGAAATGCCATGGTTTTATTGTACAACTATTGTCTTATTTTTTGTGACAGAAACACCTGCATAGGTAGTGCAGCGCATCTCAAACAATGCCGAACCAACAGCAGAAAGCGTAACCGAAGTTGATCCCTCATTACGAGCTGTGATTGGTTTTGCATTATATAGAATTGTACATGGATTGTTTGTACTCATACCGGTTGATGACCATATTACCAGAACATTTGATCCAAGTCGCGGAGTCGTCGCCTGGACGATTATCTGTGCCGTTGCTGGAACATTTTGTGAAGTTGGTGTACCTGGGTTGAGTGCTTGCTGCAAGTTGGTCGATGCTGACGTATTGAGCTGTATTTGCTGCGGAGTATATTGTTGCTGTCCAGTTATTGGGTTGTATGTGGCGCCTCCGCTTGAAGAACCACCTGCCGAAGAGCCGCTTGATCCATAGGATGGCGCTTGTGGGTATGATTGCGTCGGAGCATATTGCGTTTGAGGGTATCCGCTTGAGTATTGATTCTGAGGACTTGCTCCTACAGGAGCCGTTGCATACGCTGGTGCAGGGCTGGCATACGCAAATGGACTGCCTTGGAATTGAGTGGTCTGTGTACCTTCTCCGGCAAAACTAAACGGACTCGAAGAATTGGAAGAATACGCAGGAGCAGGACTGCTATATGAAGGTCCGCTTGCGGCGGTTGGCGTTCCGCCCATATTAGTTTCTATTTTTCCAACAGCCTGAGCCAGCGTAATGTTTCCATTACCAAAATTCACTGGATTGTTTGCAATAGAATATGATTGCAGTCCGATACTGTTTACCGTTGCGTCTGGATTGTTGGCGTATGCCTGTATGAACTTTGGTCCGTCCCCAACACCGATGTTGTGTATCAAATACGCTCCAGTTGCAGGATCAAGACCTGCCTGGTCAATGCGATCTCCATATTTGTTCAAATAATACGAGACCGACGAGGCAGTTACTTGTGCCGATGTTTCCGGATCAAATCGCAGTGATGGTGAAAGAGGTACGCCACCGTTCATGCGGGCACTATCTATTGCCCAGGTACTTGCTGTGTATTGAAAGAGCCCGCACGCTCCACTTCCTGAGCAGATGTTTGGATTACCGCCACTTTCTACTTTCATGTATTTGGCTAGCACACCGTCGGCCTTGCCGGTGAGCCCGTACTGGTCTTCAACTTTTTTTAGCATTTCGCCGTACCTTCCGCCAGGTAATGGTTTGTTTGGATCTTCTTGCGGAGCAGCAAAAGTTGATCCAGCAGATCCAGCAGTATCTATCGATTTTTGCTGCTCTTCAGTACCAACTCCATTTGAAACAAGTGAACTAAATCCATCTGGCTGAAGCGAACTTATTTTGTTTACAGTATCAGGATTCAGCGTGATACCAAGATCGTTTTGCGCAGTCTGCTGCGCCTGGGCTACTTTTGATGGGTCTCCGGATACCAAATTTTGGAGCATGTCATATGCCTGATTTTTTTGTGAGGAATCCTGCGAAATAGTATCAGCCTTTTCTTTTTCGACACCAAGGTTTTGTAATGCTTGTGACAGCTTTGTGCTGTCGATCGCTCCATCAGTTCCCTTGATGCCGCTGATTGCCTGCTGTGCGACAGACTGTGCTGCAAGCCCACTCTGTTGTGTAAGCAAAGCGTCTATTTTTCCTTTTTGTTCTGGGTCACATTTTGAAACATCTTTCTCACTTGCCGGAGTTGAGCCGATAGCCGGAATCGAATAATGTACCGTTGCACACTCTGTTTGGAGCGTTGGCTTACAAGCGTCAGGTACGCACCAATTTAAATCCGCAGTAAGTGGAACTTTGGGCAAAATCATATTTGCCTTTGGTGTTATAGTTTTTTTGCCGGCAGCATCGATGGTTATGATGTCACTAATGCACTTATCGCTGTTTTCGGTACTCGCGTTTGCAGTTGTCTGTTTTGTTTTTATCTGCGCAGAAATTAATTTTTTTATACAAAGTGAGGATGCTGTTTTTGGATCAAGTATTTTTGGCGCAGCGGTGGTCGCCGCAAAAAGTACCATCGGAGAAAATGCACACGCGAAGATTGCTACTGGCAAAAGAATACGTGTGAAATACATACGGTACATTGTACCTTTTATTCTATGCAAAATGCGTCCTCAAAACCCTACTATGTTGAAAAGCTAAAGGAGTACAACAACTGTGTTGTCAGCACACTCAACTACTCCAGAAGTCACTTCGTATTCCCTCTTTTCGTTGCCTGCTGCATTCAAAAATATTGTGCCATGCTTGAGCGTCGTTATAAACGGCTCGTGATGAGCGAGTACGGTAAATATTCCAGACTCACCTGGAAATGTTGCCGAAATTGCCTCTCCGCTGTATTGGGTCTCGCCAACGCTCGCGATCGTAATATGAAAAGTATGATCTGCCATACTTTGTTTATCCGGTTACTGCCTCGTCGATACTGCCTTTCATGTAAAATTCTGTTTCTGCACGAGTATCATGCTTACCATCGAGAATTTCTGCAAATGATCGGATAGTGTCGGCAAGAGGAACTTGTTTGCCTTTTGCTCCTGTAAACACTTCTGCAACAGAGAATGGTTGTGAGAGGAATCGTTGAATTTTGCGTGCTCGATAGACCAGTTTTTTGTCGTCTTCCGAGAGTTCTTCGATACCGAGAATCGCGATAATATCCTGAAGATCCTTGTATCGCTGCAATACTCGACGAGTTTCGTTCGCAACACGATAATGTTCCTCGCCTACGATTTCTGGAGTAAGTGCAGTAGAACCTGATTCGAGTGGATCAATCGCAGGATAAATTCCAAGCGACGCTAGCTGTCGAGAAAGCACAATGGTTGAATCAAGGTGTGCAAATGTTGTTGCTGGCGCCGGATCTGTTGCATCATCTGCCGGCACATAAATTGCCTGAACTGATGTGATAGAACCCTCAGTTGTAGAAGTAATGCGCTCCTGAAGAATACCCATTTCTTCGGCGAGCGTTGGCTGATATCCCACCGCTGACGGAACACGTCCCAAAAGTGAAGATACTTCGGATCCTGCCTGAACAAATCGAAAGACGTTATCCATAAAAAAGAGTACGTCCTTTCCGCCTTCATCACGAAAAGCCTCGGCCATTGTAAGGCCAGAAAGTGCGACACGAGCACGAGCACCTGGCACTTCGTTCATCTGACCAAATACGAGTGCGGTCTTTGGAAGCACGCCTGAATCTTTCATTTCGTGATAGAGATCGTTACCTTCGCGAACACGTTCGCCTACTCCAGCAAATACCGAATATCCGCCGTGTACTTTTGCAACGTTGTGAATAAGTTCTTGAATGAGTACTGTCTTACCGACGCCCGCTCCTCCAAAAAGACCTGCCTTACCTCCCTTGATAAAAGGAGTCATAAGGTCGATTGCCTTGATTCCAGTTTCGAATACTTCTGCCTTTGTGGACTGTCGATCAAAAGATGGTGGATCACGATGAATAGGAAGTCGTGGCGCAGACTTTTCAACAGCAGGAAGCCCATCAATTGGGTCTCCTACCACATTAAACATACGTCCAAGCGATGCTTCGCCAACTGGAACCGAGATTGGCTGACCAGTGTCTGATACGGCCATGCCTCGAGAAAGTCCTGCTGTATCACCCATCGAAATACAGCGTACGCGATTGAGCCCAAGATGCTGTGCTACTTCGAGCGTAATTGTCTCATCTTTGCTGACAATATGCAGCGCATTCTTGATAGCAGGAAGGTGTCCGTCGAATCGTACGTCGACAACAGGGCCGATAATCTGTGTAATTGTTCCTTGCTCTGATGGGGTTACTGTGTGTGTCATAGTGTTTCCGATTATACCGCAAACCAAAAAAAATGCATCTTTTTATCCCAGTTAGACTACCCTATTTGGGGGCCGTCTGGCCGGAACATTTTGACTCCCAGTTATTGGATTGGGGTAGATGAGGAATCGAGTACAGGAGTTTCTGTTACATCATTTTCTGAAGGTGTAGTGGTGCTAGTATCTGGTTCTGGCGTTGAATCTACTTGTGCAGGAGTTCCACCAATCCCTGTTCCCCTTCCGTTCAGCCCTGTTCCCGAAAGAAGAGCATCAAGTTGAGATTTGGTGATACAAGTAGTGGCGCCCGTGTTATCGCGCACACACAACTGATCTGTAGTAACTTTGTTTAGCCCATTACTCGAAGATCCAAGCCAGCTTACGAGCGCGTCTTTAAACCCACCGGCAATACTTCCAATATCCTTAATCGCATTCACCGTCGCAGCAAGAATAGGACGATCTTGGAGGGTGAGATAGCCGTTGTTGGTGGTGCCGACAGCTTCTGGTATTGCCGACCGGACATTTTGTGCTGAGAAGCCAGAATAACTATTTTGTGTATCAAGGCCTGAGAGTTGATTCCAGTGGTAAGAGATTGGTGAGAGCTTCATGATGTCTGAGAGTCCTCGGGTAAATGATCCGTCGATGTTTTTCAAACGTTCGTCAGAAGATACTGAAAGGTTACCACTTGCGTCGGTGGTGAGAGTTCCCGCGCCGAAGTTGGAGAAGCGGACAGTGCCGGTGGTAGACAACTGTGCGGTGGGGGTCGAGGTGCCGATGCCAACATTACCCACGCTATCAATCCTGACTCGCTCGGCATAGGTGCCGCCGTTGTTGGTAAGGAAAGCAAGACTACCCGTATTGGTGCCGCCAGGATATACATTTCGTATTGCCGAGATATTATTCCCGAGATAATCCCGGAAAGAAATTTGGGAGTTTGCGCCAGCACCGGTGTTAGATTCTTGTAAAATTAAGGACTCGTCCAGCAGTCCAAACCCCGCTGTCCCCCCAAAAAAACCAGAAGTGGACCGGAACTGCCCATCCTTGGTAATTGTTGCCGTGTTGTTAAAAACACCGGCGTTCAAATTGTAAAATTTTAAGTCGGAACTTCCACTGGCACCCCCAGTAGTAAGAGTAGGCCGTATAGCGTTATACAAAGTCCCGGCGCCGTAGAAATCTACACTTCCAGGGATGGAGGTGCCGCCGTTTGTTGAGTTTGAAAGAGAGAGAGAACCATACTGGGTCGCACCACCCCCACTTCCCAAAATTTGAAGTGTAGTAGAGCCTGTGCCAACAGGAGAAGCAGTACCAATACCGACGTTGCCAGCTGAATCAATGCGCATTCGCTCGGAAAGAGTGGTGCTGCCACTGGGTGTCGTCAAGAATACGAGACGCCCTGGCATGCTGGAAGAACTGACTGTCGTTCCATCAACGGTGGCATTCATAGCTGCTGCCGTTTGATAGTTTGTACCATCAAATCCTTGCCAAAAATATTGGCCGAGATTCTGCCCGTTCGACACAATTGTTGGAGCGCCCGAGGTACCTTGTGCACGGCGGAAGCCAGTGTTGGCACTCGATGAAAAGCGTGTCATTACTATTCCAAAGGTCGAGGTATTAAAAATGTCGAGGCTCGTGCCTGCACTTGGAGAACTCGTTCCGATGCCGACGTTTCCTGACTGATCAACAATAAAACTGACAGCAGTTGATGACGCGACAACAAATTGTGGAATAGATGCGTTTGCGGCTGCAGCAATGGAAAACCTGCCCCACGGAGTAGATGTTCCTACACCAAGCTGTCCGGTTGAAGCAGTGAGTGCTGTTCCTGAATTATTTTTACCGTACAAAATGTTTTGAATGTTCATTTGATAATTGTCGGTAGAGGAAGCAGTATTTAATAGGTTACCTATCATAATATTGTTGGAGCCTGAAGTTATGTTTGACGATCCAGATCCGACAATAATATTGCTATTTCCCGTAATGGCTCCGCCCGTAGTTCCTCCTGCGCTTCCACCAATAACAGTATTTCCACTGCCAGTCGTAATTAAATAACCTGCATTTGTGCCGACCACCGTGTTTGAGCCGCCTGTTGTATTGATCCAACCTGCATTAATTCCAAGAAAAACATTACCTGCTCCAAGAGTATTCGCATTGCCCGCGTTGTATCCAAAGAATGAATTGGCAAAACCACCTCCACTCGAGACATCGGGAATGTTTGCCCCGGAATTGAGACCAAAGATGGTATTGCGGTACGCTACCGAACCTGTTGCATTTGCACCTACAGAATTTCCCACAAACAAGTTTGATGAATTACCCATGTTTGTAAATACCGCTTGACCGCCACCAATCGAGAATCCGATGTTACGAGGACCAGTACTTTGTGCTCCGCCAGACGCATTAATGCCACCATTTGCATCAAGTATGTACGAAGAAGACGAGGGCGGAGTGATGCCTATCCCCACCTTGCCTGAGATACTGTCAACAAAGAGACTACTAGTACCTACGGAGAACCCTCCTGCAAACGTACTCGTTGCGGTAGTAGATGTCGCATTAATATTTGCTGCGGTAATAGTTATATTTACAACCAAACAGGTGGGATCGCTTGGTGAACAGTTTGGGTCTAAAGTTTGGCCGGGAGTGTACGTTGTGGCAAAGGCAGACAACGGCACGAGAAAAGATACGGCGATAAAAAGGCCTATAGCTCGTACATTTTTCATACTTTTAGAATGACTGTCCTGTTGGCATTCCGGTTGGGAGGTTACTGTTGATCTTTGGCTTTCTTGTTTTGATAAAAATTATAGCGATAACTATCAATATACACAGAACTAGGAAGCCAGCTATTGCCTCGAGAGGAAGAATCGTACATCCAAACATTTGTACATAGAATGTAAGGTACGCGTCTATCGCGGGAATGAGGACACAATTATTCTGAGTGGTTTGTGCAGCAACTGGAGCCAGAGTTTGAGTGGTATCTGTATTTTCATCAGCGGTAATGGTAAACATCGACAAGTGGTCTACATAAAATGTGACAGTGTCATACGCAAAGACGGAATTAGGAATTCCTGACCATGGATCGACAGTCGTTTCCCTTGTTTTTAGATGGAGCCCTTGCTTGCCGCGGAAGCTTGTAGGAACAGGGAGTGTTATCTTGAGCAATTTACTAAACTTGTGTATTGGTGCATTTGTTATCGCATTATATGCAGAAATATCATACACATCTCCTACCGGTGGCTGCCCTGGCGTTTGATGCGCCGTTTGTACTGTTATGCGAAATACCGTCGGAACATTTGATGATCCTGGCTGCACCTCAAGCTTAACCATTCCTATACCAGGAAGAATTTGTTCGAGAATACCGCATTCGGTTGTCTTGAGAGTAAGGAGATCATTGGTTACCAATATACAATTTTTACCTGCGTTAAACGAATCGGAAACGGATGCAGTTGATGTAGATTGGCCGCCTGTTTTTATTATCGTATGAGTAGCTGGCGGCGGAGTCGTTGGCTCTGCATGTGTAGGGCTGGTCTTGGGATTAAAGATTGAAGCTGGATTGTTTGTATAGAGTGCTCCCAATGTTGCAACACTTACGGATAGAGAACTTGTTGGAGATGTTGAAGTCGCGACTCCGCCGCCACTAGAACCCCCAGTAGAACCACCACTGCTTGGGCTACCGCCGCCGCCCGTTACTGGTGCGCTACGCCAAGTGACAGAACGCCAGTCTGTTTGGACCCAACAGTTTGTACAATCAAATGTAATCGTGCCAATATTAGATCCGTTGCCAACCCCGGCCGCAGTACCCTGGAATCGTCCGTTGACGCCGATAGTTACTCCTGTAAAATTGATCCAACCAGTACCCGCTCCCCATGCAAACCCTCCAAGATGTCCCTCGCCATCGTTGGTAACTCCTCCCTGACTTGGCGCCATGTTGATCCAGCCGGTATTACTATCCCACGCATAGCCAGTGACAGCGGTGTCAGTTATTTGCAATCCCCCATTGGTAGTACCAAAATTGATCCAGCCGTCGTTGTTACTCCATGCATAGGCATGTACAGAGTCGATCGTACCAACAGATGTTGACGCAGAAGCGTATGATGCAAAGGTAAAGAATATACCCAAGAGAAGGATCGCATACTGCAGAAAAGTCCGATACGTTGATAGTGATAGTGTCCCCATACGTGTCTTATTATTCATAATTATATGAAAATTATACACTGGATGTACCTGTCCATCTAATAAGATAGGGGTAATAAGGGGATAACCGTAGTACTAAATTTATTTTTATAAAAGCCCAGTAGTTAGTACTGCCGGGCTTTTAATGTGTTTCGAATCAAATTTGTGGACCCTACAGGACTCGAACCTGCCACCCCCTCATTGCAAATGAGGTGCTCTACCAGATGAGCTAAGGGCCCAATTAATGCTTATGCATTATTCTCGGACTCGAACATTGTATCACTTTCTTTTGACATTTCAATATCTTTATCGGTGACGGCTCCTGCATCGTGTGTTGACCACGAAACCACACAATATCCCCACCCGAGCTCGATATCCGGATGGTGCTGCATCTTTTCTGCGTAGTTTCCAAGCTTGTTTACAAACGCGAGTGCGCTTACAAAATCTGGAAATGCATACCGTTTGGTAAGCTTGATACCGTCATTTTGCCATTCGTTCAGTGTAGCGTTGTTCATACATTCATTGCGAGCTTTATCAGGTGCTGCGCATAGTCCGAAACTGAAACCCCAACACTTTCAAGCATTTTTGGCGTAGCAGAAGCAGAATGCAATGCCGGCACGCTATCTGCCTCGAGTACATATACTCCCCGCGGACTTTTAATCATATCAACCTGAGACATGTGTTGCATACCGAGTACCGCATGTACTTGCCGAGCAATATTTTCCATTTCACTTTTATTGTCATGGGTAAACTTTGTTGGTACAACATGTTCAATACTATTTTCGCTGTAATGCGATGGTAAAAGTACTCGTGATTGCTTAGGAATGTTTTGTTGTGCAATCGGAAATACGTATACGTCTTGATTGCGAAAATTTTCTAGCACACTGGCATGCACCTGCTCGCCATTAATATATTCTTCAACTAGTGCAGCTCCATAAGCGTCGAGAACGTCTCCAATAGCATCTGGTAAGTCACGTATTGTTGCAACATATCGCACACCCGTTGAATGTCCTTCGGAAACTGGTTTAACAACGTACGGTGGCGCAAATGTCTCAAAGACCTGCATCGCCATAGTCCCGGTGTCGATATCATCTGAAAGCGCAAATGGCATTCCTTGCGGCGTCATAATATCTGCGGCGCGAAGCGCCTCTCGTGCACGAATTTTGTTATGGGCAAGTGCTGCAGCAGGGGCGCGCGACCCTGCGTACGCAATACCTTGTTGTTCCAAAAATCTGCTTACCGTTCCATCCTCACCCATACCGCCATGGAGTGCGTTTAACACTACGTCTGATTGTGCCAAAGCTTGTACCGGTGTCGTAGGAATACCCCGCGAATGCCATACGCCTTCCATGTCGATAAAGATGTCGCGAACCGTGTACTGATCCTCGGGCAAAGAGCGCAGATATTCTGCTCCGGTTTTAAGCGAGAGTGCATATTCACTTGATGGCCCTCCTCGCAACACCGCAACATTGATTTTCATATCAATAGTATATCACCGGAAATTTGTGAAAAAACACTTGGATCTGCTCTTAGAAAAGGGCGCGTCGCATGCGTTTGCGATGCTTTGTAATTGCAAATCGATGCGACTCGGCATTTGCAAGCAAAATATCCTTTTCAAACTGCTTTATAGAGGCGTCATCTCCAATAAGATGATCTGGTCTGTGGCGCGCATCTTTCACTACTCCCACAACAGGAATAGAAAGTCCTGCGTTTTGTAACGAGTGCTCGGCAACTCGCACTTGTGCGGTACTTCCATCCACCGCTATTATTTGCGGCAAGGGCCATTCACGATGTGAAAGCCGTCGCACAATCATTTCAGAAAGCGATGCGACATCGTCATTGGTCGAGGTGCGAATTTTAAACATTCGATACGCACTTTTAATAGCTTCGCCTGCCTGAACTACCACCATAACTCCAAGTGTTTCAGATCCTCCTGTATGGGCCACATCATACGCTTCGATGCGAACACGTGATGATCCCCCATCAGATGCGAGGTCTGATTTGATAAGCGAGACGTCACGCACATGTGTTAATGCTGCAACCTGTCGCTGCAGTGTGCGAGCTTCTTCAAACCGTTCCTCCTTCGATGCCTTTTTCATTTCTCGAGCCAATCGCTGTTGAAGACCCTTGAACTTGCCAGAAAAAAGTTCGGCGATATTTCGTATCACCTCTTTGTATTCTTCTTGAGAAATTTCTCCGCTGCATACGCCCGGACAAAGCCCTAGCTGTCGGTTAAAGCACGGCCGACACTGCTTGTTTGCAGTTCTTTTTTTTGGGCTCTCATCCAGGTGCACGGTTGGTTCTTCGGCAAGTGTTGCCGCGCAAGGTGTGCACGTATCGTGAAATGGAAATATTTTACGGACTATTGCGAGCGCTTCTTTAAGTTGGCCACCATGCGGAAACGGGCCAAACACATACTTGGTTGTGTATGGCACTGGGTGTACTGCATCAAAAAGTACACGACCACGCACTATGATGACGCGTGGAAAAGCCTCTTTGGTTATGGCAAGATAATTAAAACTCTTGTTATCTTTTTGATCGGTATTAGCAGGGGGCTGATGCTGCTTGATAAGACTTGCCTCGAGAATAAGCGCTTCGAGTACCGAATTAGTTTCGGTATACGAAATAGATGATGCCTTTTCTACCATCTGTGCGATAAGCGGTGAGCGCGTTGCAAGTAGGTCACTGGTAAAATAGCTTCGCACTCGATCACGGAGCGAAGTCGCCTTGCCAATGTAAAGGACTTTTTTCTTGGCATCCCTAAAGACATACACCCCAGGTGCATCAGGAAGCTTTACCTTATTGAGGTCTTCTCGGGTCATATGTCCACACTATCCTAAACACGAAAAATAAGAAAGCTTTGAAGCGGTTTTGGAAATATTAAAAAGAAACAAGCCCGACACAAAAGTGACGGGCTAGTTGCAAAGAAGAAAGAGCATTAGGACTCGGATAAACCGCGAGTCAGTTATTGTTGCCTGTCGAATCACAAGATTCGAGTTGGCCTGTACTCAGGGTAGCGCTTTCAACTTTTTTGTCAACTCCTCCGGCAGCAGATCTTCAACGGGAGCGTACGGAGAAGGGGGATGTGTCGCTCTTTCAATCATGGAGCCCGCATGACTTTTGACCCGTGTATTCATCCGAGCGCAACGATAAATACTGGTCCAGAGCGGCAAGAATTTCTTGACCTCTGCAGTGTCCGAATGTTGTGGACATTTTTTTAGCAGTATCGCCAGAATCAAAATATCCATTTCGCCGCCAGGATTCGCAACTTGGACAAGTTGAACAAGCGCCGAGTCGTCGAAAGCCCCTTCCTTAAGATAAGGGATCGCCATGTTGGCAATCGAGTCATCATCAGGGTTACTTATGGCAATTCTTTCAGCGATTATCCCACCTGTAAGAATTCGCATTGCCTTCTCCTTGATTTCTACGCCGAGCAGCAATCTCTCTATGCTCTAAAAATTCATACTACCATTAGAAAATGGCTTTGCAAGCAGTTATTTCTTAGCCCTTTTAAGAACACGTTTAAGATAATATCCCGTGTGAGAACCGTCGGTTTTTGAGACTTCCTCTGGTGTTCCCTTTGCAACAATATTTCCCCCGCCAGCGCCACCTTCTGGTCCCATGTCGATAATATAATCAGCACACTTAAGAAGATCGAGATTGTGCTCAATTACCACCACCGAATTTCCACGGTCTACCAACTTTTGCAAAATATCAATCAATTTTTGAACGTCGTCATAGTGCAATCCGACAGTCGGTTCATCAAGCAAATAAATGGTCTTGTTTTGCATCGGTCGATACAACTCCGACGCAATTTTGACGCGCTGCGCTTCACCGCCAGAAAGCGTCGTTGCACTTTGTCCAAGTGTAAGATATGAAAGTCCCACATCGGCAAGCGACTGAAGTCTGTCCGAAATTGCTGGAATGTCCTCAAAAAAGCGCCCTGCTTCTTCAACTGTCATCGAAAGAATGTCGTGAATATTCTTGTTCTTAAATTTTACGTCAAGCGTCTCTTTCATGAACCGCTTACCATTACAAACATCACACGTTACGTACACGGTTGGCAAAAAGTGCATTTCGACTGCAATAAGACCATTACCCTGACATGCTTCACATCGTCCTCCTTTTACGTTAAAAGAAAATCTTCCCGGTCCCCATCCTCGAGATTTTGATTCTTCGCTCATGGCAAACATATCTCGAATATGCGTCCATGCGCCAGTATAGGTTGCCGGGTTAGAACGAGGTGTGCGACCAATCGCAGACTGGTCTATAAGAATTGCTCGACTCAAGTATTCGGTGCCGCTAAATTCTTTTGCATTAAATGTCTTTGCACTTCTCCAGCGTGAATCAAATCGTGCCTGCAAGTTGCGGTGTAGTATCTCATACAAGAAAGTTGATTTACCCGAACCCGAAACGCCAGTAATACAAACTAACTTACCGAGAGGCACATCGGCATTTACATTCTTAAGATTAAATTTGGTTGCGCCACGGATTTTGATACTTCCTTTGTCTTGTGTGCGACGCTGCGCTGGGATTTCGATTCGCGCTTCTTCGCGCAAATATGAAAGCGTTCGTGATCCGCTCTTGTTTGTTTTTGCAGTGAGCAAATCCTCGAGCCAGCCCGAAACAACAATGTTGCCTCCGTGGACTCCCGCCCCTGGTCCGATGTCTACAATATAGTCAGATGCATAAATGGTATCCTCGTCGTGCTCAACAACTATCACTGTATTTCCCAAATCACGCAAATGTTTGAGCGTATCAATAAGCTTGTCATTATCACGCTGATGGAGTCCGATTGTTGGCTCATCAAGTACATAAAGCGCACCCACAAGACCACTGCCAAGCTGTGAAGCAAGACGAATGCGCTGCGCTTCTCCTCCAGAAAGAGTATTTGCCTTGCGATCGAGTGTAAGATATTCGATACCTACGTCGAGCATAAAGGTAAGTCGAGCGGTAATCTCTTTGATAACAGTGCGTGATATCTCTTCTTCCTTTGCAGAAAGTTTGAGCGAATCAAAAAAAGCACCGGCATTCTGAATAGACATCGATGTAAGGGTGACGATGTTTTTACCGGTCTTTGCGTCCCCTCCAATAAACACATGTAGTGCCTCTGGGCGCAATCGTGCTCCGTGACACACATCACATTCTTCATCACTAAAAAGAAACTTTGTACCCAGTCCCTTACATTCTGAACATGCTCCGTATGGACTGTTAAAAGAAAAGAGTCGCGGTTCAACTTCTGGAAATGAAAATCCATCGTATGGACACATGAACTTTGCTGAGATGAGATGCGTTTGACCATCGGGGTCGGTAACGGTTACCAGTCCTTCGGACTCAAGAAGTGCACGCTCGATTGCCTCGGATGCACGTTCTCGCGCAGCCTTAAGATCATCCCGAAATTCACTTACAAAAATATCATCAACAACAATATCAACCGTATGTTTTACATTCTTTTCGAGCACAATGCGTTCACGCAATGATTTTTCTTCTCCATCGATAACTACTTTTTCGTATCCCTTATTGAGATAGTCATAGAGCATTTGGTAGTATTCACCTTTTCGCCCTACAACTACAGGAGAACTAATACGCACTTTTGATTGCGTAACAGACGCGGTCAATTTCTTCCCATCTGCTTTTCCGGATTTTGTAGCTGCATCAACAAACTTTAATACCGTCTCCAATATTTCCTCGTTGGTAAGTTTTTTTATTTCACGGCCGCACACAAGACAATGGGGCTTTCCAACACGTGCATAGAGTACGCGAAGGTAGTCGTAAATTTCGGTAATCGTAGCAACAGTCGAGCGCGGATTATTTGACCGGCTTTTTTGATCAATGGATATTGCTGGTGAGAGTCCGCTAATCTCATCAACATCGGGCTTTTGCATCTGTCTCAAAAATTGTCGGGCATATGCAGAGAGCGATTCGACATATTTGCGCTGGCCTTCGGCAAAAATAGTATCAAAGGCAAGGGATGATTTTCCACTTCCAGAAAGACCGGTAAATACGATCATTTTGTCGCGAGGAACCTCAACACTCACATTCTTGAGGTTATGAGTACGAGCGCCTTTGATGACTATTTTGTTCGCACCTATGCTGTTTTTTGAAGTATCGCTCATAGAATTAAGAGCTCAATTATAACACATTAAGAGCAAAAATATAAGCCCGTAAGCCTGATTTTTAGAGCAGGGTTACCTCTTCTTGGAGCGTGATGCCATATTCTTTGTATACCGCATGTTTGATGCGCTCAGCAAGCTGCGTCACGTCATATGCTGTCGCCGAACCGGTTTCATTTACCAAATAGTTTGGGTGCTGTACGCTGGCTATTGCACCGCCTTCCCGCTCGCCTTTCAAACCTACTTTATCAATAAGCCATCCGGCCGGCACTCTACCCTCGCGGGCTGTAGTTGCCTTTTCTGTCTCAAAATATTTTACAACGTGCTCGGGCGCAACCGGATTCATAAAGTATGATCCTGCGGCACGAACATTTTGCAGATGTCGAATCTCACGCTCATGGATCGTATGTTCGATTTCTGCGAGTATTTCCTTTTGGTCTTTTTCTGCCAATCGCATAGTTGCAGAAATAATAACCCACTCTGGATGTAACTTGAAAAAACTATTTCTATAACTAAATTCACATTCCTCTGTCGTAAATATCTTTTTCTCAAATGTATGAATATGCATTGCAGAGACCTCCACCACAACATCTTTGATTTCGGTGCCAAAGGCGCCCGCATTGCCGCGCACCGCTCCGCCCAATGTTCCCGGAATGCCAGCAAGCTTTTCCCAACTACCAAGAATATGTTTAGCGGCGGCATCGATAAGGACCGACAAATTGCATCCAGATGAAGCGGTAAGCATATTTCCTTCAAACGAATAGCTGTCGCTCAGCATGCGAATAACCAGCCCATCAAATCCATCATCGTCTATAAGCATGTTGCTGCCCCCAGCAAGAATGAAAAACGGAACCTCTTCTGTTTGTGCATAGCGAATTGCTTCTTCGATATCTGCTTCGGAACGTACCTCACAATACAAACGTGCGTTACCGCCAATCTCAAAAGTGGTAAGCGGTCCAAGTGGAATATCCTTTTGAATGGTAATCATACTAGCTATTATATCTTGGTGTGCCCTTTTCTTACTTTTTTCTCCTTTGGCTTTGTTTTATCTTCTTCTTTTAACTTTTGTTCAAGATGCTGCACCTCATCGCGAATAAGTGCTGCCGTTTCAAAATCAAGACTGTCTGCTGCATCATGCATTTGTCGGCGTTTCTCTGCAATCAATTTTTTAGTATCTCCGCCAAATGCCGCGCTATCCAACTCGGCAAGTTCGGTAACAGCACGACTGCGGGCACGGGTAATGTCTCCGACAATATCCTTAATGCGGGTCTTTACTGTTGCTGGAGTAATGCCATGTTTGGTGTTATATGCAATCTGAATTGCACGACGGCGATTAGTCTCACCAATCGCACGCTCCATCGATCCTGTCATGACATCGGCATACAAAATAACTCTTCCATCAACGTTACGTGCCGCGCGTCCAATGGTTTGAATAAGTGAAGTCTCGCTACGCAAAAATCCTTCTTTGTCTGCATCTAGAATTCCAACCAGTTCCACCTCGGGAAGATCGAGTCCTTCGCGCAACAAGTTTACACCGATCAAAACATCAAACTCTCCTTTGCGGAAATTGGTCAAGATTTCGATACGTTCAATCGTTTTTATATCACTGTGTACATATCGCGCCTTAATTTTTTTGCCAATGAGAAATTCGGTCAAGTCTTCTGCCATTTTTTTCGTGAGTACGGTAACCATAGATCGTGCACCTTTTTTTGTCACCAGTTCCGCTTCGCGTAGAAAATCTTTTACCTGTCCTTCGTAGTCGATTCCAGACACGACAGGGCGTACGATAATCTCGGGATCAATAAGACCAGTTGGGCGAATGATTTGAGAAACTGGTTCGCCACTGTGTTCTATTTCATATTTACCCGGCGTTGCACTAGTATAAATTGTTTGTGAGACATTTTTCTCAAATTCTTTAAATGTAAGCGGACGATTATCGAGCGCACTCGGAAGTCTAAATCCGTGCTCAATGAGCATTTCTTTGCGAGACCGATCGCCTGCATACATACCACCAATTTGTGGCACTGCCACGTGCGACTCGTCGATCACCGTCAAAAAGTTTGGCGTGCCGTCCTTAAGATGTGGAAAGTAAGACATCAGCGTATATGGCGGTTCTCCCGGTTGTCTTCGGTCAAAATGTCTCGAGTAGTTTTCGATACCGTTACAATATCCAAACTCTCTGATCATACTTATATCCTGCCGTGTACGACGCTTGAGTCGTTCGTGTTCGAGTATCTTTTCGGCACCCTGAAGTTGCTTTAGTCGTGCAGCAAGTTCAAGTTCCATTTCGGCAACAGCGGCATCTTGTACTTCCTTTGGAGTCACATAGTGTTTTGCGGGAAATATAAATACTGCATCATGTGTTGCATCAATCACTCGCGTGACCGAGTTCATTTCCTCGATCTGACTAATTGCTCCCTGAGAAAGGTCAACTCGATACACTACTCGCTCACTGGCTGGCATGATTTCAACGTAACTTCCCAATGCTCTAAATGAACCAGGTGAAAGATCTCCGGCAACACGTTCAAAATACATACTGACTAGTTTTTTTGTGAGATCCGAGCGTGTCATCTTTTCACCCTTGACCAGTTTCATGTTGACCTTTTGATATTCGATTGGACTACCCAATCCATAGATACACGAAACAGACGCGACGATTATAACGTCATCGCGAGTAAGCAATGCTTGCGTTGCAGCGTGTCGCAAACGCTCAATATCTTCGTTGACCATCGCCTCCTTTTCGATAAACGTGTCAGACGACGGAACGTATGCTTCTGGCTGATAGTAGTCGTAATATGAAACAAAATAATGCACCGCATTATCAGGAAAAAATTCTCGGTACTCGGCTGCAAGTTGAGCGGCAAGTGTTTTATTATGCGCAATCACCAAAGTGGGTTTTTGAATTTGCTGGATTACATTTGCAATGGTAAATGTCTTACCAGAACCAGTAACACCAAGCAGCGTCTGATCACGAACGCCTGCCTTTACTCCCTTTACCAAGGCTTCGATTGCCGTTGGCTGGTCTCCAGCTGGTGCGTAATTACTTTTGAGATTAAATCGGGCCATTACCCTACTGTACCAAAAATCTTGCTAAAAATCCTCTTTCGCAAGCTCTATAGGTACTGAGAGAGGAATTCATCCCTAAAAGATTCGAATCTTTTTTCGAGAAGCGAGGTACGAATGTCGGCGATCAGATGTGTCAGAAAGTATATGTTATGCGCGCTAGCAAGTATGGGGCCGAGCATTTCGCCCGTACGAAACAAGTGATGAATATATCCGCGTGTATAATTTTTGCAAACAAAACAACTGCACGTCGCATCGAGCGGAGTAAAATCATCGGTAAATTCGGCACGGCGGATATTGAGTTTTCCATTTCTTGTATACAAAGTGCCTGTGCGGCCATTTCGCGTCGGAGTTACACAATCAAACGTATCGGCACCAGCAGCAACTCCAATAAACAAATCCTCCGGCTCACCAATACCAAGCAAATGCCGTGGTTTTTCTTCGGGTAATTCTGCATTTACTTTGTCGAGTATGCCAAGCAGATCATTTTTACTAAATGATCCCCCAATGCCATAGCCGTCAAAATCCATTTCGGCGAGTGCCTTTGCACTTTCAATTCTCAAATCGGCAAATCGCCCACCTTGTACGATGCCATACAATCCCTGCTTGTTACCCATTTCAATATTTTGCCGATGCGCCAAGAGACTTCGGCGTGCCCACGCATGAGTCCTACCACTCGCCTCTCGCTGATATTCATATTCGGCAGATGGTGAGGTGCATTCATCAAATGCATAAATTATGTCTGCTCCAATTTTGTGCTGTATTTCGATCGAGCGCTCAGGTGTAAAGCGGTGTAATGTTCCGTCGATATGCGAAGTAAATGTAACTCCATCTTCATCAACAACAGCAAGCTTGCCATGCGATGTGGCAAGATCTTCATCATAAAAGACAGGCTGTGTGGAACTCTCTGGTGTAACTTCGGGCATACTTGAGAGCTTAGACAATTTTTTGCCAAATCCTTCACCGAGAGAGAATACCTGAAAGCCGCCGGAGTCGGTCATGATGGGTCCGTCAAAATTCATAAACGCATGAATCCCTCCAGCCTTCTCTATTACACCTTCACCAGGTGACAAAAATAAATGATATGTATTAGAAATGATCGCCTGTACACCAAGATCACTAAACCTGTCCTGCACAATTCCCTTCAATGTCGCCTTGGTTGCAACACCAATAAACGCTGGTGTTTGAATGTCACCATGCGGGGTCGTAATGGTTCCCGCACGTGCGAGTCCCGGTCCACGCTTCTCAATATCAAAAGTAATCGGACGGTTCATTGTAGCAAAGTCAAAAGAGCGACACCTCGCTTTCCGCGACGCAAAAGAACCACATCTTTAATAAAGTCACCCTCTTCAAGTGGCCGCGACTCGGTAATCTTCTGACCGTTAATTGTAATCGCTCCATCTTCCAAAAATTGACGTGCTTCGCGCTTCGATGTTGCAAGTGTTGAGAATACGAGCAGATCCAATAGATCATTGCCTGGTTCAGCAACACATGACGGGGCTTCACGGGTAAGCAGCGCAACAGTGTCGAGATCGAGGTCAGTAAATGAATGCGCACCAAAGAGCGCAATCGATGCGGTCTCAGCTTCTTCTGCATTATCAGGTCCATGGACAAGAGCCGTCACTTCATGTGCAAGTGTTTTTTGTGCAAGCCGCTCGCCAGGGTTTGCTGAATGCTTTTGCATTATTGAAATAATTTCTTCTTGCGAGAGAAGTGTCATTTTAAACAATAATTCATGCACCATTTGATCATCAACATTCAACCAAAATTGATAAAATTGAAATGGAGAAGTCTTTTTAGGATCAAGCCATATTGCATTACCTTCAGATTTTCCAAACTTTTTGCCGGCACCATCAACCAAAAGTGGCCACGAGAATGCATATGCCTGCTCCCCTGTTTTGCGTCGAATTAAATCGACTCCCGGCAAAATATTGCCCCACTGATCGGATCCACCCACCTGTAAATCGCAGCCATATCGCGTATGTAATTCCAAAAAGTCATATGCTTGCAAAAGCATGTACGAAAATTCAGTATAAGAAATACTTTGATCCGGCGTTTCGAGCCGCGGACGGATCGTGTCACGCTTGATCATTTCGTTCACCGTAAAATGCTTGCCAATGTCGCGCAAAAATTCCATGTAGTTCAAGGGGTGCAGCCAGTCGGCATTGTTTACCATTTCAAATGGAACGCCACCCAACAGTTGGGTAAATTGTTTTTTAAGTGCTTCGGTATTATGTTTGACTGTTTCGTCATCAAGTAGATTGCGCTCGGCACTTTTTCCGCCCGGGTCACCAATCATGCCCGTACCTCCGCCCACCAATACAATGAGCTTGTTCCCTGCTTCGACAAATCGTCGTAGCACAAGTACACCCATAAGTTGTCCTACATGCATGGAGTCGGCTGTAGGGTCTACGCCCAGATAAAGCGTTCGTGGTGTATCAACTACTGTTTCAAGATTATCGCCCGAGAATTGGTAGACATAGCCGCGCTCGCGTAATATGTCTGAGAGTTTCATTCTGCCAGTATAGCAAATAAAGTTTCGACCGCTAGGCAAGTAAAAACTTTCCTAGCGGCCAAGAAACATCAGTGATGGGGCTGATTATGTCGCGTGACACAATCAACCCCATACCTACTTGAATAGTAACAACCTATTCCTTTGGTCGCAACAGAGGGAAAAGCTGTGTTTCGTGCGCTGATTTGTTTTCGAGGAATGAGAAAACGCGCTCTGACATTCCAAATCCAAACGCCGGCGGCATGCCGTATTCCATTGCACGCACATAACTCTCGTCGAGTCGTTGCGCCTCATCATCACCTGCTTCACGCATAGCCTGTTGTTCTTCAAATCGCGAGCGCTGATCTTGTGGATCATTCAATTCACTATATCCCTTGCCCAGTTCGGATCCGGCAATCAAAACCTGCATGCGTTCAACAATTCTCTTATCACTCGCCGATCTCTTTGCAAGCGGCTCCAAGTACACAGGAACACCGGTCAAAAATGCAGGTCCGGTAATCGTCTTCCGAATAGCTTTCCACAAATGATCAACCGCTCGTGCTTTGTTTAGTTTTTCTCCCACCTTAATGTGTGCACTTGAAACAGCGGCGATTGCCTCGGCTTCTGTACAGCTTAGTGGATCAATACCGTATTTTTCTTTGATGATGCTACAAAAATCAATCGTCTCCCAATCAGCAGCAAAGTTCACTTCATGTCCATTGATATTAAACTCGTAACGCCCATACACATCATGAGCAATACGACGGAAAAGTTCTTGCACCAACTGCATACCCTTTCGATAATCGGAGAAGGCCTCGTAAAATTCAATTTGTGTGTAGTCCTGCAAATGTTCGCGCGACTGCCCTTCGTTGCGAAAGATACGTCCAATTTCAAATACTTTTGGAAAACCAGCAACGAGCAATACCTTTTGCCACAGTTCACCAGCAGATATACGAAGGTGCACATCTATATCAAGTGCATTGTGATGCGTTATAAACGGCCGCGCATCGGCGCCCCCCGGAGAGGATTCGAGAATAGGAGTTTCGACTTCCAAAAACCCACGTTCAATAAGAAAGTTTCGAATGGTATGCCAAAACCGCGACCGTCGTTCAACCATCGCACGCAATTCTGGATTGAGAAGCATGTCTATGTATCTCTCGCGCAGTCGCAGTTCTTCGTCTTTGATTCCAGTCCATTCATCCGGAATTTGAAGCAGTGACTTTGATAGCATCTGCCAACTTTGTACCTGGACAGACTTTTCTCCGCGCTTGGTTGTAAACAAGGTACCCGTAATAGATATAAAATCCCCTGTATCGACGGTATCACTAAACAAATCAAATTCTGCTTCTGACATTTCGGTTTTTTGCAGCACTCCCTGCATGCGTGCACTACCATCAAAAATATCGGTAAACATTATGCCTCCCTGTCCGCGGCGTGCCATCACGCGACCGGCTATGGTAATGTGCTCATTTTGAGCAACTCGCTCATCAAAGGTATTCAATATATCTGGAATTGAAGCCGTATAGTCTGTTACAGCAGGATATGGATCGCGACCAGCGTCACGCAAAAGCTGTAATTTGCGCAGCCGTTCTTCGCGTATCGTTATTTCACTCATGGGAGGAATAATACCATACCGCTGCAAACGGTGCTGCAGTCGTGACCTCCAGATGCGAGAATTAATCCAATGTACTTATACAACACACAACCCCTCGCAAGTTTGCGAGGGGTTGTGTGTTGTGATCCCTGAACCATCATTTGAGGTGGTGCCGAGGGGCGGGATCGAACCGCCGACCTTAGCGTTATGAGTGCTACGCTCTAACCATCTGAGCTACCCCGGCGTGTTTTGTATCATACCCCACTTTCTCATTTTTTCCAGTGTATTTTGGTGCGCGTTATATCAATATGATACTATAATTGAATATATGGATGAAAAAATCATAGAGAAAATCAGCTTTGTGGTTAATGTCCTCTTGACCCTTTCCGCTATTTTTCTTGTGTATTCATTTGGAATGCTGCTCGTCGCATTTGCCTGGAAACTTTTTTTTACCGCGCTGCTTATCACCGCTATTTTGACGATTATTTTCTTCCTCCTTGGTTTTGTGGCGTAAACAATACTACAAACAAAAAGCGCCTCTATGTAGAGGCGCTTTTTGCTATACGTGTTGCGGGGGTAGGAATTGCACCTA
Organism: Candidatus Kaiserbacteria bacterium; assembly: GCA_028286585.1. Classification (GTDB taxonomy): domain Bacteria; phylum Patescibacteriota; class Minisyncoccia; order Phycocordibacterales; family UBA2100; genus UBA10103. The sequence continues at coordinate 41,231 of JAQBRI010000005.1, forward strand.
CGACCTTCAGGTTATGAGCCTGACGAGCTACTCCTGCTCTACCCCGCGATATCTGTCACTTGCAGCTATATTAACACGAATCAAAGTTTTTTTCAAATTCAATTATTTTGAAGTACTACAACGAAATGTATCAATTTTGTGGGTTTTATTTAATAATTCCAAATTCTTTAAATACTGCTGCATACTGCGCAATAGTTTGTTGTGTTTCGCGCTGCGTAAGCACCATTCGCGATCCTTCATGTGCAACAATGTTACGAGTGCGATGTGCCTCCCACGCCAAATCAATCGAATTAAACTGTGATCGGTTTACAATTTTCATCTTGTCTCCCATCGTCTCACCCTTGTAACCTAATGTATCCAAGAGATCGCCAAGCATAATATCTGCTTCAAGAATTGCCACACGCCAACCGGATGTTTCTTCTCCGTTTGCTTGTTGAACGATTGTGTCCCACCTAAGCTGGGATGGAGTTATATCAATATGGTGTTCATGAGCGTGCGCCGCATGATGATATCGATCATGTTCTGCATGATGAATATGTCGCATACGCATAATTGAGTACACAACTATCGCAAAGAGAATTATAGAAATGAATATCGAGAACGCCACGTATATTCCCCAAATAACAAGAAAATGTTCATAGGCGGCAGAAGGTGCAATGCTCGACAAATAATCTGCCGCTTGTGATATCGAGACAGGTTCAGTGATTGGCTGCAGCGAGTACGTCGGATCGGTCACAATGCTTTCGCTACCATTGAGCGAAATTACAGTTGCCGGTACCCATTTAAATGTAAAAATACTTGCAGCGTAGAGTACGTTTACTATTCCTTCCGCAAGTGTCACTGGATGCATAGATACTAGTATACAACCATTTATATTGAAATATTTGCAATCAAAACTAATTTTATGCTTACTTACTTTTTTCTAGTGTACTACCAATATCAAAAAGGATGTTCTCATTTCGATGAGCGGCGATAAGTTGAAAACCTATTGGGAGTTGTTTGCCATCACGCTCGACGGTGTCAGTTGGAATTGAGATTGCCGGAACTCCAGCAAGATTCACCGGTACAGTAAAAATATCTTCGAGATACATAGCAACGGGATCAGTGGTATGACTTCCCAATGTAAACGCTGGAGTTGGAGTTGTCGGGAGCGCGATTGCATCAACATCCTTAAACGCATCAACAAAATCCTTTCGAATAAGTTCGCGCAGTGCACGTGCCTTGCGATAATGTGCATCAGAATAACCAGCCGAAAGCACAAACGTACCCGTTAAAATGCGTCGTCGTGTTTCTGGGCCAAATCCTTGTGCACGAGACTGTTCGTATATTTCGCCGATACTTGGCGCATCCACGCGAGTGCCGTATCGTACTCCATCGTAGCGCGCGAGATTCGTCGACACTTCGGCTGGATTGATAATATAATACACAGCCAGTGAATACTGAAGGTTGGGCAATTCGACATCGACTATTTCATATCCAGCACTAACCAAGTCTTGTATTGTCTTTTCAAATGATGCAAGAACATCGGTATCAATTCCCTTTTCAAGAAATGATCGTGGAACGCCAATCCGCTTGGTTGTTGCAAATGTATTTGAAACATCGGGCAGCGAAGTACTGTCATGTGAGTCGTATCCTTTGATCGCGTCGTACACAATGCGAGCATCCGCAATAGATTTTGTTATCGGGCCGATTTGATCCAGTGATGACGCCGCCGCCATTAGTCCATATCGAGATACATTTCCATAGGTTGGCTTGAGTCCTACCACTCCACAAAAAGCCGCCGGCTGTCGGATTGAACCTCCTGTGTCGGAGCCCAATGCGGCAAGCGCAAGATTCCCCGCAACTGCAGCAGCCGAGCCACCAGAAGTTCCACCCGGTACACGACTCTCATCGTGCGGGTTGTGTGTTGGTCCATATGCCGAATTTTCTGTCGATCCACCAAGCGCAAATTCATCCATGTTGGTGCGTCCAAGAAAAACAACGCCTTGTTCTTTTAGTTTTGCGATAACAGTAGCATCATAAACCGCAGTGTAATGTTCCAAAATTTTTGAAGCACTACTTGCAACACATCCATCGATAAGAATATTGTCTTTCACTGCAATCGGGATACCGGTGAGCGGATGTATATCGCCTGATGCAATCATCGCATCTGCTCGGAGCGCGTCGGCCTTTGCGCCCTCAGTCCATACTTCAAGATATGCATGCAATGACTGATCGCGTTTTTCAATTTCGGCGAGATAGGCGTCTGTTAAATCAACAGCAGAATATTCACGTGCATCAAGTGCGCGGCGCGCTTCGACAATCGTAAGAGTTTCTAAGTCAATATTTTTCATATTAACGTGTGCGCGAGACAACTTGTTTTACAACAATTCGATTATTTGCAGCAGATAGGGCTTCTGCAATAAGTTTTTCCGTATATAATCCCGTCTCTATAACATTTGTATCATCTCGCATAACATTACGATGCGCTGTATCTGCCGGGGCATCGCCCACATTCGCGCTCTGAATGATATCTACAAAAGCGAGTATCTGCGGTATTTCGTTTGCGAGTTTTGCTTTCTCGATACCAGTAATGGCAAGGCGCGCAAGTGTAGCCAATGTGTCGATATCAACAACGGGTTCGGTCATGGCACCATTGTACGGTAGTCAGCAAAAATATACAAAGTAAGAAGCGGTTGCCTGGGCAACCGCTTCAATGATCAAGTTTGATCTATTTTTCTTCTTCATTTTCGCCAAGCATTCGGCGCTGAAGTTTCGGCCACGCTTGTTCGGCCGCACTCTTGAGCACCTTGCCCATACGATCGAAAGCTGGGGCAACATCTTCCGGATGGTCCCGAAAATGCGTTTGCTGTTCTTTGTCCGACAGCTTTCTCCAACTTGCTACTGCATTCTGTTTCCGTCGAAACACTTTGTTTCGACGTTTTTCTGCAATTTTGTTTTGTATCGCAAGTAAAGCCTCGTCCATAGATCGCTCCAACATCTCTTTTCCTTTCCAAGAAATCCAAAGAGCTGCGCACGCTACTTACATCACTCCTACAAAATCTGCCGAGAGGACAAACCTCGCGGATTTACCCGTGAGTGTATCACAGGTAACGAGAGTGAGCTTTTTTCCGTGCGCGGTCGAAAGGTCGATGGTAGTGCCATCGGTCGTACTCGCCTTTTCGACGCCCGTTACGCGGTAGAGATATTTTTTGCCGTTACTTCCCACGAGCGTAATAGAATCCCCTGCCTTGAGATCAGGAATTTTGTTGAACGCTCGAAACATTTGATTGTGTACGATTGGAAGATGTGAACTGTGGGCAAAGAGAACCACATTACCATCCTCACCCAACTGTGCGGATGCACTATATCGAGCAGGGCCTGTCTGCAATAGCGCGTCAAGTGCATCGACATCACGTGTTGCAGGATTTTGTACCGGAAGATCGATCCCTACTGAATCAATTATGATTCGAACTGGATTTGATCCTTGCACAGCGGCACCAACTTGTGCCGATGCAGGCTGAGCTGTTTGTGAGTTAACAGTTTGTGCGTTTGGAGTTTGTGATGACTGCCCGCTGGTTACAATGAGGCTTCCAACACCTGAGGTGGGAGCAGCGTCTGGAGAAACCGGTATAACAAGTGACTGATTACCAGCTGCATTGGTATTTGTATCCAAAGAATTTGTAGTATCGCCAAGCTGGGGCAAGTTTGAAAGTGCAACGTCGCGACCAGAATCAGAAGTTGTCATATCGGCAGTAATTGGAGTAGTACCATCAATATAATCAGGCACAAAACCAACCGAATCGGCTACAGAAAGCGTACAGAAAAAGACTACAATAGCTGTAGCTGCAAACACCAAAAATGGGGGTTTTTGGGCAATTTCTGAGGATTGCGTAGGAAGATTATGTGGCGCGTGGCTGTTCATATAGGTTTCCTTATAAAGAACATACTACACCATATATGACACTTTGTCAACCCTACCTACTTGACAATTACCTAGGATATGAGATAATAGCGCTATATGAATACACCAGTCATTGTGCACGACGAAGTACACGTAAAAAAGGAGCCGACGCTTCTTTCTAACGTTTTAGCAATTATCGGCTTTTTGATTATCCTCTTTATTATTGTTTGGGGCCTTTTGCATATCATTGCACTCATTCGAGGCACTGCTGATCCAATTTCCTTTGGAAACTGGAATCCTACAACCTCTTCTGGCCTTCAAATACAAGCGCCAACGGATGCTACTGCAGGAGCGGTCATCACTATTGCTTGGACTTACAAGCCAACTGTATCTGGAACTTACACGTTTACGTATGCTTGTGCGGACGGCGCCGGCTTTCAAGCAGTAATCCCCCAGCAATCAAACGTAGCACTTCCTTGTGCAACTGGAATCATCGCATCAACAACGAGTAACTCTGTTGCCGTAATGCCAACTCTTACCGGTTCCAATATTACTTCTGTCCCTATCACAATATCATTCACTCCTGTCGGCGGCGGTGCTGCTGTAACTGGAACTGCCACAATTGCGATTCATCCAGGCAATACAGTAACTCCTGTTGCGACATCAACTCCATCGGAAAATCCTACTCAAACACCAGCGACAACTACTCAGCCAACACAGCCACGATCTCCAGCAGATATTTCTGTAACCATCGTAGGCGTTGGTATTATTGATCCAGGAACTGGAGCATTCATTCCTGTAACCCCGGGCTCACTTGATGATACTGTGGCAGTAAAGTTTGATATCAAAAACATTGGCGGCACTCCAACAGGTGCGTACACCTTTGAAGCAGATCTTCCTACCATCAATGGATATCATTATGTTTCTCCTATACAAAAATCACTCGGTGCAGGAGATCATGTGTTGAACACGCTTCGATTTACCCAGGTTGCCTCGGGTGGCGGAACATTCACCGTTGTTGCCGACCCAAACCAAACAGTTAACGAAGCAACGTTTTCAAACAACACAGCAAGTGTTGGTGTGAACGCTGGAAACTACCAATAAATTACAATCACGTAATTATAAAACACCCTCACAATTGTGAGGGTGTTTTATTTTAAAAATCGACTAACTAACGACTAAATGTCGATAGTTGCTTCGCGGGCATGGCTCGTGATAAATGATTTACGAGCTGGGACGTCGGTACCCATAAGCATGTCAAAGACATGGTCAGCATCAACAGCATCTTCGACAGTTACCTGCTTAAGGATGCGTCGTGCAGGATCCATCGTAGTTTCCCACAATTCTTCTGCGTTCATTTCTCCAAGACCCTTGTACCGCTGTACCGAAATCTTTGCAACTCGTTTGGTCACCGCGTTCGGTGTTACTTCTTCATTTTCGTCTGTTGGATCTTCTTCGGTTTGTCCTTCTTCTTCGATCGGTAAATCAGCACCTACCAATGCAATGCGCTCAGCGTCTGAGAAAGCATAGTTAACCTGTTTGCCCTGCTTAATCTTAAAGAGTGGTGGTTGTGCAATGTACAAATACCCGCCGTCGATGATCGCACGGAAATGTCTGTAATAGAGTGTGAGCAACAGTGTACGAATGTGTGCTCCGTCAACATCGGCATCGGTTGCAATGATGAGTTTGTGATATCGAAGTTTTTCAATATTAAACATGTCTCCAATACCCGAACCCATAGCAACCACAAGGTTGGTGATCTGTTCAGATCCAAGCATCTTGTCCAATCGTGCACGCTCGATGTTCAAAATTTTACCGCGCAATGGCAATATCGCCTGCGTGCGGCGGTCACGTCCGGTTTTTGCTGTTCCACCAGCTGAGTCTCCCTCCACAATAAAGAGTTCTGATTCTGCGGCACTTTTTGTTTGGCAGTCGGCAAGCTTGCCCGGCAATGTCATACCATCAAGTGCACCTTTTCGCATGATAGAATCCTTGGCTGCCTTTGCTGCCTTACGTGCCTTCATCGCAAGCGTCGCCTTTCCTAAGATTGCACGAGCGTCATCAGGATGCTCTTCGAGGAACATACTGAACGCTTCTCCAAATACATTTTCTGTTGCGCCACGCGCTTCGACACTTCCAAGCTTGCCTTTGGTTTGTCCTTCAAACTGTACTTCACGCATTTTGACCGACACAACCGCAGTCAAGCCTTCGAGTACATCGTCTCCTGTAAAACTGTCACCTTCTTTGCCTTGTCCGCTTTTTGCAGCATTGTTAAGCGTACGCGTGAGGGCGGTTTTAAATCCAGTTATATGCATGCCGCCTTCAGCGGTATAAATATTGTTTGCAAACGCAGAAATGCGCGACGTAATATCATCGACGTATTGCAGTGCAATTTCGACTTGTACGCCGTCAACTTCCTTTTCTACATAAAAAACGTTTCTGTGCACACTGTCCAAATGGCGGTTCTGAAATCCAACGAGTGACTTAAGTCCCCCTTCAAAGTAAAACGTAACCGATGGCACATCTGCACCAAGTTCTCGGAGATAATATACTTCTTCATCGCGAACTTTATCAAACTCACGAAAATCCATAATAGCGATTCGCAATCCCTTTACCAAGTATGCCTGCTGTCGCAAGTGCGCAACAATGCGCTCAAAACTAAACTCAATTGTTGGAAAGATTGTTGGATCAGCCTCAAAAGTTGTAATTGTTCCGTGCAGTTTTGATTTACCAACTTGTTTGATTTTGCTGACTGGTTTACCACCATCTTTGTATTCTTGTACGTACTGCCCGCCATCGCGATGCACTTCGGCGCGAACAGTTGTCGAAAGTGCGTTTACAACGGAAGCTCCCACGCCATGCAAACCGCCGGAGACCTTGTAGCCTTCGCCGCCAAACTTACCTCCCGCGTGCAAAATAGTCATAACAGTCTCAAGGGTCGAGACTTTTGTCTTTGGGTGAACATCAACAGGAATACCGCGGCCATTGTCTGCCACTCGAATACGATTACCTGGAAGCAGTGCTACTTCGATATCATCACAATAGCCACCCATCGCTTCGTCACGTGAGTTATCAAAAATTTCCCATACCAAATGGTGCAAACCATCGACACCAGTGGTGCCGATGTACATACCTGGTCGGCGTCGTACGGCTTCAAGACCCTCGAGAACTGTAATGTCCGAAGCTTCGTATGCGCCCTCTTTTCGCGTCTTTTTTTCTTCTTTTACAGCCATACTAAGTGGATCAATTATACCCTAAAAAGACCGTAAACAACAGTGAATATGTTAGACAATATTGGCCGTGCGTGGTATGAATATTGCGGACTGCAGGCGTGGTGCCGCAGAAGGAGTATGAGTCATGCTGAACATCCAAAATCTGTCGCTCAAACGCATCGAACAGGCGTTTTACAGCGCCATGCGCGCTGGCTACGGCTCGAACAAGTCAAAGATAGAGCCGGTGTCCGGCTATCCAGCCTCAAAAAGCACTAGGCTCGAGACGAACGGCCTTCTTGTTGTCGACACCTGGTTTAGCAACCCAGGCTGCGACGGCAGCCACGGATTCACCAACATTTATTGCGAAGACGTATTGGTGTGGTACATGATATACCATGGTTCCTACGAACCGAGTGCCGTGAAGGCATTAAAAGTGTTTTTGCAAAGAAGCTACCTCGAAAGCAGGTGGGTGCGTGGCGTGCACGAGGAGCAAATCGATATGAACGGCACTAAGTTTGAATACGGTTCGCATGCGCCCAGGGAGAACCAGCTGACATTCGCCGAATTTCGAGCGCGCGAAACGATTCACTTCTGGGATGCCGACGACATGGACTGGCGGGAATGCGGTCATCATTTCTATGTTGGTGGCATTACCGATTACGCAAAAAACTTTCAACGAACTCACCGTGTATGATCCTTTTCTCTGCCGCGCACCTGCGCGGCTTTTTTCTTATTGACTCATATCGTTACAGTCCTCTCAACCCGTCGACACAGGTATGTAAACATGGTATGTTTTTTCTCAGAGTTCAGATCTTTAATTAGGGATCGTTGGGCTCTTGCAATAGCAGGAGGTAGCAGTGAAGCACGAACAAATCGATCACGCCAAAGCCGAAGCGCTCAATGTCGAAAAAGCACTCCGGGTGATGGGCGCGCAAATTTGGCAGCCGCAGGATGTGCAAAAGCATATGCGCGATTTCGCCGGCTTCTGGCCTGAAGTTTGGGCCGGAAACTTGAAGTTCATGAAAATTTTGTTTGTTGGCACGATTCTGACTGGTTTAGCTGCGCTGGCGTGTCGTGCTATGGGCTTGCCGTACTTCAACACATTACTGGTAGCGACAATGCTATTGTTCGTAGCGATTATACTGTCGATCGCCACGGCTTACTTTACAAACGATATATCCTGGCGAACCAACTGGCTATTTACCGATGGACCTCGACAATACACCTATATGAAGGATGACAAAAACGCGGCCATTCCCAAGATCGGTGAAAAGATTGTGCAAAACGTCCGCACAATGTGGCCGAAGGCTATGTTTTCGGTCACCTTCTTCGGGCGAGATCCGATCCTCAACTGCACCATCGACGGAATAACCACCTATCATGTTCTCGTCTGGGTCGAAAACTCCGACGGCACCATGACCATCATCCCGCCGCCGAGTCGAGGCTGAAGCATCCGATCTCTTTCGATCTTTTTCACGACAGGTTCTCATGCATACATTCAAATAGCCGCGCATCGATATCGATGCGCGGCTGATTCTTTATTCATAATTCATATATCTTTATAATTTCTTACTCCGTACCTAACTCCCGCGGTCGCGATACTTAGGTACGGAATTATTTTAGTTTAAATAAGCGTTTTAAATGTCCGTCATTCTCAATTGCATCCGCGACTATATACAAGACATCATTACCAGTTTTAAAATCTGCCTTGAGTAACGTTATGAGATCTTCACAATCATATGGATATGCCCATACACTGTGTTGTAAATGAACAAATCCGATTGTCTGTAGTGTTTGACGAATATGATCGCGTAGTTTCTTGCGGTGTTCCGGTATGTCAAACATCAGTAATCTCCATTTATGGTCCCAATGTTTTGGACGTTTATTTTTGTATTCAATCAATTTCAATTTATAGAGCAGTGCCTCTCCTTTTACTGTAATAGTTAAATAACCGTTTTTCCATGTGAGTGCACCAGATTTAACCAGCCTGCTGCTTGTTTTATAAACGATATCCTTTTGACGCGATGACTGTATTAATCCGAGCTTTGTCATTGCACCAATAACGTTTGGAGCAACCGCCAAGACAGCAAGCATACCTGCAGTTTGGATGCCAGCGAGTACTAAGTGTTGTATCTGTCCCCGACGCGCACGAAGTTTGACCCCTTGTTCGATGACCCCCATCATATGAGTATTCTACCGTGACTTCCTCACATCGATATATACGCTATGCACACCTTATGGAAAGCGTACCTAACATCCGCGGTCGCAGGAGTTAGGTACATGAATGAGTTACAAAACATTATCTTAGTGTCGAAGAATTATAGATTACCGGACTTCCCAGCCAGCTGCTTTGAGAGCAAGGGTGATGCTTTCGACATGACCGTTTGCGTCTTCTTCGAAGAGCGTTCGGTCCATTGATTGGAATACCATTCGAAATGCGTAGGACACGCGGCCTTCTTTTTCAAACTGGTCAAAAAGTCTAATACTTGTGAGGAGTTCTCCGCCCTGGGATTGAATTTTATTTTGCACTTCTTCTACACTGGTTCCGGCAGGGCACCACAAAGAAATATCGCGCACAATTGCTGGGTATTTTGAAAATGCTTTATATCGTTCTGTTTGCGAAAGTGGAAGTTCGTCGTAGGAATCGGTAAGCATGAGTGCGTTTTCAAATATCTCAAGTGGAATTTCGGCAGCGATGGCTGTTTTTGTAGCTTTTGATAAGTTGACTCCAGCGCCTTTTTCGAGAACCTGAACAAAAGTATCGATGGTGTCATGCTTTTTTAGTTTCTCAACTGCAAATGCGATGTGCACATGTTCTGCATTTGCATACCAGACGGTTCCTATTTCAAATAGTTTAACCTGATTGAGCCCGAGAATATCTTTGTTGCGAATATTTTTCTCGAGCGAATCAGACAGTTGTGCAATAAGCGAATCGCGCAAATATGGCCGTACACCATCTACCTTATTTGCAACAATCTGTTCGCCACTTTCGGTAAACACACTCGTATACACTTCACTAAATCCGCGTTCAACCAAAAAGTTTCTCAAAAAATCGATTACATAAAATTGATGATTTACCGCTGGTGCAATTTCACTTTCGGGCAATTCAATGGCAGGCACTGTGTCGTACCCGATAATTCGCCCAACCTCTTCTATCAAATCTTCTGGAATTGTAAGGTCAATACGTTCAAATGGAATATGTACTTCAAAAACGCCTGCCTGTTCCTTGTATGCGAGACTGAGTCTTTGAAACACGTCAGCAATCTCAGATCCGGAAATAGCATATCCTAATACGCCCTGAATTCTCTCTTCGGTGACCGCGATGATTGTGTGTTCTTCCTGTGTTTGATCATGTACAGCATATCCAATCACCTCTCCTCCCGCAATCAAAGTAATAAGCTTGGTAAGTTCTTGCACACCGTAGTAACAAAATTGCGCGGGCAGTTTGTTTTCGTAGCGACTCGATGCATCGGTACGGATCTTTAACCCTTGAGCTGTTTTTCTAATTGTTGGACCATCAAATGAACCAACTGTGAGCAGTATATTTTTTGTTTCAGTGGTAAGTTCTGCTGCACGTCCACCCTTGATGCCCGCAACATCAAGTGGTGCACCACTTACCGCATCAGTAAGCATCAGTATATTTGCAGGAAGGTCATATGACACTCCTCCCAAAAGATCGATATGTTCTCCTTCTTTTGAATATCTGATGTGTATCCCTTTTGAACTATCTTTTTCTTGGAGTTTGTCGTAATCAAAAACGTGGCCCGGTTGTCCCAATCCAAACATCACATAGTTTGTTGCATCAACAACATTATTGATCGATCGCTGTCCCAATGATTGCAATCGCTCTACAAGCCACGAGGGCGACGGTCCTACTGTTACACCATCGATACGTGCCAATATATGCACAGGCGCAACTGCACTATCATCAACTTTGAGTAGTATATTTTCTGAAATATTTGTAACGGGCGGTGCAGATTTTGAAAGCACATCATCCTTGATAGGAAATTTGAATATCGCTGACAATTCTTTTGCGATACCGCGATGCGAAAGACAATCATGTCCTCTGTTAGGTGTGACCTTTACATCAAAGACTGAGTCATCGCCAACATGTTCAATTCCATCTATTTCAAATACATGAAATGTGAGCGCGTCAGAAATCTCCGCATCAGTAGGAAGCGGTTCTTCAAAATATGTTTGTAACCAATTACGAGAAATTTTCATGGTGATTTAGAATTGATTGATGAAACGAAGATCTGCAGAATGCATATGTCGCACATCGTCAATTCCCCATCGCAGCATGGCCAATCGGTCGAGACCGACACCAAAAGCAAAACCTTTGTAGAGAGTCGGGTCTACACCAGCATTTTTGAGAACGTTTGGATGCACCATTCCAGCGCCCATTATTTCGATCCATCTGTCGCGAAGTTTTTCTGGGACAGTGTCCCCCACCAATCGCATATCAACTTCGACCGACGGCTCGGTGAATGGAAAGAAACTAGGACGAAAGCGAATCTCAACGGATGCACCCTTAAATAGTTCCTTAAAAAATCTCGCGAGCGTTCCTTTGAGATGTGCGAGAGAAACGTCGGGACCTACTGCAAGTCCTTCGAGTTGAAAAAATTCCGCCTCATGCGTCATGTCAGTTGCTTCGTTACGAAACACCTTACCTGGCACAATCACGCGATATGGCGGACGAATGCCCTTTTGTATTTGCGCTTCCATGTACCGAATTTGCACCGGACTGGTATGCGTGCGAAGGACATGATCGGGCACATCCTTAATAAAAAAGGTGTCCTGCATGTCGCGAGCCGGATGGTCCTTGGGCACGTTCAATGCGTCAAAATTATGCCATTCATCCTCCAAAAGCGGTCCATCAGCAAAAGCAAAGCCCATACGGGTAAATATTTGTGTCACTTCGCGGACAAGTGAGGATATCGGATGAAGGTGCGCGTTATTCATCGAACAAGTATACGTCGGGTTTCAATACTTAACAATAGAGCCATTTTGTGCTATAATACCGAACATGATTTGGCTTATATATGCACTCTTTTTTGTCACACTATACTTTGAAGTATTCATGCTTTTGGCCTTTGTAACAACAAAAACAGACCATGATGAACCTGGAGGGCTCGAAAACATCACTTTTCCACGGGTTACCATTATCGTCCCCTGTTTCAACGAAGAGGCCACCCTCTCTGCAACTATGCACTCCTTGCTTGCCCTCAACTATCCCCACGAGATGCTCGACATTATTATCGTTAACGACGGTTCAAAAGATGGCACACTAACAGTCGCAAAAACATTTGAATCCGATCCGCGTGTCCGAGTTTTTGACAAGCCAAACGGCGGCAAGCACACGGCGATGAATTTTGCTCTTCAACACACAAACAGTGAATTTATCGGCTGTCTTGATGCCGACTCAATCGTAGATCCCGAGGCACTGCGCGCTATCATTCCCGTTTTTGCAGATGATCGCGTTGCTGCTGTCACGCCGGGAATTCTCATTAAAAAACCCCAGACTCTGATCCAGCACATGCAAGATGCCGAATACCGGCTTAGTGTATTCAATCGTTTTACACTGGCAGCACTTGGTTCGGCATTTATTACTCCGGGACCATTTTCTATTTACCGCACCAGCATCGTTCGTGACATGAAAGGTTGGCGACACGGACATTCAACCGAGGATCTGGAGATGGCGCTCTGCATTCAGGATGCCGGCTACATAATCGCAAACGCACCGACTGCTGTAGTCTATACCGGTTCCCCCCGTACAGTACATGCCCTCTTTAAACAGCGCGTACGTTGGACCTATGGCTTTCTAAGAAATTCGATTGATTATCATTACATGTTTGGCAACAAGAAGTACGGTAATTTGAGTATTATTATTTTACCTATGGCATTGCTGTCTATCTTTGCAGCAATTATTTTCTTTACACGTCTTATATATCTACTGATTGGACAAATACTACACGCTTTTGCACGATGGCAAATTGTGGGCATTCAATTGCATGCACCCACATTTGATTTGTTTTATTTTAATACCAGCATGCTTATTGTTCTGGTATTGATAGCAATAGCATTAGTAATTGGACTCATTGCCGTTGGAACTGAGCTAGTAACCGGAAAAAGGCGAGTTCCTTTTGGTACTGCCTTTTTTGTTTTGTTGTATAGTTTTATTGTGCCATTATGGCTGGCCACTGCTGTCGTTCGCGCAGCGTTTAAAACTGGTGTACGATGGAGATAATTATGACGAGCCCTATCACACAAACACGCACACCAAAGTCACGTACCTATTTGTATGCCCTTTTGATAACTCTGTTTATTTTTGCAACAGCCTTTTATGTGAGCACCTATTTCAATAGTCAGCGTATCCAGGACATTCGTAGTACGCAGGACAATATTTCGACCGACATACTCTCGCTCGAAACACAATTTGATTTGCTGCAGCAGCGATCATGCGACTCTGTCACAGAAAATACAATTCTTCCTTCTGAACTTATCTCATTGGGCAATCAGCTTTCGTACATGGAAGCACAAAATTCATCGACAAACAAAGATGAAATCATTCGACTCAAGCGATTGTATTCATTGCTTCAAATCAAGGATTATCTTTTGATGAAGCAGCTCGCATTAAAATGTAATCTGAAGCCGGTTTTTATCCAATATTTTTATACCAATATCGGCAACTGTATTGATTGTGAAAAGCAGGGATATGTACTAACTAAACTCGCTCAAACATACCCACAACTGCGTATTTATACATATGACTACAACCTTGATGTTTCGGCACTCAAAACCCTCATTTCAATTAATGATGTCGACAACAAACTTCCAGCGCTCGTGATCGATGACAAGGTGTATTATGGATTCCAAAGTGAGGCAGATCTCATCAATGAAATTCCGCAACTTGCAACGCTTGAAAAGGCGACAAGTACTGCTGCAACAAGTACGAAGAAGTAGAAGGAGGAGTGTAGAACTCTTTCGTAATAGAGTTTTCGAGCACACTGTATATATCTCCCGAAAAATACAGTGTTCTTTGGAATGTATATGTTGAGGCGATTTCGGAGCGACACCTCCACAGACACTTTGGAAACCTACGGTTTTCCAACGGTTGAGTACAACCTGCCTTCCTGCGCGGGGAACTACCGTTCCCCGACCCCCTCCCGTCTGGGAGGTGTCTCCTTCGTTATCACTTCGGAGCCACCTCCCAGACTCGAACTGGGGACCTTCGCTTTACAAAAGCGTTGCTCTACCAACTGAGCTAAGGTGGCACTGGTAAACAGGTAACAGAGGCTATTATATAGAATCAGTTGAGTCTTGGCTAGTAATTCCCTTTTTGTGGTCGGTAACTTCTTTCAAGAAATCGGACTGCGTCTCGCGCAATGAAAATGAATGCTTATGCGATATTCTATCTGCCACAGCATGCGCACCACGCTCTACAGCACGTGCGCTGTATGCAGTACCAAGAGCAGCACGATGAATTCCCCATCGCAGTACCAAAACAGACGTTGGTGCTATTTTTTTGAGCTCGTGGGTCAAAAGTTGTCCTTTACGTTTAAGAGCAAGTGCTTGCATGTCTCCCTGTTCTCGTAAAGCTCGAGCAAATCGAACATCAGATCGAAGCTCATATGACTTGAGCACGAAAAGTCCGATTATACCCAAGAACGAAATTACGAAAATTGCGAGAACAAAAAATACCATATACGATTACTGCACTGAAAGTCGTTCAAATCTCACAACGTCGACCTTTTCACCAAACTTTTGAACTGCCTGTGATACCAGTTCGCCCACAGTAACAGAACCATCTTTGACGAATGGCTGATTCATTAATACCTTTTCACTCAGATAGCTTTCGAGCTTGCCTTCAACAGCCTTTGCGCGGAATGCTTCAGAAACCGAAGCAGCCTCAGCCTCAAATACAGATCGTGCAGCAGCGATATCACTCTCTTGCACGTCATCACGAGTCTTAAATTGCGGTCCCATTGCAGCAACGTGCATCGCTATGTCGTATGCAAGTTTTGCAAAGTCCTCGTTTTTGGAAACAAAGTCTGTTTCGCAGCCAAGTACAATTGCACCAACAACCTGTCCGCCAGCATGAACATATGCCGCAGCAACGCCAGCACCAAGGGTGCGGTCGCCTTTTTTGAGCGCTATTGCAGCACTCGCCTTTCGCAAGACGACTTGCGCCTTTTCAATATCTCCTCCAGACTCCTCGAGCGCCTTTTTGCACTGCATAACTGAAACGCCGGTAATGTCTCGTAATTGTTTGATGAGGTCTGTTGTAATTTCCATAGCAAAAAAATAATAAGTAGTAGGACTATTGTACCCGCATTGAGTCAATGACTCAAGTGGGCTGCGAATTACGCTGTTACAGAAGCAGCTGGCTGTGCAGCTGGAGCGGCACGCTTACCGTCTTGGTAACTTTCTGAGACAGCATCGGAAACTGTGCGAACCGATCGTACTGATGTGTCATTTCCTGGGATAGGATATTGGATGACAGAAAAATCACAGTCAGAACTAGCGAGTCCAACAACAGGAATGTTGAGCTGATTTGCTTCGCGGACTGCAATATGTTCATGTCGAGTATCAACAACAAAGAGTGCTGCTGGAAGTGATCCCATGTGTGCAATGCCTCCAAATCGAGAGATAAGCTTGTCAATCTGGCGATCAATCATGAGACGTTCTTTCTTGGTGTATTTGCCCAATTCTCCACGATCTCGCTCGCCACTCAATCGTTCCAATAGGTCGAGTCGTGTTCGAATATTCTTAAAATTAGTGAGAGTGCCTCCAATCCATCGTCCTGCAACGTATGGCTGTCCTGCGCGCTCAGCTGCAGCACGTACGATTGCTTGTACTTCGTTTTTACCTCCGACAAAAAGGACAGTCTTACCTGCTTGTGCGAGATTTGATACAAATGTTGAGGCAGCAGTCAATCGATCGTTAGTATTATCAATATTAAACATATCGATCCGTTCTTTTACGGTACCGAGAAATGGAAGTGCTGTTGGGTGACGACGTGTGCGACTATAGCCGAAATGAGTTCCGGCGCTTTCAAGTATTTGAGTAGTGATATTTGTCATGAAAAAGTCCCACATCTGGGTAGCCTGCATAGTATCAGATTGAGGTGCTATATGCAACAGGCAGGCGTAAAGCT
The DNA here is from genome assembly GCA_028286585.1 of Candidatus Kaiserbacteria bacterium. Lineage (GTDB taxonomy): Bacteria > Patescibacteriota > Minisyncoccia > Phycocordibacterales > UBA2100 > UBA10103. The sequence goes on from JAQBRI010000005.1 coordinate 57,483, forward strand.
AACTATTCGTCGTCGTCCCCTGCCTCAAGTTCGCCTTTTTCATATTTATCAAGGCTCTCGAGAATTGGGCCGATGCGTCCACCCATAATAGCTTCGATGTTTGACCATGATTGCTTGATGCGATGATCCGTCAATCGATCTTGGGGAAAGTTATATGTTCGAATCTTTTCCGAACGATCTCCGGTACCAACCTGACCCTTGCGATCTGCGGCACGTTCACGATCTTCTTCTTCATCCTTTTTTTGCTGAAGCCGACTCATGAGCATGGTCATCGCCTTTTCTCTGTTTTGTGCCTGACTGCGCTCGGACGTCACGCGCACATCGATGCCTGTCGGCTTGTGAATGAGTCGTACCGCCGTTTCAACTTTGTTGACGTTTTGTCCTCCTTTACCGCCAGAGCGTGAAAATTCTACTTCGATATCAGTTGGTGGAACTTCCATCTTGGTACGTTTGTAGAGCGGCAAGATTGCAACGGAGGCAGTCGAGGTATGTATGCGTCCTGCTTTTTCTGTTGCAGGTACACGCTGTACGCGATGTACTCCCGTCTCAAAACGAAGTGTTCGGTAACAATCAACGCCCTTTATTTCAAATTGTGCTTCTTTGATGCCACCCAATGCAGCGCGAGATTCATCAAGTTTTGTCCAAGTCCACTTTTGTACTTCGGCAAACCGCAAATACATATGAGCGAGTTCTTCTGCAAATAGCGAGGCCTCTTCACCTCCTACACCTGAGCGCACTTCAAGAATAACTTCGTTTGGCCATTCACGTTCGTTTGGGTTGCCAATGATGCTTTCCATTTGCTTCATAAGACTATCCTTTTGTGCAGAAATATCCTCAAGCTCCTTTTCGGCAAGCTCCTTCATGCCTGGATCAACTTCCAAAAGTTCACTGGCATCGTGTTCAGCCTGCGTAAGACGCTTCCATTCATCTACCAAAAAAGTTACCCGATGATCATCGGCGTAGTCGAGGGGTTGAATAGTATTGTCGGTCATAGAGATATATCAGTATACAACAACACTCCGTGTAAAGACGGAGTGTTGGATATACGTAGTTATTTTTTAGAAACCTTAGCTTGTCGAGTCTTAAACTTCTCAACGCGTCCTGCAGTATCGATAACCTTGGACTGACCAGTATAAAATGGGTGTGAAGCACTCGAAATTTCGATTTGGTGAAGTGGGTATTCTTCTCCATCTGGACCTTTGCCTGTTTTTGAGGTTTTGATGGTTGAGCCAATCAAAAAAGTCTTTCCTGAGGTAGTGTCCTCAAAGAGTACTGTTCGGTAACTTTCTGGATGTGTATCTTTTTTCATTGGTTACACTATACCGTAAAGCAGCCTTCTTTGCAACACCAGGGTGATTAGGTGCCCGCATTGACCACATCAATATCCTTTTGGTATTTAGCAGCGAGCGTCATGACTTCATTGCCATAAAAGGCATATTTTGAATTTGTGGCGTTTTTCCAGCCTGCCAAGTAGCGCAGTGCAGCAAGGCGCTCGTCCGCTGCATTGCCGCTGTCTGCCCCATTATCCTTCATGAGAAGCGCTGTTGCAAAGGCTGCGGTACGAGGACTCCATGGATTTGGCGGACTTTGATTGGTTGCGGCCGAGATGCGATCGGCGTAGAGCACCCATGTCGATGGTATAAATTGTCCCGGTCCCATAGCGCCACCCCAGCCGTACCATGCTTTCTTGGAAACGGGTTGTGAATCGGGATCGAGGCCAAGCTGTGTACAAATAGTTTGAAAAACAGGAGCATCACGCGTTGGATTCATATCTGTTTTCCAATTTCCAGTTCCTATATTTTGTCCAAGATTACTTTCTTCGGAAAGAATCCCGAGGATTAGCGCCGGTCGCACACCAGTTGCCGCTCCCGCTTCTTTTGCATAACTATAAATATCACCGAACGAAACTGAGGTATTTCCGTTTGCTAGCGAGAAAAGTGCTTTTTGGATCTGCGCAGCGGTTTGTTGTTGTGTTGCAATTAATTTCTTGTAGCTCGATTCTTGGCCCTTGGTCGCACTAATGAGAGTCTGTTTACTTTGCTGTGCACTTTGTAGTGTCTTTTTTTGCTGTGTTTGAATCACAAGCAAATCACTTTGCTGCTGTTTTTTGTCTTGGAGTGATGCCACGTGCGCGGACAAATCACCCCGCTGCTGTGACATTTTTTCAAATGCAGTCTGCATGGATTTTTGGATCGATTGATAGTCATCATTTTCGCGAAATACATCACTAAACGATCCTGACAAAGTAATTTGTGCAGGAGTTTTTTGGTCGAGCTGACTCACATTACGCATTATTTGAGCAAGAGATGCCATGCCATCCTTTACGCTGGTGTCCAATCCTTGAATCGATTCCTGATCTCCTCCGATTGAGTCTTTGAGCTGTGCAATTTGAAGATCCCGCTGCTGCATTTCGAGCTGTGATTCCTTGATCTGAGCATTGAGCACTGTTACGTCACGCTCGAGAGACGCCTGTTGTTTTTGAGTATTACTCAGTTTGATTTGATTGTCTTGAATTTGGGCCTGTACTTGCAAAAGCTGTGTCTGTAATAGCGCACGATCACTTGCAGTGTCCGCATGGGCAATCGGCGTATGCGCAACACTCATCAAAAGTACATAACAAAAAAAAGCTACACACCCCAACAAGGATATGTACCCCAATAACTGTACATGCAGCGAACGCATGGATAACAGTATATCATGCGATTCATTTTACAAAAATTGTATCGTGCTGAATTATTCAGCAGTCTCTTCTGTTGGTGCTTCTACTGGCTCTGCAAGTGATTCCTTTGTTGGAAGCTGCTCTTCTTCTTTTACTTCTTCGTATGAAGTAACTGATGCTACTGTTTCTTCTGGATTTGTCTTGAGTTCGGCACTTGATGGAAGCTTGATATCAGCAACAGTGAGATGATCTCCCAAATTTACGAGTGATGAAATATCAACCTCAAGATGGTGAGGCAATTGTGCGGCAGAGACTTCGATCTCGATTTCATGCATTGCCTTAACAATGATAAATCCAGCCTTTTCTGCTTGTGATTCTCCAACAAAGTGCAATGGAACTGCAACTTCGATCTTCTTACCCTTTTCGAGAACATAAAAATCTGCATGGATAACGATACCGGTCACTGGGTGAATTTGAACATCGTGGATCAAGGTCTCCTTTGGAGCTCCGATGCCTTCGAGCATGACGAGAGTTGTTTCTCCTGCCTCTTTCCAAACACTTTCAAGCTTACGAGCGTCTACAGTGATAGCTTGTGCAGCCTCCTTTTTTCCGTAAAAAACAGCAGGAGTCATTCCCTTTGAACGTAAAAGTTCAGTGGATTCCTTTCCCATGTCTTCTCGTGCCGTAACTTGTAGTGTTAACATGGGCTGCAGTATACCGTTTTGTGGCATTTTTGCAAGGATTCTATCGCTGTACGTATTTTAATGGTCGTTAAAATGCGTACATTTTAGAGAAGGTTTACTTACCGGAGAAAAGACGTAGATATTTTTCGGTCATTGCCTGTACTCCAGCAACGCCTCCTGCCAAGAATTTGTATGGTGCTATTTCGTCGATATTTGCGACAAGTGCTTCTTCTATCCCCTTGCGATACGCAACGCGGATGTCAGTATTGATGTGCACAATCGAGCATCCTGCAGGACCTGCGGCTCCTAAGTCGGAATCAGACGAACCCGATCCGCCATGTAATACCAATGGAATATTAATTGCATCTCGTATTGCAGTGATGCGAGCAAGATCAATCTTGGGCTCCCCTCCTCCCTTAAGACGTCCGTGCATCGTGCCCACAGCAGGCGCGAGCAAATCAACTCCGGTTTCGGTAACAAAATGTACAGCCTCTTCTACCGTTGTGAGATTTGCATCCATATCTTCTGGTGGTGCATCGAGTAATTTACTCGAAGTGCCGATGCGTCCAATTTCTGCCTCGACAATGATATCGCGGCCAGAGGCCCGGGCATACGCAACTATTTCTTTTGTGTTTGCAATATTCTCATCCATAGGCAAATGACTGCCGTCAAAAATAACCGCATCATATCCGGCATCAATAACTGATTTTACTCCTTCAACTGAGTATGTGTGATCGGCGTTAAGGTATACCTGTAGCCCGGCTTCGCGCGCAACTCGCACCAGCGCTGCAAGATTTTTTTCACCAATAAATTTGCGCTCACCTTCTGAGGCACCAATAATTACTGGAACTCCAACAGCCTGCGCTGCTGCAATAACCGCATTGCTTTGATTGGAGTCTGAAACATTAAAGTGTCCAATCGCATACTTGCCTTCTCGCGCTTGTGTAATTGCTTCTCGTAGTGTTTGCATATGCAAATATAGTAACACACAAACACAAACCGCCACTTGTGGTGGCGGTTTGTGTAACTTTATTTTGGAGCGTAAGCCACGTCTGACGTGGGCACCTATAAGGACGACGGGCTTATGAACGATTGATCACAAGTCGTGGTACCCCACCGACTGTTTCCATGGTCATTGAGTCACCTTTTTGAGTAACCGCTACTGGTGTAGCTACTACTGTTGGTGCAACAACTGGCTGTACAGGAGTTGTAATAGCCTTTGCTACAAAGTTAACTGGCTTTACCGGCTTGTATCCCTTGATAGCTTGCGTTGCGAGTCGAGCAGCGCCACCGTTCATATACACGATAAGGTATGCGCCAGAGACAGCAAAGAGTCCGAGAGCAAACCAGTAGATTGAATTTCCAAGAACTCCGAAATCAAAACCGGTATAAGGGATTTGAGAGAGTGAAATTGCTGCAACATTGTTTCCAACATTGATGTTCACACTACAATTTGAAGTTTGTCCGTTCGAGCTAGTGATAGTAAGCACGTAGTTGGTTGAACTGTATGGATGCACGGTCAACGTACCTGTTGTGTTTACATTTCCAACTCCCGAGAGTGAAGCGTAATTTGCTCCAGTTGCAGCCCACGCAAGTACTGTTGAATCACCACTACGAACTGATGTTCGAGTCGCACTGATGTAACAAGCAAATGCCTGATTGTTGATGTACTGCACTGGCTGTGAGTAGATCGGTGTAACAACGTTGTTGTTATTATTGTTATTGTTGATCACAACTGGGTTGTATGAATTCGAGTTTTGGTACGAGTATCCTGGGTATGAAGTGTATACGATCGGTTGCGGGTAAGTATTTCCACGGCAGTTTGGATAGACACCAGTAAGACCCTGTTGCGCACATGTTGGTACCGGTTGTGGAGGGTATGAACAGTGTGGGTATGTTCCGATCATGCCTTGCTGCACACAGGTTGGAATTGGTTGCTGTGGGTAAGTAGGGTATGAGGGATATGAAGGAGTTCCAGGGTATGTTGGGTACGAAGGCGTTGAAGGTCGTGAAGGAGTACTTGGGTAACTCGGTGCGTATTGCACTGATGATCCCTGTGCTATTGAGTAACCTTGTGAAGAGTAGCCCTGTGAACTTCCGTAACCGCTTGAGTAACTACTGCCATATGATGGAGAGTAGGAACTATCGTACGATGGTGAGTATGAGCTGTCGTATGACGGTGAGTAAGAAGAATCGTATGAAGCCGTATATGAAGAATCATATGATGGAGAATACGCAGAGTCGTACGATGGACTGTATGCACTATCGTACTGAGGTGAATATGATGAGTCATATGATGGTGAGTACGCTGAATCATATTGTGGAGAATACGATGAATCGTATGATGGAGAATACGAACTATCGTAAAATGGTGAGTATGAGGAATCATACGACGGAGAGTATGAACTGTCGTAAAATGGTGAGTACGAAGAATCATAAGAAGGACTGTATGAAGAATCATACTGTGGAGAATATGAAGAGTCGTATGACGGACTGTATGATCCACCGTAACTTGGTGAATATGAGGAATCGTATCCCCCACTGTATGAGCCTGAGTAGTCAGACACATCACCACAACAACCCTCGTCAAATTGTGCATTTGCAATTACCGGCATTACTGATGTAACAACAGTAAAAGCTGCCACAATGAATGCGATTCGTGAACTTTGTATAAAATTTGTCATATGATTTTTTTCTAATTCGCACGTAATAATTAACTGCTTACTAATTTTGAGGAGTAAAAACAACTGTTGCTATTATATCAGATAACTGATCATTGTCAATAGGTGGAATAAAAGTATTTTGGCGTCGGCAACATTGGAGTTGCCGACGCACTTTTCTCATTTTTTTTGCTCAGTGAGCCGGTACCGAAGGGTGCCCGGGTCCCCCGCACGCCTCGACGCCCAAAAGGCACGCGAGTGCCGGTGAAGTGTTACCGCGGCCGGACAAAATCGGATTGATTTCCGAATCGCCTGTCAGCAGCACACTGTGTTCCGAACACAGATACACGTCGTCGGGTTTTCCGCCGCCATGCATCCAGTAGTTTTGCGGATAGCAAAACTGCCCTTGTGCCGATGGAATCGTCTTCGCGTCGCGTATGACTTCCTTGCCTTTTCGCGAAACGATGATTGTGACATTCGCACCGGCCGAAGGCAGGACGAAGTTCACGCACACCAGAGGTTTTGTGGTCGGACGAGGCGCGCGAGGCTTTGCATGCTTATACAGCATACAGAGTTCGTCGCAGTCTGCGGGCAAGCTGCGAGCTTCTACAGTAGCGGGAAGCCACAGCAGAAACATGCTAATGAGAAAGTAAAAGATCTTCATGGCCCCCTCCTTGAGTTGTTCGCCGAATGGCGAATTCGTGAGTGCCTGGCTGACATCAATATCTTGATATCAATCAGGCAATTGCGAAAATAAAAAACTAAAAGTAGTGTGGCGGAAGGGTAAAGAATTTCTTCTTCAATGTTCCCTTCCGCCAATAGATCAACGGGTCCCCGACATGCGAACCATGCCATCGTGACGACCCGCCGCGTCGCATCGGAAATTTGCGTCGGCCGGAGGAATTCCTCCGAACGGGCGTCCGTTTGTGTCGTAGAACACCGGTCTGGTATTCACGCCGAATTGCGTTCGCCGCTTGTTGGCCTGCTCGAAACAACGAACAATTCCAGCCTGCCATTGCGGATTTCCGCTCGTGAGAACGGGAGCCGAGATTGGCGGAAGCGCGAAACGTTTCGGTGCTTCTTGCGCAGAAACAACGGTCGAAGCAATGATGAATGCGGTGACGAAGAACAATTTCATGGCCTTCTCCTGTGGTTGCCTGTCTTGACGACAGAATTCGTGAGTGCCTGGCTGGTATCAAATAATTGATAACAATCAGGTACTAATGAAAAAGTATTGGCGGAAGGAGCATGATGAATCATGTTTCCTTCCGCCGAATTGATCAGATCGCGCCAGATTCGGTAAAGCGCGCGTCGAAGTGGCAACGGGACAACGAGTTCATGTCGCCGGAAACTTCCGGCCTGACCTCGGTGCGATGCCATTCTGCGCGCTTGGCCGCCTGCTCCTCGCACCTGTTCTTGAATTCGCCGAACTTCGACGCGTTCTGATTCTGCGACGCCTCCGGAGTTGGCGAGCGACCTTGCGGGCCGCCGCGATCCGAGAAGCCGAGATTCGGCTGACGTTCGACGCTCGCGGAAAATTCGCGCTCATCGATCATCGGTTGCTGCGCGTCGTGCGACGAACCAAAGATGCGACCGCGGCCACGACCGCTGTGGAGCGCGACAAGCGCCCGCAGTTTCGCCGCGGACATCCTCGGAACTCGCGAACCTTTCGGTTGGCAACGTTCGTCGATGCCCATATAGTCGCCGCGATGCTGACCGCACGGATTGCCGGCAGCCTCGGCGTTCGTCGCGGTGATCGGTGCCGAGGCGACCGAACCAACGAGAGCGAGGGCGAAAGCAGACGCAAAGGCGAAAGATGCAATCTTGATCATGTGTAAAAGACCTCCGTTGTGCCTGTTCGGGTGAACTAGGCTTGGGTTCTAGAGAGATGAATATCTCCCCAGCTAGTACAATGATAGCATGCAAGAGCCGTTTTGTCAAGCCCCTGTACCATCGCACCTAAAATAGGTGTACCACACTATAAACACAAAAACCACCCCTTTCGAGATGGTTTTTGCTGACCTTATTTTGGAGTCTTTGAGTGCTGGACCACGTTTGACGTGGGGCGGCGGCTTTAGACTCGCTTAGGGACAAATCGTGTGATTCCCCCGTTCATGTAGATAACCAAGTACGCGGCAGATGCAGCAAAAAGTGCAAGAACTGCCCAGTACGCGATATCGCCAAGAGTTCCCAAATCAAATCCGGTATAAGGAATCTGATCAAGCGCAATGTATGGTGCAGAATTATTTGCAACTGTGCCGTTCGTTACATATTGCGTATATGTTTGCGCTGGAGTGTAAGACGGAGTTACAACATTGTTGTTGTTATTATTGTTGTTGATAATAATTGGACTTCCATTCTGGAAATTTGTTCCGCCGTACACTATTGGTTGTGGCTGTGGGTACGGCTGATTGTGTTGCATTTGCACCACAACCTGACACGTTCCATGAGATCCGTTAGTACCAGTTACTGTAAGTGTGAATGTTCCCCCGCTTGTTGTAACTACTTGTGTGCCCGAGAGTGCTACGCGACCAGATCCTGACGCTGCAGAAAGTGATGCAATCGTTGCGTACTGCGAATTCCAGGTAAGTGTCACTCGCTGATTTGCGGCTGTGATGTACGAAGGATTGGCACTGATGGTACACGAAGGAGTGTAAACAGGAGTTGGTTGAGGTTGAGGTTGAGGATATGTTGGGTACGTAGGGTAACTTGGGTACGAAGGTGTTGCTGGATAACTTGGATTACTTCGAGCCGGTGCGTATTGCACTGATGATCCCTGAGCTATTGAGTAACCTTGTGAGGAATATCCCTGTGAAGATGAGTATCCTTGTGACTGTGTGTATCCACCACCTGTCGCCTGCTGATATGCAGGATTTACGAAACAGGTTGAACAATTTGAAGGATTGTATTCTCCAATTATCTGACCCGTTGATGGATCGTACTGTCCAATCACCATTCCGGTGGACGGATCATACTGACCAATTATTGTGCCAGTCGATGGGTCATATTGACCGATTACTGTTCCAGTAGATGGATCAAATTGACCAATAACACTTGGGTCATACTGACCGATTACTGTGCCTGTCGATGGATCAAATTGACCGATCACCGAAGGATCGTATTGTCCTATTACAGAACTATCATTATATGATCCGTAGTCATAGCCTGTGTTATACCCAGTATCAAATGAGCCTGAGTCGTAACCAGTGTTATAACCTGAATCGAAGTTTCCATAATCGTACCCGGTATTATAAGAATCATTGTTGTATGATCCGTAGTCGTAGCCGGTGTTGTATGAACCAGTATCAAATGATCCTGAGTCATAACCAGAGTTATATCCCGAATCAAATGAACCTGAGTCGTACCCTGCGTCATACTGTGCGTGCGCTAATGCTGGCATTGCAACAAACGAGACTGACATAATAAACACGCCAACTGACATTGTTACGTTTTGAAACACTTGTGTAATAGATTTCATAATATTTTTTATAAACTAACTGCTAATAGATACCCAATCCTCCCTAAGTGACTAAAAAGGTTCTAGTCATAATCTGGATACATTATAACAAAAAGGAGACCCGTTGTCAAGTGTTACTTGATAACGGGTCTTTTGGCAGGTTTCCCTGCAAGGATCAGCGGTTCGATGGAATGAGCGCCTTGCACTGCTGTTTCAAGGCCTCGACGTCGTAGAAATCACGCGACATCACCTGCAACGGCAACATGTCGGGGGTTTTCTCTCCATTCCACGACGTCCGATACAAGACAGCGTCGGCAACGAGACCGTTCGCATCAGGAACGCAGCGGGCATTGTGTACTTCGCCATCCTTGATGTTGTCGGGCACCTTGATCTGCGTGGTGCCGACTTTTTCGGTGTTCACATCGGTGCGTTTGAAAGTAACCCGCACTGCAACACCGTTGGGTGTCGCGCGTGCGTCTGCGGCACATTTCTGCATCGCTGCAATGTCGACATTCCTGAACGTCAACTCAAAGTTGGGCTTCGTCACATCGGGCCGGGACACGGTTACCGCCTTACATCCATCAGTGGTGATGGAGATAGTCGTTGGCTCCATGCCACCAATCACATCGGCGGCGAAAGCCGGAGCGGTGATCATTGCGCTGAAACCGAGTGCAAAAACAATGTTTTTCAAGGGACACCTATGCTGTTGGAAGGAAAAATTTCCTTCGCTGTTATACCTCTTGTAGTATATCAGATTATACTAAAAAGTCAATAGCATTAAAATGGCTCAAAATATAGGAAATATGACAAAAGAAGAAGGCGGACAGAAATATTTCTGTCCGCCTTCGAAAGAGCGTTTTGCATCACCTGATGCATTGGTTGCCAACTTCATGGCCGCCTTGGCTGCGACACCAGATGACGAAGTCATTATAGGTGTCGCGCGGTTGCACGAAAGTCGGGTTACGAAACTGGCGAACTTGCCAATTTCGCTGCACCACGATCCGTTGCTGCGGAGCGACCAGTATCGGATAGTTCGGTCGAACCGGTCCCCTGGTGACAAAGCCACCAGGGCACGGGACGGTTGCCCATGCATGCGGGTTCATTGTCTCCTGCTCGCAAAGCGCCGAAGCCGGCGAAATTGCAAACAAAAGACCTACGGCGAAAGCAATGGTAATCAACGTTTGTTTCAGCATGACTTTCTCCTACTATTTTCTGCATAGGTTGCCATCCATATGGCCGCCCTGGGTGGCGCACCATCTTTCGAGAGCGGCGCGACCTCCTTCTGCATCGTTGAACCGCCTGATACCACCGGCTGCCGCAACCTGAGTTACGGATACCTGGGGCGCAGGGGCGCGAATACACTGGTTGCCCACCATATTGCCGCCTTCACTGGTGCACCATCTGGTAAGTGCTGCAAGTCCGCCGCTTTGATCATTGAATCGGCGAATCGAAGACGATGTTACCGCTGCTTGCACAACTGGTGCATGGGCGGCGGTAACATACGAATCAGGATCGCCGCGAACCGTTCTTACGAACGAATTGATCGAGCCGACGACCACCGCAAATGCGATAACGCCGAGGATGATCATCCCAGCAGGGCCGGAACCCGAACTATGAGAAGCTGCATGATCTACCATTCTTGTCTCCTACTTAATGCATTGATAACCGTTCATGGTGCCATTTTGACTATCGCACCACTGTTTTAGGCCATCATAGCCACCGTTCTTGTAATCGAAATGTCGAATGCCGTCCGATTGGACAGTACCGCCATACCGCGAGCCATAATAGAAGGGCGATGGCCAGTTGAAAAGCCATGCGAGGAAGAGATAAATACTCAATGCCAGCAAAATGCCAGCAGCAGTCTGTAGTGCGCGATCCATTGCGTTTCTCCGTTATTTGATGTGATAGAGCTCGGATAAAATTATCCGTTGTTAGTAGTATAACAGAATATAGATATTTGTCAATAGTATATAAAAAGAAGGAGTGACGACATGCGTCACTCCTTGTTGCAAGCCAATATTGGCTGCTACGTTGGGCGTTTAAGCTTTTCGGCAACGACCTCTCCGATCACCTGTCCCATTCTTTCGATCGAATGTTCGTTGATAATCAAATCGATTGAAGAGCCACTAAGAGCGGCTGCTGCTGGCGTTGCACCTGCTCGCACACCTTCGAGCCCTACCTGCGCACGACGAAATTGATAGTAGAGCACGTCAGGAATTGCATACCAGAGAAAGGCAGCGATTACGAGAACCGTGTTCACGTTCATCGGCGCAAGCGGAAAGCCGAATCCCAGCATCACATTCGAGGATACCGGAAACCACGACAGAATTGCGCCAACTAAGACGACAACCACTGCAATGCTTCCCAGAAAATCAAGCCATGCATACCATGCAGTGCGCGGACGTGTGTAGGCGACGTAGGTCTGATATGTATAAATCAGACCGGCTACCGGCCAGGCGAGAACTCCCCATGGCATCACTTCGCTCCCGATCATAAACCGGAGCGAAATCGGTGCAAGGCCGGAGAGAATTCCAAAGAGAACGGCAGTTGTAACTGCCATCACAAAGAATCCGAGATAGCTATGGACTTCGCCCATGCGATTGGCAAGCGGATGTGTATGCGCAACTGAATCGGTCATGCGAAAACTCCTTATGTAGACTTGTTTATGCCACCACAACGGTGGAAAACTAAAGTAATATTATCACAAATTATGCTATTTGTCAATAGGCGTTTCCTCGGCGCTTTCTTTGCCCATGAGGTCAATAAAAGTAGCAAGAGCAATTTCATGCTGTGTGTCCCCTGGCAATTGCGGAAACGCATTTGCAAGCAAGGTTTTTGCCTCTTCTTCCCTACCTTGCGCGACCAGATTGGTAACCTGTTCTATCAGTACACTGATTTGATTTTCGTCCATATATGTTAGTTAGTCAGTCTTAAGATGCTCACGTTTCTTATTAAAAAGTGCCTTGACGAGTGATTTAAACATTTGCGACCAAAATCCCTGACCCTTTGTATTATAGGTTTGGCGCATTTCGGATGGTTCCCATGTATTTCGAAACGAAGTCCTATCTTCTTGGGTTAAATCTTTCCAGGTTTTGCCTTGCCGAGCTGCAAATGCCGCCTTGTCGCGTTCAAACCATTCTTGTGTCTTCGTTTCAACATTTGCCTGTGCCTCTTTTGCTTCTTGAGCGGTATGTGGGCCAGACTCGCGCTCATCTTTTACATTCTCTTCTCCAAATTCACCAAAGGTTACGCGCTTTTTAAATGATTCTTCTTGAACCACATCACTCATTACACTCGAAATCTCGTCCATTGAATCCCGTGCCTGGCGGACAGGAGAACCTATTACACGACTCGACGGAGCCATTGTGCCATCAAGTATCTTCCATGGTTGCTTCCAAGAAAATTCTGGACTGAGTAGGCGCATATCACGCGTCTTGTCATCGATCACAATCGCGCGCTCCAAAATGTTTTCAGCCTTATCACGCGCCTGATTCATCGCACGAATATCCGCACGACTAATAAAACGCAGCCATGATGTTTTGTTCGCTTCTCTGAATTCCCGGTAAAATTTTTCTTCGAGTCTTTTTCTGGTTTCTTCGCGCTCTTGTTCTGTATTTAATGTAAACATTTTATCAATGTCCTCCTCCCTGATGCCAGTATCAGCTGCCAATTTCTTTGCATCCTTTTGCCACCATTCGTATCGCTTTGTGTCGCGACCATCGCCTAATGTTTCATATGATTTAAGAAGACTGTCCACCTTGTCTGGATCTCGCATAGCGAGGTGTGGCAATTCTTTTTTAAGTGCCGCTGTCATTTGCTCAAGGCCATAATTGGTAACCATACTTGCAAATGTCTCGTCTCGCTTGGCCATTAGAGCCACATCACTTGATTTGAGTTTTGCAATTGCTTCGTTTGATTTTTTGATGCCTCTCGCGAGTTCTTTTAGCGCAAAGGTAATAATTTTATCTTGCTCAGAAGTTAGCACGCCCTTCATTTTTCCGTGATAGAGCAGATCCTCTCTTTGTGCCGCGTCCGGTAAGATACGATTTAACACTTCGCCGAACAACTGCTCTTGTACTTTGTCTTTTATGACTTCCTGCAATGGTTTGACCTCGAGATTGATATAGCGACTCTCGTCAACATTATTCCAAGGCTTACTGCTTTCGGTAGCATTATTGGTCTCAAAATTTTTCCCAATACCACCTTTTGAAATATCACTACTCTTTGATGTTTCCCGAATTGATTCTTTTTTAGATTCAGTATTTTTTTCTCAGATCCGGTTTCATTCCGTTCTTGCTTTGCTGATCGAAACTGTTTTTCTGCCCACTTATCATTATTTCTTTGAATTTCTTCTGCAGAATATTTTTTGAGTTTTGTACTCTTGTGAATCCAGTAGTCAGCGCCTGTTGGGGCAACAGCATTATCGTCTCCTTGTTTCATTCCCTTAACAATCGTGAATCCATTTGGATCAAGCGGAGCGGGCTCTTCTTCGGGATCAGGTGCAGTTTCTGACGGTGCCTCAGCCGAAGGACCTGCATCCGGAGCTATAGTTTCGCCGGTATCGTCACTTTTTTCTGACTCAACAGATGGTACTACTGATGGCACCGGTGGTTCTGATGTAAGTGCTGGGAGCTTTGTGGGTAATATTTGATCTGCAGCAACTGAGGCAGGCTCGTTTTTATTTTCTGGTTTGTGATTCTCAAGAAATTTTTCAATATCTGTTGGAATTTCCTCTTGTCTAAATGATCGGGGAAATTTAGGAAGATTTCCTTCCGGTGAGCTATCGGGATTAAAATGCTGTCTCTCTCGTTCTATTTCTGCAGCATCATCTAGTATTACTACTTTATTATTTTTATCAAAATACCAAAAATCTCCAGCTTGATTAAAATATAGACTATCAATTACGTTCAGTTGTTCTGATTTTTCATTTTTGCTTGGAATTCCATCCAGCGACATATGCAGGAATCATAACATATAAAAAATGACAGCGGGAATTGCTTCCCGCTGTCAGTTGAAAGATCAAAAGCTCGCGCTTAAGCTGCGAGCAGTTGGCTTGCGGCCAGTCGCTCGTAGCGCGGAGCATATTTCTCCGCGGGCACATCCCTGTAAACCAGCTTGTCCTTTTCCACCATAACGAGGTAGAACTTGTCGAGCTGGCGCACCAGGATGGCTTCGCTGTCTTTTGTCGAATAGCGAATCCGCCACAGACGCGCGTTCCAGAGTGCGACACCACCGACGACCCTGCCGGAACGTTCGCTGACCATTTCAGCAGATGATTCTCGAATCGCTTCGGAATCTCCCGCATCGGTCGGCGTAACTTTCTTGCTTCGGGTTTTCTTCGCGCTTGCATCGACGACAACTGTGCCGCCGATGAACGCGATGGAGCCGTGCCTGAAGAAGCCGCTCTGGATCACTTGGAAGGTTCCATCTTCTTCCATGATGTCCCCCGTCCATGCTTCGCAATACATCGTCCGCTCTTCGTCGCACTGCATCGCCTTAATGATGCCGGGCGCAACCTCCTTGAAGGTTGCGAAGTCGACGTATTTTTTTGGATGCGATACCTTGTTGAAATCGCGGACTCGAACCCTGTTGTCCATATTGGTTGCGTGAATCGGAATGATCACGCCGCCGGCCTTGAGGTCGAGACTGGGCTTTCCATCAACATCGGGGAGATGCTGACCGGGTCCCACACCGATGCCCGCGTAGAACTTGTCGGCGTCCTTGATTGCGTTATCCGCGTATCGGAGACCGTCTCGAAGAATCTTGCCGTCCTTGGGCTTAGCGCCCGGCATGAAGCGGAAGGTATTCTGAAGCGTCTTTTCGATTCTGGCCATGAAATGCCTCCTCAGTTAGATGCGAGCCCTATGCTCTAGGTGCAATCATATCATTTTTTGGACAAAAGTCAAGGACGGGATTTTATCCCGCCCTGTAAGGTTTTTACTGCTTTCCGCGGTGTTTTAATACGCCCTTTAATGGCTTTCGGTCTCGAACCGCCGCTGCGACGAGGTCGCTTGAAGGTAGTTTGAAACCAATGGATAGAGCACATTGATGGTCAGGAGCGTATTCAAAAGCGTGAGCGCAAGAATCATCCATTCGATCCAACCGTATCGAATGTCGATATATGCGCCGTTGCTCACCTTTGCCACGATCCATATGACGAAAGCGAACGTGACGCCCCAATATGGAAGCATCATACTCCTGCGCTGATGCTCGGTTTGGTCGGTGTTGAGAATTCCGTTGAGCGCTATCTGCGCGGTTATCTCAGACACCTCGATGTACCAATAGATCATTGGCACAAAGGCAAACCACAACAATGCGATCATGAGCTTGATGAGGAAGAATATGTGAAAATATTCCATCCCCATCACCGGAACAAGGATCGCAACGGCGATAGCATATATTAGTGCATCCCACGACCCGAGGAAAAGCATTCGCTTATGGTGCTCTTTCGAATGAAGATTCATTCCTCGACCGAGCTTGCCAAGAATGACAATGGGTCTAAACCCGCGCGGCTGAGGAGCGGAAGGCGTGGGCGACGGCGTCGCAGAATTATTGGCATCGGACATCTGTTTTCTCCACATTGGTATCCCGAAACAGTTCGGGCACTGAGCGAAGTAATACGTTAATTTGTATGTTATGTCAATGACTAATGATGTTTTCCAGCAATGTATTTATTTTATATGATAAACTCACAATACGTATGAGAAATAGGTCACAGGCTCGATCACACAAACATGCAGAGGTTACCCTGTTTTCAAGAAACATATTCGGAACTTTACTTGTTACATTCGCACTTATTGTCGTTGCATTGTTTTTTATCTGGTATTTCACTCGCACACCTTCGTTACAATTTGACCGGCATGTGCTTGCGGCGACCAGCTCGAGCTCAACTACGGCAAACATGCCGCTGTCACTCGATAAAATTGCGTACGACAAAAAAATGTTCCAGCTTGCCAATTATGCACCTGTGCGCACTACTGCAAGTTCTAGCACAACGAAAGGAATGGGCACATCAACAAGTATAGTGAACTATATGCCTTTGCTTTCACAAGACGCTGCATTTACTGCAACCTCTACAAATCCAAAACAAATCTGGCCGCCAAAAACGATGTACCCAAACTACGGTGCGATCCTTCCATCTCACCGCGTTATTGCATATTATGGAAACTTTTATTCCAAAGGAATGGGCGTATTGGGTGAATATTCCGAAGATATCGTATTAGCAAAATTACAAAAAGAAATTGCAGCGTGGAATAAAGCAGATCCAACTACTCCGGTGCTTCCCGCTATTGATTATATTGCGGTAACTGCCCAAGGCTCAGCAGGTAGGGACGGAAAGTATCGTGCACGTATGCCTGACTCGCAGATAGATCATGCAATAGAAATGGCTAACAAAATAAATGGCATTGTTATTCTTGATGTGCAGGTAGGATTGAGCACGCCAGAGATCGAAGTGCCTCTTTTGGAAAAATATCTCAAAATGCCTAACGTACATTTAGCGCTCGATCCGGAATTTGAAATGCATAATGGAGAGAAACCTGGAAGCGTTGTTGGCGTAACAGACGCAAAGGATATAAATTTTGTTGCACAATATCTTGCAAAGTTAGTGCGAGACAATAATTTGCCACCAAAAATTTTGATCGTGCATCGTTTTAAATCATATATGGTTACAAGTGTAAGCAAAATTAAACCGTTACCCGAGGTGCAAATCGTAATGGATATGGACGGATGGGGCTCACCCGAGAGAAAGATTGATACGTATCAGTACTGTATCGTGCCGCAGCCGGTACAATTTGCTGGATTTAAAATCTTTTATAAAAATGATTTGCGTGCACCAAGTACTCGCCTACTTACACCAGCCGACGTCTTGAAGCTTCAACCACAACCAATTTTTATACAGTATCAGTAGTCTTGCGATCGGACTTTTATTTTAGCTTTGCTGAGGTCTGACCTCGCTCGGCTGTTTTACATATTGCTTTTTTGTGGTATAATCATTTTAGGTAATGAATTAGGTTTGGAGATCATCGAAATGCACACATTCAAGCGAGTTACTACCCTGGCGATCATCATCGCAATTTTGGGCGCTTCGCTTTCCTTTCTCTTCGGAGGAGGAAAAACGCTCGAACGCCGAATCGCAGAAATCACTACGGTCGATCAGTCGGACACAGTGTGCCCGATTAATCCCGCGCTCTTGGATTCGATCTCGACCGAGCTTCTGCAGATTTGTGGAAACTTTGGCGTGATTGGTTACGACGCGGCCAAGCGATATTCAAATGCTGCCCGGGTGTTTGACACCTACGGCGAATTTCCTGAGTTTCGCGAAGTGCTCGACACGTACGGCCACCAGGTCGTACCGGTGATTGAGTACTTTATGGACAACGGCTCGAAGTGGATGCGGACACAAGCGACAGTCGCAGACATTTGGCGGCAGATAAAAAGAGGTGGAGATGTAAATCTTACGCCCGCTCCGCCGACGCCCGAACAATATGGGCTCATGACGATCATGGCGATCAAAACCGAAGGCCATGACTTTCTCGGGCAATTTGTCTTTAAAGACGGCGAAGTGTCACAGGTGCAGCTTGATCGTATGTGGAACACCTTGAAAAAGGTGCTCACAGGCGGCCTCATCAACGTTGAACGAAAGGCGCGTCGAGGAGATGCTATTTCGTTCAAAGACGGGGCCATGGCTGCGCTTGATGTTGCGATCATTGGTGGAACCACGCTTAAAGTGGTAACGGCGCTGCGCGAAATGCGCATTGCTGCTGCCGGTGTGCGTGACATCACCGAGGCCGAACGACTTGTCGTCGCCGGTAACTCTCTGACCAAATCTGCGCAGTTTATCGCTGCAAAGAGCTGGGGCGTTACCAGAGTTGTGGCACCTGTTGCACTCGTCTACGTGATGGTGCGACATCCCACGGCGATCCCTGCTGCAGGCAGATGGATAGCGTGGCTACTCGGTTTACCCGAGTGGGTTGGAGTCGTTGGCATATGGGCAGCAGTCGGACTCTTTATTTCGGCTTTGCTCACACCCATTTCGCTTTTGCTCAAAGTCTTTGGACTATCCATTCGACTTACACGCATGTGCCATCGCGCATGCGTCTGGGCGGCGAACAAAACGACGGTGACCACAACACACCAAGTCGTTCGCGAAACATAATCACTGCACTTCAAAAATGTTCTTTCAAACTTCTGGGCGGGATCATCATGATCCCGCCCACTTTTTTTGCCCATTTCTTTTATAGAGGACTAAAAATTGGAATGCGTTATACTAGGTGGTAATGAGCAGCCAGTTTTCACATCTCCACGTCCACTCCCACTATTCACTACTTGAGGCATTGGCCAAGGTAGAAGACCTTGTCGACGCAGCAGTGGCCGACGGGCAAACAAGTCTCGCACTTACCGACAACGGCAATATGTATGCCTCAATCGATATGTACAAGGCCTGCAAAAAAGCCGGCATCAATCCTATTATTGGTGTCGATTTTTTTGTTGCACCTCGACGCCGGCAAGATCAGGAACATCGGGTTGATGATCATACGTTTCGATTGGTTTTACTTGCCAAGGATTTTGTTGGATATCAAAACTTAATGAAGCTGGTATCGCGATCGTATACCGAAGGTTTCTTCCACCGACCGCGGCTCGACCGCGAACTCATACAAGAACTCCGCGAAGGACTTATTGCAATACTGCCATCGATTGACGGCGAGCACGCTCGCGCAATGCATGACAATGCAGCAGACCGCGCGGGAGAAGTACTTGATTGGTACAAAAAAATATTCGGCGAGGATTTGTTTGTCGAGATCACGCGGCATCCAAACATTCCTGGACACGAAGCCAACATGCAAAAAATTATTGCAAAATCCCGCGAACAATCCATACCAATTGTTGCCACGCACGACGTGTACTACATGCAGCCGGATGACGCGACCGCACACAAACTTGTTGACCATATCCGCACAGGCACAGTATTGAACCGCGATGTTGATGCAGCCGAAATAGATCATTCGTTTGTAACGCAAGAGCAAATGTATGCATTGTTTGCTGATTTGCCTGATGCAATTGCAAATACGCAGGTTATTGCGGAGCGCTGCAATCTCGAACTCGTGTTGGGCAAAGCAATATTTCCTGTGTTTCCAATTCCAGAGGGCACGACAGACAATGCCGAGCTGCGCAAACTGGCCGAATCTGGCATAGCAATGCGTGGGTTTACAGAAAACGAAATTTTGCGTACACGTATCGAATACGAACTCGGTATTATCGAGAAAAAAGGCTATGCGTCATACTTTCTTATCGTCGCCGACTTGCTGCGCTTTGCACGCGAATCAGGCATTTATACCAACACTCGAGGCAGCGCCGCTGGATCTCTTGTCTCTTATTTGTGCGGTATCACCACCGTTGATCCTATTAAATTCAATATGCCCTTTGAGCGATTTCTCAATCCAGAGCGACCGTCGGCTCCGGATATTGATATGGATATTGCCGATGATCGCCGTGACGAACTGATAGATTACGCACGCCGCACCTATGACAACGATCACGTTGTGCAAATCGGAACCTTTGGCACGATGCTTGCGCGCGCTGCGGTACGAGATGTTTCTCGCGCATTGGGATTTTCTTATGGTATTGGCGATAAAATTGCAAAGATGATTCCCTTTCCTAAACAGGGATTTCCGGTATATATCAAAGGCGCACTCGAAGAAGTCCCCGAACTTGCAGAGGTGTACAAACGCGACGGTGATGCGCGCGATATCATAGACCTCGCACTTAAAGTTGAGGGTAACGCGCGGCACGTTGGCGTTCATGCGGCCGGCGTTATTATTGCACCAGCTTCGGTTGTATCGTTTACTCCCATTCAGCCAGACCCAAAAGGCGGCAAAACAATCACACAATATGATATGTATTCAATTACCGACGAATATGGCGGCGTTGGGCTTCTGAAGTTCGACTTTTTGGGACTCAAAAACCTTTCTGTTTTGGCCGACTCCGTATTGCGAGTAAAGACACGGCTCGACACCATTGTTGATCTCGAAAAAGTAACGCTTGAAGATCGAAAGGTGTACGAAATGCTTTCGCGAGGAGAAACGCTCGGAGTATTTCAAATGGCAGGAAGCGGTATGACAAGTCAGCTCAAGGAACTGCGCCCTACATCCATATTTGATTTGAGTGCTATGGTCGCGCTGTATCGCCCGGGTCCGATGGCTTTTATTCCAGATTATATTCAACGAAAACGTAATCCACGACTTGTTACCTATCTGGACCCGCGCCTCGAAGCGATTCTCAAACCAACCTACGGTATTTTGATTTACCAGGATGACGTGATGATGATCGCAGTGCAACTCGCCGGCTACAGCTGGGGAGACGCAGACAAGTTCCGCAAGGCGATGGGTAAAAAAATCCCAGCCGAAATGGCCGCACAAAAAGATAAGTTCATCAAAGGCTGTAACGAGGGCGGAATGAAGCCCGCAAACACCCAAAAACTTTGGGAACAAATCGAAACTTTTGCAGCATATGGATTTAACAAAGCACACGCTGCAAGTTATGGCGGACTCGCATACAAGACCGCATACATGAAAGCGAATTTCCCTGTCGACTATATGGCGGCAGTGCTTACAGCAGACGCAGGCGAAGTCGAAAAAATATCTGAAATCGTGGATGAGTGTAAACACATGGGCATTACCGTACTTCCCCCATCTATTAATGAAAGTCGCGGCACGTTTACCGTAGCTGGTGAAACGACAATTCGATTTGGATTATATTCGATCAAAAACTTTGGTACCGGCGTCGCGGATTCAATTATCGCTGCTCGGGAGAACGGCGGACCATTTGCAGATATTGCTGATTTTTTGACTCGTATTCCTGATAGAAATCTCAACAAAAGACAACTTGAATCACTCATCGAGTGCGGCGCGCTAGATGATTTGCCAGCAGGCACAGGAGTAACCTGCGAACGCGGCAGCCTGCTTGCTTCTCTGGATACGCTCCTGCAATACCACCGAGAACAAACACATGCACCATCCAACCAAAATTCTCTCTTTGGTGGAATGGATTATGCAAAAGAAAAACCAAAAGTCTCTCTCGCTTCGGTTGCGCCAGCCACCCAAGACCAGCGGCTGATTTGGGAAAAAGAATTACTCGGGTTGTATGTATCGGGTCACCCGCTTGATAAGCATCGGGCAAAATTTGCAGATGAGAAAAAATCAATAAAACATACCAAAGAAAAATTAAAAGGACTTGAGACTGTCATTGCCGGATTTGTCGAAACGGTACAAACTATTCTTACAAAAAAAGGCGACAAGATGGCTTTTCTCAAAGTATCGGATTTTAGCGATGCTGTCGAAGTAGTAATCTTCCCAAAAATTCTTGCTGAGTTTCAGGCACTCATACAACCCGGCAATTGTATCGCTCTTAAAGGAAGACTATCGGAGCGTAGTGGTGAAGCAAGCTTTGTTGCGGACAAAATAAAAGCATTGTAGACACAGTGCATGTTTTGTGCTATTATATATTCAGTTATAGTATCGAGCGATAAGGGATATAATCATGCCGTCCATTAGAGAGCATACAAAGGCGACGACTGAAAATATAAAAGTTGCCTCACGGGTTGCCCAGCGGATTTACAAAACGGGCGAAACAGAGAAATCCGCTGAGGAAAAAGTCGCAATTCAGGCGACAAAAAATTCGCTGAAAGATCTGATGGTGCAAATATTGCGGGAAAAAGATCGAGGAGTTATGACTGGACGTATTCATGAGGCACTCCGGCACGCACATCCGAGAACCGATTACTATTCGAAATATAAGATGGTGCGCGATATCGCCGACATATGCGTAACACTCGACGTAATAGTGTCAGGTGCGGTGAATAAAAGAACAGGCCTGCATAAATCACTGCTCGAGACACATAATTTTTGCAGCACCTTCGCCGACGGCGACTAATCTTCAAACCTATCGTATAGCTCTTTGATCAGTCCACCGATACGCATGCGCGTGCCGGTGGACTTTTTACTTATATATTACAAGCAACAGATCACTTTGGCAGGAATCGTGCTAACTGGTATGATGATGTCTATATGAAAAACGGCTCCGAAGACACGCAGCAAGGCCTAGCGCTAAAACGCCACACACTCGCACATTTGCTCGCAGCAGCAGTCCGCCGCCACTACCCGGATGCCTTACCTACAATTGGGCCTGCAGTTGATAACGGTTTTTATTATGACTTTGAATTTCCGAGCGGCACCGTGCCAGGGACTGATGATTTAAAAGCTATCGAAAAGTCGATGCGGGACATACTTCCCTTTTGGAACCAGGTTACGCACGAAATTGTTTCGAGTAATATGGCACGAGATACGTTTGCACAAAACCAATATAAGCTGGAACTCATTAATGATATTTCAGCGTCTGGTACCGATATCACTTTATACACCAGTGGCCCCGACGAAGCACATGCAAGAAATCCAAAATCAGGCGAGGCGGTTTTTGTCGACTTGTGTCGTGGCGGACATGTAGAAAATCCGTCGGTAGATATTGCACCCGACTCGTTCAAACTCGTTCGCATTGCTGGAGCATACTGGCGCGGTGATGAAAAAAATAAAATGCTCACGCGCATTTATGGATTAGCGTTTGATACCAAGGAGGAACTTGATGCATATATCTTGCAGCAAGAAGAGGCCCTGAAGCGTGATCACCGGAAAATTGGCAAGGAGCAAGGGCTGTTTGTATTCTCAGACCTTGTCGGCCCAGGACTGCCACTCTGGACTCCTAAGGGCACAATTATCCGCGAAGAGTTGCAAGACTTTGTTTGGCAACTTCGTAAGTCGCGAGGATATCAAAAAGTAGTGATCCCACACATCACCAAACAATCATTGTACGAAAAATCAGGCCATTGGGATAAATACGCCGATAGTCTTTTCCAAATCCATACACGAGAAGACCATACATATGCAATGAAGCCGATGAATTGTCCGCATCACACACAAATATTTGATAGCGAACCACGAAGTTATCGCGATATGCCGCAGCGCTATTGCGAATCAACAATGGTATACCGTGATGAACAAAGTGGAGAACTCTCCGGCCTTGCTCGAGTACTATCTATTACCCAAGATGATGCGCATGTTTTTTGCCGCATCAATCAAATAGAAGAGGAAGTTGCAACTGTGTGGGATATTATTTCCGAGTTTTATTCTAAATTTGGATTCACATTGACTCCCCGCCTCTCACGACGAGATGCTTCAACGCCAGACAAATATCTCGGTTCCACAGAAAATTGGGATCTTGCAGAAGAAAAATTGCGCAACGTTATTGTTAAAAATTTTGGTGATGCATATATCGATGGCGAAGGCGAAGCGGCATTTTATGGTCCAAAAATAGATTTTATGGCATATGACGCGATCGGACGCAGACACCAAATAGCAACTATCCAGCTGGATTTTGTACAACCTGAACGCTTTGGTTTGGTATGCACCAACGAACAAGGCGAGAAAGAACCAATCGCCATGATTCACTGTGCGATCATGGGATCGTTTGAGAGATTTTTAGCTGTAGCTATAGAACACTTTGCAGGAGCGTTTCCACTATGGATGTCACCGGTGCAAATAGCAGTATTGCCAGTCTCAGATAAACATACCGAATATGCTCAATCACTCGTTACACAACTCAAAGCAGCTGACGTTCGAGTCGAATTGCGTGACACTGAAAGTTTGGGTAAACGCATACGCGAAACAAAAGTAAATAAAATTCCCTACGTTTTAGTTGTAGGCGATGCAGAAGTTGAGGCAAACAACGCGACACTCGAAGGCCGCGAAGGCAAAATAGGAACTTTTACAATTGATGAAATAACTTCGCGTCTTACTGAGGAAATTAAAACTCGCAAGTTATAAACGCACGGTCTTCGAAGCGTTAATATGACAAAGCCTCTCGCAGCGCGACGGCGCGAGAGGAGCAATTTGCCACCAGGCAAATATGCGTGCTTTGGAAGACTAATGCAGAGAAGACCGTGCGTTTAACGCTTTTTATACACCTCGGAGTGAATCGATGCTGAGCGCTGTTTTTCGAATGACGTTAGAGATTGATCGGAAAAATCGGCTTTGGCTATAGATCAACAAGTATGCAGCTGAGAGTGCAAACAAGAAAAGTGCCAACCAGTAGATTGAATTTCCAACAGGTCCGAAATCAAATCCGGTATATGGAATCTGAGTGAGTCGCACCTTTGTACCCTTTGCAGTTTCAGCAATAGGAGTGTGCAAATGCAAAAAAGCAGGATACAAATTAGTTACAAAAACAGGAGTAGGCATCGCAACAAACGCATGAGGGCGTGTAGCAATCGATGCAGGTGAAAATGCGCGAGAAAGCACATCAGGAGAAGTTAAAATACTGGTAAAAGACTCTCCAAGAGAAGATGGGAGCGTAAGTCCACCACGAGCGAGAGATTCGGAAATTGTCATATGACGAACCAGAGGATGTCCCACTGGCGCACTATATGCAGCAAGGGCCATGCCGATGATGAGTGCAATAAATGCAGTGGTCATTAAAACTATTGTGCGAGTAAAGCCGTTCATAACGTGTATAAAATGATAATTAATAGCAAACGCTCATAACGTCGCAACCTTACACCATTATTTGACATTTGTCAAGTGTCGAAACTCACCCTCACTCAAAACGGTAACACCCATATCCTTTGCCTTGTCGAGTTTAGAACCGGCGTCCTCGCCCGCTACCACATATGAAGTCTTTTTTGAAACGGAATTTGAAACATCCGCACCGAGCGTACGAACAGTTTCAGCAGCATCCTCCCGGCTCATTTCCATCGTACCAGTAAATACAAATGTCATACCCAAGAGTGGGAGTACCGATTTTTTTGGAGCTGCGGGACTTACAATTTTGATGTGTGTGAGTAGTCGATCCAACAATTCCGTATTTGCAGAGTCACTAAACCATGCAACTAATGCTTGTGCGACGATATCCCCTATGCCATTAATTGCTCGAAGTTCTTCGAGCGTGGCTTTTCGAATTTTTTCTATTGCTAGAAAATGGTTTGCAATATCCCGCGCAGTCTCCTCTCCCACATGTGGAATTGATAAGGCAGTAATCAGTTTATATAGCGGAACATGTTGAGCAGCCGTATGAATTGCGGCAACAGTTTTTTGAGCTGATAGTTCTGCAAATCCTTCAAGGGTCAAAAAGTCCCCTTCTTGCAACGTAAAGAGATCATCAAAATTGTGTACGAGGCCTGCATCATATAATTGTGCTGTCACCTTTTCACCAAGGCCTTCTATATCAAGACCTTTTTTGGAACAAAAATATTGCAGTGTTCTACGAGCTCTTTCGGGCGAACCTTTGTCGACACATCTCCATGCAGCAGTACCGGGTACTCGTTCAATGCGTCCATCGCCTCCGCATTCTGGGACATGAGTTGGAAACTGATAAGGAGTCGATTTCTTGGGACGGAGCTCGAGCACAACCGATACAATATCCGGAATGACATCTCCAGCTTTTTGCAAAATAACAGTATCTCCAACTCGAACATCGAGGCGTTTGATCTCATCTTCATTGTGTAAGGTCGCACGCGACACGGTTGAGCCAGCAACAGAAACCGGGCGCAAATGTGCTACGGGGGTTACAACACCGGTCCGACCCACTTGGAGAACAATATTTTCCAAAATGGTAGTTGCCTGCTCTGCAGGAAATTTAAATGCAACGGCAAAACGCGGCGCCTTTCCCGTATAACCCAGTGCTTCTTGTAACTGGCGTTCATTTACCTTGATGACTATGCCGTCAATCCAGTAATCTTCTCTTTTGCTCTTGGTTTTCCATGTGTTCCAAAAATCAATAATCCCCTCAACTGTTTTTACTGTTTTGAAATGGGGGTTCACCTTAAAGCCAAGTTCACGCAGAAGATTTAGCTCTTCGGTTTGTGTGCTTGGAAGCTCTTCGCTAAACGCTACAATATCGTAGATAAATACATCCAATTTACGTGATGCTGCAATTTTTGGGTCAAGCTGTCTGATTGATCCGGCGGCAACATTACGTGGATTTGCAAATGGTTCCGCCCCTTCCTTTTTTCGAATTATATTGAGTTTCTCTAAATTACTCGCACTCATCCATACTTCACCCTCAACAATACAATCAACTGCCCGTGTAAGTACAAGCGGCACGGCTTCTATCGTTCGTACATTTTGGGTTACATCTTCTCCAACTTCGCCGTCTCCCCGAGTAGCCGCTCGTACCAACAAACCCTTTTCATACGTTAATACTACTTTTAATCCATCGATTTTGAGCTCACACACATATTCGGGCATGAGACCCTGATGAGAATCCTTTAAGAAACGCTTTACTCGTGTATCAAAGTCGTGTAATTCCTTTTCGTTGAATACATCATTGAATGACCATTGAGCAATCTCATGCCTCACTTTTTTAAATTGAGGTAGCGGTTTTCCGGCAACACGCTGAGAGGGACTTTCTGGAACAATATTTTCCGGGTATTGTTCTTCTATCCCTGCAAGTTCATGTTTAAGCGAATCAAGCGCTGCCTCCGAGATTTCCTCTTTATCGTGCACGTGAAAAGCAAACCGGTAATGGTTGATTGCAGTCACGAGCTGTATATATCGCTCCTTGGTTTCCTTTGGCATCATGAGACCATCATACCAGAGCTCGGCAGTTCACAGAATGGCGTAATAATTGGACTGAATACCTAGTAGTTGAGCTGTACCGAGCGCTGTAATCCAATCTTACTGGTGCTAGTTGCATTACAAGCTACGTTGTAACCGTCGGAGCGGATAGACGTGTGTATTGGCGCTGGTATATGCAAAACATCATGTGTACAGACTCCGTCAACAAAGGGGCCGTCGCATTTTGTTACGGTCACGAATACGCATCTATTATTTGGAGCAAATTGAAATGTCGAAATATATGGATATACGCTGGCGCCCGACCATGAAGGAGTAATAGGCTGTGTATCGCACACTGCGCCCGTTGGCGGTGTTGAGGTGGAACTAAAGTAACTAAATCGGGTGTCCCAATAGAGTGCGCACTCGGCACCGGTGTCTGCAGTATAAAAAGCGAATTGTGATTCTCGGGCAACAGAAGAAAGCGTAAGCTGTTTTTGAACGATGCTAAAGATGGCGGCTCCAATAGAAATAACCACAGCAGAAATAAGTGCTGCAATAAGAAGTGCGATGCCTCGTTGTGATTTTAGTATCATATTGGATTATGTTCCTGAGCCGTCGGAAATCCAACGGTACATGTTTTCAGAAATAGTAAATGTTCTACTTGGAAGATTTTGAGTTTTCCAGCTAACGGTAACCTGGACACGAACCTCGTCTGTTGTTCCTGTAACATAGACCACGTGTACCGTACGTACAAATTGTGTTGAAGCCCAGCCTGAATTATATCCGTATAAAATGCCGTCGGTTTGAAGCGGAGCACAGGGCCCGCTACAAACACTCATCATTCCTGCAATATTTTTGGTTGGGTCAACGGTAAAATCCTGATCGATCGGGATTGAACCGAACAAATTTATTCCGGAAGCGTCTGCTGTTTTTGCGATAAGAAGCACCTGACCATCACGCACCGAGCGCACCGCTTCAATTGCTTCTTGCGCTAGATTTTCGGCCACAACCTGATCGCGAGCATAGTACGCACTTTGCAGCGATTGCGACGCAAGGACCATTGGTGCAACAATTGATATCGTTAAAATACTAACTGCAACAAGAGTTTCAATAAGTGTAAAAGCTGATGATGAGGTTTGTTGCGTCATATATTATAGATCGAGTTCACGCTGCACAGCACCAGCCTCAACATGAAATGTACTTGATGTTCGAGCATCAGAGCCCGCGCCGCCAGTACCCTTGAGAACAATTGTTATCCGCGGCTGTACGTTATCAGTCGTATTGGTACCGATCACATAGAATATGACTCCGGTAAGCGTAACATCAGGAGAAGTGAGACGAACAAATGTAGCTCCCCCGTCCTTGGATCGGTTGATGTAACCTCCTGTTGCGCCCGAGACAGGAATATATTGATACACCCAACGTTTGTTTTGCAAAGTCGGGTCGGCTCCGTAGGGAACAAAAGAAATTATCGTGTCACCATTTGAACAGTCTGCGACAGTGAGTGCAGTTCCTCCGCAATCATATCCGGTCCCCTCGCGCATGTTACGTGCCATGCTATCGATCGTAATGTTGAGATCATTCATGACGGCCTGAATAGACTGTGCCTTTTTGTCAGCACCGACGAGCGCCAGCAATGCTCCGACACATACCAAAACCACGACAGATAGTAGCGATAATGAGACCAGTATTTCCACCAGTGTGAATCCTTTATTTTGTAGGTATGCGTTTTTTGTCATATTCGTGTAACAGAAATTTGGCCATTTTGATCAATAATAACACTGATCGTTTGTACTCCGCCTGGAGAAGATATTACTACGCGGGCACTCGCGTTTTGCGAAGATCCAACGACAGCACCTGAATTATCAAAAGTAAGTATCTCGGAATTTTTTGTGATATAGGCATCCGGTTCGGGACGGACAAAAAAGACATCCATCGACGCAACAGCCGTGCATGATGCTGCGTCAGTGCCTGCCGGTACGCATATTTTTGTAATGGCATATCCGCCTGTAATTGAAAATGGCGACGGTACTACATCCTCGCCCGCATCATAGACGCCATTACGGGTCGATGAGTCAGAAAACATTCGGTACTGTGTACCAGAAACGCCGCCCGATACAAAATGCATGCCATATCCGACATCAAACCTACCGCTTGAAGTTCTCACTACTGAGATTCCATATACCTGTGCCTGTCGGACACTGAGTGCAATATCGTAGCCAAGATTTTGAAGTACGGTTGTACCCTTAAAAAGATTATTATTAGCAAGAACGATCGTAGATATCACTGCAACGATTGAAATAACGACGAGTAATTCGATAAGAGTAAATCCCTTTTGAGTAATGGTTGTGTGAGTATTGGGAAATTGCATCATACGAAATTCAGGATATGCAGCGGGAGTCCATATAGATTCATATACCATACCAGTATACATCCAAAAACGAGGAACGGTCCGAATGCAACTTCGCTTTTGAGTGAAAAATTTCTGAGCCGCAAGAATTTTTTTAAACCAAGCATTTTGACGAGACGCGGAAGCAGTATCAAAAAAACAATACTTACCCCTGCACCACCCCAAAATGCAAT
Organism: Candidatus Kaiserbacteria bacterium; assembly: GCA_028286585.1. Lineage (GTDB taxonomy): Bacteria > Patescibacteriota > Minisyncoccia > Phycocordibacterales > UBA2100 > UBA10103. Next base: position 87,125 of record JAQBRI010000005.1, read on the forward strand.
TAAGAGTGAGGTGAATCCGTCAGTTATACCAAGAAGTGCACCGATACCGAGAGCAAGTTTGGCATCACCCAAACCCATCCACCGCCCGCCTGAAACGAGCCATAAAGCAGCAAACGGCAATGCACATACCAGTGCCGCAACAACCGCCCAGTATAGAACAGTGAGCGTGAAGCCATACACTGAGAGCGTCCAAAAAAGGGCCGCGATGGCAAATCCGTAACTCCATGAATCTGGAATAATCGTGTGTCGAATATCGTAAGTTGTGATCATAACAAGAAGACAAATGATGACGAGCCCAATGCCGAGTGTTACGAGAGAGTAAATAGACGAAGGATCAAATGTGGGAGAGAGCATTAATCCATATATCATTCCTGCAAACAAAATAGCCACTGAGGCTTCGACAAGCGGATACTGCACTGACACGCGACTCCCACATTGCCGACAGCGTCCCCTCAGATATACCCAAGAGAAAACCGGGATTAAATCTTGGGCAGCGAGTTGCTCGCGGCAGCTCATGCAGCCGCTTCTGCCTCCGATACCTTTTTCTTTATGCCGAATAATAACGACATTAAGAAAACTGCCAACAACAAGACCTAGTAGTAAAAAAAGTATGATCACCATACACCCATCTTATGGTGTAACATCAAAACAATAAGAACCCGTGTCAGATGAGAGACATTTTCCGGCGTCGGATCCGGCAAGATCGGTAGACGCGCCTCCAGTACAAGCAACGTAGGCAGCTGATGAGAAGCTCGACGCATCACTATCGTTCAACATGGCATTATTTCCTGAATTTTCGAGTGCCGCACCCATGTGATAACTGACAGGAGAACTAAGATCGGTACTTGCACAATATGGCACGTAATCGTAAGAATACGTTGTAGATTGGGAAGATGATGGATCGATAGGAACTACCGATATAAATGATGCAAGCGATGTTGAGGATATTGTTAAGGGAAACTTGTTATTTGCGTCATAATAGAGACCAATTGCAAGCTGAATTTGTTTTATATCGGTAATGCGCTTACCATCACGCGATTGAGATCGCGCTTTGCTCATTGATGCAAGTACGATTGATGACAAAATACCTATGATGGATATAACAACAAGGAGTTCAACGAGGGTAAATCCCTTTCGAGAATGCGAATATGTGGGAGGAGTATAAAACATAAGAGTAGTATAGCAAACAACGTTTTAGAATTTTAGCTTATCAACAATCACGTGCACGCATTACAAGCAGGCGGCATCATTTGAGGCAAGGGTTGAAGCACTTGTTGTTGCAGCCTTACCGCTGCTGTCGATGCACCAGAACTGCCCGGTCGAAAGCGGCGCCTCGACTCCCCATGCCGTGGTTGTTGCATGACAGGTAATAGTTTGAGCTGCACCGGTTGTCGAATATGTCGTGTTATATGCATTACTTGCTGATACATCGATAGACTGAAGGTTTGTAAGCATTTTTGTCATAGCAGAGTTACTACAAATGGTAGAGTAATTTCCAGAGGTCGTAAGTGCGAGAATATCAAATTGAGATCGAAATTGATTGAGGTTGTATTTTACAGAGCCATCAATACCTTTACTTCTGCTTGTACCCGTAGCAGAGACTATGATAGATGCCAGCATACCGATGATTGCAACTACAACTAGCAATTCTATAAGAGTGAATCCGCGTTTCATAAAAATCTGAGTTTTTTGCATGTCGTTATATGATAATGTCTCTTTGCAATAAGTATATAGTACACAAAAACAAAAGACCTGTTTATCAACAGGTCTTTTGTTTATTCGGAACCAGACAAATGAGTGTCATTAACTGCAGCGAGCATCATTTGCAACAAGCGATGTCGATGTAGTTGAAGCCGCACTACCGGTACTATCAACGCACCAGAAGTTTCCTGTCGAAAGTGGAGCTTCTACTGCCCACATTGTTGATGTCGCGTGACAAGTGATGGTTGCAGCAGCGCCTGCTGTTCCATACGTCGTATTATTTGCAGCTGTAGCGTATGTGTCGCTTGATTTTGCATGGCTGAGCATGTTTCCAAACGTGGCATCGGTACATAAGTTACTATAACTAAAGTTATTCGTAGTGTTGTAGAGTTCTGCCTGTGCACGCATGCTATGCATACTGTCTTTTACTGCTGCATCACTACCCTTTGATCGTGCCGTCCCCAGTGATGCCAGCACCACTGCTGCCAAAATACCGATGATCGCAATAACAACTAAGAGCTCTATCAGAGTAAAACCTCGTTTCATACTATCTATTAGATCTCTATTTGATCCTTAACTAATAAGTACACTAAACAACCCCGTTACTATCAATACTATAGTATAAATAACAAAAAACCTGTTTTATCAACAGGTTTTTTGTTTCGAAGACACGTGAAAACGTATATTCTATAAACTCAACTCACTAGTTACACTGAGAATCACTTGCAGGAAGAGTGGTCAATGTAGTTGAAGCCGCATTACCGGTACTATCAACGCACCAGAAGTTTCCTGTCGAAAGTGGAGCTTCTACTGCCCATGCAGTTGAAGTCGCGTGACAAGTGATGGTTGCAGCAGAGCCTGCTGTTCCATACGTCGTGTTATTTGCACCAGTAGCGTAGGTGTCAGAACTCTTTGTCTGAGTCAACATGTTTAGGAATGTTGCATCAGCACAAACACCAGTATAACTATTGTTATTATTGGTACTGTACAGTTCTGCCTGTCCACGCATACTACTCATGTTATCCTTGACTGCTGCATCAACTCCCTTTGATCGAGCGGTACCGAGAGAAGCGAGCACCACTGCTGCCAAAATACCGATGATCGCGATGACCACCAAGAGTTCGATCAGTGTAAAACCTTTTTTATACGATTTAATCATATGTCTATTCCCCAAAGGGATATTTCTAATGAATCTATTCTAATAATTACTAATAACACGTACTTCGTGTATACACATTATTGTATACCTTCTTTCTATAAGCGAAGTGAATTATTATGCACGTGTGTGGATAACATGTAATAAAAAATAATTTGCAACGTCATCACGTTGCAAATTATTTTTTTGAAAACAAAAAATTATTCTGAAGAAGACGTACTTACTTCTGTATCGATAATTATTGGGGTCGACGATGCATCATTCTGTGTTGATGTTGCATCACTTGATGGAGTTGTATTAATTGGAGGAGTGGATCCGATTCCATTTTGAGCTTGTAACAATTGTTGTAGCTGCGCTTCGGTAACACATGTGTTGCCGACGCATAACTTGTTAGTATCAACTTCACCCGCAAACATTCGCGTAATCCCATTATTCGCACTCCCCAACCACGTAATCAATCCATCTTTGAAGATGCCGGTGATGGATCCGATATCCTTAATCGCATTCACAGTAGCAGCAAGTATCGGACGATCTTGGAGCGTGAGAAAGCCGTGTGAGTCTTGTCCTACTGCTTGTGGGATGGCAGCTTGGACGTTTTGAGCAGAGAAGCCAGCATAGGTGTTGGTGGTGTCGAAGCCAGTTTCAGTCTTCCAGGTGTAGAGAATAGGAGTGAGCTGTTGGATTTGTGCGAGGCCTGCACTGAAGCTGCCTTGGATGTTCTTGAGTCTTTCGTCTGATGAGGTGATGAGGTTACCGACAGCGTCTACGGAGAGGGTTCCTGCGCCGAAGTTGGAGAATCTGACAGAACCTGTGGTTTGGAATTGGGTGGTGGGAGAAGAGGTGCCGATGCCGATTGAGCCGGAGGAGACGGTGGCACCAGTGCCGGTAACACTGGTTCCGAAAATGATGTTGCCGATGTTGAGTTGGCCGTTTGCTGTCGTGGATGCAAGTGAGATGTTGTTACCAATCAAGATGTTTTGATTACCGGTCGTGAGGTTTGCGATACCAGTAGAAGAGGTTGCGGTACCAATCCAAATATTGTTGGATCCAGTAGTGATGCCGTAGCCGGCTTGGTAGCCGAGAAGCGTGTTGTAACTAGCACCCGTACCGAATGATCCACCTGCTTGGTAACCCACCACAGTGTAACCTTGTGCATTGAAAGCTGCTGCTGCAACTGAACCCGCGGTGTTGTAGCCAATAGCAACGGTGTTGGTAGCCGAGTTGTTCCAGCGCGATGCCTGATCTCCGAGCGAACTATTGTTACTGCCGGTGGTATTGAGGATCAAAGATTGCAAACCTATCGCAGTATTGTTGATACCAGTAGTATTGGCTTGGAGGGCTTGCAAGCCAAATGCATTGTTGCTGGTACCAGTGATATTGGAAAGGAGGGCGCTCACACCTACCGCGGTATTACTACCGCCGGTTGAGTTGGCAGAGAGAGCGTTCACACCCACTGCGATGTTACTAGCGCCGATGGTGTTGACGGTGAGCGAACCCACACCCAATGCAGTGTTACTAACGCCGGTGGTGTTGGAAGCGAGAGCGCCACCCCCGAACGCGGCATTGTTGGCGCCTGAGGTGTTGTTTTGAAGGGCAGACGCACCAAACGCGACATTGCCAGCGCCAGTTGTATTGGCCTGGAGGGCTAGTTGACCAAATGCACTGTTGCCACCACCCGTTGTGTTGGCAGCAAGGGCATTCTGGCCAAATGCACTATTAGCACTACCAATGGTGTTTGCCTGAAGGGCCGCAGAACCCACGGCGGTGTTATTGATGCCGACGCTATTGGTTAGGAGTGCCTGGAAACCAATGGCCGTGTTTCTGACGCCGCCGGAGTTGTTTACAAGAGCGGATACACCCAATGCGCTATTGTTGAAGCCAGTAGTGTTTCGTTTTCCTGAGCTTAATCCTATAAATGTATTGGTAAAACCCGATGTACGCATTTCAAGAGCAGTAGTACCCGCAGAATTTTTGAACGAAATAAATGGCGAGACAGAGTTTTCAAAATGCTTGAGGGTAAAAGTATCAAGCGTACCGTTAAAGTCGGAGGTGGGAGTTATTGTGAGGGCGTTATTACTTCCAGCTGTGAAAGTATAAGTTTGTGTCCCGGCAGAGAGTTTTTCTGCTGTGGCAAGTGTGTTTCCACCAATACTTATAGTAACAGCTCCCTGAGTAGTTCCCGACTTTACGAGTGTCAGCTGGTAAGATTCACCGGAAATCAGTGAGGAAGAAGCAGTCTGTGTAAGGGTGTTGCCGGCAACCACCTGGGTGACGGCAAAGGTAAGGCCCGTACCCGTGCCGCCGGTTGCGGTACCTGTCATGGTGTCGTTGTAGGCAGTACCGGCATTACTCAAGGTGAAGGTGAGAACTTTACCAGAAGAAACAGTAGCGACAGTAATTTGTGCATCACCACTGCCAGTCGCGAGGGTAAGGACATCACCTACAACGAAGCCGGTGCCGCGGTTGGTAATGGAGACGCCCGCAGCGCTGGCAATTGCAGCGTTTGTGGCGGTGTACACAGCCGCTCCTGTGCTTGCCGACCAGCTTCCTCCTGCAGTCCAACCGGTGAAATCGTTCGTTGCAAAGTCTGCATTTGCAAGCAAGTTAGTAGAGTCCAAAACCGCCGTGGTGTTGTCGTTGTTTAGGGTGATGCCCTGGTTTGCAGTAACGAGAAGTGAGTCGGTGCTACCAATAGCTGTAAACCGGGCAATGTTGTTGGTAGGATTGAGGGAAAAGTTGGAAGCAACAATGACATCGTGACTAAATCCTGCCGAGAGAGTGAGGTGTGTGCTGTCGGTGATACTTGCGACGGTTGCAGTGAGGCTACCCACTTGGATGGTATCTCCCACAACAACTTCATTGGTGAAAATCGTACCTACACCGGTGACGGCGGTGCCAAGTGATGTAATAGTGCCGGTTGCGCGCCCCGCCCGGCGAACTATATGCAATGTTGCCGTTGGCGTACTCGTACCCACCCCCACATTCCCATTCCCCAGAATACGCAACTTCTCGGTGAGAGTTCCAGCATTTCGGGTGAGAAAGGCAAGGTCAGCGGATTCAGCAGTGGCGGTGTGTGCGGTGAAGACTCCGGAGA
>JAQBRI010000009.1 GCA_028286585.1 Candidatus Kaiserbacteria bacterium
TTTCGTCTGATGAGACTGAGAGGTTACCACTGGCGTCGGTGGTGAGGGTTCCTGCGCCGAAGTTACTGAATCTGACCGTGCCGGTGGTTGAGAGTTGGGCGGTGGGGGTTGAGGTGCCGATGCCGACCGCGCCGCCGAAATAATTCCATGCAGATGAGTCTAATGCATAGAAACTGTATGGATGATTGGTTTGGGTGCCTGCAGTGACGTTGCCAACGTAGACGCCGTAGGTGCTGCCAATTGTTCCAGTGTTGGTGAATGAATCAAGGGCAAGACCGTATGCAGTGTTGATTGTGGCATTCGCGTTGGCGTTTTGCACAAGCAATCGTACGGCATAGCCAGTGCCAATGAGTCCATAGGGTGATGCGTTACTGAGTAAGCTTTGAGATCCCTCTGCGATCGTGCTCGTTGCGCCCGACACCCCGCTATTTAAAGCCTGATTGTTGGCACCAATGATAGTTGAAATAGTTGTAGGTGATTTATTGACAGCAACAGATTGACTGCCCTGCAGAAAGCTCGCGACGGTCCCTGATCCCAGATGTGTTACGTAAGATATTATGCCGGTCATACTCGGAACGTTTGCGCTGACCGATGTGGGATCGATCACATTATTAACAATTCCGTAATTTACTCCGCCTGTATTTGATGTGTACGTGAGCTGTGTGTCATACAGATGAGCAGTATAGCTACCAGATGCAGGTGCAGTAGAGAAGTTGGTTTGGCTCAAGGACGCCGGTCTGAAGGGGCTACCAAAGATCAAGGCGTTATTAGGCAAGTCGTAGGAGGCCGTCGGGTTTGATGCTGATACGGTGAGAAGCGAACTTGGCGATGATGTACCAATGCCTACATTTCCCGATTGATCAACAATAAAACTGACAGCAGTTGATGACGCGACAACAAATTGCGGAAACGATGCATTGGATGTTGCCGTAACAGAAAGTTGTGCCCATGGAGTGGTAGTGCCAATACCAAGTTTGCCATTTGCTGAAAGAATCATCCGCTGTGCGAAGGTAAGAGTTCCGACCGAATTAGTCCAAAAAGTGAGATTTGTTCCGTGTGTGCCAGTAGTCCAATTTTCTGCTGCCACTGGTTCTATAGCGGATCCACTCACATATGCAGCACCATCATATCCTCCTGAATTAAAATATGAAAAAATATCCCCTGCCTGAACGGCGGTGGGGCTTGCTTGTGTTCCTCTGGATTTAAAGAGACTGATAGCTGCGCCTCGAAATCCAGTATCAGAATGCGTATATAATAATAATCCCTGTGCATTTGCACTATGAATTTCAAAAGGATTAATTGCAGAAGTATTATTAATGTTCAATATCGATGATCCAGTGCCACCAATGTTAACATAGCCTGCAAACGTACTCGTTGCAGTAGTAGATGTCGCATTAATATTTGCTGCGGTAATAGTAGTATTTATAACCAGACAAGTAGGATCACTTGGTGAACAGCTTGGATCAAGTGTTTGTCCGGGCGTGTAGGAGACTGCAAAGGTGAGAGCTGGAAACAAGAGTAGAAGTACGGAAATTGTGCCGATGAAATTTGCTCGTTTGAATATGTAGAGAGACTTCATGGTTTGGAGTAATTGTAGCATTTGAAAGAGCCACAATTTTGCGGTTATACACATATTTAGCCTTTTATATCTTGCTAAAAGCACTATGTATTGAGCGTTAAATTCGACTTGAGACAGTCGTCAGAACAATAGGTTTTATCTCCTTCAAAGCAGGTGCTGCAAACCAAAAAATGTAGATGGCAGCCTAGGTTTGCACAATTTACGTATTGTTCTGTTTGCGTACCACACAATTTGCATGTTCCAGTAATCTCTCTTTTGCCTCCAAAATCCATCACGAGGCGTTTATCAAACGTATAGAGCGTGCCTGCATAGTCTTCGCCTGGATATTTTTCCATATAGCTGTGTATTCCGTTGTCGAGCTGTACCACATTTTCAAATCCCTGTTCAAGCAAATAGGCCGACATTTTTTCGCATCGAACTCCACCAGTACAAACGGTCACGACTTTTTTTGCTTTAAGTGGCTCAAGTGACGACACCGCATCAACCAGGTCACGCGATGCTTCGAGTTTTGGATTGATAGAATTTTTGAAATGACCCGATTGATATTCAAAGTCATTGCGCATATCGACGACGACAAAATCTTCGTTGTTACGATACCAATTGTACAGAGTCTCAGGACTAATATGTTCTGCAGTCTTTACTCGCGGATCAATCGAACTTGGAAAACGGGTGCCTACAATTTCTGCGCGCACTTTTATCTTAAGTCGAGGAAACGCTTTGCCAGTTCCGAGACTTCGCTTGATTTGCATACCCGCGAGCCGTTCGTCTTTTAGAAGTTCCTGGGCAAACATTTCGGTTTGTTCCGTGGTGCCCTCGAGCGTACCGTTAATTCCCTCCTCAGCGATCAGGACTCGACCGAGCAGGTTGCACTCCGTTGCAAGATCCAAGACCCTTTGTTTAAAATTTTCGGGATCTTCTATAGTTACGTATTTATAAAATAAGAGTACTTGATAGTTCATGGTGTGTAATATTCGCCTTATGGTTTTGCCGGGAGATAGTTCAGCGGATTAAGATATCCTGCTAGAGGCGCAACGGGCATGCGGGCACTTGCGCATGGTGTTGCTTGATTGGTTGCAGCACCAAGTTTGAGAATTTGTGTTGCAGAAGATACGTAGACGCCAAAATGCAAATGAGGTCCGGTTGCATATCCTGTTTCTCCACTGTAACCAATGATGTCGCCCGTATGCACGATGTCTCCCTCTGCGACACTAATTTGTGAAAGGTGTCCGTACATGGTGTCGAGTCCATTTGCATGTTTGATGAGAACCCACTTTCCAAAGGAATAACATCCTTTTACTAGATCGGTATTGCCAGTGCCCAAAATCACGCCGTCGAGTGGTGCCTTTATCGGTGTTCCTATCGGCACACCAAGATCGATTCCATTGTGTCCCTTGCCATTGTATGCGCCCGATGCTGCAAAGGCTGTATTACCAAAATATTGCGTAATAATCACATGATCAACTGGCCACTGAAGGACTCCGACACCGGCCTTGGTAATATCCTTACTGTTAACTGCCACCTGCAGCTTACTCTGCAAGTCACTCAACGCGTCTTCAAAACTCGCTTCTTGTGCCTTCTTTTGAGCTATCAATTGTTGATATGCCGATTCCTGCTGCTTGGTCTGTGACAAAAGTGTGTTTTGCGCATTTTTGGTTGCTGTAAGTGATCCTTGTTGTGTTTGAAGGTTTTTCTTTTGACCCAAGAGATCGGCTTTTTTGCCTGCAACTTGATTTTGGATACTCATCAACTGTGTTTCTTGCTGATTCACTTCTTGCACATTGGCTGCAATTGCACCATGTAATGCTGTGGCACTGTCTGCATCACGCCAGGCATCGGATATTTGGGCCTGAGAAAGTGCCTGTATGACAAAAGGACTCGAATCAGTCTCTCGTAATGAACGGATAGATTCTGCCAGGCCCGCACGCTCATTTTGAATCAGTTGCTGTTTATCTGTTATTTGGCCGCCGAGCTGCGTAAGCTCAAGGCTTGTTGCTGCAATTTTTTCTTGGGTTGAACTAATGACGGCTCCGGTCTTTTTGATGGTGAGTGAAATTTGTGAAAGCGTATTTTGAAGCGTTTTCTTTTTGTTTGTTGTTGCGTCGAGCTGCTGTTGGTACAGAGAAATTTCGCTATCGATCTTTTGGATCTGCGCATGATGAGCATCGATCTGTGCCTGGATTTGTGATACAGCATCTGCCTGCTGAATAACAGAGTTAGCAGAATCAATACTCGACGAAACTGATGCGGGTACTCCGGTTTGTGCATGACTCATGCCTGCACCCAAAAAAATACATGTCACTAAAACAAGACATGCGGTGCTAATGTGTAAGTAAAGAGACTTCATAGGTGTTTTTATTCAAATGCGGCAATTGCCTTCTCGAGCCGTCGTAAAGTAGCATCTTTACCAAGAATACTCGCTACTATAAACGGATCAGGACTCTTATCGCGACCGGTGAGCGCGTATCGCATGGGCCACAGCACGTCGCCCTTTCCGGCTGTTGAGGCATATTCCCATAATACTTCTTTTATTTGCTCTGCGGTAGCGTTTTCGGGCATAGAACTGCTTAATGTTGTCTGTACAAAGCGAAGATGCTCCAAGGTCATAGCTCCCGTACTATTTTTCCACACAAGTGCAGCACAGTTCGATGCATCTATCATTGGCTCCTCGTAACACCACAGGTATTCACCTGCAGCTACATTAGCTAGTACATCTTCCAAGACCGATATATTATCCCGGATGACTGGCAAGAGTTTTGCCAATACTTGAGGTTGATCACGTAGTTGCGCAGGAAGAACAGGTTCTATATATGCAGTGAATGCTTCGTCGGACAATTGCTGCACATACGAACGGTTGAACCATCGCAATTTTTCGATATCAAATACAGCACCGCTTTTGTGTACGTGCGCAAGATCAAATTCTGCAAGCAGCTCCTCGAGAGAGAGGACTTCTTTGCCGTCAGCCGGAGTCCAGCCAAGAGTCGCCAAATAGTTGATCATTGCAGCTCCAAAAAAACCTTTCTCACGGTAATTTTTTACAGCCGTTTCGTGTTTTCGTTTCGACATCTTACTCTTGTCGGGCATTAGAATAAGTGGCAGGTGTGTATATTCCGGAATAGTAAATCCAAGCGCTTTGAGAATGAGGATTTGACGGGGTGTATTTGAAATATGATCATCACCACGGATGACATGTGTGACTCCTTCGTCGAAATCATCAACCACAACTGCAAAATGATACAGCGGATCGTTAACTGACCGCGCAATTACAAAATCCTTTAATTCGGTTGTATCAAATGTGATATCGCCGCGTATACCGTCATTGAATGTAATTTTCTCTCCTTTATTACGCAACCGCACGACCTCAATTTCCTGGGTCGCGTCGTCTTTGGCAGGCTCCTTCGAGATATATGCAACGTCGCGTTCAACAAGATCAACAAGAAGTTGTCTGTGCCTCTCGCGGTTCTCGGACTGACGATATACTCGATCCGCAATAAGACCCAGCCATTTGAACTGTTCATGAATATCCTCTTCGTACTCAGGTTTGTTGCGGGCTACATCGGTATCTTCTATACGAATGATGAATTCTCCGCCATGTTTTTTTGCATACAGATAACTAAAAAGTGCCGTTCGGGCGAGACCAAAGTGGAGATAGCCTGTAGGGCTTGGTGCAATGCGAGTAACTACGGTCATACAGGTTGATGAGCTATTACTTCCTCTAACAGAATGAGTGCAATCTTTTTTGCGGCGTCTGGTCTTGAAAAATCTTGTGCTGCTGCTTTCATCGTTTCTTGTTTGTGTTTGTCACCCATGATGCGATCAATCTCCGCGATCAATACATGCGGTGAGAGATTTTGCTGCTCGATCACAACGGCGGCACCTGATCGCGCATATGAAAAGGCATTTTCGGTTTGATCATGTGACACATCAAGCGGAATTGGTACAAAGATTCCCGGTATTCCCCATGATGCAACTTCAAATATCGTTCCGCTTCCAGCACGAGCAATGATTACACCGGTAATTCCCGCAGCCATGCGGAGTGCAAGCGTATTAAGTAATCCAAACACGCGATAACGCTCGGCAAATCGTGAGTCTTTTAATATAACGGAAGCAATACCACGAACCTCTTCCAGATTTGCGGAACCTGTTTGATGTATCACGTTGTACCGAGTGACCAATTCACCGAGTGCATCCAATACAGTCTCATTGATAGTTTGTGCACCTTGAGACCCGCCCAATATCAATATTGTTGGAGCAGATGCATCAAGCTTGAGAAATGTATATCCGCCCTCATCGGGGGCTGGGTGCACGATCTCCTTTCGGATAGGGTGTCCGGTGTGAGCGATTCGAGCTTGTGCTGACTTTGGAAAAAGTGCTGCTGAATCTGGATGCCCAACCGCGATCCAACGAGCAAATTTTGATGACCATAACGAAACACGTCCCGGGCGGGTATCGGCGTCATATATGAGAACGGGAATACGAAGTAAGCGCGCCGCAACAAGCGTAGGAAACGACGCGAATCCTCCTGTTGAAAAAACCACATCCGGGTATAGTCCAAAAAGCTGTGTGGTCGCCCGCACAATTCCAAAACCGGTACTAATCATTCCAAAAATATTCCAATTACTATGTCGGCGCATTTTGCCCGCACTGCTTGGCATGAATACGATGTCATGCTCATCAAGAGCAAGCCGATCAAATGGCTCGGGTCCTGTAAAAATGAGTTCAGGTTCGATGAGGTGTTTTTCTTTACAAATATCCTCAATTGCCTCGGCAACGGCAATAAGCGGGTAGAAATGTCCACCCGTTCCGCCTCCAGTCAATACGATCTTCATGACGCTTATTGTACCGCGTAATTCTTGAGGCTCAAACTCATCGAATGCGCTTAATTCTGGATACTCGCAAGAGTATGCCGGCGGACGTCAAAGAGACCAGCATGGCACTTCCACCTTGTGAGATGAACGTAAGAGGAATCCCTGTAAGTGGGGCGATGCCGAGCATTGCCGATATATTAACAAAAGCCTCAAAAATAAAATAAGTGGTGATTCCCGTTCCTAAATAGACTCCAAACGGGTCTCCCGCGCGTATAGAAACGCTATAACCGCGCAGCGCAAAAGCTAGAAAAAGCAGCACCAAAACAACGGTTCCGACAAATCCAAGCTCCTCGCCAAGCACTGCAAAAATCGAATCTCCCATCGGCTCGGGCAGATAAGTAAATTTTTGTATTCCCTGTCCAAATCCGCGCCCAATAACGCTGCCCGATCCTATGGCAATAAGCGATTGTTTGAGCTGATAACTCTGCGCCTGCTGACCTTGTGTTGGATGGAGAAATGTTTCGATACGATCGCGTACATACGGCTTAAAGAATGCGAGCGTGGCAATCATACAGACCGCTACTACAAACAATAGTAATAGATGCGAAAATCGTGCTCCTGCCACCAAAAAAATGGCAATCACCGATACGCAAATAACTCCAAGCGTCCCGAGATCGGGCTGCATAAGTAATATGAGTCCTGGACCTGCAAGAATCGCACAGAGTCCGCCGAGCCCGAATTGCAGCGTCTTTATTTTGTCGCGCATCATTACACAATATGAAGAAGCAAGAATAATGCTCGAAAGTTTGAGAAGTTCGGATGGCTGAAACGAAAGCCGCGAAATAAGAATCCATCGATGTCCACCGCCGTGAAGCATGCCCACATGCGGAACAAAAACGAGTACTGTTACGAGTAATGTAAGGATGAAAAAATAGGGAGCGTACTTTCGCCACACCGTATAATCAATAGAGGCTGTAATGAACATGCCAACAAGCCCCAATCCGACACCAAGCCCAAGATGAGAAATAAATACAGATGATGTGTTCAGTCCTCCACGTGCAATAAGCCCGAATGCCGCTGACGTGAACATGGCAGCACCGCCTACAATCAATGTAACCAGAAGGAGGACCAGTACTCGGTCGCTATGTCCAGGTGCGCGCGTCATGACATCGATATGAGCGCACAAATTACTCCGATAAACGCAAACATTATTGAGAGAATCCAATAGCGCATAGTTACCTTTGCCGCAGACCAGCCGAGGGATTCAAAATGATGATGGAGCGGAGCAACAAGAAATACCTTTCGTTTAAAAAGTCTTTTGGATGTAATTTGAATAATGTTAGAAAGCACTGTAATGACCAGTAAGAAACCAATTATCGGCAAAACCGCAATACCGATGCCCCCGCCGTGTGCGTCTGTCAAAAAGGCAATCGAAGCAAGCGAAAGCGTGAGGCCCATTGTTCCCGTCTCACTCATATAAAACCGCGCGGGCGGAACATTAAACCATAAGAACGCGAGCAATCCTCCAACAATGCTCGCGCAAAGTGACGCGAGATTATACTGACTTTCGATAAACGCAATAATAGTATAAGAAGCAAAAATTGAAGCAAAAATTCCACCAGAGAGACCGTCGATACCATCGATCACTCCTGATGCATACAAACAAAACGACAACGCAATAAAAAAGATAATGACAAACGGGCCAAGATAGAGCGCGTGCCAAAAAGGAATATTAATAGAATCAATACCGATTTTGGAATAGAGCCACCAACCAATATATGCCGACAGTACAACAACAAAGAGTAATCGCTCTCGCAAACGAAGACCGCGGGCACCCGGCTGAACATCGAGTAGATCATTCCAAAATCCTACGAACGCACCAGAGAGAAGTGTGGTAAAAGGTATCCATGTTTGTCCTCGTGAAAGAAAATTAAATTGCGATACTAACGACTCCGGAAAGAGATGCGCAAGAAGAGCGAGTATAGAAATTACTACCAACACTGGCCCCCAGATAATGATTCCCCCCATGCGCGGTGTCTTTGTTTCTCCGTCTGCGTGCAGGCGATTAAATTCGGTGGCAGTTGTTCCGTCGAAGGCACGTTTGCCGCCGACTTTTTTCCATACTTGGTATTTGTATAAGTAATAGGTAACCAATGGGGTGATCGCAATACCAACCAAAAACGTCAATGCCGCTGGAACAAGTATCTTGATCATCTCAACTGTCATAGTAGTCTCAAGTATACCGCGATTTACTGACCCGTGTGTAGGGACTGAATAATGGCAGATAATATTTTTTTCATATCATCAAATCGTCCTGATTCGGTTGATCCCAAGACAACGGCAACTATGGGGGTTGTTCCGGGACCCAAATCAAATACTACAGCCAGGTTTCCTCCGGCAAGATCGGTAAGGCCGGTTTTTCCCATGATAACGCCTGGAATTGCACCAAGAGCCTGGTCGGTGTTATGGATGGTAATGTGCGTACCATCGACTGAAGTAAGACTGAGCGAATCCTCTGCGGTACCCGCAAATAAATTTCTTGAAGTACTCGCCGCATAGACAAACATTTTTGCAACATCGCGCGCCGAACCATAACTTCCTGCGTGCGTAGCGTCGATATCAAGACCGTGCGGATTATAAAAAACGGTGCTGGTCATACCCAGGCGTTTTGCTAACATATTCATTGCCCAAATTGTCGTACTTGTTGCGGGAGATTCAGGATATTTTGCGTGCAAATATGGGTCTGCCGTTTCTGCGAGATAACTTGCACCATCATTTGATGATGTCACTAATGTAAATGTAAGAACATCGCGAATGGTCCATATTTCACCCTTGTTCAAATGTTCTGGGCTACTTGGTGCCGCAAGATATCGCGGAATGGTAACAATAGTATCGGGCGAAAGTACTTCCATAACAGAAAGTGCTGTTGCAACCTTGGTAATGGATGCAAGCGGAAGCGGAGTATCAGGGTTTCGCGCATAAAGTGCTTGCCCCGTTTCCGTGTCATATACGTAGATACTTCGCGCCAACAAGGATGCGTTACCGAGTAGCTGGGTGATCTGCGGATATTTTTTAGCAACAACTTCTTGTGGGGTTGGAACTAATGATAGAGCTTTTTCCTCGGCAATATTTTGAGCATTGCGATATGTATCGACAAAATATATATAGCTCAAAAGACTTACTGCAAAAAAGACGCATGCAAGCGCAAAAAGCCCTACAAAGGTATTGCTTGTTCTGCGATTTGAGCTAACGGGATCGTTAGCTGGAATCTCGTGCGGTGTCTGTGGTGTTTGAATTTCCATGAAATACATCTGAGTTCTCAGCCGTTTGTGCAACGTCCGACAATGAACGAATTATTGTAGCATAATCTGGCAGCTCCTCTGGCGACCGCACTCCAAGATGCGCGAGCAATTGAGTTGTAGGTGCATAGACATATTGCCGAGCTCCGCGACTAATACGCTCAACCAGACCTCGTGCGAGTAAATTGCGAATTGTTGTTGCACAATTTACGCCGCGGATATAATCAATTTCTGATTTGCTTACGCCATTGCGGTATAAAATTATCGACAGCACTTCTAGTCCCGCATCCCCTATTTCGAGACCCAGTTCCTTTTCGTATTGTTCACGCAAAAGCGCTGATTCCTCCTGCCCTACAGCAAGGCTAACCTCGGTAGCTGTTCTAATGAGAGTAAGGCCGGTGCCATTCAATCGAGCGCTTAGAATTTCGAGTGCCGGCACAATTGCACTTTCATCAACATTGAGTGATTTTGCCAGATAGCTAATACTCAGAGATCCTCCTTCGGCAAAAAGAAGTGCGTTAATCTGATTGGCAGTCTGTACTGGTGTTGTCATAAGTATTTAGGAGTTGTTATAAGACCCTCCATCTCTATTGTAATGTCTGAAAATAATTTGTCTTGCGTTGCGCTTGCTGATCCACCGCGTACCAACTCAAGAACTGCAAGAAAATATACTATTACCTCGTGCTTATCGCCCGCACCGCGCGTCAGATCGCTAAATCGAGTCTTGAGCGCCATGGAAAGTCTGTTGCGTACATGCAGAATCACATCTTCAAGCGCCAAGACTGGCGCAACGGTAGCCTGCATGAGTTTTTCTGGAACTGGAATTGAGTGCAACAATGCTTGTAGCATTGTTGATAATCGTGAAGGTGTTGCCTCGCCTTCTACACCGGGCGCAAATACAACCGGGCGTGCTGGCGGGCGCTGTGCCAAAAGAAACGGTGCCTTACCCCATCGTGCTCGCAATACCTTGCTTGCCTCGCGTGTTGCAGCATATAATTTGAGCCGACTTTCAAGGTCTTGGATGCTTGCGTTTTCGTCTTCGGTTATTTCGAGTGTCGGAAGAAGTGAGCGGGATTTGATAAGCAACAATGTAGACGCAATAAGAACAAACTGCGCAGTCTCTCCCATTGGAAGCGCAGGCAATTGTTCAACATAGGAGAGGTACGCGTCACATACTTCGACAAGCGATATATCAGAGACTGACATTTTTCGCACCTCGATCAGATTGAGCAGAGTCTCAAGCGGACCCTGATAACTTTCTGTCGCAATGGAAAAGTCTGAGGTCATGATCCTAAGTCTTCTGATCCTGCCAATTTTGAATCGATGCGATGCATGTCTCGCGGAAACATTGTCGCTTCGCGAATATTTTTTAGTTCAAGTATTTGCATGGTCATACGCTCTGCACCAAAAGCAAAACCTCCTTCGGGTGGAACACCGTATTTAAAAGCCTCGAGGAACATATCAATCTTTTTTGGATCCATATTCCACTTTTCAACATGCTCCAAAAGTTGCTTATATTCGTTGACGCGTCGGCCTCCAGAAAGCCATTCAATTCCGCGACACAAAAGATCCATGCCTTCGTTTACGCTAGGATCCTCAGGATTTGGATATACATAAAATGGCTTCATTTTTGTCGGGTAACCATATACATAGACAAAATCTGAACTCGTTTCCTCTTTGATAATTTCGCACAGTGCGCGCTCATCTTCTGGATTCAGATCTTTTTCACCCCGTACATCACGGCCAGTCTTTTCAAAGATTTTATTTTGTGCCTCTTTCAGTGAAAGCGTCGGTGTTTTGTCGGTCATCGTTGGCAATGTTGCATTCATTATTTTAAGTTCATTGGCACACTTGGTAGCAACCTGATCGAGAATAAAGCGTACAGTTTGTTCTGACATGTCGCGCACGTCGGTCCATGAATCAATGAAGGCCATTTCGGCGTCCAGCGAAACAATTTCTGTAATATGTCGCGTTGTTGCGCTCGGTTCCGCGCGAAATACTTTGTTCACAGAAAAAACACGTTCAAACGCTGTCATAACAATTTGCTTGTAGAGCTGTGGTGACTGCGTAAGATACGCCTTTTTGTCAAAATAATTAACCTCAAATACTTCTGCCCCGCCTTCTGCAGTTGCCGGAGTAATCGCAGGCGCCTGAAATTCAAAGAATGATTGTGACTTCATGAACTCTCGGAACGAGTCGATGATGACTGCCTGCACCTTAAAGATTGACTGCAGACGCGGGTGTCGCAACGTAAGTGCGCGATGATCAAGCTCGGTTGTAAGATCGAGATTGTATCCATCGATCGACATATCAAACGGTAGCGGCTCCGCTTTTGCCAAAATTTCGATACCGGTAACCTCGAGTTCGATATCTCCATTTTGCACTTCTGTATTTATATTTTTTTCGGGCCGTTTATTGACGACGCCGGTAACCGCAACAACAAACTCTGAGCGAATTTCTTTTGCAGTTTCGAGTGCAGCACTTTGTGGGAGCACAACTCCTTGCACACTGCCGGACATGTCGCGAAAATCAAAAAAGACCATTTTGCCCTGGTCGCGCCGTACCGAAACCCATCCCTTTATCAAAACTGTCTCACCGCTCTTTTGGGCCAAATCTTTTATAAGTGTGCGCTGCATTCGGCCCATTGTAGCAAGATATTGTTGAATCTTTTACTTGACTTATTATATTTTATGTTATACAATATATCTAGTTAAACATTAACGGAGAAGTAGAATGCCTGACATAAATGTAAAATTACCGCCTGGCTATCTGGATGCAAAGAATGATACCCAGAAAAATAACTTTGTCAGAGATCTCAAGGGCTACGTGGCGGCCGCACTCGACACCGGCACAGCCGAAGGAAGGTTGAATGTCGATGAAATCGATTTAGAATTCGGAACTCTCGGACCCTATCAAGGTGGGAGGTTCCGCGTTACCATCGTCGCTAACAACTATCCCGAACGGGCCGCAAACCTCGAAGAGCGTCGGCAAAAAATTGTGTGCCCTCTCCAAATACACCCGTTCGTCACTCCGTTAGGATCCACCACGGGAGAACTGACCCGTTCTGTCTGGGTCCAACTGGTTGAGGGAGCGTATGGAGAATTCTGACCGCTAACTCTCCACCATTGCTCATTTGTTACCGCCCAACTGAAAGCCGCCTGGCTTCATCAGTTGGGCGGTTTTCTTGTATGTGTATCCTAAAGTGTAATTCCAACCTTTGAGCGCACATCGAGCATTTTTGCCTGAGCGATTGCACGTGCTTTTTCAGAACCTTGTGCGAGTACATTTTTTATCAAGTCTTTTTGTGCAGCAAGTTCTAGGCGTCGAGCGCGCATTGGCGCAACAAAATTTTCGATGTCTTCTATAAGTGCGTCCTTTGATGCCTTGTACTTACCTTTGTTTTCTTCATACATCGGAGCCAGCTCGGCTTCGGTTTTAAATAATTTGTGAATAGTGTACACATTTGTTGGAATGTCTCCATCCGAATCCGTCACAATACTCAAAACAGCTTTTGTGATTTCTTCTTTGGTGCCAAACAACGGAATGGTGTTGCCGTAGCTCTTGCTCATCTTTTTTCCATCAACTCCCGGTACGACTCCGGTACCCTCTAAAATCATTCCCTGTGGCTCTTTAAAGGTTTCTCCGTATGCGTTATTAAATTTGTTTGCTGCTTCGCGTGCATATTCAATGTGCTGCCGCTGGTCTTCTCCTACAGGTACTACTTCTGCATCATAAAGCAAAATGTCTGCCGCCATGAGCATTGGATAATTAAAAAGTCCGGCGTTTGCCTCGAGTCCTTTTGCGACTTTGTCCTTGTACGCATGTGACTGCATCAAAAATGGAACAGTAACCAAACATTCAAATATCCATGCGAGTTCTGTATGTTCATGCACCTGCGATTGTTGAAAGATGGTCGCGTTGTCGAGATCGACTCCTACTGCGAGATAATCAAGAACGACGTTTTCGATACTTGCCCGTACCAGTGCCGGGTCCTTGAGCGAAGTGAGCGAATGATAGTCTGCAACCATGAGAAAACTTTCGTGGTTTTGATAAGTGTCCAAAAAAGGCTTAAGTGCTCCAAAATAATTACCAATGTGCAGAGTGCCCGATGATTGCAGTCCGGTGAGTAGTCTTTTCATGTCGATATTCTAGCACATTTTAGAAACTCTAACTTCTGACGTAGGCCAAAACAAGAAGTGACCCAAGTATCCACCAAAGTGCATATGCTGCGCCAAAAAGCATGTCGATCGTATTTGAAAAATTCCAAATACTCATAAGCGCCGGAGTCTGAATCCATACAACAAGTACAATACAGGTGGATGCAATTCCGGCAAGAATGGCGAGTGCTATTGACTCTCCTTCGTGAACAAAACTGCGATACATACGATGGGTCGTAATATATACAAAAACAACAATGATTCCAAAGAGTGCACTTTGCATCAAGGGAGAAGTGAGTTTGGTATCAATAGTTGAAACCAAAAAACCATCATGCACAAGCGTATAAATAAACGCAGTAACCGGCAGAGTGATAGCAATCACACAAGCGCGTGCGGTACCCCACTTTACTGCAATCGCGCTTATACCAATAATAAGCGCAGCAATAATGATGGAATCAGGTTGTATATGACCCACATATGGAAGCGCCATTGATGTCGATCCAAAATTCATTTCACCATTATACCCTCAATTTTTAAAAATAAACCAACAGTATGTCGACTCTGTGCATTTAGCACCCGCGGAGCGAACGGTGTGTGTATTTTGGAGTATTGCGACAGCGACTGGCTGGAGCGGTAGGGATTTTTGAGCCAAAAAATCCCGACTCCAAAATACACACACCGCGAGCGAAGTTTTTAAACTAAATTCCTTCCGCTCGGAGTTTTTCAACAAGTTCCTGCGCAGCGCGCGAAAGTTTTTTGGGCATCTCGACATTCATACGAACGATAATATCCCCTCTCGATCGTCCCGTAGGCACGCCACGTCCCTTGATGCGTAATGCATCACCGTGAGTGGTACCTGCTGGGATGTGCAATTTTTCGTCACCATCAAGTGTGGTAACCGAAATATCTTTTCCTAAAAGTGCATCAGAAAGTCTGATCGTAAGCTGCATGGCAAGATTATTGCCATCTCGCGTAAATACTTTGTCTGGTCGTACATGCAATTTGATGTACAAATCGCCTGCAGTACCATGTGGAGCAACTTCTCCGCGGCCTGGCATGCGGATCATCTCACCGTCGGACACTCCTGCGGGAACCTGTACGTGAATTTCTTCCTGCTGTTTGGCAACTCCTTCTCCATGGCAAGTTGGACATGGTGTCTCGGGTACGACACGTCGACCATGACAAACTGGACACACCCGCGCAGATGTAAAATTACCAAAGAACGTACTGCGAGATTCTCTAATTTCTCCCTTTCCATTACATGTTTTACAGTCGACAGTTTTCGAACCCTTTGCTCCGCCATTGCCGTCACAGGTCTGACATACTCCTATTTTTGCAACGAGCATGCGTCGATCGGTACCAAAGATACTTTCTCGGAACGTAAGCTCAACATCAAGTGCGACATCGCGTCCTCGCGCCTGTCCTCGAGCACCTCCTCCGCCAAATACGTCACCGAAAATATCTCCGAAATCAAATTCGACATTCTGTCCATTAAAATTAAATCCTTGTCCTTGGGCGAAGTTTGAAAAATCGAATCCTCCAAATCCAGCACCTTGTCCGCCGCCGGCATTATTGTAATTGGATCCGTGCATATCGTATTGCGAACGTTTCTTTTTATCCGAAAGCACCGAGTACGCCTCGCTGACTTCTTTGAACTTTGCCTCATCGCCTCCCTTTTTATCGGGATGATATTTTTGAGCAAGCTTGCGGAATGCCGACTTAATCTCAGCGTCGGATGCCGTTTTGCTTATTCCCAAAATTTGATAGAAGTCCTTCATATATTTAGGATACCTGTGATGAATACATATGTAAAGCGGTCACGAAAAATCGTCGACGGAAGTGTTTTTCAAAGCCCCTCGGAGCACGACGGTGCGAGAGGAGCAATTTGCCAACAGGCAAATATGCGTGTTTTGAAAAACACTTTCGGAGTAAGAGTTTTAAGCAAGAAGATATTTATTGCTTTGGTTCGTCACCTGTCGGCGGTGTCTCCGTTTGTGATGATCCGGTTGAATCTGGTTGTGGCTGAGATTGTGATTGTGCATTGTTCATTGCCTCACCAATCGCGCTCATTGCGCTCGAAAGGTCATCTGTTGCCTTTTTGAGCGACTCGATGTCGGCTCCTGTTCGCGCCGTTTTTAGGACATCAATTTTATCTTGTATATTTTTCTTTATTTCTTCACCTACCTTATCACCATGTTCCTTGATAGCTTTTTCTGCAGAGTAGACAACTTGGTCGGCAGTATTTTGTGCCTCAACCAAATCCTTCTTTTGTTTATCGCTTTCTGCATTTGCCTCTGCATCCTGTCGCATCTTTTCGACTTCGGCATCGCTCAATCCTGAACTCGCTTCGATACGGATTGATTGTTCCTTGTTCGTTGTCTTGTCCTTTGCCTTTACTGAAAGGATTCCGTTTGCGTCGATATCAAACGTTACTTCTACCTGCGGCATGCCGCGTGGTGCTGGTGGAATTCCATCAAGATTGAATTGTCCCAGTGATTTGTTGTCTGCGACCATTGCTCGCTCGCCTTGTACAACGTGAATCTGCACACTTGGCTGATTGTCTGATGCAGTTGAGAATGTTTGTGAACGTGATGTTGGGATTGTTGTATTGCGCTCGATAATCTTGGTCGCAACACCGCCCATAGTTTCAATACCGAGTGAAAGCGGAATAACATCGAGCAAAAGTACGTCCTTGACGTCACCCTGCAAAATACCTCCCTGAATCGCAGCGCCAAGAGCTACAACCTCGTCTGGGTTTACACTCATGTTTGGCTTACGATTAAAAAATTGTTCAACTTGTTTTTGAATCATTGGCATACGAGTCTGACCTCCTACCAATACGACTTCGTTGATGTCTGCAACCTTAAATGGGGATGCTTCCATGGCACGCTTGGTGATACTCATTGCACGATCAACAAACTCACTCGAAAGCTCTTCGAGCTTTGCGCGAGACATTTTGATAAGCAAGTGTCGCGGACCAGACGCATCAGATGTAATAAATGGAATGTTGATTTCACTTTCTACCGAAGTCGAGAGTTCGATCTTTGCCTTTTCTGCAGACTCATCAAGTCGCTGACGTGCAAGCGGATCTGTGCGAACATCGATTCCTGATTCCTTTTTGAATTCATCTGCTATCCAATTGATGATTGTTTGGTCGATGTCCTTTCCGCCCAAGTGGGCATCACCGTCGGTTGAACGCACTTCGATAACATCATCTCCCACTTCCAAAACTGAGATATCAAACGTTCCGCCTCCAAAGTCGAATACGACGATTTTCTCGTTCTTCTTTTTATTGAATCCGTATGCAAGCGCAGCCGCTGTAGGCTCGTTGATAATACGCATGACATTCAATCCTGCAATTTTTCCTGCATCCTTGGTTGCCTGTCGTTGACTGTCGTTAAAATATGCCGGAACAGTAATAACGGCCTCGGTGATAGTTTCGCCAAGTCGTGCCTCTGCATCAGCTTTGAATTTTTGCAAAATCATTGCCGAAATTTCTTCCGGTCTGTACCAGTTGTCGCCCATCTTTACTTCGATACCGCCGGTTGATCCTTTGCGTGTTTCGTACGGCACTGCACTTCGATCCTTTTGTACAAGTGGCTCATCAAAGTTGTGCCCGATAAATCGCTTGATTTGATAAATAGTATTTGTTGGATTTGTAACACCCTGTCGCTTTGCAAGCACACCGACGATTCGCTCGCCTGTTTTTGATTGTGCGACAATCGATGGCATGGTGCGTGCGCCTTCTGAGTTTTCGATTATTTCTGGTTCGCCAGAGCGAACGATTGCCATCGCTGAGTTTGTAGTACCCAAGTCAATTCCCAAGATTTTTGCCATATATATATGTGTTAAAAATGAATAAGCTAAATAAGTTAAGTAAATAAGGCCCATTCGCCTACATGCTCATATATGAACATGCCGCGTCATACTTATTGATACATTTTTTAAGGAGTAATGTCAACTGAAATCGTTATTTCCGCACGATGACCTGTGCAGGGCGAATGACGTGATCAGTGTTTCGATATCCATAGCGAAGTACCCGAACGATACTATTACTACTACCCTCGCCTTCATCAACTTCTTGCACTGCTTCGTGTAGATTATGGTCAAACACCTCTCCGCTTGCACCATATCTTTGTACTCCATTTTTAACAAGAACGTCGAGCAATTGGTTTCGGATTTGTTCTACTCCGCTCCGCCATACTGGATCGACACTCTCCCAACTTGTTCCTCCCATAGCCATGTCAAAACTATCCAAAACTGGAATAATATCTTCGATAATACCTTCCTTGGTTCGGGCTACTGCGCGTTCGGTCGTTGCTATGGCTTCACGTCGAAAGTTTACAAGATCTGCTTTGGATCGTTGCCATCCGTCGAGGTTGGACTGTTTTTCTTTGTTTGATTCAGTCAGCTCGAGGCGCACTTTTTTTAGTTTTGCTTGGACTGCACCAACACTTCCCATCTCGTCCTCTGGCTCAAAATCGAGCTCCTGCTCTGTATTTCCTTCGTCCATTGATACTGTTTCTTCGTGTTCGTCATTCATGAATGTGATAGTACAGGGAATGAACAGTCGGGTCAATCGTATATAAAAATAAAGATCATAATGGATCTAGATATTCTGTGAATTCATGATATAGTCCGTGCGGTACAAAAGCACTCAGAGACAGGAGCTGAAGATGAACGAGAAGGTCAAGATCTTTTTCGCCAATGCCCAGCACGGGTATAACGACGAAAAAAGTCTTCAAGGAATTGAAGACAAAATTAACCAATGGATGAAAACGACCGCGTGGCTGAAAATAACACGAATAGAATCTGCAGGCCAACAGGGCGGCACCTCGCTTTTCATCTTCTACACCGACACCGCTCCTGATGCACCCGCCAAAAGCGACATGTAAGTCACTCGGGAACATCGCCAGATATTCGAAGCTAAAGACCGCTTGATTTAAGCGGTCTTATTTTTTAGAAAACATACATATACGGAATGAACAAAAAAACACCCTGATTTCTCGGGGTGCTTTCTGATAGAAATGAAAAGCCGCCTTTCTGTCATGAGACAAAAAGGCTAAGCTTTTCGTCCCGCAGAAATGGCGGTTATTTTTTGTCGGCAACCTTCTGATAGCGCTCCCAAGCCAGTTCAAGCGCGGCAAGCGCTTCGAAAGGGTTTGATTCTGTAACGTGCTCAGGCCGCTTGGTGAACAAACGATTTGGATCACCATGATCAAATATAACGGCTTGCCAGATCAACGTAACCAACCTACCATCGCGAATGGCTGTCAGTGCGATCGATTCTGTCCTCTCCTTTCTCTGGTCGATGAGCCCATCTTTGATCTCCTCTCTAACGGGATCAACGATATTGCAGCTCGCTGATAGATCAGCGATTTGACTGAAGAATTGTCCTTTGGTGAGCATTGCATAATTCTCCCATTATGGTGACAGGTTGGCCATGTTTACCTACAAGTATTATATATTAATTTAACTAATTGTCAAATTTGAATATCGCACCTTACTTCATACACAAAAACCCAGCTTTCGCTGGGTTTTTGTAAAATACTAGATTTATCGTTTACTCCACTGTGGTGCACGACGTGCTCCCTTGAGACCAAACTTCTTTCGTTCCTTTGCACGTGGATCTCGTTTAAGAAATCCGCGAACCTTAAGATCTTTTCGTTGTTCTGGAATGATAGCAATGATAGCTCGTGAAATACCGTGACGAACTGCATCAGCTTGCGCCTTGTGTCCTCCGCCTCCTACTTTAACAGTAACCATATAGGTTGCTCCCAAAACAGTGATCGGAGAAAGTGCAGTATTGATCATCGATGGAAGTGGGAAATATTCATCTCCGTTCTTGCCATTGATTACGATCGTTGTTGATTTTGCAGGAGTAATACGCACGCGAGCACTTGCTGTCTTACGTCGTCCTACTGCTTCTGTGTATTGTAATTTGGTTGCCATACTATTATTGATTGATTGTAAGGTTCTTCATGCGAGGAGTACGGAACGTGTTTCGAGGCATCATACGTTCGATTGCGCGACGCAAAGCAAGATCAGCGTTCTTTGCATTCAATTGCGCAAGTGTGGTGTGCTTGAGGCCTCCTGGGTACTGTGTATAGGTCGTGTAGACCTTCTGAGTCAGCTTCTTTTCTGGGAATGAAAGCTTTCCTGCGTTGTTGATAGTAACCTTCACAACAGAAAGAATGTTTGGAGTGTACGACGGACTCATCTTGCCCATAAGAGCCTTGGCTGCTTCGGATGCAACACGACCAAGTGCTTTGTTACTTGCGTCGATGGTGTGTGTCTGTTGTTTGATTGGTGTAGTTGTTGTCATAAGTATTATACAAATTCGATTCGAGCAGCCTCAGTTGCAGCACGCTTTCCGATTACTCCGATGCGTGTGATGCGGATATATCCGCCAGCACGATCTGCGTATCGAACAGCAAGCGTATCATGAAGTTTCTTAACAGTTGAATCAGCAGTTCCAAGCTGACTCGAGATGCGTCGGCGTGATGCTACCGTGTTTGCCTTACTAGCTGTAATGAGCTTTTCCACATAGGGACGAAGTTCCTTGGCACGAGTAATTGTAGTAACAATTCCCTCTTTCTGTACAAGAGATTTTGTAAGTGAGCGCAAGAGCGCAACTCGCTGCTCTTTGTCTCTTCCTAGTGTTCGGCCTTTTTTGTGGTGCTTCATAAATAATTATTATGCTCGCAAGGTAAGACCAAGGTTTGAAAGTGCACGCTTAATGTCCTGCAATCCCTTTTGTCCAAGTCCTTCGACAGAAAGAAGATCATCTTCTCGCTTACGAACAAGTCCTCCTACAGTTCGGATTGATGCACCATCAAGTACCTGCTCAACACGAGCAGAAAGATTAAGTTCACTGATTCGAGTCTTAAGGATTTCGGCGTCAACAGGAACAGCATTACGGTCATCGTAGGCTTCGGCTGACTCAGTTGTATGAACAACCTTTTCGAGTACTTCTTCTTCCTTGAATCCGATAATTGCCTTGAGCTGATGAATCATTGTTTCGATTGATCGCTCAAGTGCCTCTCGAGGAGTGATTGTTCCATCGGTCTCGATAGAGATGCGGAGTCGATTGAAGTTTGTTCGATCACCAACACGCATGTTTTCTACTTCGTAGTTAGCACGACGAATTGGAGAAAAGATTGCATCAACTGCGATAGTACCTACATCTACTCGCTCCTTTTGATGTTCCTCCTTTGGAACGAATCCAAGACCTCGTTCTGCACGAAGTTCGAGTTCGAATGTTGTCTTACCTGTTACATCTGCAATAACTTGTTCAGGATTCAATACTTCTACTTGTCCAGGAAGATCAAGATCTCCAGCTGTTACAAGCTTAGGACCTTTGATTGAAAGAGTGATCGTCTGAGGTTCGTCGGACGAAATCTGGAATCGGATTTTGCGGATATTAAGAAGAATCGTTACAACGTCCTCTTTTACGCCTTCGATGGTTGAAAATTCGTGAGGAACTCCCGGGATTTTGACATGCGTAACAGCTGTACCTTGGAGTGATGACAAGATAATACGGCGAAGACTGTTGCCGAGGGTGTTGCCGTAGCCTGGGTACAAGCCGTCGATCTCGTATACTCCTGATCGATCCTGCTCCGAGACGATACGTGGCTTACTTGGTAGTGTGATGTGATAGTCTGACATACAACAAGATGATTAAGGTATAAAGGTTAAATAAATCGAATAATAAAAGGTGTACAAAAATTTAAACGATTATAGCATTATCTACTATAAAACTCAAATACCGTTGCATAATCCAGCCCTCCCTCACTCTTAACATATCGAGGTTGTGCAAGCATTTCGGCACGCAAGAGAGATGCATCAAATCCAACCCATTCTGGCGGCTGTCGCTTTTCGTTCTCTTCACTATCAGAATTAAGTCGAGCAAACAATGGACTACTCTTACTTCCTTCACGAACAGTAATGACGTCTCCTGCACGAACGTGATATGACGGAATAGTGATTCGAGTGCCGTTCACAAGAATGTGGCCGTGAGAAACAATTTGTCGTGCAGCACGACGTGTAAGCGCAAGACCTGCACGATACACAACATTGTCTGCTCGTGTCTCGAGTAATGCGTTTAATGATGCGCCTGGATCCTTTTCCTGAAATGCCTTTTCAGCATAATTAGAAAGTTGTCGTTCAGAAAGTCCGTAAGTAAATCGTACGCGCTGCTTTTCGAGAAGCTGCTTTCCGTAGTCAGAGCCTCCTCCACGTCCACCACGAGATGGCTTCTTTGGGTTGCGAGCAGCAGAAAGTGCAAACTTTTGAGTCTGTGTCTTTTCAAACACGGATGCTCCGAGTCTCTTTGCAACTTTGTATTTTGATTTAATCAACAACATAGATCCGTAAATATAGAAAGAATAAATTAGATGCGACGAGGCTTAGGGGCACGAGGACCATTGTGAGGGATAGGAGTATCGTCAGAAATACGAAGTACGTCAATTCCCTTTCCAGCAAAAGCGCGAAGTGCAGACTCACGACCTGAACCAACTCCACGAATAATCACTTCAACATCTTTGACACCAATGATAGCTGCCTTTTCTCCTACCAATTCTCCTACCTTTGCAGCAGCAAATGGAGTTCCCTTTTTTGCTCCAGCAAATCCAAGAGCGCCCGAAGATGACCAAGCAATAGCGTTACCACTCTTGTCGGCAAGGAGAAGCTTTGTATTGTTGTAGGTAGCGTGAATATACAAAACACCATTAACAATGTTTTTCTTTGCAACACGCGCCAACGATCGAGATTTGAGTCCCTGGTCAACACTGCCGCCTGATTTTCGTATGATTCTTTTTTTTCCCATGGTATTAGATATTTGTAAGTGATTTCGTGATTATGCAACAGTAGCTCCTTAGGTTTTCTCAAGCTTACGTCTACCTGAAGTCATAGTCTTACGAATGTTGCCGCGAACTGTACGAGAGTTGGTCTTGGTGCGCTGTCCGCGTACTGGAAGGCGCTTGAGGTGTCGTGATCCTCGGAATGACTTAATATCCTTGAGTCGACGAATGTTTGAAGAAATTTCCCGCTTAAGCTCACCTTCAACCATAAATCCTTCAACGACTTCACGAAGTGATGCTTCTTGCTTTGGAGTGAGGCTTGTTGGGCGTGCACCGTGTTCTATTTTAAGATCAGTCAAAATTGACTGAGCTCGAGGACGTCCGACACCATAAATAGCTGTCAGTCCTATCTCGAGACGTTTTTCATCTGGTATTGTTATTCCGGCTATACGCATAATATAAATATTTTTGTTTATCCTTGTCGCTGTTTATGTCGTGGATTTGAACAGATAACCCACAAGCGTCCGCGACGTTTGACGCTTTTACAATGCATACAAATCTTTTTTACTGAAGCTTTTACTTTCATAGTATTTGAAAACCTTTCGATTATGAACGACGAACGATGCGTGCTCGACCACCATATGGGTCAAGATGCAATTGGACACGATCTCCCACCAATACCTTAATATGATGTAGTCGCATTTTACCAGCTAAGTAGGCTATTACCTCCTCTCCTGATCCGAGTTTGACCTTGAACAAAGTGTTCGGCATGGTCTCTTCGACAATACCTTCTGTTACTTCTTGTTCAGCCATATCTGCGTTGATTAGAATAGCAAGATAAGCCCATATCGTCAAGTTTTACTATATCCCCGATGGAGATTGTGTACCTGAAGTACTGGTACTCACGGTATCTGGCTTAGGTGTAGCCACAATAATGCTCATTTTTGTGGGGTCCGAAGGGAATGTATGTGACCACATTGGAGCTATTGTAGCCTCTGCACGGTCTATGCTCAAAAATGTCGTAATAATGCCATGAAATACCGTTGGAGTGTTCTCACTGCCCGCTAGAGCACGCGCCAGGGCCTCTGTATCAACTCTCCAGACAAGCAAAGTCGATCCTGTGAGCGTTATGTAGAGCGGGTCTTGTCCGATGGTATTTGGGACTGGCGGCGAAAGCTCTCCATCGAAGTCATTTGCCGCAATATCAAACTGGGAACCTTGGGTATCAATTCCTACAGCATTTCCCAAAGCTATACCAAGCATATTTCGCGAGAGCACCGGAACAGTTACGTGAGCCGTTTCTGTGATACGCACCCCGCCTGTTGCTGCGGTAGTATCTGGATTGTGATCATAGGTAATGTTAACAAGTCCCGGAAGTATGTAGGCATCTCCAGTTTTAAGCGTATCCACGTACGCGCGAATCTTATCGTTAAGCCGAGCGCGGATGTCGCTCACGGCACTTGTTCGAACATCGGCTGGAACACCTGCCTGATTTGCTAGTACTCCTCCAACCATGGCATGGTCCGATGATGCATAGACGCCTTTGTACATTTTTGCATCGGTTTTGAAACCAGGAACAGTAAAGTTTGCGATAGGTCCTACGTTATATTGTGAGCCAGGTGCATCTGCAACCACGGTAATCTGTACCGAGCCTGGCTTTCCAGCTTTGGTTGCTGGAATAACAACTTCTCCTGGGGTTCTAAATATCAACCCGTCCGGAGTTTCAAAACGAGTATTCTTTATCAGTTTGACAGGGGTTGCCGAAACCGTGTTATATACAACTATAGATCCCGATGCTCGAGCATCTGCAAGGGCGGTCGCAATACTCGAACTCGCAACATCGCTAAAATCACTCAAATCTGTAGAGGAAACGGTATAGGTCAGCGTGCTCGTTGCCGCGCCAAGAGACGGGTACGCAACAACAATAGAAGATGTATCAAACTGAATAGACTGCGTACGCGGAGTTACATGCACAACAGTTTGTCGGGTGGCAAAAAAGGCAAACAAACCTCCTAGTACGACAACAAGCGCGATTACTCCAATAATAAGTGGACGATTAAACTTGGATGATGGGCGATATTTTGGCATAGGGCGCGGTGGAAGTGTTCTCTCTGGCATTGGTGGACGTGTACGTGTCGGAATACTCACATTTCGTATGCCACGAGGTGCGAGCGAAGGAGTATCAAATGAGCGCGGTACTGTTTTGCTTTGTTCATCAATTACTTCCTGCATATCCTCCTCCTCATCGTCCGGTTCTTGATACGTCGAAACTATTGGTTGTCGTATCGGAGCCGAAAGTGGCTCTTGGGATTCTTCGTGAGATTCTTCGTGCGGAGTTAATCGCACAACACGGGGAACTTGTTCTTTCTTATTACTATTTGGTGGAACGATGTCTTGAAAATAATCTTTTGCCATATCACAAAATTATATCACGCTTTGATGCGAGTTTAATTCACTATGGACAAGTGCGGTTGCGGATAACAGTCCAAGCGACACATCCACATGTTCACGCACTTTGACCTCGCTAATAAAATGCTCGGGACTTAATACGGTTACCGAAAACGGTCTGTGTGTTACAACAGACGCCGCAAATTCCGGATGCGTAAAAAATCGCGACAGCCACGGTGCTACTGTTGGATGTACTATCAATATTAGATGTTCGGGTAATAATCCTTGAGCTGTCACAGACGCAAATGCCTTCGCGTACATCTCAGACAGCTTTACTTCTGCACGCCCTAGATCTTCGAGAAACGTTTTACGAGTTGCCTCATCGCTCTCGCCATTTTCTATCATGTGCATCATTGCAAGTATGTCGGCTGGATGTTTTTTGGGAGCAATTTGAGAAAACAAACTCTGTAGCCCATATTCGATTGTTGTAAGCGTAACTGGGAGACCGTTTTGTACATGAATAATGCGAGCACCCGCGCGGCTTATATCTACTATTGTATGATCGCCCGGCGGCATCGTTGGAATACTGCTCGCCCCCAACGTGAATCCGCGCACACTCGATCGAAGAATGGGTTCCTTTGCAATATGTGCACGCGAAACAGCCTGGATCATTCCTTCGCGAATGGCCGGTTCACAGCTACTTACAAGCACCGTAAGGACGATGTGCTTTGCCTTTTTGTCAATAGGAACGCCTGTTGGATATCCATTTAATTCGACTCGAATGATGCTTGATTCAATATGCGTTGCGGCATCCATTGATTCCCTTTTCATTGCTTCTTGTGCCAAACGCGAAATAAGGCCGCGTGTCACCTTGACTTCGCTCGGGTGTCTCGCGTCTCCTCGCACTACACGAACATCGGTCCAAGGCATGTGCACCACACCATATGCTTGTACCAAAGTTCCTCGTACATCTTTGGGGCGGAGGGTTAATACTTTTTCGGTTACTTCATCCAGGCACGCTCGCACGCCTGCGGTTTGTGCATCACTTGAGCGCGTCTCATACGGAAGCTCGGCATGAGCAGCAACAACAATTTCTGCGGGCTCGGTTCCATGCATCGACACAATTGCGGCCGACGCACCATCACTCTCGACATCAACGACGAGTATTAGTTCATTTTTATGGCTTGAACCAAATCCAAACATACGAATAGTATAACATCAGAATATTGCATCACTTTGCATATGTAATGTGTCACGGCATGCAATTACATTTTACAAAGTGTAAAAATTAATTTGTCTAAAATTATTTTGAATATATTGGTTTTTACGCTAGACTGCACAACAACAATGGCAAAAGATGAGACCATAGTGCGTTTTGACAACGTATCGTACGAATATAATGCGAAAAAGCCGATCCTTGATGAGGTTACATTTGGTATACGCCGCGGATCAAAAATGACGCTCATGGGTCAAAATGGCGCGGGCAAAAGTACCATTTTTACGCTTATTCGTGGCCTCGTAGAGCCCGAAGAAGGTGTCATTCATTATGTGAAGGGTCTTACGATTGCAACAGCGCGCCAGGTCATCCCCCGCGATGAAATGGATCTCACAGTTCGCGATTTTTTTGAACGCATGTTCAAGGAGAAAAAATATGATATCGATGTACATATCGAGGCCGTTCTCGAGACGGTGCATCTTGTCGCCCCCAACGATCGCCTCATCAAATCATTTTCTGGCGGTCAGCAGGCAAGATTGTTGCTGGCTTCTGCGCTTATACAAGATCCCGATCTTTTATTGCTTGATGAACCTACGAACAATCTCGACAAGGCGGGTATTGCTCATCTTACGCAATTTATTATCGACTATCCCAAGACATGTATCGTCATTTCTCACGATGCAGATTTCTTGAATGCATTTACAGAGGGCGTTATATATTTGGACATTCATACAAGAAAAATCGAACAGTATGTCGGTAACTATTTTGATGTGGTGAGTCAGATTGCTATTCGTATCGAAAAAGAAAATATGAAGAACGCGCAGCTCGCCAAAATTGCGCAGGCAAACAAAGATCAGGCAAACGTATTTGCCCACAAGGGTGGAAATTTGCGTCTCGTCGCTAAACGCATGCGTGCAAAAGCGGAACGTGCCGAAGAGGATATGGTTGAGGTACGCCGCGAAGACAAAACAATCAAAAAATTCATCATTCCAGTACAAGAAGATCTTTCGGGTGACCTGCTTAACATGACCTCATATAAGACACTCAAAAAAGGTCAGTTTGTCGAACACAAAAAAACGCTTCGACTTCGCAAAAACGAACACCTTCTTCTCAAGGGACCGAACGGTATCGGCAAGTCGACACTTCTTGAGTCTCTCGCCAACGGTACAGCTGCCGGCGTTACGGTAAGCAAAGGTGTACGCATCGGATATTACCGGCAGGATTTTTCTAACCTCGATTTCGAAAAGACTGTACACGACGAACTCATGAGCGTCATGGATCGACAGATCGAAGACACACTTCGCAATGTTGCAGCGGGCTTTCTCATTGTAGGAGAATTGATTCATACCAAAATCAGTCATTTGTCCGAAGGTCAAAAAGGTTTGGTTGCCTTTGCACGGCTGGTACTTCTTAAGCCAGGGCTTCTTATTCTTGATGAACCAACAAACCACATCAACTTTCGTCACCTTCCGATTATTGCAAAAGCACTCGATAGCTTTCAGGGCGCGATGATACTTGTAAGTCACGTCCCCGAATTTGTACATCAAATTCGCATCGACGACACTTTGGATTTGGAAAAATAGGCAGCTTGTTTATTGAATGCACTGTTTATAGATCTGAGACTCTTAAAAGCATCAGACCATTATTTTTATAACCTACAATGGAATAAATGTATCCTTACATATAGTATTATCGTTATATGAAAAAAATTATCGCAGCAGTTGTTGTTATCGGTGGTCTCGTTGTCTACATTATTATTAGCCGTTCTGCACAAACAACAGCAGTTGTAACAGAGGCAACTACAACTTCGGGTACAATCGTTACACAACCACAAGGCACTTCTACTACTGGTAGTACTCCCCCTACTCCAACTCCGACCCCTAAGCCAGTTTCAATATATAAGGATGGTAGTTTTACGGGCGACAACGTTGACGCTGTGTACGGTCCAATGCAGGTAACTGCAGTCATTTCGGGTGGCAAACTGACCGCAGTAACCATACTAAAAAAGCCAACTGGCCGAGGTGAGACAGATCAGATCAATGGAGCGGCATTGCCTACGCTTGTTCAAGAATCAATTACTGCACAAAGTGCGAATGTTGACGGAGTTTCTGGCGCAACACAATCATCTGACGGTTTTAAAAGCTCTCTAACTTCTGCTCTTGTAAAGGCAAAAGCATAATAACTGCAAAAGTTTGAAACAATTTATCACCATGTCTTATATCGATTTCTTTTTAAATAAGATAACGATGTACAGTCTGGTTTTGTACTATCTGCTTACGCTTCTTGGTGTTGCAATAATCGAGAGTTTCTTACATATACTTTCGTATGATCCGCTCTACATTTTACTTTCTGCAATCTTTTTGAGTGCAGTATGCTGGGGAACAAATCGCCTCTGCGCATACATCTGGAAGATTCCGGCAAACGCTGAGTCGTCGATCATCACGGCACTTATTATTGCGCTTATCGTAACGCCGGTTGCACCAATGATATCGTTTTTTCCGCTTCTTTGGATGGGAATATTGTCACAGGTAAGTAAATACATCCTTACGGTCCGCGGAAAGCATATATTTAATCCGGTAGCTGTTGGAGTGGCACTGGTGGGCATATTGCTTGGCTCATACGCCTCATGGTGGGTTGGCGGGACAATCTATCTTATGCCGTTTGTCATTATTGGCGGTCTGCTGATCGTTAGAAAAATTCATCGGTTTGATATGGTGCTGGTCTATATTGTTGTATCAATAGTCGTGGGACTTATTCCAACAATTGTCCAAGCAGGTGACATTCCAAACATAGCGCTGCGTCTTGTAGAACACACGCCAATATTCTTTTTTGCCTTTATCATGCTCACTGAGCCGCTCACGACTCCGCCGCGAAGAGCTGCACGCATGACGTATGCAACAATTATTGCAGCACTTGCAGCACCATGGGTGCACTTTGGAGAGTTTATTTATTTCACTCCGGAAACGGCACTCCTTGCCGGTAATGTTTTTTCATATTTTATGAGTTCCCCATTCAAAAAACTGGCAACTCTTACGCAAATCAACCAAATCTCACGCGGTACGTACGAGTATGTATTTGATGCGCAGGCAAAATTTCTTCCTGGGCAATATGCAGAATGGACAATTCACACCAAACACGATGACTCACGCGGTAATCGACGATACTTTACTATCGCATCCTCACCTGCCGAAGGCGATCTTCGTATTGGCGTCAAAGTCTACGACAAACCCAGCACCTACAAACAGTCGCTGATGCAGCTCAAAGTTGGTGACACGATTCTTGCTGGCAGTATCGCAGGAGATTTTACAATGCCGCATGATACAACTCAAAAAATAGCTTTCATTGCGGGCGGCATTGGCATCACACCATTTCGAAGTATGGTGCAGCATATGATTGATACGCAGCAAAAACGCGATGCAGTTCTTTTGTATTCAAATCGCTCGGAGGACGAAATTGCCTATTACGACTTCTTTCAAAATGCCTCCAATGTCTTGTCTCCTTCGTTTCGAGTGATACATACGCTCACCGACCCAGGAATATCAAACACATGGAATGGTGAAAAAGGTTTTATCGATGGCGCATTTATCGAGCGCACCGTGCCAGACTACAAAGAAAGAAAGTTTTATATTTCGGGCCCGCAAGGAATGGTCTCGGCGTGTCTTTCGGCACTTCTTAAGTTAGGAGTACCTCGTACAAATATTCACACCGACTACTTTCCCGGCTTTGCATAATACATTTGCTTAACTGTATTAGTGAACCATTCCCGGCAGCATCATGCGCGGTATTACTCCTTGCGGCTGTCCTCCGTTTACACATTCTTGATTGATGAAATCACGAGTGAGCGGGCCCATAAATCCAGTTGGGGTCGTAATACCAAATTTTGCTTGGAATCGCATCACAGCACTCTTGGTAACAGGACCAAAGTAACCGGTAATGGCGCTTTTTGGAAATACTGGATCATTTTCAAAAATGATCTGTTGTAATCTTTTTATATCTTCTCCCTGCATTCCGATTCCTATGGCGCGATCAAATTGTTTGCATTGAAAAGCTGCCGGGACAACCGGAGGCATTGCGTCTGCGACAGCCGGGGTCGAAGTACCTATTCCGCCAAGCGCCATCACTTGCTGAACAAGAGCGGAAAGCTGTTTTTTAAGAATATCAATTTGAGAAAGGAGAACATTAATCTGCGTCGTTGTTGCGGAAACTGGAGTTGTCGAAGCGGTCGATGTTGCAAGCGTGAGCGTTGTCGAGGCCGTAATAGTGTCTGTCGCTACTGTTGTCTGTGCCCACGTGTGACCAGGTAGTACTATCGCAGAAATAATCACTAGTAAAGAAAGTGTTGCATGAATTTTGCTTTGCATATACGTAAGTATACCTCTTGCCGCGCCATTTGGTATACTGATACATATCAATTAACCTTTTCTTTGTATGATTTCAACACAAATTCTCCTGGGTATCGGTATTGTAGTCGTTTTGTATGCAATGAGCTGTATTCGAATTTTGCAGCAGTATCAGCGTGGCGTCATCTTTACGCTCGGTAAATTTACCGGAGTGCGAGATGCTGGGTTTCAATTACTTTTTACTCCATTCCAAACGATGACTCGTATATCGCTTCGCACCGTCACAATGCAAATTCCATCACAAAAAATAATTACAAAAGATAACGTATCGATAGATATTGCAGCAGTCGCTTATTACAAAATTTCTGATCCAGAAAAGTCAGTTATAGCGATCGAAGACGTATACGGTGCAATCAATCAAATCAGTCAAACAACCGTTCGCAACGTAATTGGCCGATTCAGTCTTGATCAGCTGCTTGCAGAAACGGGCAAAATAAATGAACAGATCAAAACAGTTATCGATGTACATACCGAGGCGTGGGGCGTTTCGGTTACTGCGGTAGAAATAAAAGACATAACTCTTCCCGACAACATGCAGCGTGCCATGGCCAAAGAAGCCGAGGCAGAGCGTGAGCGCCGAGCAAAGATTGTTGCAGCCGAAGGAGAGTTTCAGGCTGCGAGTAAACTTGCCGATGCCGCAGACGTGATTAGTAAGCACCCTGTTGCACTGCAGCTGCGAACGCTCCAGACGATGGCAGAAATCGCAACAGAGAAAAATTCTACTATTATCTTCCCTGCTCAATTTATGAGTACGGTACAAGATGCATTTGCGACAATCGCAAAGGACCAAAAGTAGTTGTCATTATCAAGCCCCGCACTTCGCGGGGCTTTTTGTTTTGTAGACGCGTCATACAGAATGCGCTAGTATCAAAAGAGGAACTGTAAAGTGGAGTATATTCATGCGTATCCGTGTAAACAAAGACCAAAGAGATGCGAGCAATATTTTGGCTCTCCGGCTTACCGAAATGGGATATTTAATATTCCCCGTCGCGCCGTGGTATCGCAGGCACCATCTCGATCGCATCGCTATTTCAAAGTCGCAACAGCAATTTTTCTTTGTCTTTCGTCCGATGCGAAACGGAACAATTACGGTACGGCCATATAGCTATCACGGCAACGCCCCAATCCGTGACATGGTAAAGTCGCTCGGTATGGAGCAAACGATCCGCTGCTGGAATCGCGCCCTTCCCAAGCTGAAAGATGGTGAGACGTGGTCAACATATCTTTCAAAAAGCGATGTTGTTACGTACTCGAGAATCATGGGCATGAGTCCGAGTGTGCGCAAAGCTGCATAACTTACAAGCGGGAACCTTCCCGCTTTTTGACTGTATTTCGAAATTACAAATGTAATACTTTGAATATGTATCCGAAACGTAAATATGATATAATTACTTATAACAAGTTTTATTAGTTTCTAAATAATGTTTTTATGTCACAAACGAACCTATACACCGTTACTATTCCGCCAATGATAAAAGGACTTACTGCCCTTTCAACCATTCTTGATAAAGCCGAAAGCTTTGCTGAGGCTCACAAGCTTAGCTGGATGTCATTTGACGAGGCACTTCTGAATGATCGTATTGTATTTACTCAGTTTCCATTTGTACGCCAAGTACAGCTCGCATGTGATCATGCAAAGGGCGGTGCAGGACGGCTTGCACAAGTCGAGGTACCAAAGCATGAGGATACAGAAAAGACTTTTGCAGAACTAAAAGCTCGCATCGCAAAGACTCTCGAGTTTGTACAAAGCATCAAGCCAGAACAAGTAATTGGCAAAGAAGACATCAGCGTTACATTGGCATTTTTCCCAGACAAATACCTCACCGGTTTTGACTATGCTATCGAATACCTCATGCCAAACTTTATGTTCCACCTTACTACTGCATACTCAATCCTCCGCAAAAATGGAATGGAGATTGGTAAAGTCGACTTTGTCGGTACAATGCCATTTAAAGAACTAGCAAAAGCATAATCATGGACGCACTCAAAATTCAAAACGTAACCAAGACCTATAACAACGGAGTTGTTGCTCTTAAAAACACAACCCTCACGATTCCAGCGGGTGACTTTTTTGCACTCCTTGGCCCAAACGGTGCTGGCAAAACCACGCTCATTGGTATCGCCTCTGGTCTCGTCAACAAAACAAGCGGCAGCGTCGAAGTGTTTGGCTACGATACAGACAAGCAAACAGAAATGGCAAAAACCCAAATCGGACTTGTAGGACAAGAAATAAACTTTAATCCATTTGAGAAACCAATCGATATCGTTGTAAACCAGGGCGGCTATTATGGAATACCACGCGATGTTGCTATTCCTCGTGCAGAAACATTACTCAAAGACCTCGGACTTGGTGAAAAAATGAACGATAAGGCAATGGCGCTCTCTGGAGGAATGAAGCGCCGACTCATGATCGCACGCGCATTGATTCACAAACCAAAATTTTTGATACTTGATGAACCTACAGCCGGAGTCGACGTTGAATTGCGTCGCGGCATGTGGGACTACCTCAAGCGTCTTACGACCGACGGCGTCACCATCCTTCTCACAACGCATTATCTCGAAGAAGCAGAGCAGCTTGCAAAGCATGTGGCTATCATTCGCAAGGGTGAGATTGTAGCCAACGGCACCATGGACGAAATTCTAGCGCTCGGCAAAGACACGTATACTGCAGGAGACTTTAATGGAGGACGCCTTGAGCAAGTCTTTATCGAACTAACCAAATAAGTATCATGACACCATATCAACTCTGGACATCGTTCTATACAATGCTTCGCAAAGATGTCGTCCGCATGTTTCGTATTTGGGTACAGACATTTTTGCCTTCTGTCATCACCTCGACACTCTACTTTGTCGTCTTTGGTACCGTTCTTGGATCACGCATTGGTACCATGGGCGGAGTAAAGTACATGGAATTTGTCGTGCCAGGACTTGTGATGCTCGCGATCGTTACGACGTCTTATGCAAACACCTCATTCACATTTTTCTCCTCTAAATTCTTTGCTCGTTCAATCGACGAAATCCTCGTCTCACCTACCCCACCTTGGCTTATGATCGCTGGATTTGTAAGTGGCGGGATTGTCCGCGGCGTACTCGTTGGTTCGATCGTGCTCGCCGTATCGCTCTTTTTCACGGGGCTTGGAATTTCGATTCACAGTCTTTTGATTATGCTTGGATTCGCCGTACTTACCTCGCTCGTGTTTGCACTTGCTGGACTGGTAAACGGAATTTACGCTAAATCAATTGATGGCATTAACATTGTTCCGACATTTATTCTCACGCCGCTTGTATACCTTGGCGGAGTATTCTATTCGGTACATTCACTTCCAGCAGCATGGCAGCCGGTGGTCTATATAAACCCAATATTTTATCTCATCAATGGTTTTCGCTATGGCTTTATGGGTGTTGCAGATATTCCTATCGCTGTCTCACTTGCTGTTCTTGCGGCACTGGTTGTGTTACTGGTTGGAATCAACTGGTACCTTATTCGCACTGGCCTAGGACTAAAACAATAACTCTACAAATATGCCCGAAAAACCAAAGATAATTCAATTTCCTACTGAGCGCACAAAAGAAGGACGCGAAAAAACAGCTGCTCGAAAAGAGGCCGTGCAAAATATACTTCTTTCTATTTCACCAAGCGCAATGCAACAACAAATGATACCGGGTAGTGCCGAAATATACACGAGAGAATTCGCCCAAATGAGTGAAGCCGAACTAGAGCAGTGGGTCGACGAATATTGTATTGATAAACCACTCGACTCTGCTGGACGAACATTCGATGATCAGGCACGAATAATGATCGGCGCAACCGAATACTTGCTACGACAGGCACAGAAAAATCAATAGGGCTACCTCTCCAGATCAATCCAATGATACTTAAGCCCGTTCCATTCACGGTCTTCTTTGTTCACCACATGCGTAAATTGTTCCTCATATCGAGGAAAGAAAGAATCTCCTTCTTTATCATCATCAATCAGTGTGAGATATAGCTTGTCGACAAGCGGCAATGCTTGCGCGTAGACCTGCCCACCACCGATAACGAATATTTCGCTGTTCTCCATAGTTTTTGCGAGCTCAATTCCCTCTTTTACAGAATGGACCACATGCACATCAGGGTACGACCATGCTGAGTCGCGAGTGATTACAATGTTCGGCCTGTCTGGCAATGCCTTATGAAGATAGCTAACGATCGAATCGAATGTTTTTCGTCCCATAATCACAGGGTGTCCTTTTGTTAGTTGTTTAAACCGCTTCAGATCATCTGGGATGTGCCACAAGAGCTGATTATCCTTTCCAAGCACATGATTATGCACGCGACCATTTCCCACTGCTACAACGATACTGATTTTTGGTTTGTTCATATTTATTTTGTTTTTAACACGTGTTCAAACAAAGGAGCATATACATCCTCTGCAATATCAATCGCCAGTTCGCTTTTATCAACTGTATCAACATATTCAATCGTAGCACTTGTAATTATCGCAAGTGGCTGTTGCTCCTTCCCCTCTCCCATTTCAAGAACGGCAGCGGTTGCAAGTGCATCAGCTACATCGGTACGCGATAATTTAAGAAGGCGACCAAATATATCCGGGGTTTCGCGGTAGTCGCGTACACCCTTAAACCCGGCATAACCAAGCGCAACTCCTACCACTCCGGCACGTAGAGGAAATAGTCGACTGTCAGTAATCAATATTCCCAAATTTTGAATGTTGTAATGTTTTTTTAATTCACTACGCAGGCCTTCTGCTGCAATGTAACTATCCTTAGGAAGTAAAATTAATTTGCCGTCTGCATTCGACTCGTCTACTCCGGCCGAGCACATAACCATTCCATCTTTAATGGTGAGCCACGTGTACTTGGTGCGCAAAACGAATTCACTCTCTTCTGCAATAATTGCTTCGCGCTCCTCTGGTGAACTACATTCTCGAACCCGCCCTTCGGCAAGAGCGACGATTTTTGAAGTGACCACCACAATCGATCCATCTTCTAACTTTGGGATATATTCAGTAATAAACGAGAATAAATCTTCGGATTCCTTAAAAATACGTGTTTTAACAGGTTCTATATTCATAGTTTGGGCAAGTTTGCATAGTATATCATTTTGAAAATCTTACGATATAATTGCCTAATGGGAATTAACGCCGGCATTTTTGGGGACAAAACAAGCCTAAAAGATAGATACATTCCGGATCACAAAAAGCTCGGTGAACTTGTAAAACATTGGAAAAAGTTGGGGCTCAAAATTGTGCTTACATCAGGTACCTACGACCTCTTTCATGTGGGTCATGCCGAATATCTCGAGCGGGCAAAAGATCTTGGCGATCTCTTGATCGTGGGAGTTGATAGTGACGCAAAGGTACGAGAGCGTAAAGGTCCTCACAGGCCAGTTGTGCCCGAAGAAGAGCGCGTGCGAATACTTTCACACCTGCGCCATGTTGATGCGATCACGCTCAAACCCGCAAAGGCAAGACCAAATTCGCTTATACGACTCATCAAGCCCGACGTGCTCGTGCTCTCAAAAAGTACCAAACACGACCCAAAATACATTGCAGAAAAACAACAGTATTGCGGATCGATTGTACTGCTGCCTCCGCAGGCAGAAACATCTACAAGTGCAAAGGTGCGTCTTTTGCACGTAAGCGGCGCAGACAAGTTTGCAAAAGAACTCGTCCCAAAGCTCTCAACTCTTGTCGAACTCAAACTCATGGATGGATCTCAGTCGCTTGCTCGCGCTATCGCTGCTGACATGCCAAAAATAATGGAAGATATCTTGCATGAACTCAATAACAAAAAGTAATGAAAGTGTAATCGTTGCGTACGTACCAGTACTCCACGAAGGGTACCTGCGCTTTTTTCAAAAAAACCCGGGTGTAAAAAAAATCTACATTTTGGGTGAGGAAATCATTGCAGATTACAAACCGCTTACAAAAGATATCCGCCAAATTCCCCCAGCGACGATGCAGGGCCTTGTAACAGCGCTCGGTATCTTTGACTCTGTTGAAGTTTTAGACAAAGATATGGCGCGATCTTTTAATACAAGAGACTTCATCATAATACTTCCTGACGAAGACGTAAGTCGCGATGTCGCAGCAGTCTATTTTCCAGACGCAAAAATTCAGTTTGATTCAATATTTTTAATGTGGGACAGGCACAACGCGCTTGCCGAAAGACCAGTCGTACCAGACGAGCAAATTACTCGAGATGCATTTCATAAACAAATCTTGGAGCAAGCCCAAACCGAGTCCGAAAAATCATCAGACATTTGGCGGCATGTTGGAGCGGCAATTGTAAAGAATGGAAAGCTTTTGCTCACCGGACACAACGAACACGTTCCTTCGGCACATTCTCAATATGCCCATGGTGATCCTCGAAATAACTTTTCAAAAGGTGAATACATAGAATATTCAACAGCGCTTCATGCCGAAGCCGGACTCATTGCAACGGCAGCGAGCCAAGGTATCTCACTTGAAGGATCTGACATGTACGTAACAGTATTTCCCTGCCCGCCGTGCGCAAAACTTATCGCGTATGCTGGTATAAAAACATTGTATTGCACGGGAGGATATGCGGTACTCGACGGACAAGATATTCTAAAAAGCCGTAATGTAAAAATAATTTTTGTAGAATAAAAGCCGGCAATTGTGCCGGCTTTCGTGTTGATGATCAAAGATCAGAATTTGTGAGTATTGCTAGGCGCCGATTTCAGGGAAGAGAAAATCTTTTCCGCCGCGGCCGCGGAGTTCGTTGCGATGATCAAGAAGGCGTGCGTAATTCTTCTCGCGATCACTAGCGTCTTTCGCGAGTGGCACGCGGTACTCCGCGTCGCCATGTGGCTGAATGATATTGATGTGAATATGCGGAATCGTACCTGCGTGGTAAAGCGGATCACCGAAGCGCATGAGAATACCGCCGCCCCTCAAATCAAACTGTTTAACGGCACAAGAAAATAAAAATCCGATGCATATCCAATCGCTGTCGGTGAGCTCCCCAACATCGGTGATGTGTTCGTCCGGGACGATCAGAAACATATGCCTTGTCTCCTTGGCGGGGAAATCATTCTTCCGAAGTTTCCAGTCCCCTGCGGCAAGTATGTCCGACCCTCCTTGTTTACAAAAAGGACAATGTCGTCTCGGATCGATGAGCGCCTTGATCGTCGAGCTGAACTGGTCGAAGCTTCGACACCCCATAAGGTACTTCATGTTCGTGCTGAGACTCTGTATCCCAGCAAACTCGTTCGGCAAAGCAAAAAGTTCGGTAAATACTTCGCATGACATCTTACATCTCCATGACCATGTCACCCATCTGTGACTACGGCGATACTATCCCAAATCTGTCTTTTTCGCAATTACTTCTTTGATTTTCCAATCTTCACTCGTACTGGTTCATAATCAGGACTTTCTATATCCGGCTCGATAAGTTGTGCATGAAGATGTCTAACTGTTCCTCCCGATTTTTCTGGTTCTCCAAATCTCATCGCAATGCCTCCCCCTGTAATATTTCTCTCTTTTATCGCCCAGCGAAAATGCTCCATTAGTTCGGCATATGCTTCGGGAGATAGTTCATCGATCGCTTCGACATGATTTTTTGTGATAGCTAAAAGATGGTTTTTTGTATGCTCATATGGCCATTGATTATCTGTGAGTATCCAAAACTCTCCTTCTCTCAAAATAGGTTTTTTATGATAGCGAGCGAGATATTCCGGACAAAACGGACAAACTCCGTCTTCTACGATTATGTTCATAACCGCCCGCT
Source organism: Candidatus Kaiserbacteria bacterium (assembly GCA_028286585.1). Classification (GTDB taxonomy): domain Bacteria; phylum Patescibacteriota; class Minisyncoccia; order Phycocordibacterales; family UBA2100; genus UBA10103. The sequence continues at coordinate 38,398 of JAQBRI010000009.1, forward strand.
GTTCATCCAGTCGTGCGTTATCCAAATTAACAAAAGCCTTTTCATTTGCCATACTTATACAGCGACCGGAATGTCTTTCATTCCAGGATGTGGTTCATAGTCACTCAATTCAAAATCTTCTGAACGATATGCAAAGATGTCATCTTTTTTGTTGATCATCGTAACAGTTGGCAGTCGCAAAGGGGCGCGAGTAAGGAGCTCCTCCACGTTTGGAATCTGGTCGACATAAATATGCGCATCCGAAAAACTATGTACAAATTCGTGCGGAATTGTGTTTGTTACGTGTGCTAACATCATCAAAAGCGCGCTGTATTGGATCATGTTTGAAGGCACTCCCACCGGAAAGTCAGCCGAGCGCTGAAACATGTGGAGCGTCAGTTTATTGTCGATAATTCTAAAGTGCATCCATCCATGGCACGGCGCCACAACCACCTTTTGCTGTTTGCCAGTGCCGCGAATAATGTACTGTGGAATCCATGGCGAAATAAAGTGCGTTCGCAAATGCGGAAATTCGATCATCTGCTCGATAATATTTTTGATTTGGTTATAACTTTCGCCTTCGGCTGTTGGAAAATCATGAAATGCCGCACCATACGATCCGGGTCCTAAGTCTCCTACCGCAAGTCCGCGTTTTGCAGCTTTTTCAGGTGTACCCCACGGAGTCCAAAATTTACATCCATATGACTCAAGCCCTTCGAGCGTGCGTTCACCATTTATAAACGCGCAAATTTCTCCAATAGAGCCTTTCCAAAAACCTTTTACGCTTCGCTCGGTAATCATCGGAAATCCGTTCTCAAGCTTAAAATGCATCGGAGGAGGAGCAATAACAGTAAGCGCATCCACTCCTTGCTGACTCGAAACCCGTTCGCCATGTTTGAGAATATATTCCAAATTGTCGCGATACTGCGTGTCTGGTGTTCGCTCTTCAAATGGCTTCATACGAGCAGTATAACAGAGTGAATCTGCCGTGCCAGGGACTCCAGAAAATGATAGGATTCGGGTATGAAGTTGCAAATCCGGCGCCTCGACAAAACGCTCCCACTTCCAGAATATAAAACCGAAGGCGCGGCGGGGATCGATTTGTATGTTCGCGAGAAAACGCAAATTCCCGCTCGCAGCATTGCAGTTGTACCACTTAATGTATCCATAAAGCCGCCAACAGAGCATTTTGTTCTTCTTGCGCCACGTTCCTCGCTTCACAAGCGTGGGCTTATGTTTGCAAACAGCGTTGGCATCATGGACGAGGATTATTGCGGTGATGATGACGAGTATAGAGCTATTTTATATAACTTTACAGACTCGGATGTACTTGTTGCCCGAGGCGACAGAATTGCGCAGGCGGTCATACTTCCTCGCGAAAAGGTTGCTATCGAAGAAGTCGAATCTATGGAAAGTGTGAGTCGTGGCGGCATTGGCTCAACGGGTATATAATCTAGCGTATGATTTAATTTCGCACATAGTGATTTCTTTTACTACTTTACAACTAGCGTCGCATTTTAAAGGACAGTTACGCGACGTGATTTTGTCAAAATCAACCTATGAACGACTACTCACACATTCAAAAACAAGACGAAGAGGTATTTGCATCACTTTTGGGCGAAGAAACACGCGAGCGAGAAGGTATCGAATTAATCCCTTCAGAAAATTACGTTTCAAAAGCAGTGCGCGAAGCCAACAGTTCGATTTTTACTAACAAATATTCCGAAGGCTATCCGGGCAAACGCTATTACGGTGGGCAATTCTATACTGACATCGTCGAAAATCTTGCGATCGATCGTGCCAAGCAACTTTTTGGTGCACAATTTGTAAACGTACAACCGCACTCGGGAGCAAACGCAAACATTGCGATGTATTTTGCTTTGCTTGAACCAGGTGACACCATCTTGGGAATGGATCTTTCGCATGGCGGGCACCTTACACATGGTCATCCTGTCACCTATCTCACCAAGATTTTTAAATTCATCCGCTACAAAATGAAGGACGTAGAAACGGGTGAAATTGATTATGACGAAATGCGAGCAACTGCACTCGAACATAAACCAAAGATTATTCTTGCTGGATATTCTGCATATCCGCGCGAACTCGATTATGCAAAAATAGCAGCTATCGCACACGAAGTCGGAGCATACGCAGTGATGGATATGGCACACATTGCTGGGCTTATTGCCGGTGGTGTGATGAAAAATCCATTTGATTATGGGTTTGATGTCATGACTACAACTACACACAAAACCTTGCGAGGACCTCGCGGCGGCATGATCCTTACTTACAACAATCCCGAGATTGCCAAAAAAATAGATAAATCAGTTTTTCCAGGTCTCCAGGGAGGTCCGCTTATGAATACAATCGCTGCAAAGGCAGTGTGTTTTGGCGAAGCGCTCAAGCCGTCGTTCAAAACATATGCTGCTCGCATTCTCGAAAACGCAAAAGCAATGGAGACAGTTTTCAAAGCAAAAAATATTCGCATGCTGACTGGTGGAACAAGTAGTCATCTTATTCTCGCAGACGTTTTTGGATCACTTCAAGTCACCGGCAAAGAAGCAGAGAACTTGCTGGATTCTGTCGGTATTACGCTCAACAAAAATGCAATTGCTGATGATGTTCGCGGGCCAATGGATCCTTCGGGAATCCGTTTTGGTACTCCGGCAATTACTACGCGCGGATTTGGCACAAAGGAATGCGCGCGAGTAGCAGAACTCATGATCGACACTCTCACAAACCGCGAAGACAAGACCAAACTCGAAGAAATACACAGCGAAATAAAATCTCTCTGCGAAGCATTCCCTATTCCCGATTCGTTCACATAACCTTGGTTTGATTTATTGCCTCAACTGCTACCTCTGTACGCATTCTAACGACCGTTACAATGCGTACAGATTGTCATTTCATATGCGTGGCGAAGTAATCAGTATTCAGCTATACTAATGAACATGTTTACTACCGTTCTGTCGCTACTTCAAATCCCACACACTTCCCTAGCACATATCGTAACACTCATCGGTTATCCAGGTATATTTGCTGCTATTTTTGCCGAAACAGGAGTCTTTTTTGGTTTTTTCTTGCCAGGATCTAGTCTTTTGTTTACGGCAGGTCTTCTTGCTTCGAAAGGAGTATTTAATATTTGGGTCCTTTTTACTGTTGCATCTGTTGCAGCAATTTTGGGAGACAACGCAGGATACTGGTTTGGTTCAACTGTCGGTCACCAGCTGTATAACCGTGCAGACTCGCGTTTTTTCAAAAAGAAATATTTGCTTGAAGCACATGCTTTTTATCAAAAATATGGATTACAAACTATTGTGCTTGCCCGCTTCATTCCTGTAATTCGTACGTTTGTTCCGATCGTGGCAGGTATCGCAGAAATGGATTACAAACGATTCTTCTTGTACAACGTATTTGGTGGTTTTTTGTGGGCTGGTGGAATGTGTGTAGCCGGATATTATTTGGGCAAACATGTCCCATGGGTATCCACCTACCTTACTCCGATCATTTTGGTGATCATATTTATATCGATACTTCCAGTTCTTGTGCAGTTTTACAAACAGTCTCGGACAAAATCACATTCTTAAAGATTTGGAATTTAAGTATCGAAGCTTTTTCGTAATGCACAAGAGAAAATTTGTTATTGCTCGAGAAGCGCCAGCCCTCCGTACAACCCCCCATCATCTTTGAGCTGTGAGTGTATGAGTCGCGGTATCGTTGGGAATTTATGCATAAGTAGTTTTAAGTGTTCCGTTACACTCTCAACAGATATTCCAATTTCATTAAACATGGATCCACCCAAGACGATAGTGTCTGGAGACCACTCGAGTATCATGTTGTGCACCCCAATCGCAGTAATGCGTGCAAGATCTTCCCATACTGGAGAATCTTTGCCCAGATCGCGCGGATGCATTCCATATTTTTTGTGAATAGCTGAGCCGGATACGAGTTCTTCAAATGTTTCAAGACTATCGCCATGCGAAAGATACTGACCGCCTATTTCAAATCCTTCAGTTGAGCGGTCGATATGTCCGTCAATAATTCGCACTCCATTTACTCCAGTCGAAATGGTAAGATACGCCATGATCGCACTTCCTACACCTGCTCCATATTTATTTTCACCAAGCCCAACCAGCGCCGTATCATTCTCAAGCGTGACCGTACACTCAAGCGCTTGCGCCAAATCATCTGCCAGCGGCTTACCGATCCATTCCATGAGATGCTCTGCTGTTGCAAGTGAGCGCTTATCATGAGAAAGCACACCAGGTACCCCCGCAACAAAGCGATCAATTGCTCCGCCTTCTGCAAGTTGTTTTGCCATTTGAACTATCAATTCCAAACCCTGTTCATATTGCTGAGGTGTTTCAACATGCGTTGAACTGATCGATGTGTGCGCATTTGAAGCAACGCGCATTTTTGTTCCTCCAATATCAGCAAGGATTGCACGCATATTATTCGGACATACGTTTTTTAAACTCAGCTATAAGCGGCGTTTGAGGGAATGGTACTCCATAGCCTGTCGCAAGCTCTCGCGCAACTGCATCCCCCAGTAATATCGTTTTAAACGCCTTACTAAAGCCGGTATCCGATAACTCTACCGTATACACCCCGATACCTTTTTCGATGAGCATCTGGCTTGCAACCTGCATACGCTTTTGTATGCGCGGATTGTCATTTGGGTCCGCAAAAATGACAACGCCCATGGAATCTGTGATTTTACTCGTACTTTCTGTAACATCAAATCCGGATAAATCATTGTGACAAAGCTCTGGGCAGACATCAATAAATGCCGGTACCTTTGTTGTTTCATTAAAATGTACTTTCCAAATATAAGAGAGCGGCGTGTTTACGTTCGAAGCCCAAATAAGTGGTATTTTGTTTTTGAGAAAAAGTGCAATCGTATTTACTGTGTCTTGATGAGGAAAAAGATCTTCACGTACACCGGCAAGCAAAATTTCTTGTTGCAATGCATCATCTTCTAGTATCAATGCCAACGCCCGCATTCCAAAACCAATCGCAAGACGAGGCTCAAGTCCGATTTCTGGAAGAATAACGAGCGGTATGTTATGAGTGCGAGCAAAATCAGCCAACTCGCCACCTGTCGTGATAGCGGCAAGCGAGCATCCGCGTACCAAGGCCTCAGCAGCTGCATCCAAAATTTCTTCGGTATTACCAGAATACGAACTCAAAATAACTAATGTATCCTTGGGATCATATATTCCTGAGTCATACATATACACTGGGAGTCCATAATCACGATGAATGCTCAGTTCGGGTTGATTATCAAAATTTTTGACAAGCCATGCCGGCAAATGCGACCCTCCCATACCGCAAACAATTGTATGTGGTTTATGCTGCAAAAAATGGCTTCTTTCAACCTTTAACTCAGTTGTGAATTGAGATTGAAATTGTATGTGTAAATCTTCATGCATTTAATAATTGTACCATATTTTAGTATTTCAAAAACAGCGCCGTATTATTTTTTTAAGTGCAGCATGCATTCCAAATATGCTTGTACTGTAAGTACATATGCCGCATGTGTCCACGCGAGCGGCGTTGCTCCTACCTGTTCGCCAGTGTAGGGATTTAACTGTTCAGACAGCACTCCCGAAGGCTGCGCGTGCAATACAACCCAATCAAAAATATCAGTAGCCTTTTTCATGTCTGCAATATTTTCTGCACTACGAATGATATATTCTGCATACCACAAAGTGGTGAGTACCCATGGATTTCCTGGAGCTGTGCTATCGATACGAAAATATTCATCATTCTCAAATCGTGCAACGCCTCCTGCAAGAATATTTTTTGTAAGTATTTTGATAGAAGTATTCCACGCTCGAATCATGCGATCATCATGTACATCAAGTACTTCAAATTTCATAAGTCCATACACGCTCGAAATATCAACGGTACGATCGTATTCCATTTTTTCACCAGTGTGAGTAATCATATTTATGAACACACCCTTTTCCTCATCCCACAAGTGTTCAAGAATCGCCGCTCGTATTTCATGTGCGACCGTCAGATACTGTACTTCCAAATCCGATTTACCCAATATTTTTGCCATTTCGCTTGCGGCAACGAGAGCGCCATACACACTTGCGCTCGTGTATGTACTAGTTCCTCGTTTGCGCTCCCATAAATCATATGAAGGAAATGGCAGGTGTGTTCTCCCATCACGATAATGGATCATAAATTCAGCGGGCTTTTTTACCAGCACATCAAACATTGCTTCCAAAAACTCCAAATCACGACTCTGTTGAAAGTGATTGTAGAGCGCGACGACAACAATCGCCGTTTCGTCCTCTTGTATCGGAAGCTGCGGATGTCCGTCTTTGATCCATGGGTGCCACGAAGAGCCAAACGATCCGTCTGCCCAAAACTTATGCAAAAAATATCCATCTGCCGATATTACGCGTGCACAAAATTTAAAGAATCGTTTTGCTGCACTGGTGTCACCTACAATATCCAGCATGGTTGCCGCATATGCTGCGTCACGCGGCCATACATATGCATATGTATCGTATCCCCACTGCAGCATGTCGGAATCAAGCGAGGCGATGATTCCGCCCTGACCATCGAGATGGGCGCGAACATACATTAATGATTTGGTATAGAGTTGAGATTGTACAGAAGACAATTTTGAAAGATCGGTCGTGTATGTCTTGATCCATGCGCGCCAATATTCGCGCGTACTTAACACAATGTGTGAAGCAGTTTTTTGTCGCACACTATGATCAAGCGCACGTGCCTCATGAATTGAGTGTGCTGCAAGAAGCCAGTAATGACATACTCGTGATTGCCCTACAGCATATTGACCATAAAATCCTATTACAGAGTCCGCGGGTCCATGTTCAATAGCGTTTTGTGACAGCATGCCATCATCACAATCTCGGTGTGTACCTTCTTGATTGTTATATCCTGCGCGCCCTGTCGCATAATCCTGAAATTGTTCGCCGTCCAAATTACCTGACATTAAAAAAGCTCGTTTGTCTTTGTAGTGCACGATTGAATGCGATTCAGGATCAAAAAAGGCAGTATCTCCGCCATGAGCTTTGTATATTTCAAACTGCTGCCCAAAATACAATTTGATTTCGCGGATACGGTCTGCACCGTTCGTGACTCGTACGCGCCGTACAAACACCGGTTGTTCATTATAAATAATATCGGTAAATAATAGTTCTATTTGTAGGTTATTATTTCGGGCAATGATACTTGAAGCAAGTGCATTATTTTCGCAGGTGACGACGACGCTCCAATCAGGGTCTGATATCCAACTCATCACTCCTTCAACCCATACACCAACGCGATGCAAATAATGTCCGCGTACATGATCCTCTTGTCCCACATGCGGATAATAAATATCCCGCACCTGGCCGACACTATCAAGTGCGACGGCAAGTTCGCCATTGGAAAGTATCATAGAGCGAGACATAATATGATTATTGTAACATCATAAAATTACGATATAGTGTTCGTATGAATACGCCTCCTTCGCATTACACAGATGATCATCGCATTACGAGCGAAGACTTGTTTAACGCTAGCTCATACGAGGAATTAGCACAAATTGCACTGGGCGAACTCAAGTCTCTTGGAAATGCAGTCTCAATTGTCTGCGGACCAATAACGACAGGCGGCCGCGGATCGATCAAGGACAACGTTGCGGTATTTGGAGCAACCATCAAAAAATTATCCGAAACGAATATATTGTTTAACCAGGTGCCCTACGAGGGCTCAATCGCACGCCTACGGCAAATATGGCACAACGAAGGCAACACCGGATACTGTATGCCAATACTTGATGTGTTTTATGCCCAACTCTTTGAGAGCGGCAATATTACCAAAGCATATTTTATTCCAGGCTGGGAATCATCATTTGGTGCACGTTGGGAACATAACGAAATGAAATTACATGGAGTAGAAATCGTGTACCTTACCGACGAATGGATCGATAGTATTATATAAAAACTATTTATTTTGCCCGCTCAACACGAAGCCTGAGATCCGAGAGTGCATTCATGTACGCAATGTATGCGTCATATGGTGATTCATAGGGAGAAAAATATGCGTGCACATCGCCGTCATTCGCATATTTGGTACACATATAGTAAAAGTGATCCGACGTCTGCATTCGGCGCCAATCTTCGAGGATGCGACCGTCGTTTGCCAAGAGTACACCATCTTCAAGTGCATACACCGCATCAATTGCCGCACGCTGTAGCGGATTTCCTGTCCACGCAGACAAATCGCGGTCGGTGTCTGCCCACGTCACGATGTCTGGCATATCGATTTCATCTTTTGTATCAAAACTGCGCGAAACTTCGGATGGAGTCATAAATGTAATTCCTGGATTTTTGGCAACCTCTTGCGGCAGTGCCTCCAAAAAGTGAAAGATGCCAGTGTCCTCCCACTGGTGCTCACCAAACGTCTCATAGTCCATAAACAAATTTACAGTGTCTCCCGGCGCTTCACCAAGCCAAGCACCAAATTTTTCACTCGTGAGCGGCCATTCAGCCCAGTCTTGTGATGAAAAACGAAATGCGACATCATCAGAAAGTTTATAATTTTTAAGCAGTAGCTTTATCCGATTTGCTCCGACCGGTTTATATACATAATTTGGACTGCGCCATCCCAAAACTGGATCCCATCCTTCTGCAAGAATAGTTTCATACCCGTTCTTGTCGGCCCAATGTGCCAAATCATTGCGATATGACAGTTCAGTGTTACGAAATGTTCGTGGCCATACGCCAAAAAGTCGGCGTACAAGCTCGCGGTGCTTTGCTACCTGACGCTCAAACTCGGGCTGTGAATAAAAGAAGGAGAGCGAATGGTAATATGTCTCGCCAAGTACTTCGACTTGTCCTGTATCAATGACGCGCTTAAACAAATCAAGCGCTTCAGGGACATATTGCTCCAGCTGCTCGAGCGCAATGCCAGAAAAAGAAAATGACACGTGCATTTCCGGATGCCGCTGCAAGAGCTTGAGCAATAACGACGTCGCAGGAATGTATGATTTGCGGGCAACTTTTTCGACAATACGTCGATTGTTCAAATCGGTCTCACTTCGATCATTAAAATACTCAGTATCGTGCCCAATATCAAATACTCGGTACTTTTTTACACGATAGGGTTGGTGAACTTGAAAATAAAAACAAAGTGCCTTCATGTCCGCTTATTGTACACCACTCTCACTTACTTCACGTATGATTCTATCCACATTTTGTGCCGCACGATCCCATGTAATGCTTAATGCTTCGTTTTGTGCATAATCACTCAGCGTAGCGTGGAGCATCGGGTGCTCAATTACTGCCAAAATCTTGTTTGCCATCTCATCCGTGTCCCAAAAGTCTACTTTAAGTGCATGAAAGACGACTTCCGAGACGCCAGACTGCTTGGAAATAAGAACAGGGGTCCCCAATCGCATTGCCTCAAGCGGAGTGATTCCAAATGGCTCGGAAACAGATGGCATAACAAATAAATCGGCGACAGCGTATGCCATAGTCCGATCATCCCCTTGCAAAAAACCTGTAAACAGAACATTTTGCCCAATACCGAGCGCCGCAGACATTTCCATAACAGACCGATCCATATCACCCGAGCCAGAAATAACAAAAATAACCTTTTTGTTTTGCTGCAGTACTCGGGCAGCAGCCTTAAGAAAGTAGTCTGGGCCTTTTTGAAGCGTAATGCGTCCCAAAAACAGCACGATCGAATAGCCCGACGCCTTGAGTGCGCGCAAGCTTGCAATACCAGGTAGTGCCTTTGGCATTGTTGTTTCGTCGATTCCGTTATGTACAACCACTATTTTGTTTGGATCGATTCCGTAGTATTTGACGATAATATCTTTGGTCAGTTGTGATACCGCTATTACCCTATCTGCTGTTTGCATACCGAGTTTCTCAAGTTCAAATACAACCGGGTTAACACCATCAATACCACCACACCTGTCTACTTCTGTTGCATGCACGTGCGCAATGAGTGGACGCCCGGTAATACGTTTTGCCTCGATTCCTGCACCAAACGAAAGCCAATCATGTGCATATATGACATCACATTCCTCAGATTTTGCGATTTCTCCCGCCTGCAATGAATAGCGCAATACTTGTCCCAACAAATCCTCACCATAGATATTTGCATCAACGACAGTGCCGTTACTCAATGTTACCTTCCCCGATCGCGAGGTGTACGGAGTAATGGTCGAAGATATACCGATAGTCCTGATACTTTTGCCGCTTATTTCTTCTACTGAGTATTCGACACTGTCGGCAAAAAGTATTTTTGCAAAAGCAGATTCAACAGGCAGTTTTTTTGGCATGACAAACGTAACATCCATTCCTCGCGATGTAAGAGCCCGAGTCAGTCCCAAGCATGCGACGCCTAATCCTCCGCTATTAAACGGAGGAAATTCCCAGCCAAACATTAGTATGCGCATAGTAGTAGTGATAGGTAATCCCCAACCCGATTTTACCATGTATCTGCATCGCGCTGTCTATCCTATCCACTCTTTTCAGACTATTATTATCGAGTGACGCAAATCGGCGTCGGACTAGCCGAAACAGCAGTCTCACTCGCCGCTCCAGGCGCACAAACAGTAACTCGACCATTTGTGTCTACAGAAACCGTATAGCCCGTGCTTGGTGTAGTAGGCGCCGACGGATCGACTGGCAGCGTTGGAATGTATGTTGGTACCAAACAGTTGGTAGCAAGATCGGTATGTCCTGAAACTGTTGTTCCACCCGCATCTATGACAGATGCTGTGGCTCCAAGCGCTGGACATCCTCCAGTTGAAGCAAAAATACCTTTATTATCTGCTATTCGCTGCCCAATCGCGTTCAAAATTGCATTTACACTACTGGTTCTGTCTGTATTACGAGCCTGTGCAAATTGTCGCGCCGGATTAATCGCAATAATTACTATTGTTGCCAATATCGCAATGATGCCAATAACAACTAAAATTTCTATTAAAGTAAAACCACTCTGCGCTTGCGCGCTTTTAAACCGTTTTGTAACGGACCCCATATTTTTATATCGTTACTAATAATATCTATAGTGTAGCAGTCGCTTCAAAATATTTGTGAGGTGACTTACACATGTGTTAATAACTTATAAACAAAAGCCCACTAGAGCGAGCTTTCGCCATAGTGGGTAAATCAAATCTATAAAATGTGAGTCCATAATTCCTCGGATTCGTCGTTACTTACAACACGCTTGAGCAGCGTCGGTTTTTTACCGTCGAGACATGCACGAAACACATCATCTCCCGATTTGAACCGTATCTCGGCCGGATCCAAATTAACCTTCTCGACATAGTGCAAACTGAGGCAAATTTTCCTTCCATCATCGACCGCAAGCACAACGCCCGTACCGTTGGCCTCGACTGAAACTTTAAATCGAGTGGCGACGTACGAAAGCAGCGCAAAACCCATCGAGTAATCATTCGTTTTTCGCAAACCCAGAATCGTCATTCCCATGTTTGCAATCGTGCGCGATGGAAAGTCGGTCAGCGGACAAAAAGGAGCGACTTCATCCTTTTCGATAACAGCCTGATCAACTATTCTGCATACGTACACGCCGCCACTATAGTACGTATAATTGGTGCAATCCTTGCATGCAGATACAAGTCCGACAATCTTTGGCGTCGACATAATGGTATCTCTCTGTTGGCCCTACCAGACACGAATGTGGGCTAGTAACACATGTCCTACCGAGACAGTACACAACCAGTACCAAATAGTCAACGATTATATGTCTTTGGTTTAAAATGCCGCAGTGTTCAGAATTTGCATATGCAGGGTAAGCGTCACGTAAGATTTTCTATGACTAATTGCATTTCCCTCTTTTGCCATAGTGATAATAATAATCTTGTTACCCTCGTGAACAATTGAAACGATGGTACAGGCGTGATTACTGTTTAGAATTACATTTTGATTATGTACTGTATATGTTGATGGGTCTGCTGCTGTTGCGATGATTCTTAGTGCAATATCTATGCATCCTTGTGATTCCATTTGTGCATCACGATACTGTTCACTTGTCAGTACATCGGCCCTGGCAAACCAGCCTGAAAATCCCACGGTAACCATAAGCGTAAGCAATATCGCACTGATAATTAGAACTGATATGAGTGCAATAAAACCTCTATTTTCTTTTTTCATATTATTGATTCAATATGGAATGAAGATAAAATAATCGAGATACCATATGTCCATCACTAGTGGTCGCACTGGCGACAAACTCTCCATCGAGGACGTCGAACGATTCATCTGAATTTGAAATTTTTGCATGCGTAAATGTAAGATCTTGCACAGAGATAGTGTCTGCATTAAGAATGTGTGGATCATTACCGCCATCGATGATCAGATTTCCACCGGTACTATATATATTTGTTTCCGTTCCGGCGTCATCAACAACATTCAATGAAGCGCCCTGTGTCTGGGGAGCCGAAATAATTGATGATGATTGTACGATATAGGTTATTTTTGAAACAATAAAATCGCCTTCTTCCACTAAAAGAGCGATACTCTGATTGCGTACTTGTGATTCAAATAGTGAATAGAGCGCAACAATTACACCTCCCATAAGTATCGAATAAAGTGCTAAATACATAACAACTTCTATCAAGGTAAATCCCCGCCTCATAATCCGGCATGTATATCGCTGATAAATCCCCCACTTGCACTCGATCCGACATAGAGCGTGTTTTGTTCACAATCAATAGCGCGACCGTTTCCAGGTAAAGCGATGGTAGCAACACGATGTGGAGCGATTTGTAGTAAATCACTATCCACTTGTAACGATTGTCCCGTAGTGGTAAGTAAAAAAGCGTATTGTGGACGAACGATCATACCGATAATACTGCTGCTTGCTGTGGCAGTTGATATAACCATTGGCGTGCTGCGATCAATGGTGTTAAGAGTGTACAAATCCGGTGCTCCTGCAGCAAAAGTGAGTCCAAGGTATGTGGTAGTTCCAATTACGTTCACGCTGCTGCCGTTTCCCCAACCCTTGTTGTCATACACATTGTACTGACTCACAAGCGTAGGATTAGTTGGATCATTAACATCAAGAATCAACAATTCGTGCGTCGAACTGTCTGTTGCTATATAGGCATAGCCGCGGCGTACATCAATGTCACTTACTCCGGCACCGACAACATATCCACCCACCCATCTTGGATGCAGCGGATCGTGCACGTCTATAATATTAAACTCGGGACCGCCTGCAGATTTTGTAAGACCGAGATACACATAGCCACCAATCAAAATAATAGTTTTTCCAACTGCCTGGCCGCCGCTACCGTTGAGAAATGGAGTGCTACTGGTAGGTATTGTGAAATTGGCTACCACTGTAGGATTTACGGGATTTGTAATTGCTAGTACCTGCAACTGGGCGCAGCTGGCTGACGTATGACATGTTTTAAAGTTTGCCGCGTGACCATTCGCTGCAAACACATACGAACCATTTGAGGCGATATTTTCGAGTCCATCAATACTGGAAGAATTTGTGTCAATTCCGCCTTTGTAAATCCAATTATTTGGATCTTGCACGTCAACGACAAAGAATGAATCGTTAAGCTTGTTGCTAGTCGTTCCTACCGCGATAGACATGATGCCTCGATAGACATCCACACTGGTTACTGGATTCGATGTTGAATACGTATGTCCCGCCGGTTGCGTTGGGGGCAGCAGGTCACCAATACTTATTTTATGATTATTAATGCTTGCATGTGCCCAGTTTCCGCCAAGCGCTCCACAAGTATCATATGACAGAGCATTCATGTAGTCGGTAAGGGCAGATACCATGGTAACTGTCTGCAAAGCCCCACCACGATCACTCCACGACACCTTTGTGGTCGCCAAGCGCACTGCGTATGGATCATACGATGAATCTCCAATTGTAAGAGTAGAGGTAAATACTCCATCGGAGGATGTTGCGAGATTAGCAAGAGATCTTTCATCTGCATGCGCAGCAACTTGTGCATTTTCAAGCATTGTTTCAGCGTGCACAATAGCTTGGTTGTGCATAGTACCTGATAACAGTATCGATTGTCCTTCGTACGATATCAAAGCCATTGAACCTACCGTGCATGAAATTATTGCAAGCGCTATGACTATCTCGATTGTGGAAAATGCCCTCGAATAGACTAGCGACTCCATAGTATTCGTCCAATGCTGCTAATTGTAATAGTAGCTGTCTTTCCAAATGAATCAGTAAGTAAAAAATTGCCCGATGTTGCGACTGATCCGGAAAGAGAGGCGAATACCACTTCTGACAAACCTGTATATGTGGTGTGTTCACTCTTTTCAAAAGAAACCGAATATGATCCATCACTATCTGCATATGAATTACCTTGAAAAACTACAATTTGATTTTGTGTGACGGCTACGCCATGAGCAGGAGAAATGTCGCAAGCACCGCTACAGACTCCCTGCATTGAAAGAGCACGCGCATGTTCGAAAAGAGTCACAAGCCTTTCCCTATCAGAGCGCAATTCTACACTTCGATATTCTCCAATGGAGGCTGCTATTGTTAGCCCGCCAATGATGAGTAACAAGGCTATTACAATAATAATTTCAATGATAGAAAAACCCCGCATATTAATGATTGCTAATGCTTTGTGTCAGCTGATAAATGGGAGTAATTATCGAAAGTGCAATAAACTCGACAATACTTCCCATCACAAGCATGAGGAGCGGCTCGATAAGCGTAGTAAGATTTTTGGTCATCTCTTTTACTTCTTGTTCATAATTTTCTGATATGTAACCAAAACTTTCTTGGAGTCGCCCTGTCATTTCACCAGAATGGATAATATGTACAAACATTGATGGGAACAACCGAGGATGATGCGAAAGAGCATCTGCAACAGTGCTGCCCTCTTCTACACCAACTGCGATGAATGAAATAACATGCCTATACTGTGCAGATCCTGTCGTCGTACTAATAAGTTTTAAAACAGCTGCAGCTTGTATGCCGCTTAATAATAATGCACTGCCAGTGCGCGCAATTAGAGATAATTCGTAGCTTTGTAATAGACCACCAATTATTGGTACGCGAAAAAGTATCCGTTCAAACAAATGTCTAAAAAATGGGACTCTTATGCACATTCCAAATACAACTAAACAGACAACTGCACCAAAAATTGCAATGTACCAATCGTGGATCAAAAAATCTGATACTCCTATTAAAATGCGGGTGGAAAGCGGCAATACGGTGTGAACACTTTTAAATATCGGTGTAAGTTTTGGGAAAAGATAGACTGCCAAAAATAGGGATATGCACATCGTTGCGAGAATAATGATGATTGGATAGATAAGTGCGGCAATTACAGTATTACGTAATTCTGCACGTTTTTTAAGCTCATCGGACACATATATAAGCGACTGATGCAGCGAACCTGACTCCTCTCCTATCTTCACCAGATTGATCGTCAGTGGAATAAATACTTTTGGAAACTTTTGCAAAGCCTGGGAAAATCGTATGCCATGCTGCACTTCGTGGAGGAGTGTTGTAATAATATATTTTGTATTTTTTGAGCTCTCCGAAAAACCTATCATCTTTAAAACTTCTCCTAATGGAATTCCAGCACGTAACATCATTGCAATACGTTTAAAAAGTACAACTTGCTGCTTGTTAGACAAACGCAGCATGTATGGCTTATCATTCATGCGTAAGTCGAAGCGTTTCTTCGAGCGTGGTAATTCCCTGTCGTGCTTTGAGGAGTGCGTCAGTAATCATAATTTCCATTCCTTGCTTACATGCTTGGATACGTATTTCATCAGCGCTCGCGCGCATAACAATGCGCTCCCGAATTACTTCATCGATCTGCAATAATTCATATACGCCAATGCGCCCTCTGTATCCAGTTCCAATACATTCTCCACAGCCACGTCCCCGATAAAACTGGGGATTGGTGTGCAATAACGAAAGTGGAGTAAGTTTTGAGACTTGTAATAATTCTGAATCCGTCAATGCTATTTTTTCACGGCAACCAATACAAATTTTTCGTACCAGTCGCTGTCCTATGACGAGGGTAACTGTAGACGCAATCAAATATGGCTCTACGTCCATATCAAGAAGACGCACGATGGTTGCCGCCGCATCGTTCGTATGAATACTCGACAAGACAAGGTGCCCAGTGAGCGCAGTATTTACAGCAAGCCGTGCGGTCTCTGTATCACGCACTTCTCCAACCATTACAATATCCGGATCTTGCCGCACGACTGCACGGAGTCCAGTTCCAAAAGTGAAGCCAATGGCGGGATTTACTTGGATTTGCCGAACTCCATGTATTGAATATTCTATCGGATCTTCAAGTGTAATAATTGATACATCAGGCGTATTCAGTTGTGAAATCAAGGTGTACAACGTTGTCGTTTTGCCCGAACCTGTAGGACCTGTCGCAAGTATCATGCCATGTGTACGAGCGAGTGCGCGCTGTATTATTTGCTGCTGCAGATTACTAAAACCCAATTCGGGAAGACCATTAGCATTATTCATATTAGTGAGTAATCGCAATACAGCATTTTCGCCACAATAGGTGGGTGTAATCGATACTCGCACGTCTACAATTATCGGTAGGGTTGTAGATTGTTTTATGTGAATAATTTCAGAGCGAAATCGCCCATCATGCGGCATGTAATGCTCATCGATGCGCAAACCTGCCATAACCTTTATGCGCGATATCACTTCGGAGTGTAATCCGATTGGTATGGTGTAGACATCTTGCAGTATTCCATCGATACGCATGCGCACCATGACTATTCCATCACGCGGATCAATATGTACGTCGGACACCTTTGCAAAATATCCGTGAGATATCAATGCATCAATAATTTTGATTGCTGAATTACCTATAATTTTTGTTATGTCCACGGGTCCGCTCTCTCGCGTAGGAATTTGCGTCGTATCAAAACAAAAAACACCCTCGGTAGGTGTTTCAGACGTGCTTTTTGCACGCGTAACAAACGCATGGAGACCCCGAATATCCATGGGTTAATTTTAGCTCACACTGACGACCCGTAAAGTTTTTCAAGTGGATAACTATTGATAACTATTACTAGATATTCAATCCGTACCTAACCTTCGCGGTCGCGAAGGTTAGGTACATAGCATACACATTCACGATTGTGAATGTGTATCGAATGAATTTATTAATCAACTATATTGATTAATTGATTTGCGTTAATTATTGTTATACTTGGAGTATGTTATTGAAAGAAGCTTTGCAAAAAATAATTCAGGGAGATGTTGTTGATGATCAAGAGTCAATAAAAAAGTACAGTCGTGACACCAGTATCTTCGAGAGAAGTCCAAAAGTTGTCGTGTTTCCAAAAAAAGCTGCTGATGTTCAGGCAGTTGTTGCGTATGTGCACGAAGCAAAACAGCGTGGAGAAGATATTTCTCTTGCCGGAAGGTCCGCTGGCACCGACATGACAGGAGGCCCGCTCACAAAAGATATTGCACTGGTCTTTACAAAATACATGAATACTATTGGTACGATCGGGCTAAATACTGCAACAGCAGAGCCTGGTGTGTATTATCGCGATTACGAAAAGGCTACGCTTGCGGCAACAGGAATGATTACACCTTCTTACCCTGCCTCGCGCGAACTCTGTGCTATTGGTGGAATGGTTTCGAACAACTCAGGAGGTGAACTTACACTCAAATATGGCAAAACCAACAAATACGTTCGCTCATTAAATGTAGTACTTTCCGACGGAAGCAAAACTACCATCAAGCCCCTCAGTCGCGTTGAGCTGTCCCAGCGGAAAGCACGGCAAGATCTGGAAGGTTCTATATATAGAGAGATCTCGGACCTATTGGATGCAAACCGAACAGAAATTGAAGCGGCACGTCCTACAGTGAGCAAAAACTCTGCCGGGTACGCGTTGTGGAATGTTATAGACTCACAAAACGAAACGTTTGACCTCACACAGCTTGTTGTAGGTTCACAAGGCACGCTCGCAATGGTAACCGAGGCAACACTTGGTCTTGTTAAAACAGCTGATCATCGGGCAATGTTGATTGTATTTTTGTCAGACATTGCACTTTTGCCAGAAATCGTTGGGCGCGTTCTTAAGTACAATCCAGAATCATTTGAGTCCTATGACGACCAAACATTCAAACTTGCCGTGCGGTTTATTCCACAAATCGTTGGGCATTTTGGCTTACTACAAATGATTAAACTTGGATTCGCATTTATTCCCGAGGCCTGGATGGCGCTTACAGGAGGAGTGCCCAAGCTCGTTTTGATGGCAGAATTTGCAGAAAGCACTGCAGCGGAAGCTCTTGCAAAAGCAGTTGCTGCTCGCGCTGCACTCCACAACCTATCTCTTAAAACCAAGATCGCACGATCGGAAACTGAAACCGCAAAGTATTGGACCATCCGACGAGAAAGCTTTGCACTTTTGCGAAAGAATTTGCACGGACTGTACGCGGCACCGTTTATTGACGATATTGTGGTACATCCTGCCGACTACCCTACTTTTTTGCCCGAACTTAATCTTATACTCGATCAACATAAACTTCTTTATACAATTGCGGGGCATATTGGAGATGGAAACTTTCATATCATTCCGCTTATGGATTTATCAAAAGAATCTCAGCGAAATGAAATAATCGAACTGCAGCCAAAGGTGTACGAACTTGTTGCCAAATACAAAGGCTCTACAACGGGCGAACATAATGACGGTATTATTCGGACTCCTTACCTTAAGTATATGTTTACACCAGCGATGCTCGATTTGTTTACACAAGTAAAAAAGATATTTGATCCACTTAATATATTTAATCCTGGGAAAAAAGTGGGCGGGACCATCGAGGACATTAAGTCGTCGATGATAACTCATACATAGTCGAAAAAGGAGTGTTCACAACTCTCCTTTCAAAAGTTGACAAATAAGCTATACTGGGTTGTATGGAAATGATATCAACATCAACTACTCGGGAAGAACCAATCAATACAGACTTTTTACTGAAAGTTGTACAGCCGGCACTCACCGGCCTTATTGATGGCTCTGTTTCGACGCTTGCGCCTATTTTTGCCGCAGCATACGCAACACACAACCCGCATACGGCGTTCATTATTGGTGTATCTGCAGGCGTTGGAGCTGGTATTAGTATGGCTTTTGCAGAAGCACTTTCTGATACAGGCAAAGAAACGGGTCGCGGCCACCCAGTAATTCGCGGTGCAATCGTTGGTGTAATGACACTAATTGGTGGCATCCTGCACACGCTTCCCTTTTTGATTCCACATATTACGACCGCGCTCTATGTTGCCTTTGCCGTTGTCGGAGTTGAACTTATCGCAATTGCATACCTCCGTTATCACTTCTTTAAACTGAGTTTTTGGTCTTCGGTTGTACAAGTTGTACTAGGAGGAGGATTGGTACTTGCTGCCGGACTTCTTATCGGAAGCGCATAACCATTGACATATCTAGTGCGAAGACTATCCTGAATAAGGACTACTAAATCGAGGGGCAATAATGAAACAGGCCACAATGGTTCTCGTTTTTAACGAAGATAGAAGCCATGTTCTTTTGGGCTACAAGAAAACGGGGGAAATCGGGCAATGCACGATCAATGGCCCTGGCGGCAAAAACGAACCGGGCGAAACAGCAGAAGACTGTATTGTGCGCGAGACCCGCGAGGAAATTGGAATTCACCTAGACAAGCAGACGCTTGTTCGCGTTGGTACTGTCATTTCGTTTGTGGCAGATATTCCAGATTTCGAAGTCACGATCTTTCATGCCGGCAAGTACGAAGGTACGCCCCAAGAAACAGATGAGATGATCCCCGAGTGGCACGACGTGTGTAAAGTTCCATTCGATCGCATGCTCGAAGGCGACCGTGACTGGTTTCCGAGAGCAATGCAAGGAGAACCATTTCGCGCGCATGTCTATTACAAAGAACGTGTGCGATTCCACCAAAGAACTGAATTTGCTACATAACAAAAAAGGCCCGCACACGTGCGGGCCCAATTCATAATTGGCTTTTTATACTTTTTACACCGGACCTCCCTGGTGTTTTTTTGCCTTGCATCTACACCCTGCATCTTTGAGAAACTGATCAAAATATTCCTCGCCATAATCATAACCAAGCTCATCCCCTGCTTTTATATTTTTGATGGCATGAATAATGATCCGATCTTTTTCGTCGATCTCCGTTTCGCAATTTGGATCGCAGGAGTGATTGATATATCGGGCAAGGTTGCCGCGCTTTGAACCATCGATTGTCCACTTTTCATCTATCTCAAATAAATACCGAGTTGAGAGTTTATTCGCCTGGGGTGTAGGAATCTTGTCTCCCGTATATTCAATAACAAAGTCCCCTTTCTTAAATGGAACCAATGTAAACAACCCTAGACCTGCGCCGGGTGCCGAGCGTTTTACCTCAAACTTATCTGATAGTTTATTTTTTGATGACATTGCGGAGTACTATATCATAAAGCTTTTATATGGCATACTGGCGATATGAAGAAAGTATCCACCGAAAGCTACAAGGGCGTACGTGACTTTTATCCAGAAGATCAGTTTATCCAGAGATACCTTTTTGAGCATATGGAGCGTGTGTGTGAGCTCTTTGGCTACGAGGAATACAATGCCTCGATCCTTGAACCCACCGAGATGTATCGTGCAAAAACGAGTGAAGAAATTATTAACGAAGAGACATACTCGTTTATAGATCGTGGAGATCGTGAGGTAACCCTGCGACCCGAAATGACCCCAACGGTCGCACGTATGATTGCGGGTAAATCACGCGAGATTCCATTCCCTGCACGATGGTATTCGATACAGAACTTTTTTCGATATCAAAAGCCCCAGCACGGCCGTTTGCGCGAATTTTGGCAGCTTAATGCCGATCTTATTGGAGTATCAGGAGTAGAAGCTGATGCTGAAATAATTGCCGTGGCGCACGACTTGGTACGAAGCTTTGGTGCAGAAGAGCGAGACTTTGAAATCCGCGTATCCGACCGAAGACTTGTTGATTCAATTTTTGAAGCTGCAGGGGTTACACCAGAGTTGCGTGCACCAATCACCCGTCTTTTGGACAGACGCGCTAAACTAGAAAACTTTGCCGATGAATTAACTACGCTCGTTGGCGACAAGGGGCTAGCACTTACTCTAATTGACCAGATCGACAGAACCACCTCGAGCGCATACCTGGAAGAATTGCGACTATTACTTGCGCAAATGGGAGTTGGTAACATGATCGTAGACACCAAGATCACTCGCGGATTCGACTATTATACGGGCATGGTGTTTGAGGTATTCGATACCGATCCTGCTAACCGCCGTTCAATGATGGGTGGCGGACGCTATGATAATCTTTTGAGCATGTTTGGCGGAGAATCCATTCCTGCTGTGGGATTTGCCATGGGCGATGTTGTTGCAAAAGACTTTTTGGAAGCACACAATCTGCTACCAGCATATGCTCCAGCAACTGAAGTTATGCTCGCTGTTGTCGAGAAGGACTCGCTTAGTCATGCACTTCGTCTTGCTCACGATCTTCGCCGCGAAGATGTCTGTGTATCAGTCAACTTTTCAGGTAAGCGTGTAGGTGATCAAATCCGTCATGCCGATAAAATGAAAATCCCATTTGTAATCGCAGTTGGAACAGAAGAGCGAACAACCGGCAGATATACACTCAAAACACTTTCTACTGGTGTAGAAATTACATTGCCAGCAGACAGAATAGCGGAGCACTTGTTTGGAGCTCTTGGATAAATAAAACCAATGTTGTTGGTTTTAAAAAAATAATTATGCGAATCATAACTTTCGACATCGAAACGGCTAATTTCTTTTCCGACGTAAACTCAAACGATCCGGCTGATCTTACGCTAGCTATCATTTGTATTCACGATTCAGAAACTGATTCATATTCAAGTTACCTAGAATCAGAATTGCCGCAGCTGTGGCCTATTCTTGAACGCGCTGACTTGCTGGTTGGATACAACTCGGATCATTTTGATATTCCCCTTTTAAATAAATATTACCCAGGGGACTTAACCCGAATGAAAAGTATCGATATTATGAAAGAAATGCAAATGGTTACGGGCCGCAGATATAGACTTGATGCGGTCGCCGAAGGCACGTTGGGCAAAAAGAAAACTGCCGGAAAAGGCGGACAATCGGTCATCTGGTGGCGCGAGGGCAAAATAAATGAAGTACGTGATTACTGCCTCAAAGACGTTGAACTGACAAAAAAACTATTTGACTATGCACTAGAAAAAGGCTCGCTTAAATATAAGGAGCTTGGCAAGTCGCACGAGGTAAAACTTGATATCAGTAAATGGCTTGCTCCGAAATCGAGCGCGATGACCTTCACACTTGGGTTTTAAAATTCTCGAGACATAGTGTTTACAAAGACTCTCGGAGCACGACGGTGCGAGAGGGAGCTGATTTTTCAGCAGAAAAATACAGCGTTCTTTGGAAACAGTATGTTGAGAGAATTAACGTCTGGTGCTTGGGGCCGGGGTCGAACCGGCGACCCTTCCCTCTTCAGGGGAATGCTCTACCAACTGAGCTACCCAAGCATGTGAGGCATTCTATCACAGCGAGATTATTATTTCTATCTAACCGAGCTGGTTCCATTTTCGGAACTGGTTGCAAGCTTCTGTGCTGCCGTATGCAGTACCGATTGCATTTGTTTGACCATATCCTCAAAGCCTGTGAATTTACTTTGGGTTTGCGTGTTTAGGGTCTTGGCTTGCTGGTACATCGTAATCATACCGTCGACGGTACCGCTAAAATACGTTAAATAAATCCAAATCGGAGCGCCGAGAAAAATAATATACATGATTACTTTGAGTACACCGCCTATAAACGATGCACGGCGCATCGAATGAAGTAGTTGATTGTTCTCCTTGGTTAGGCGATCAATATCGCGCAGCATGTCATATTGGCCGGGCTCTGTGAGGATTACCATACACTCAAGTATACTCGCTTTATGCACGCGCACACCAGCCTTATCCACGGCTCGTGCCGACCATATTAATTGGTGCCCTTGGCGGGAATCGAACCTACATCTACCCCTTAGGACGGGGCTGTTCTATCCATTGAACTACAAGGGCGAGAGCAGCACCTAGAGGTGCAAAAGCTCTTTAATTTTTTCCTGATCGTAGCCAACGATGATTTCATCATCGATACAAATGACAGGAACACCCATTTGGCTGCTCTTATCGATCATTTCTTTCCTTTTTTCGAGATTGGTGGACACATTGTAGTCCTCGTACGCAATGTTATTTTCGGTAAAATATTCCTTTGCCATATGACAAAAATGGCATGTTGGCGTTGAATAAATGGTGACGGTAGGTTGTGACATACGATCAATAGATAATTAATAAGTCTGTATAGTGTAGCACAAAGGCACCGAGGTTTTCAATGCAAAACAAGTCTCCATATTCGGAGACTTGTTTTGCAACCCACTATTATCCAACAATTATTGTGTTTTGAAGGATGTTGGCCATGTCACTTGGACATTGCCGTTTGCGTCTCTTGTGTAGATCACATAATAGTATGTGGTATTTGAGGCCAAGTTCGAAATGGTAACGTCTTGTACGTTTTTGAGTGATGTGTCGGTGCTTGCTGCGCTGCCGTTGACGGTAACATCATTTGAGTTCTCGGTCATAACGAGAGGTGAAGTACTGTAATAAACGGTTCCCTGCGCTGGCTTGTTGGTCTGCCAATGAATAATCGCATATCCCTGTCCTGTAGTGCTTACAGTAGCATTAGAGATAATAGGAGCACTTGTGATATTGGTAGTGCCTCCCATCTGCGTGTTAATTAGGCCGAGGGTAAGCGGGCCAACCCGACCTACTGCAGGAAGTCCATTTCGCGTTTGAAAACGAGAAACTGCCGAAGCCGTTAAAGATCCAAAATAACCGGTAACCAACCCTTGTGGGTAAAGTGACGAATCTGCTGCGAGAAATGTCTGGAGTGAAGAAACATCACTACCACTCATTCCAACATCCAGCTGGCGAGTGAGCGTATCAGCATATGCATACGACGATAGAGCAACTATCATTGCTACTCCGAACAAGGTCGAGAGTATTGTGGTTCGTTGAGAAATACTGTTTGTTTTCATATTATTATATTAATTGAATAAATTACAAGACGTATGGAACATGTTGTGTTTCATCGGTCTCATATTGTGAAGACGGCCGAGATACGTTCTCATGACAACCATTTACATTTACTGTATCAATTGCACTACAACTGCAATAAGGACAAGGATCAAAAGTAAATGGATGAGGTTGCCACCCACATGGAACCCAAAGCCCAAGAGCCAAAGAACTAAAAGTACAACCGCTATAGTCCAAAGCATAAAAGTATATGATTAATTAATAATATGAACGGATTGAAGTATTAAATCTATTTTCCCAGAATCAGATCGAGCGCCTTGCTTGGCACGGTGTTGTATCCCATATAAAAGATTACGAGGTTATCTTTGGTATAAATATGGACCATCGATCCCCATGCATTTTGCTGGGAGTTCTTGCTATACATCGCGCGAAGCTTAAGAGCATCTGCCGAGGCAAGAGAATTATTTGGATACTCAAAGATTTGGATATTATCACCATGAACAGTAAAGAGTGTTCCTGGTACAGAAAGATTGGTTTTGTGAACCGTCATAACTGGATTGAGATTCAAACCGTTTTGCTGCAACTGTGTCAGTAATGCTTGTGTTCCTGGTCCAACAACAACTTGCTGTTTTTGAGTACTTTCTACAGACTGCACTCCTAGCGGGTTTGCGACGATGTTTAATACAAGCACTATGGCGGAGACCGCGATTACAAGACTCACCAATGCTGCATACAGAATAATGTTTCGTCGTACAAGTATCGATTCTCTGAATTGACCAAAAAAGGTATCCCGCCGACCTATCGCAAGAGTGGATAGTTTGATTGGTAGTGCTTTTGCCATAAGAATTAAATATAGAGTTGGAAGATTTTGCCAATAACGACAGTCGACCTCTATCTGTAACCTATGTCGGATCAAACACAAATACATTACAAGATGATTCTTGGTTAACTTGCATATCTTATTTATTTCGGTACTCTCACACTCAGTCTTGGTATGAATTTAGGTCTTTGGCACATAGGGAGCCTACACATGGGGAAAGACAAGAAAGCTGAGCAGCGGAGGCTCGCGATCATTGGAGCTCGAAAACAGCTCGCTGAAGGTACATGGCCAAAGGTAATGACCGTATTTGAGTATTTGAACCCAAAAGCACCGCGAACGCCTGCCGAGGAATTCGCGCGACTCAAGTCATTCTACGAACATGCAGCTTTGCCAAATATGACTGTCTTCGTCGACCTGCTAAGCTTTGCGGAAAAAGAGCATAACGTGACGATATCGTACAACCTGAGTATGTGCTGGCGTCACCTTCCCGAGAATGCGCCGCCAGAATCTATTACTACAGAAGAGGCAATGGCGTTTTTGTCCTGTCCAGATGTTTTGGTAGGAACTCGCAATGGAAGTGAAGGCGCGGCAGTTTGGCTCAGGCATTTCTCTGAAGCAATCCCTAAGATAGCGCCGGAGCCTATCCAGGTATGGGATAAAATTTTCGGCGAGGCCGTTGAACTTCTCAAAAAGCAGCCACGTAAAGTAAGCATTGAAGATATTGTCAATGCGGTGTTTTTAGGTGAGGACGAGGATTTAAATTTCCTTAAGTCCTCCAAGCCCACGATACAATAAAACACGCCGCCAACTCCGAGGAGCTGGCGGCGCATTTTTATGTAACATTGATTACTTAAAACAAATTCTTTTTGGAACTTAGAACATGCTCATTACCGCTGCAAGAATCATCAAACATCCGAGTGATCCTACAGCCATAATTCCAAATTTTGTAACGATCCACTTTGGCTCAGTGCCTCCAAAAAGAATTGCACTTACCTGTGTTGGTACAACAAAACCTAACCAGAAAAATCCTGCGAGTCCATAGATATTCCAGTCGGTTGGAAATCCGGTAAGCAAAATTGCGAATACCGTTGATGTCACTATAGTTACAAGAAACTGGCCCACAAGCAGCTTCCACATTCCCTTCATCATTTCCTTTTGCTCTTCTGGCGTATGCTTTTCAAACCCATGCATGGTTCCCCACATCTTGCCAAATATCGGACCATACCAAATTGCTCCAAAAATAAACTGCAGCACTGTTGCGATAAGAATCGCCATATATGGTAAAGCCATAATTTACAATTATATTATTTCCCTTATTAGTATGCCCTCAGTATATACCACAAATATTAGCCCTCAGAATCAACATCTTTGATTGTTTGGTCGATATAGGTCTGTGCATGTATCAGACGTTCCTGCACCTTTTTTATATATGCAGCATCCTCTGGAGCAAGCGTAGTCGCAGCATTACTCTTTTCGAGATCATTCTTTTGCTGTTCCAGTCCCTGTTTAATATTCAAGAGCTTTTCGTGCGTATCATTTTTAACTTTTTTTACTTCTTCGCTCATGTCTTTGCTGCGTAGTTTTTCGGAGCGACGTAAACGATTCCAGAGGACGAAGTTCATCAACAAGGAGAGAAGCGAGAGGAGTAATGCTGCCGGTAGTTCGAGTGATCCGTAATTAAATGTCCGAACTTGATCGAAGAAATTCGACTGTGCCGTATGCGCTATCGGCACCACAAAAGATAATTGATCGGAATCTGCGTAATTACCCGCATTATCAAACACTCGAAGGACTGCGGTATGCGTGCCGACCGACGATGTAACTGGAATTCGGACAAAACCGCTTGCAAACTGTGCCTGAGATAATGTGTCAGTTGTCGTACCATCAATCAGCACCTGGTAGGTATTGATACCAGCATATGCATCCTCTGCGCTTGCCTGAATAAAGAGCGCACTACTTGTTGCATCATACGTAATGAGGGAATTAAGTACTGGAGCAGATGTGTCGATTTGGAGACGATATGACTTGACACTACTCCAGCCGGCAGGCGTATGTGCACGAATATTAAAATACCAAACACCATCATTCACTGGATCAAATGTTTTTATTGAAATAGGCGAGTGATACACCGCGGTTGGAATTTTACCGCTAGTTTGACTTAATTCTGCCTGCACTGAATCGATGTCACTTGAGACGGTCCATGATATTGCTGGAGACGCATTTGCATACCAAACGCTTTCAGATGGATGCGTTGGTGATGAAATATCAATTGTTGTCGTCTCAGCTGCTGGCTTTACTGTACTTTTGACCGGTAGAACCGTTGGCTTAACAACAGGAGAAGCAGGCGCCTTGGTTGCTGCTTCAGAAATACTAATGGTCGAGCTTTGTGATGAGCGAAGCACGTCGGTACCAAGACCATCGTTTGCGCGGACAGCACCGCCCACAACTGACACCGCAGCGCTACCGGCAGATTTTGCACGCAGCGTGACATTGAAAAGCCGTCCGTTTGTACCCTGATAACCCGGTGATGGCACGCCGCCGTTAAACGTCACGCCGCCGTTACCGTCGGATGCTGGAGCGTCAATCCAAAGCGTGAACAAAGAAACATCTTTATTTATTGAAACAAGATCGAACTTATCTCGTGGATATATAAGTGTGCCTTCTCCGCTATTTATTGCAACTCCTTCGCTATTAACGACAATACCCAAAGTCACAGTTGAACCAATAGTGATCGAACTTGCGCTAGGGACTATTGAGAGAATCGCAGCATACGACTGTGATGTACCGAGTACAGATAGTAGCAATACAAAAAATAAAATGCGTCCTGAAATATTAAAGCGTTGCATATTTTTTGCGGCGATATTGTAGCCAGATAAAAACAATCACCAACAAAATGAGTATAACACCTCCAATCAATACAAATTGCGTAGAAGATTGGGGAGAATATATTATTTTTACAACACTGTTTCCCGCGACATCAGTGGCGCGTACTCGTAACTCCGACATTCGTGTCTGATCAAGGAGCACGTAGTAACGGTCTGCGCGCACATACTCGTTTGAACCTTCTTGCACTTCATAGTACGCAATACCGCTACCACTATCTTGTGCAAAAAACGTCAGGAAATACTGATTGTTAAATAATGAAGGATCACGTCCTACTTCCACCGTAACAAACTCAGGTGGTGTCGTATCACTGAGTACGGACGATGTTGCGGTCGTGCTACTTTCAATACTAATACTTTGTGTAAATGGTTGTACTGCTACAGGTGTTCCTGAGCCATTGTCACTATATGCAACAACTTTGTTTGCAGAAAGTGTAATGTTTCCAGACGCCGCAACATGAGCAGTAAACGAAAAAAGAATTTTATCTTGATGAGCGGCAATACCTGTCTGCACACCTCCCAAAAAGTCGATAGTATGCGTATTAACAACAAAATGCGGTGTGTCCGGCCACAGTGTCATAACAGACCCTCCGGTAGTTACAGAGTCAACTGATACATTCTGCGGAATCGAAAGAGAGCCTTCTATTGCATTGATTGCATCATTATCGGTCGCAATATGAACCTCCGCTGTAAATTTCTGTCCGATGGCAGGAACTGATGGATTGAGCATTACCGTGAGATGCGCAGCATACGCGCTTGTTGGCAGCCGAAAGCTTAAGAATAAAAGAGCGAGAAATAGAGAGGTTAGATATTTTTTCATAGTGATAGTAAGTCGGAATTATTTCTTCCAATGATACAGCAATATTGAGAAGTCGACTGAATCTACCTTTCCGTCGTGATTGAGGTCGACTTTATTATTTTTAAAAGGTGGCTTCGTCTTCCAATATGCGAGAAGTATTGAGAAATCGATTCCATTCACTTTTCCATCTCCGTTGATATCGCCAATCACTTCAGTTGTAGCTGCTGGGGTAGCCACAGGTGGAGAATTATCTCCTCCGCCTCCCCCACCTCCTCCACCTCCGCCACCGCCACCTCCATTACCTGGGTTTTGTACGGGAGCAGCAATTGCAGTAAATGACTGACTTGCACTTGATGATGCTGATCCATATTGTACTGCTACATGGAACCAATACGTTCCAATAACGGGAACAGTTGAAGAAAGTGTTGTATCAAAGTTCGCACCAGGCTGAATCAGTTTTGCTGCAGTTGAACTAAAAATATCATCACCACCTCCACAAGAATTGGTTGCAGAGTCGGTAACACACCACGTGTATTGATATTCGTATGCTATAGAACCTTCGTTTGTTATACGCACTGCTGTGGCAATGCTTGGTACCGTCAATCCACTAAAACTCTGGATCAGAACTTGTGCTGGCGCTCCCGGTGTTGCACTCACAGGAATTGTTGTCGTGCCTCGTCCAACAAGATTTTTTGCTGATATACGGAAATCATATGAATTATTGTTGGATAGACTAGTTACCATGGTTGTTGGTGTCGTACTAATACCGTCAGAAAATATAGACCATGTTCCGCCCGAAGAAAGTTTGTATTCAACTACGTAATCAGTCACAGGTGAACCACCGTTTGATATTGGCGCCGACCATGAAAGGTTGATACTGCTGTCTTGTACAATTGCGGCGAGGTTTATTGGGGCACCGGGCACACTTGCTGGCGTCGCAGCATTACTTGTACCGGAGCTGGTACTCGTGCCAACTGCGTTTGTTGCAGTGACAGTAAATGTGTATGTTGTTCCGTTTGTGAGGCCTTGTATAGTAGCTGAAGTTCCATTTGTTGTAGTACTAAATACTCCACCATTTGAAGTGACGGTATAGCTTGTTATAGGAGATCCTCCATTAAAACCGGGCGCAGACCACGTAAGATTTACACTACTGTCTGCAATTGCTGCAGCAAGATTTGTTGGCGCGTCAGGAACTGTAGCTGGGGTGACCGAATTCGTTGCGGCTGATGAAATACTTGTTCCAATTGCGTTGGTTGCCGTCACTGTAAACGTGTAGGCTGTTCCGTTTGTTAAACCAGTTACCGTTATTGGTGAACTTCCGCCAGTTGCGGTGAAGTTGCCGATATTTGAAGTAACGGTATAAGACGTAATTGCAGAGCCACCGGTAAATGATGGTGGGCTAAATGTAATAGTCGCAGTACCGTCACCGCCAACTGCCGCTACGCTCGTTGGTGCACTTGGCCCACCTGCAGGTACAACCGAATTACTTGTTCCAGAACTAGTACTTGTTCCAACATTGTTTGTTGCAGTTACTGTAAAGGTGTACGTTGTTCCATTCACGAGTCCAGTAATAGTGATCGGTGAACTTCCACCTGTTGCAGTAAATCCTCCTGTATTTGATGACACGGTGTAGTTAGTTATTGCAGCACCGCCGTTACTAACGGGCGGTGTAAAGGAAACAGTTGCTTGGCCGTTTCCAGCAACTGCAGAAATCGAAGTGGGTGCATCAGGTACTGTGGCAGGAGTAACGGAGTTACTTGTACCCGATGAAGTACTCGTTCCAATACTATTTGTTGCAGTGACAGTAAATGTGTATGTCGTGCCATTTGTGAGACCAGTAATTGTAATTGGTGAAGAGCCACCTGTTGCCGTAAATCCTCCTGTATTTGATGACACGGTATAGTTTGTTATTGCAGCGCCGCCGTTACTTACAGGCGGAGTAAATGTAATTGTTGCTTGGCCGTTACCACCAACGGCAGAAATACCAGTCGGAGAATTAGGAACAGTTCCTGGTATTACTGAATTACTTGCGGATGATGCGGTACTTGTTCCTGCAGCATTCGTAGCAGTGACTGTAAATGTGTACGTAGTTCCGTTGGTAAGACCGGTCACAGTGATCGGAGAAGAACCACCTGTTGCGGTAAGGCCGCCACTACTTGATGTGACAGTGTAACTCGTAACGGCAGCTCCTCCATTATTTACTGGTGGAGTAAATGTAATTGTTGCCTGACCATTACCGCTAACTGCGGTCACGCTTGTCGGCGCGTTTGGCGTCGTCGCGGGAACAACGGTGTTACTTGTGCCCGATGGCGTACTGGTTCCAACTGCATTTGTGGCAGTCACAGTAAATGTGTAGGTTGTTCCATTTGTAAGACCGGTAATTGTAATTGGTGAAGATCCGCCGCTCGCGGTGAAGCCGCCGGTGTTTGATGACACGGTGTAGTTAGTTATTGCAGAACCGTTGTTACTTCCCGGTGTAAAGGAAACCGTAGCTTGACCATTACCGCTTACTGCCGTGACAGCAGTAGGTGCATTAGGAACAGTAACAGGAGTAACTGAGTTACTTGCGGACGACGCAGTACTGGTTCCAACATTGTTTGATGCTGTTACGGTAAATGTGTAGGTTGTACCGTTAGTAAGGCCAGTAATTGTAATTGGGGAGCCGCCGCCTGTTGCAGTAAAGCCGCCGGTGTTTGATGACACGGTGTAGTTAGTTATTGCAGATCCCCCGTTACTGACTGGCGGAGTAAATGTGATTGTTGCTTGGCCGTTTCCAGCAACTGCAGAAACGCTTGTTGGGGCACCCGGTGCAGTCGCAGGTGTCACAGAATTGCTTAGTGTCGAGGAGGTACTTGTGCCAACGCCATTAGTTGCAGTAACGGTAAATGTGTATGCGGTGCCATTGGTAAGACCGGTCACAGTGATTGGTGAGCCACTTCCGCTTGCTGTAAACCCGCCTGAGTTTGATGTCACCGTGTACGTTGTGATTGCAGCACCACCGTTACTAACAGGCGGAGTAAATGTAATTGTTGCTTGGCCGTTACCTGCTGTAGCGACTGCTCCCGTAGGTGCATTTGGAACAGTTGCTGGTGTCACAGAATTGCTTAGTGTCGAGGAGGTACTTGTGCCAACGCCATTAGTTGCAGTAACGGTAAATGTGTATGCGGTGCCATTGGTAAGACCGGTCACAGTAAGTGGAGAACTGATACCAGTGACATTAAAGCCGCCAATGTTTGATGTGACCGTGTAGTTTGTAATCGCAGAACCGTTGTTACTTCCTGGTGTAAAGGTAATTGTTGCCTGACCATTTCCACCAACTGCAGTAACGCTTGTTGGAGCACTCGGGACACCTGCCGGCGTGATTGAATTGCTTATTCCCGAAGATGTACTTGTTCCTGCAGAATTATTTGCAGTTACAGTAAACGCATAGACTACTCCGTTTGAGAGACCGGTCACTGTGATTGGTGAAGAACCACCTGTTGCAGTAAAGCCTCCAACATTTGAAGTAACAGTGTACGTTGTGATTGCAGCACCGCCATTACTTACGGGTGGAGTAAACGAAATTGTTGCCTGCGTATCCCCTCGCACTGCTGTCACACTTGTCGGAGCATCTGGAATTGTTGCTGGAGTGACCGATGCGCTCGCACTCGAACTAGCACTCGTTCCAACTGAGTTAGTAGCAGTTACTGTAAATGTATATGCCGTTCCGTTTGTTAAACCAGTTACCGTGATTGGTGAAGATCCGCCGGTTGCAGTAAAGCCACCTGTGTTTGAAGACACTGTATATGTTGTGATTGCAGCGCCACCGTTACTTACAGGCGGAGTAAAGGTTACGGTCACTTCTCCATTGCCTCTCGTGACGGTTCCTATTGTCGGCGCGTTCGGAGTAGTAGCAGGAACAACCGTGTTACTCGTTGCCGATGCGGTACTTGTTCCTGCTGAGTTAGTTCCCGTTACGGTAAAGGTGTACGTTGTTCCATTTGTGAGACCAGTAATTGTAATTGGCGAAGATCCGCCGGTTGCAGTAAAGCCACCTGTGTTTGATGAGACCGTGTACGTTGTGATTGCAGATCCCCCATTACTTACAGGTGGTGTAAAGGAAACAGTTGCTTGACCATTTCCAGCGACTGCAGAAACGCTAGTTGGGGCACCCGGTGCAGTCGCCGGAGTTATTGTATTACTGGTGCCAGAATTTGTACTCGTACCGATTGCGTTTGTTTCGGTGACAGTAAATGTGTATGCCGTTCCGTTTGTTAAACCTGTTACAGTTATTGGTGAAGAGCCACCAGTTGCAGTGAAGCCGCCGGTGTTTGATGAGACTGTATAGATCGAAATACTTGAACCATTGTTATTGCCAGGTGTAAACGAAATTGTTGCTTGGCCATTTCCGGCAACTGCGGTTACGCTTGTTGGAGCACTCGGGACTCCCGCAGGTGTGATAGCATTACTCGTACCAGAGGCGGTACTTGTTCCCGCCGAGTTAGTAGCAGTTACTGTAAAAGTATAAATCGTACCGTTGGTAAGACCGGTTATTGTAATCGGTGAAGATCCACCAGTTGCTGTGAGGCCTCCCACATTTGATGAGACTGTGTATGTTGTTACAGCAGAGCCGCCGTTATTCACTGGCGGAGTAAAC
Organism: Candidatus Kaiserbacteria bacterium; assembly: GCA_028286585.1. Classification (GTDB taxonomy): domain Bacteria; phylum Patescibacteriota; class Minisyncoccia; order Phycocordibacterales; family UBA2100; genus UBA10103. Next base: position 71,599 of record JAQBRI010000009.1, read on the forward strand.
GATATGGTAGCCTGCGTGTCGCCGCGAACTGCGCTAACACTTGTCGGCGCGTCCGGTACTGTAGCTGGTGTCACCGAACTACTAGCACTCGAACTTGCGCTCGTTCCAACCGCATTTGTTGCGGTTACTGTAAACGTGTACGCTGTGCCATTCGTTAGACCTATTAGTGTTATTGGTGAAGAGCCGCCAGATGTTGTAAAGCCGCCTGTGTTTGATGAGACGGTGTAAAGAGTAATTGGTGAACCGCCTGTATTTCCTGGTGTAAAAGAAATGGTTACCTGCCCATTACCCGCCGTCCCTATTACACTAGTAGGTGCATCAGGAATTGTCGCCGGTGTCGCAGAATTTGTTGCGTTCGAGGCCGTACTCGTACCAACTGAGTTAGTAGCAGTTACTGTAAATGTGTATGCCGTTCCGTTTGTTAAACCTGTTACAGTTATTGGTGAACTACCACCTGTTGCAGTGAATCCTCCTGTGTTTGATGTAACGGTGTAGCCAGTTATTGCAGAACCTCCGTTACTTACGGGTGGTGTAAATGTAATTGTTGCCTGAGTGTTACCACGTGTCGCGGTTCCTATAGTTGGTGCGTCTGGCACAGTTGCAGGAACCACACTATTACTTGTACTTGATGGAGTACTCGTTCCCAACGCACTACTTGCCGTCACTGTAAACGTGTACGTTGTTCCGTTCACAAGTCCAGTTATTGTAATTGGTGAAGAGCCACCTGTTGCAGTGAATCCCCCAGTGTTTGATGAGACCGTGTACGTTGTGATTGCAGATCCCCCATTACTTACTGGTGGTGTAAACGTAATTGTTGCTTGGCCATTACCGCCGGTTGCAGTGACACTAGTTGGGGCACCCGGTGCAGTCGCCGGTATCACACTGTTACTAGCAATTGACGCAGTGCTTGTACCAACGGCGTTCGTTGCCGTAACTGTAAACGAATAGGAAATTCCATTGGTAAGGCCGGTCACAACAATTGGTGAGCCACTTCCCGTTCCAGTAAAGCCGCCAACGTTTGAAGTAACCGTGTACGTTGTGATAGCAGAGCCGCCGTTATTCACTGGCGGAGTAAACGATACAGTAGCTTGAGTATCACCGCGAACTGCACTCACGCCGGTTGGCGCACCTGGCACTGTTGCAGGAACAACACTATTACTCGTTCCCGAAGGAGAGCTTGTACCAGCGGAATTAGTAGCAGTTACCGTGAATGTGTACGTTGTGCCATTAACAAGTCCGGTAATCGTAATCGGAGAACTTCCGCCGGTTGCGGTAAAACCGCCGGTGTTTGAAGACACTGTATATGTTGTGATTGCAGTGCCACCATTACTGACTGGAGGAGTAAATGTGATTGTTGCTTGGCCGTTACCACGTGTTGCCGTTCCTATAGTTGGTGCACCAGGCGCTGTAGCTGGTGTTACTGCATTACTAGTACCCGAAGAAATACTGGTACCTGACGCGTTCGTTGCCGTTACTGTAAATGTGTACGTTGTTCCATTTGTGAGACCAGTAATTGTGATTGGTGAGCTGCCGCCGGTTGCGGTAAAACCGCCGGTGTTTGATGAGACAGTATAATTTGTAATTGGTGAGCCTCCCGAATTTACTGGAGGTGCAAAAGTAATAGTTGCTTGTCCATTTCCGGGAACTGCCGTAACACTCGTCGGCGCATTTGGTACCGTTTGATAATTTAAATATGCATAAGTAGTTCCCGGCGTAATCGCCCAAACTGGCGAAACAAAATCCCAGTTTGTATATGTCGCCTGGGTCTTCAATGCAGTAGTAGTTGTACCTGTCATTCCTGCCGGATCGGCACCATTACCAACACCATTACTTTTGCCAGATGTAACGTTGTCCCAATAATCAGATACGTAAGATCCACCGATTGGATTTCCAACAATGCCTCCCACATATTGAAGTGCCGCAGCACCAGTTGCTCCTGAGGCGCCCGCGGCGCCTCCTGTTCCTCCTGTTCCTGCAGCGCCTCCTGTTCCACCTGTTGCACCACTCGTTTTGGTGCCTGTCGGCACACCTGTTGCGTATGTATTTGTAATCACCGCATTATTACTTCCAAACAATCCTCCAGCATACGCGTTTCCGCCAGCACCTCCGGCGCCGCCTGTTGCACCCGTACCATTTACACCAGCCACTCCGCCTCCTGCTGCTCCGGCGTTTCCGCCAGCACCTCCTATCGCACCGGTTCCCGGAGTTCCGGCCGTAATAGTGACGTTTCCACGTGCGTAAGTATTTGTTATAACTCCCGTGTTCTGACCAACAAGTCCTCCGCCTGTCACATCACCTCCAACACCTCCTGTGCCGCCAGTTCCTCCAGTGGCTCCTGCACCACCGTTTCCAGATCCACCCGATCCACCAACGCCTCCGTTTCCGCCCTTTCCGCCGACCGCACCATTGCCTCCGTTGCCTCCTGTTATGCTTACGTTTCCGGATGAATAACTCGTATTAAAAGTTCCGGTCGCAAGATCTGCTCCCATAAGCCCGCCCGCAAATGATGCGCCGCCGGCACCACCATTTCCTCCTGCTACAGAAGCACCACCTGCGCCACCGGCAAGTGTTCCGCCTGCGCCACCTGTACTAACGGTACCCGAGAGTCCTGCGGAGGCACCAGCGCCACCAACAAGTGAGACATTTCCTGATGACCACGAAGAGAGCACAGTACTTCCCGAAGCGTTTTGTCCGACAAGTCCGCCAGCATATGCTGCGCCTCCGGCGCCTCCCGCCGCAGTTGCACCCATTGCTCCGCCTATACCACCTGCGCCGGTTGGACCACCCGCGCCGCCGTTTCCTCCGACACCACCTGCACCACCTACGCCGCCAGCAGAGCCGTTTACGTTCACGGCTCCAGTTCCATATGAAGTAGAAATCGTTCCGCCATTATTTTGTCCAACAAAACCACCGCCATACGCGATACCTCCAACACCTCCTGCAGTACGTGCGCCAGCAATGCCGCCAGTTCCGCCAGTTCCCGCAACAATTCCTGCGCCGCCCGCCGCACCATTTCCTCCCAATCCGCCAACGCCTCCTGCGCCGCCGGTTACCGTAACAGAACTGTTTGCATATGAATCTTTAATCGTTCGCCCAGTATTGTTATATCCATTAAATCCACCCGCGTATGCAATACCTCCAACACCAGCCGCGCCCGCTGAACCGCCCGCGCCGCCTGTCGCACCATTTGCAGCCGTTGCGATTCCGCCGGCAACTCCAGCGCCGCCAGTTCCTCCAACACCTCCTGCACCAGCCGAACCCAAAACTGTTGTTGACGCGTAGGACCCCGAAAGCACGGTTCCATCATTAAAGCCAATGAGTCCGCCCGTATAAAGAACTCCTCCAGAAACTGCTGCGCCGCCTGCACCACCTGCACCACCAACTCCGGCTGCTCCAGGTAATCCTCCTATGCCTCCTGTACCACCGGACCCGCCGACTCCACTCGTGCCAGTAACAGATGCGCCAATTGCATAACTTGTTGCAATAGTATTAAGCGCATTCACGTTGTTACCAATGAGTCCGCCCGAGTAGGACGCGCCACCAATTCCTCCAGCACCTCCTGTTCCGCCAGTGCCTCCAACATGTGCACTTGTTCCGAGACTTCCATCGCCGCCCGCGCCGCCTGTCGCACCAGTTGCACCGTTTTTAGCAATCGAAACAACACTACCTAATGCAAACGAATTTAAAACAACTCCGATTGCGGTATTGTGTGCAATGAGTCCTCCAACATATGCTGCACCTCCTGCTCCTCCTGCTCCTCCTGCTCCACCCGAGGCGGCAGTACTACCCGATACACTTCCAGAAGCACCTCCCGCAGCTCCCGCTCCCGGTGTTCCTGCAGTGCCACTCGTTGAAGTAGCATTTCCTGTCGCGTATGAATTTCCTTGAATCGTACCAAAGTTAAAAGCGACAAGTCCGCCGGCATATGCTGCACCGCCCACGCCGGTAGCGCCACCCAAGCCGCCGGTTCCTCCGATTGATCCAGATCCACCGGCGCCACCAATCACTCCCGCCGCGCCATTACCGCTGGTGCCGCCATTTGCAATAACATTGTCAGTTGAATAACTTGAAGTAATGATGAGGTTGTTACTCGCGGTAGCACTGGTGCGCCCTACCAACCCACCGGCATATGCAGCACCGCCAGCTCCCGACGTACCTCCACCGCCCGTTGCAGCACCAACTGCCGCGGATCCGCTGGTGCCAGAGGCTCCTGCGCTTCCTCCATTTCCTCCTGTGCCACTTGTCGAGGTTACAATATTGCCTGTTGCATATGAAGTAAGAACGTTATTGGCCCCGGTTGTCGCACCAGTAAATCCAGCTAATCCTCCTGCGTTACCGTCGCCTCCTGCTCCGCCAATTCCGCCGGCACCTCCCGCGCCGCCAACAGAACTTGCTGCACCATTTGCACCAACTCCTCCTGTGTTTCCAGTGCTTCCAATACCACCCGTTGCGGAAACTGCTCCCGTTGCATAACTATTCACTATATCGCTTTGTCCCCCTGTTGTAACAAAATTCAATCCAATCAAGCCGCCGGCAAAACCCGAACCGCCGGCTGCAGCAAGCACAGCGCCACCGCCAGCACCTCCTGCAACTGTTGTTCTAGATGCGCCACCATTTCCGGACGTTCCTGCTGTTCCCGCATTTCCGCCGGTTGAAGAAGCATTCCCAGTAGCATAATCAAAACTATAATTTACGATTCCAGAAGTAACATTAGTGTACCCAACCAAACCACCTGCGTTACCATCGCCTCCGATACCTGCCGAACCGCCAAGTGCTCCTGCCGAACCTGCATGAGTTACGGTTCCGGTTGAACCATCACCTCCCACACCACCTGCTCCACCAGTGCCTCCAGTTCCGCCGGTGACCGTAGCATTTCCCGTTGCATATGAATTAAGTATTTGTAATGTTTGTGTAGTTGCATTTATACGTCCAACGAGTCCTCCGCCATACGTCACACCACCTGCACCACCGGCACCTCCTGCACCACCTGCAGCTGCAATACCACTTGCAATTGTGCTACCACTCGTGCCTCCTGCTCCTCCCACTCCTCCCGTTCCTCCAGTACCTCCCGTGACTGAAAAAGAAATCGAGGAGTACGAATTATTCTGAATTGTTCCAAGGTTATCACCAACAAGTCCACCATAACTACGAGCGCTTCCGGCGCCTCCTGCACCTCCTGCAGTTCCTGTACCTCCGGCAAAGGCGCCTACTCCAGTTCCGCCCGCACCGCCAATTCCGCCGGTTCCTGCCGTTTGCTCAGTTCCCGAAATCGCGATCGTATCAGAATACGATGTTGTAATAATTCCGGCAGCACTATTAAATCCCGCAAGACCTCCAACAAATGTACCGCCGCCCGCGCCTCCTACGCCTCCAACTCCGCCGGCACCTCCTGCACTTCCAGCTGCAAGTCCCGAGCCTCCAGCACCGCCATTTGCACCATTTCCCATTGCACCGCCCGCGACACTAATATTTCCTTTTCCAGATCCGGCATCAACACTTGCATACGACGCAATAATTTCGGATGCGTTATTTCCTACAAGTCCACCGACATGAATCAAACTGGACGCGCCACCGGCTCCGCCTGCTGATCCCGCTGCACCACCACCCGCCGCTCCGCTTCTTCCAGCGGTTCCGTTTTGTCCTGCACCCCCAGTCACATTGAGTGCAGTCTTTGAATACGAAGTCTGAATAACTCCGATCGAATATCCCACAAGACCACCGACATATACGCCGCCGCCAGCACCTCCTGCACCACCTGCGCCTGCAATACCATAAAGCGCTGTTCCTGTTCCAACTCCGCCCGCGCCGCCCTGCGCGCTTGCTCCGCCGGCACTCCCTGTCACGGTAACGGTTCCCGTTTGTGAGTATGAATTAGTAATTGTTCCAACAAAGTTTTGTCCAACGAGTCCGCCGGCCTGCAGTGCACCAGCAACGAGTCCGCCGCCAGCACCTCCGGCACCGCCCACTCCGCCAGTACCACCTAAGTGGTTGGTCGCGAGTGTTCCATCGCCGCCCGCACCACCGACACCTCCTGCACCACCTGACCCACCAGTTGCATTCACATCGGATGTTGCATATGAATTATTTATAATTCCAGCAACGGTATTGTTTCTTCCTACCAAACCGCCTACGTTAACTGCTCCGGCCACACCGCCAGAAGCACCTGCGCCGCCCGCTGCTGCTGTGCCAGCTGAAATATTTCCCGAAGCTCCTGCAGTACCTCCAGCGCCCGCGGCACCACCGGCACCAGAAAAAGCACTTACTGCTCCTGTTGTATGAAAACTGCTTTGAATTGTGGTTGGACTGTCTCCCACCAAACCTCCCGTATAGTTAACTCCTCCACCTCCACCGACTGCTCCATTACCACCAGCACCCCCAAGAGACGCGGACCCTCCTGCACCACCGGCACCACCAGAGCCCGATGCTCCACCTGCTCCCGATGTTCCTCGGATAATTCCTGTTGAACTTGATGTCGCAATATTTCCTCCAGAAGCTGCTGCTGCTGCGACAAGGCCACCTGCGTAGGATGCGCCGCCCAATCCAGCAGCTCCACCAGTTGCACCCGCTCCTCCCGCCGAGGCTGTACCGCCAGCACCTCCGGCGCCGCCATTTCCTGCAGCACCGCCCACTCCGGCAAGGACAGTCACGTTACCTGATGTAAATGAATTTCCAATAAAAACGTTTGTGTTTGTAAATCCAAGGAGTCCACCTCCGTTTGCAAATCCTCCTGCGCCTCCAATTCCTCCTACTGCTCCCGCGCCGCCCGTTATAGAATTTGTTACCCCGCTTCCGCCCGCGCCACCTACTGCACCTGCACCGCCCGCTCCGCCCGTTACTGTTATGTTTCCTGAAGCGCGAGAATTATTTATCGACTGTCCAGTTCCCGAGTTAAATCCTTCGAGTCCGCCTGCGTATGCACCAAAGTTAAGTGCTCCGCCGCCTCCGCCCGCGCCACCAGTTCCACCGACTGCTCCATTTGTACCGGCAACTGCCGCACCGCCCGCACCACCGCTGCCTTCTGTAATAGTGACATCGTCGGATGATGACAATGATTCAATAATCACATCTGCAAGCGAATTGAGTCCGATAGCTCCGCCACTATAGATTGGTCCGGCAACACCACCCGCGCCTCCGGTTCCACCAGTTCCATTTCTTCCACTTCCCGATCCGCCCGCGCCGCCAGTTCCGCCAGTTCCCCCAACACCACCCGAACCGCCAAGAGTTACAGTAATTGTTCCTCCACTACTTGAAGAGGAGGCAATATTTCCATTACCTTGTCCTGCGAGACCGCCAATATATACCACGCCACCTCCGCCGCCGGTACCTCCAGTTCCTGCTACTCCGCCTGCATGCCCTCCTGTTCCCAATGTTCCGTCTCCGCCATTTCCACCTGCGCCTCCCGTTCCGCCACTTCTTCCGCTTGCGGTAAGACTACCAATAACGATGTCATTAATAAGGACTCCTGAGTTATCGCCAACAAGTCCACCGATGTATTCGGCACCGCCAACTCCACCGATACCTCCGGTCCCTCCCGTTGCACCGGTGCCTCCGGCAATATTTCCCGAAGCACCAGCGGCACCTCCCGCTCCCGCGCCACCCGCGGCTCCTCCCACAACACTAATAGAAGTAATTGTGTATGTTACGTCTCGAATGATTCCAGTATTGAAACCCATGATGCCTCCGCCCGCAGCAAGTCCGCCGGTACCACCGGCACCTCCTGCGCCGCCCGCTCCACCAATTGCTCCGGCTGTACTGCCGCCGGCACCACCCACTCCACCTGTGACGCCAGTACCTCCGGCACCTCCCGTTGAAGAAATAGTTCCAGTAGTATTTGGAAGACTGATTGTTGTTCCTAGGACACTATCGTTACCAATCACTCCTCCTGCGTATGACGCACCACCGACTCCTCCTGCACCTGATGTAATTCCCGCAGCTCCTGCAACACCAGCGCCCGATGTTCCAGGAGTTCCGGCAAGTCCACCATTTCCCGCAGCTCCGCCAAGAGCAACAGCATTGCCCGCAGCATATGAATCAGGACTTACGACCGCTGCATTAAATCCAACAAGGCCGCCCGCAGCGGCAAGTCCTCCGGCTTCGCCACTCAATCCGGCGACACCTCCCGTTGTACCAGCCGATCCGCCGGCAAACGCACCCGAAGAATTTCCTCCGTTTCCGGTTGTCGCTCCCGCCGCTCCTACTCCACCGGTTGCAAGTGCGTTACCTGATGCGTGCGAACCATTTTGAATTATTCCGTTTGTCGTATTAAAACCGACGAGTCCGCCCGCGTACGCAAGACCTGCGGCGTTTGATGCTGCAGCACTAGCCGAAGTATTTCCTCCAGCGCCGCCTGTTGTACCAGCTCCACCATTTCCTCCGCTGCCGCCGGCACCTCCCGCCCCGCCCGTCGCTGAGGCATTGCCTGTTGCGTACGAACCATTAATTACTCCACTACTATTTCCCGCGAGTCCTCCTGCGTACGCTGCCTTACCCAAAGCAACAGCAGCGCCTGCGCCGCCCGCAGCACCAGTGCCTCCGACACCTCCGTTACCACCGCTTCCAGTTACACCCGCGGTTGAAGTTGCGTTAATAGTCGCGTGTGATCCCAAAATGACACCGCTTGTTGAATTGTTTGCGACGAGTCCGCCGGCGTATGCAAACCCGCCAAGCGAAACACTTGTTCCGCCAACTCCACCAACTCCGCCCAAAGCACCACTTCCACCTGTGCCCCCTGCTCCACCATTTGCGCCTATTCCACTTGCTCCACCTTGTGAGATTACAGAACCGGATTCTATATATGCATTTATTATTGTCGAAGTATTCAAGCCGACGAGACCACCAGCAAACGAGTCCCCACCCGCGCCAGCAGTTCCCCCTGTTGCACCCACCGCACCAACATGTGATGACCCTCCTGCTGATCCGTTTCCAGCAACACCCGCTGCTCCACCATTTTTTCCAGTTGATCCGGTTGCAACAATACTTCCGGACGCGTATGAATTTATTATTTCGTTTAAGTTGTTACCCACGAGTCCGCCCGCGTATGCAATAGCACCAGCGCCACCGTTTCCGCCAAGTCCACCTGCTGCTGCAGTACCCGAGTTAAACGTTGCAGTTGTAGCGCCTCCCGCACCACCTGCACCAGCATTTCCTGGCGTGCCTCCTACAGATGTGACATTGCCCGTTGAGTATGAAGTGGTTCGAATGATACCGCCGTTTTGTCCGACAAGACCTCCAGCCGTACTGATACCACCCGCGCCACCGTTGCCTCCGGTCGCTCCAACTCCACCAATCGCATTTGTTCCGCCGGTGCCTCCTGCACCACCCACTCCGCCAATGCCACCAGTTCCTCCGGTTACTGTCGTGCTACCGACCGCATAACTTGTAGTGACTGTTCCCAATGAAATGATACCAACGAGTCCTCCACCAAATGCGGCACCTCCTGCACCTCCCGTTCCACCCAATGCTCCAGCTCCACCTGTTGTACTTGCTGCTCCAGTTCCACCGGCACCTCCTGCACCTCCAATTCCGCCCGTGCCTCCAAGAGAATTAACGGTGCCCGTTGCGTAGGAAGTTAAAATTTCTCCAGTCGTCAAAAATCCAACCAAGCCTCCAACATACGCAATACCTCCGACAGCTCCTGTTCCTCCGGTAATGCCGGCCAAACTTGTACCACCCGCGCCACCTGCTGCTGCAGCACCGCCCGCGCCTGCTGTGCCGCTCACGTTCCCTGTTGAAAAATCATTGGTCAATGTTGATCCAGTGTTGTTTCCTACAAATCCGCCCGCATACACAATACCCCCCGCTGTTGCGGTACCCGCAGCTCCGGCAAGTGCACCGGTGCCGCCCGCACCCCCTGCTCCTGCTGCACCTCCTGCGCCCGCAACACCTGTAACTGATCCAATAGTGTAATTACTATCAGTAATTGTGAGTGCATTATTTCCAGCAAGTCCTCCAACATACAGAATTGCACCTGCTCCTCCAATACCACCCGCAAGACCGGCGAGTCCGGTGAGTCCTGTAACTCCGTTTGCTCCGGCACCTCCTGCGCCGCCGGTTCCATTTACAATATTTTGTGCACTCGATGTTTGAATGATTCCTGTATTACTTCCCACGAGTCCGCCGGCATATGTTGAAAGCACGTTTGCAGATCCGCCGGTGCCCGATGCACCGCCCGCACCTGACGTTCCACTTGAACCTTTGGTACCGCCCGCGCCTCCCGTGCCGCCAACTCCACCCGTGCCGCCAACAACAGTCACTAATCCAGTATTTGAAAAAGATGAAATAATTATTCCCGAGTTAAGACCAACAAGTCCTCCCGAATATGCTGCGCCTCCTGCGCCGCCTGCTGCTCCTCCTCCGCCTGTTCCTCCTATGTGTGCAGTTCCAAGAGATGCGTCACCTCCAGTTCCACCAACTTGTCCAACTTTTCCCGTTGACCCAGTTGCAGTAACGGCGCCTGTCGCAAAGACCGCTGTTGTCGTACCAGTAATAATACCGCCAAGGTTATTTTGTCCAACGAGTCCGCCCGCATATGCTATAGCACCTGCTCCACCTACTCCGCCTGCACCACCAGTTGCTGCAGTGAGCGTAGTTGCAACAGCAGAAGCGCCGGCAGTTGCGCCAGCCGAACCATTGCCCGGTGTTCCTCCGGTTGATTGCACGACGCCTGTTGCGTTACTGCCCGTTTGAATTATTCCCAAGTTGTTTCCGACAAGTCCTCCGACATACGAAACACCGCCGGCTCCACCTGTGCCGCCGGCGCCTCCTGCTCCACCAATTGCAGCACCGCCTCCAGCACCACCTACGCCCGCAGTGCCGGCTGCTCCGCCCAATCCGCCGGTTCCGGTTACTGTTCCTGTTGCGGTAACAGAAGTCAGGATTCCTGCATTCACCCATCCGGCAAGGCCACCAACATAATCAATACCTCCCGCTGCTGCAAGACCAACAGCTCCGCCTGCGCCTCCAATACCTGTTCCAGCATTAGCACCTCCGGCACCACTATTTCCAGAAGCACCTCCTGCGCCTCCCGTTCCTATAACATTTACACCACTCGTTGCAGCTGTAATATTTCCTTGTTGAGAATAACCAACGACTCCACCAACGTAGACTGTTCCTCCCAATGCTGCCGCATTCGAAACACTTGCTCCGCCCGCGCCTGCCGTAGTCGCGCCGCTCGTTGTGTTTCCGCCTGCTGCCGCATTACCTGCTGCGCCTCCTGCACCTCCTACACCTGTTACATTTCCAGAAACACTTACGTTTGAAATCGTACCAATGTTGTATCCGACCAGTCCTCCCACATACATAGTTGCTGCAGCAGTTCCTGCCGTACCGGTTCCTCCAGCAGTTGGTGTCGTACCTGCAGTTCCAGCAGTTCCAGCGGTACCGGCAACACCCGCCGTACTTGTTGCACTAATCAACTCGCCCGAGAGAATAACGTTTTTGATAGTGTTGTTAGAAAAACCAAAAAGACCAACATAGTTGAGCGTTGTCGTACTTATAAAAAGATTACTGATGGTAAAGTTTGCACCATCAAAGATTCCACTAAAGTTGGTTGTGTTATCGCCTATCGGCACAAAGCCTGCACCCAAGTTCCATCCCGATGTTACCGTCGCATTAATATTATTATTAAGTTTGTATGAGTTGGTAAGTCCGGTTCGAATACCCTGCAAACCATATACGTCGTACGTAATAAAAGGATCGGTACTCACGCCAATGCCGGTATATCGTCTAAAGGTTCCCGCTGTTACCGAAAAGTTTCCCGTCGCAGCAAATGTATTGGTGCCGGGATTGTTTGCAACAAAAGTTGCGGCTGATGATTGCACATAATTTCCCGACAAACCTCCAGCGTTCGAAATCGTAAGACTCGCATTTTGTGTAATGGTACCAGTGTAGCCGGCGATCGTGAGCGATCCAATAGTAAAAGCAGTATCAATGTTTGATGCGTTTGATCCTGTATCAAATATCACATCGGTGTTTACATCAGGAGTAGAAGCACCGGACGCGCCGTTAGATGTTGCCGACCAGCTTCCGGTCGAGCTCCACAAAGCGCCCGAAGCACCAACCCAGTATCGTGTCGTCGGGTCGACGACATAATCAATATCAACATTTCCAATAATCTTAAGATCAAACTCGTCGGTCGGAGTTTGAAGATTGGTCAAAAGAATACGGTACTTTCCATCATGATCAATTGCATCAAACGTGCCGACAAGTACACCATCAAGTGTGTACACTTCTACGCGCACCGATGCACCATCGTGTGACCGAGCATACAACGTAATGTCTTTTGTATTGTCGAGCAGCTGTGCAAACGTAACGCGCACAAACTGTCCGTCAGAAATATTTGCATACTGCTGGTCTTGCGATTGCAAGAGTGGATACACATCGCCAATTGTATTTTTGTTTGCATCAAGTTGCAGTGCCTTCGAAATATAAATAATGGTAAATGTCTGAGTCGACAAGTGCGGCACGATCCACGCAACATGATCTATGTATCCGTTACCATCGTCATCAAACGATTGAAACTCCATAACTTGATTTGCATTGTTCTGCCAATTTATTTTTATCTGATCTTCTTGACCAACCTTAAATATTTCTGGAATAGCAGTTCGCACCGGTACGTTCAAGATTGGTGTTATTTCATTTTCAAGATCCGCGACAGATACGACAACTGTCTTGCCATTGTCGTTTGTGTGTTCGGTGATCGTAGGCACCTGCACCAGAATCGGTAACGCAAGATCCGAAGTCGATGCAGTATTTTGTGAATTTAAAAAAGTATCAGTCGACGTTGCTGTCAAAATTGCAGCACCACCTGAACTAGTAAAAATATTTTGCACAGAACTCGATGCGCTGGTGTTATCAGAAATTATTTCTGTCGAAGATGCTTGAGTAAATGAAGTATCAGTTGAAGTTGCAATACTACTGCTCGCATTAATTACTTCACTTTGTAAACTATCGGTAGAAGTCGTTGCGGGGGGCTGTATTTTAGCATCACCCGAATCCTGTGAAACTTGGCTTCCCTGCCCAACCTGGTCGTCGGAGCTGGTAGCGACTGGCGCAGGAGTAGTCGCATCCTCTGTTGAAGTTACGATTACAGTATTTGTATCAGTGACAATTGGCGTTGCATCATCAGCATGCGTCGATACAACGTTTCCAAATAATATTCCAAGTACAAAAAAAACCCCTACAACAATTTGTAGCGGTAATCGGAATATTCTAAAAAATGGCTCAATCACTGGGTAATTATACTATGTACCCTGCCCTAGATAGGGGGTCAAATGTTGATAAGTGTATAAGTCCTAATGCACCTTCTCTACGCCTTTTTGTATTCGTTCCAAACAGTAGTTGTTGGGCTTGTCTAACTAGTCGGATCAATCAACCTCCTCATTGTCGAGCGACAAATCTTTGCTGTTTTCAGAAATTTGAGCCGATGTTCGTAGGTACCCGATAAGGTCTCGAGTCGCTACATTTGCGATTAGCGGCTTCATTGCGAGCTTCATTAACTTTTCGATTCTAAAGATGCCATCTTCTCCTTTTTCGGTAAGAGCAAGTACCCGCTCACGCCGGTCTTCACCCTGAGAAACTTTTATCCATTTGTTTTTCTCCATCGAAATAATCGCTCTACTTACTAGTGATGGCTGTACTCCAAGCGCTGCTGCAACTTCGCTCGCGCGCATACTTGTGTGTGAGTGCGAAAGAATACCAAGGATGGCCCATTCCAAATTCGTAAGACCTTGCGGCTTGAGGACCTCGGCACTCACCTGCTTGAACACTCGATACCCTTTCGCCTGGATAAGACCAATGTCGTACGTTGTGTGATCTTTAAACAAAAGTGCGATATCAGAAAATATACCCATAGAAATTTATTATACAGCATGTGCGTGAGTAATCTTTTTAATACAAAAACCCACAAGACCAGCCAAAGGCGATCTTGTGGATTTTTCTGCAAAAGAGAATATCAAAAACGTTAATGTCCAACCGAGAAGGCGAATGCAATCGCAAAAATTACGACGAACACTGCAATTTCAACAAGTATAGCTACTATAATCAATCGCCAATACATTGCCCACATCATACCGATGAGAGTTTTGTTTGGATACTTTTCGACAAACTCTTTAAACGAAGGATTCAAACCGCCCAGATTCCACCAAGTCATACTGTATATATATTATGTTTCTAAATAAGAGCTAAACCAAAGTGCGTGAGCCATGCGACTCACGTACGTATTGTGACATGTGTTTAGCGGATTGATTATATTTGTCCCCTATCTTATATGACAAATATATTTTTACACACTATTTGACTGCCTGCTTTTTTATTACGTACCTGCCAAAAAAAGCCAATGTACCTGTAAGTCCATTTACTAAAAGTAGATAGATAGGAAAAATAAGATTTGCCGGATCAAAAATTGTAGTCGATATAACAGCAAGTCCAGATGCAAAAGCAATCAGCAGCCATTGAGTAGGTGCTTCCGACCAAGGATCCTTAAAAGCTTTTATAACAGTCGGGACCGCGGCCATTGCATCTGCCAAGACTGCGAACAAAATTGCCAAAATCGGCTGCTGCGTTAGTAGCCAAGAAAACATCGCCAGTACTGCCAGAGCGGTGCATATCCATTCAAGCCGACCATATTTACCATATCCATAACCAAACAGACAAAGAATAACTACCGAACATGTACCGATAAAATCCCCTATCAAAAGTGCCAATGACCATGATGCTCCAGAACTAAATTGAGCCAGGATGGAAATAAAAAGCAAAAGTGCCCACAGTGAAAATGAGAAAAAATTGGGACGAGTAGTGCCGTGCAAAATATCCTTAATGTATGGAATCACGGCCAACATTGCGATGAGACCTGCGACACTTCCAACTATTACATGCCAGTCGAAAATCATATTTATTCAACAACCTCTATCGGGTACACATCGGTTGCGGGCTCTTCGTATGGATGAACTTCTTTAATTGCCTTTAAGATGCCCTTTAGCTTTTCCTCCGAGCACACTGTCTCGATGCGCTCCTCTGCCGTTTTTTCAAGCTTTCCTACTTCGCCAACGGTTGGATTACTTCCTTCCCCTGGCATAAATTGGCCCGTACCTTTGATGGTGAACATGCAGTGCGTATAGTTGCCTATAACGCCGGCCCCCGCATTCCCCATCGCCTCTCGCAACTTGTCTGCATGCGATTCTGGAACATATACGACGATCTTAAACTTTTTCATATATCTCCATAGTAGCGCTTTTATCTGGATGTGGAAATGCCATTTTTAAAAAGTAGACAAGGGTGTCATCTAGGAGTACTGTTTTCTTAGGAATAAGTTCCTAACAGAAAGGCAATAGCAATGAGTGACCTGGATCTCTCTGCCGAGCTGAACGCCTTCATTGAGAAGGTAGGTGTCAAAAACGGTTTCGAGCTCAGTAACCTGCCCGAGAACGCGCTGTTCGAAATTCATACGCGGAACAGCGTGTACACCATCGTCGTCCTCGATCCTCAAAACGGCGCCATCGCGCTTATGGGCTCACGGCCTGATTACAAGGAACCCGACATCTTTGCCTTTTTCGGTTCATCCTTTGGGATGAGCACGTCGGTAACCAGAGTCGGCTGGGTTGGCATCGGTCTTCATTTCCGTATGCGATCACTGGATGGTGGACTTTTCACGACCACCGAGGTCAAGCATTTCGTAATGCTCAATGATCCAAGCAAGGCGCTCAGTATCAGAAAGAGGGCGGAAGCGAAACGTCCTGACGCCCTGATACCTGAGACCGAAGATGAACTAGCTCTGTGGCAAAAGAATTTCGATAAAGAGATCGAGTCCAACTTCGCAGGAGAATATCTTCCAATCGTGCAGAAGTGGCTTGCCAAGTTCTGCATAAATGGCAAATGCAGGGCGGCGACATTCTTCTTTGCAGCCAAAAGCGCCGGCAGGCTCAAAGAGGCACTTCTTCTTATGCCTCGTCACTACAAAGAGCATTGGATGTACAAGCATCCAGATATTTGCGGTGACTTGATAACACCATCGGACACCTACCAGTGGGAAAAGGCTTACAAGGAAGCGGGCATTCCAGCTCCCTCGTAACTTCAAACCCTGAATTGTGAACCTAGAATCCGCGCAAGAAATTGCGCGGATTATTTTTGTAATTATATGTAACTTGACAAGTGTTATACATATGTCATTATGAAATATATGAATCACTTAATGCGCAGAATTATTACATGTAATTCCACCTACTCCAGTGGGTTGTCTTTTGCTATGCAGAATGACAAAAACACCATGTTTATATTCAGCCGTGATTTCTCTACTCAATCGTAAAGCAAGACGATACCAAAATTAGAAAGACCTCGGCTGAATAAAAGCCGAGGTCTTTTATTTAGCAGAACAAAAATGCTCTTTCATATAAGGATATTCAAAGATGAGCGACATCGTATTTAGACAAGGTAAGCGTGTATTGCTTCGCCCATTGGAGCGAGCAGACATCCCTACCCTTCGGCGGTGGATGAATGATCCCGAGATAACCCAGTTCCTGATGCGAGCCTTTCCACTCATGGAAAAAGAGGAGGAGGAATGGATCGAGAACAAGCACATGAACCAGAATGATGTTGCTTTGGGAATCGTTACGGTTGAGAATAAGAAACTCATCGGCTCGATAGGACTCCACGGTATCAACTGGCAACATCGCACAGCAACAACTGGCACTGTACTTGGCGAAAAGGAATGTTGGGGAAAGGGTTACGGAACTGAAGCAAAAATGCTTCTGCTTGATTTTGCCTTCAATACCCTCGACCTGTACGGTGTTGTCTCTCGTGTTCTCTCCCACAACGGGCGCAGTCTCGCATATGGAAAAAAGTGCGGATACGAAGAAGTCGGCCGATTACCGCAATGGATACGCAGACAAAACGGTGAGCGGTGCGACGAAGTACTACTCATCGTTACGCAAGAAAAGTGGGGGCCATTGTGGCAGGAATATCTAAAAAATAGAAAAGCTGCCGAATAAGTACTTAGGGACGGTCACCACCGTCCCTTTTTTATTTCTTAATATTATATTTGGCAATTACTCTAAAACTTCTTGAACGATTCCTTGTACAGAATCACCTTCTTCAGGAATTATAGGTTGATGACTTTTGTTGGTACTTTTTGGTAACAAAATTCTGCGTCCATCTTTTTTGTCATACATTTTAATAGTCACGTTATCACCAAGCAATGCAACTACCCTATCACCAGTTTCTCCTTTTTCCGCAAATCTACACAGAACCAGATCTCCATCATTTATGCCTGCCAAGTCCATAGAATCCCCGTTCGCACGCAGTATAAAGTAAGTGGCACCTGCCCTAAGTTTCGACTTTGGAACCATTATTTCATCTTCAATATTTTCTTCTCCGAGCAAGGGACTTCCGCACGGTGCCGAACCCACGATCGGCACTTGAACCATTGCAACCGTAATTGGAGATTTTATAGGTTGATACTCGTTATCTGATAAAACCGCCTGCTTATCGGAAAACATTGACGAAAAATATTTTCTTAATTCCTCATCCACAACATAAACAAATGTGCCTTTTATTCCTCGTGTTAACAATGTCTTATAGATATTTGTAATATATCCCTTGAGTTCTTCAGGGTCCGATATTGATCTCTTCCCGTTAATATCTTTGTATTTCTTTTCATCAATAATAATGCGTTTTGCTATTGGATCATATGAAAATTCAGGTCCTATGATTACGCCGGTGTAATTTAGATCATATCCCTGTACAGTGTGAATACATCCAACTTCATTTAGAGAGTTTTTTGAATTAACCCAATCTATATTCGTGCTATTCCAGGTAAGTTGTAAGCCATCAATCTCGATATCATGACCCGGTTTGTTTCCTTTTGTTTTCCACGACCAGGCATATCCTGCAACGAGACGCGCTAATTTATGCTCTGCGTCCTTGGTTTTGATATCTTCAACCATATCGCGAATTGAGTCGTACATTTTAAATTCATAGTTTGAAAATCGAGGCTGTTCTACATGACGGCCTTCAAGTAAATTGTCTACGAATCGCAAATAATCTTCACCTGCATTGATACGCATCTGGCTTACCAATTCAAACTCTTTTGCATCAAGTTTAGAAAAATCTGTAGCTTGTACGTCTCCCGGGACGACATTTTGTTTTTTGTCGTAGAAGAATATTTGTTTTTTAGAGCACTTCATTACCCAATCAAGCTGTGTACCTTCCTTTGCCAGGCCTAACGCACGATTCGTTTGATCATAGGAGCCAAAGTTTGCTAGATTTACTCTTCGTCGAAGCCTATGTGCTTCATCAACAATAAGTAAATCATATTCTTTTTTCACAACATCACTCGGTCCAATCACCATTTCGACCCCAAGACCTGGAACTCTTTTTACTACTCTTTGTAGTGTTGCTCGTAAACCTGTCATTGGAACAACAAGGGCAATCTTAAGATGACTTGTTTCCGAGGTTTCCTTAAGATGTTTGAGCAAATACATTGCGAGTATCGATTTACCAGTACCCGGATTACCATGGACGATATGGGTCGAAACTTTATTTGCTTTTATACTTTCCTCGAGTGCTGTTGCAACTTCAAGCTGATCTTCTGTAAGTGCTTTATATGGAGAGTACTTAAAAAACTCACTGTTTTTTATCGAATGTAAATCTTCTTTAACGAGCCCGAGTTCTTGTAGTTTTGGCCATATAACATCCAATTTGGCTTGATATTTTTCCTTTTCGAAATAGTTATGATTTATTAAACCACCATTCCCATTTTGCAGTTTAAATACACCATCAGCAGAAACATATTGGATAAGTAAGGATTCGAAATCAAAGGCAGAGGAAAGATTAAATTCTTCATCTGTAAGTACGTGGATTCTTTTTAAGCGACGTCTATTCTCATTAAGGTCGTAATGTTGTTTACTTCTTGAGTAAAGAGTGGTCGTCTGTCCAATATACATCTCACTACCATTTTCTTGGATGTATACGACTGGCCAATTTAGGCCATAGTGAAAATCTCTGAGTTTATCAAAGTCTTTGCGATCAAAGGGGAAAGTTTTGATCTCTACCATATCTACAACTGTGTATACTTTGTGTGCCGCCCTTTGGCCTTTGCTACCGGGTATTTCTCACCATTTTTCTTCATCTTTTTTTCAAGTGCATCAGAAATATCAATTTTAAGATCATTACACATTAGCAGTACCCAATAGAATACATCGGCTAACTCTTCGGCAACATCTTCTTTATTTGTCTTTATGTGTGCCTCCATTTCTTCTTTATTTTTCCATTGAAAATGTTCCATGACTTCGGCAGCCTCTAAAACCAAGGAAATGGCTGTGTCTTTTGGGTTATGAAATTGTTTCCAATCACGAGCGTCACGAAATGAGACCACGAGCTTTTTGAGCTCCGCAAGGCTCTTTTGGGTCTTTTTTGTCGTCATAGATAGTCAAATAATACTCTTTTTATGAGATAAAGCTAAAGTGTATTCATAATGATGACTGACCCTATTTCTCCTAGTATTTCGTACCGATATATATACCGTAGGTACCATAGCATTGATATCCGCCCTTGCCTTTGTGGGGGCGCATGGACGAGTCATGATTATTTCGAGTGAAGCGTTTACCACAAACACCGCACTTAAAGATATACTTTAACCCTCCAGAAAAACGTTGCCCTTGTGGACGAAGTGTACGGACAGTCTGCATACGGGGCGCTCTCGGGGCTTTCTCCGGTTTGTTTGGATCAAACAAGTATCGATCTTCCGGTATTTCACCCGACTTCGACAGTTCAATCGGATACTGCGGTATAAATTTCACATCTGTATTTTCCAGCGTTTCCACCTTGTCGGAAATGAAGCTACGCATCCCAGGTGGATTGGTGCCTCCACTTTTGTTGTACGCAAAAAAATACTCACGTTCGCTCCCGTCCCTCTTCTGCATGTACTTGAGCGAGTACGGCTCCACAGTGCGGTCCGCACCGTTATAGCGGAAGCGCAGAAGCGTTTGGGTACGTGCTGCGTGCATAATAGTAGCGCGATGATCAGCATTGAAATAGGCGAATTGGGCGAAGCCGCTGTCAGAATATCCTGCGAACAGCAGTTCTAGATCTGTGGTAAATGCGATGATTGCATCCTCGACACCAATTAAGAATTCCTTGGCACACACCACAGACTTTGCCCATTCCTGCCGATAGTAGTCAAAACCGGTTTTCAACAGGATGCTTTTGAGTACAAAAGGATTTCGAGAGAAGATTGTTTTTTGTATTAGCGTGCGCATCACTTCTCCCCTGTCGAGGCTGCCACCCAACTTCTGAATGGAGTAAGCATAGTCAAAAAGATCTGGCGCGTGCTGGCGCTGCATCATACATTTCAGCTTTGTGGCGATAATCTCTTCGAGCTTCATACAGCGAATAGTGCATGCCACCTCTTCCGCATCCGAATACGGGTGTATGAGGAGTAGCTGCTGTACATCAAGTAGTACCCTGTCGAAGCGGGTTATGTCCATTGAGATCCGAAGCTTCATGTGCTTGGAGTTGCCGTAGAAGTCCTTGAAATAGACACGCACTTCGTACACCTTGAGACCAGGCAACGGTGCGTCGGTGGCAGTAAATTTTTCCTCTACTCGGGTACCGTCCTGCGCGAACACTATGCCAGCCTGTTCCTGCACGGCGGCACACACTTTATTTATTTCTGCACGGAGCACTTCTTGGTCTATATCATGAGGTATACCGAAATCCAAGTCGGCAGAATAGCGGGTCTCTGGGAAATATCCTTTGCGAAGCGCATTACCTCCTTTAAGAAAAATCTCATCCTTAAGTTCACTTTTGGTGAAAATACCAAAAAGAAGCCAACCAAAAACATAATCGCGCTGTACGTCGGAGGTGTGGATTTCAAAATCCCTTGCTTTAGCTTCAATTTCAGCGGCATCAATCATGCATGCTTAGCTTACTCCTCCTTGGAGAATGCGCAAAAGCACTTCGAAGTGAAGCGACCGCGAAACATGCTACCACGCTCTGGCGGAGATGGAGGATTCGAACTCTCGGTGGATTGCTCCATACACGCTTTCCAAGCGTATACCTAGACCAACACTTGAACCATCTGTAAAATTTTATATTGAAGAAGAGGCATTCCATTTTCATGGAATGCCTTTATTTGTTAGCGGGTTTGGAGAAGAATCAACTTCATCTCACAAACCATTCGCCATGCTCGACCAATATTCCGTCGTGCTTTCCGAATCGCCTTCTCACCTTCTATAGTGAGTTGGCAAATCGGGTAGACTTGGGCTTTACGCCGCTTCGTTGGATGCATCTTCCTCCTCGACACTCGGAAGCTCCGAGACATTGCGCGGAGTCAGACGCTTTGTCCTCTTTCCGCTGTTGAGAAATTCGATGATCATCTGCGAGAGCTGGCTTGTGGACAATCCACCGCCGGCGTTCGACAATTGCGAAATCGTCGGATCCGTAATGGGAAAGGCCTTCAGCTTGCGGCGGAGAGAAATCTCGACGACGAGCTTCTTCCCGTCGTTCTGCCAGAAGTCAACATAACTCGACAGTGCTTGAGCGAGCGAGTTCAGGAAATTCTGTTTCAGATGGTTTGCGCCACCCTTGAAATAGACATTCCTGATTCCGAAGCATTCGTCGACCAGGTCGAAAAAAGTCCGGATATTCTCCCTGTAGTTCCTCAATCCGAGGTTGCCTATCGACCTGTCGATCGACGCAGCAAGCTCGAGCGCGTTCCCGCCGTTTTTTGCGCCGGAAAGCAAGTGCGAGTGCAGGCGTCCACTGACCATCAGCAAGGTGCGTGCGCCGATCAGTTCGTGCCGAGCCTGTCCCTGTTTCCAGGAAACCTTGCCCTTCAGAATGAACTTGGTGTCCTTGTCGGACATCTCGTAGAGACAGTTCACCGATTGATTGTCGCCGCGGAGCGTGTAGAGAAGGCCGTTCGGCGAGACCGAGAGCGACGTCGTATTCAGCGTCACGAACATGGCTCTTTCGAGTTCCAGGTTCGTGTCGAAATGCACCGCAGCTCCAAGATGAATCTTGAAGTCGGGTTTCGTTTCGAGGTAACGCAGAATCGCGGTGATGCGCTGCAAGCCGTCGATGACATAGACCGGATCGACAAGTTGAATCACACCGTTTTTGTCGACGAAATTCTGACCGCGCATACCGAGAACGATGTCCGGGAGCCCATGCCCCTTGGACAGAGCGTTACGGATCATCTTGTCGGGCTGACTCGTGACCTCGCGAGAGGTCTGGTAGTCGTCGTGGCGAATGCCACAGAGTGACTCCATCGTGAGCACGCCGCGAAGGATGATATTGCCATTGGGCAATTCATCGAGCGCAGTCGCAGTCATGAGGACAGGCGAGGACGTCGTAACAACGTTGTTCATGGCTTCATCGCTTTCTAGACTGGATGAAAAGATCACCTTGGATGACGAAGGACTTATGGGTCGCCTCAGTACGCAAGGAGCCCGACGAATGTCAGACTTCGGCTATAATATAATAAATGTTTTAAATGTCAAGCATCTGAAAAGGCGGCCTGCTTATCTTAATATAATTATTTTGATGCAACAAAAATCATTTCCGGACTCGCTGAAGTTACGAGACTGCCATCCCAATTGCCGTATATTGTTTCCATTTTAAAACCAGCGTCCAGTAGTGCTTGGGTTATTTCATCTTGTGTGCGGAATATGAGTTCATTCATAGACACTATCTCCTCACCGAATTGTACAAAAGAATAATGAAGCTCATATCTCACTCGCCTGTTCTCAACATGAACAAGTTTGAACCACCATTCAACGGGACCGGCATTTGTATTCTCAAACTTTTTTCTATTTTCTTCTGTAGGCCATCCAATAAATGGAGGATTAGTAAGGCGACGAATATCAAAAACTAAATAACCGTTCGGTTTGAGTGCTTGGTATGCAGCATAAAGTACTTCTTGCCATTCATTGTCTTCGAGAAAAAACTGCGCAACGTGACTGGTCATAAGTATCATATCAACCTGCAAACTATCCGTCTTTTCAAAGCTGCCTTGAATCCACGTAATCTGCTCTGCATTTGGCTTACTTTGTGCAGCGGCAAGCATCGCTGCCGAAGGTTCTATACCTATCATTTCGTGTCCACGTTTAGCGAGCTCATGTGTCAAAAGTCCTGTGCCACAACCTAAGTCAATAATAGTTTTTGCAGATAATTTTTCTGCTTGTTTACAAAAGAATTCGCTATCAATGCCAAAGGGATTTAATGTATCGTAAAGAGCAACGACACGTGGGTCCGAAAATTCTGTATAATTTGTTTCTAATTTTGACATGTGGGCGGAGACGGAGGGATTCGAACTCTCGGTGGATTGCTCCACACACGCTTTCCAAGCGTGCGCACTAGACCACTATGCGACGTCTCCATGC
>JAQBRI010000018.1 GCA_028286585.1 Candidatus Kaiserbacteria bacterium
CGAACAGTGGCAGGTAATGGCTGCGCTCGAAGACGTTCACCGAGTCGAGCTGCAGAAGGTTGAGCCGCTGGATGCCGAGGTTCAACTGGCGGGTGCCGACCGTCGCGGGCGGGGCGGCCCCGAATCCCTGGGCGGCCAGCGCGATGCGCCTGGCCTGCGCGGCGCTCAGTGAAGTGACCATCGGTCACGACACTACTGGCGGCCGGTGACCTCGGGGTCCGGGCGATCGTTCGAGTCCGCACCTGCCTCGTACCGGTGGTGAGTATGCGCGACTTTCGGCGACCTCTTGACAGGATTGCATCCTTCGTTCATTCTGTTCATACGCATTAGCGCAAATACGTATAACAAAGAGAGTCTCCCGTGGGCAAAGACGCACACGCCGCTACCAGGCGGCGCCGATCGACACAGATCGACATCGCTCGTGAGGCCGGGGTTTCCCAGGCGACCGTGTCGCTTGTGCTCAACGACGCACCCGAGGCGCGCACGCGAATTCCGCAGGAGACCCGGGATCGCGTTCTCGCGGTGGCGAAGCAGCTGGGCTACTCCCCGAACCCCGCAGCGCAGAGCCTTGTCGGCGGGCGCAACTACCTGCTGGGGTTTCACACCTTCGAGGAGGTGTTCCCCTCCGACCAGCGCGACTTCTACTTTCCGTTCCTGCTGGGTGTCGAGCGCGAGGCTACGCGTCAGGGCTACGACCTGCTGCTGTTCAGTCCGTCATCGGCCGCGCGGAAGGGCGGCGCCGTGCGCCCGGCGGCATCCCGTCTACTGCTCGCCGATGGCTGCATCCTGCTTGGTCGCCACGTGGACCGCGACGCGCTGAGCGATCTGACCCGCAACGACTTTCCACTCGTCTTCATCGGTCGTCGCGAGATTCCGGATGCGGATATCGCCTATGTCGGCATCGACTACGAGACGGCCACGAGAAAGCTGGTCGAACGTCTCATCGAACTCGGCCACACCCGTCTCGGTTACATCGGGGAGCCGGGCGGCGGGGAGCAGAACGAGGACCGCCTGAAAGGCTACTTCGACGGTGTCGCGCAGCTCGGCGCGGACAACAACGGTTCGCTCAAGCACAGTAAGCCGCTGACCACGGCGGAACTGAAGAGCTGGATCGATCGGGGAGTGACGGCTGTACTGGTCGAGCCCGGCGAGGATGACAGCAACGTGCGTGCGCTCGAGACGGCCGCCGCCGAACTCTCCCTGTCGATTCCCGGCGACCTGTCCGTCGCCGTCGTCGGTGACCCGGAGTTTGCGACGACCGATCGCGCCGACTGGACGCACTTCGGCATCAAGCGTGATGAGATCGCGCAACGTGCCGTGCAGTTGCTGGTTGCCATTCTCGATGACGTCGACGAGGAGCGGCATGTACTCATCGAATCGGAGATCGTGACGGGGGCGACCATGGCGGCGAGGCAGCCGCGATGATCGGAATGATCCTGCGGCGCCTTGCCGTCGGCGTCTTCGTCATGTGGGCTGCCGTGACCTTCATGTTCGGGCTCATCAGGCTCGCTCCGGGAAACCCGGCCAGCCTGCTGCTCGGGTCTGACGCGACGCCGGCGCAGGTCGCGGCACTGAGCCAGCGGCTCGGCCTCGACGGGCCGGTCATCTCCCAGTACGGCACCTACCTCTGGAACGTGCTGCACCTGGACTTCGGCTCGTCGTTCCTCTACGGCCTGCCGGCCATGCAGCTCGTGCTTTCCCGTCTAGGTGCGACCATCCAGCTGACCCTCGCCTCCACGCTGATCGCCGTGGTCGTGGGTCTCACGCTGGGGCTTATCGCCAGCCGCAGGCCCGACAGCCGCGTCGACCGCACGGTTTCAGGATTCTCGATCCTGCTTCAGGGCATGCCCACGTTCTGGGTCGGAATCATGCTCATCCTCATCTTCTCGCTTGACCTCCGCCTCCTGCCGAGCAGCGGCAACGAGAGCGCGGCGTCCATCGTTCTTCCCGCAATCACTCTCGCGTTGCCGTTTACCGCCATCGTTTCGAGGATCAGCAGGTCGACGCTCACGGAATCGATGCGGGAACCGTACATCCAGACGGCCCTGTCGAAGGGGCTCACCGACGGACAAGCCCTGCGAGGGCACGCCTTCCGCAACTCGATGGCACCGGTTGTCACCATCGTGGGCCTGCAGATGGGCGCGCTGCTCGGGGGGGCGGTCATCGTCGAGAACGTCTTCGCCTGGCCTGGGATCGGAAGTCTGATTGTGCAGGCGGTCTCCGGCCGTGACTACGCCGTCGTGCAGGCGGCAGCGCTGCTCATCGCATTCATCGTGCTGCTGCTGAACCTCGCCGCAGACATCGTCTACGGCATCCTCGACCCACGCATCAGAAGAGGACGGTCGGCATGAGCTCATCAACCGCCCCGCTCACCGGTACGCAGGCAGCACAGCGGGGTCGACTGCGTTCGATGCGGAGCGCGTTCAGCGGCCAGCCTGCCGTGTTCTGGGTGACCAGCGCGGTCATCCTGTTCTACGTTCTCGTCGCGATCTTCGGGCCGTTGCTGATTCACTACAACCCGATCAACACCCCGCTCCTCGACCGGTTGAAGCCGCCAGGCAGCCACGTGCAGGGTGGCGGTATTGCGCTGCTCGGCACGGATGGCACGGGTCGCGACATTCTGGCCCAGCTCATCTACGGCGCGCGCACCTCTGTCACCATCGGCGTTCTCACAGTGTCGATCTGCTGCGTGGTCGGCGTCACCATCGGAGTTCTGGCCGGCTTCTTCGGGGGACTCGTCGACGCGATCCTGAGTCGCATCATCGACGTTCTGCTCGCCTTCCCGGGCATCGTTCTGGCCATCGTGGTCGCAGGCCTCTTCACCCGGAGCATCTGGGTGGTCGTGATTGCGCTGGCGCTCACCGGCTGGATCTCCTTCGCGCGGCTCTCCCGCTCGTCGGCCCTGTCGATCCGCCGGCGGGAATGGGTTGAAGCGGCGAGGGTGCTCGGCGTGCGGCCGCTCTCCATCATGTTCCGGCACGTCTTGCCCTTCGTGATCGGGCCGGTCGGTGCCCTGCTCACAATCGAGTTCGGACTCATCGTGCTGGCGGAGGCGGGATTGAGCTTCCTCGGCATCGGGCTTCCGTCGACGACGGTCTCGTGGGGCCAGACCATTGCGGCAGGCAAGGAATATCTCGCCACGGCGTGGTGGATCTCCGCCTTTCCCGGGATCACCCTCGCGGTGCTTCTCCTAATGGTTGGCCTCCTTGGCGACCACTTGAACTCCCGCTATCAACGCGGGGCCACCAGGTAATCCAGCACATCCAGTAGGGCGACGTAGCCCAATACAGAAAGGCAAGACCATGAAACACGGCTTTTTCCGGCCACGGCTCCTCGCCGCTGCCGCCATCGTCGCGGCGACAGTCGTCGCAGTGACCGCCTGTTCATCGAACGCGACGACGGCGACGCCGACGGCCAGCGCGAAGGCGGGTGGCACAGTCACGGTCGCGGGTCCGTATTCGACCGACTCCCTCGACCCCCACGGCACGGCATCCGCCGCGGCGGGAACGGCACTCTCCTCCGAGTCGATTTTCGCGAGACTCGTGAAGCCGACGACGACGGGCAAGATCATCGGTGACCTAGCCACGAAGTGGACGCCGAACACCGACGCGACGCAGTGGAAATTCACCCTTCGCAAGGACGCGGAATTCTCGGATGGCTCGAAGCTGACGGCCGCGGATGTCGTCGGATCCTTCAACCGCGCGATCCGGCTCGCCGGCCCGGTTGCCGGCAACTTCGCGGGAGACACGATCTCGAGCGACAGCACCTACGAGGTGACGATCACGGCGAAGCTGCCCACGCCAGCACTGCTCGGTGCGCTCACGCTGCTATACATCACCAAGGGCGATGCGTCCGACGCGTCCTTCCAGACCGCACCGCTGGCCGAAGGCCCCTACGAGGTGCAGTCGTTCACGCCGTCGCAGACTTTGGTGCTTGTGCCGAACCCGCACTACTTCGGCAAGAAGCCGGTGATCAAGCAGCTCATCCTGCGCAACATTCCTGACGTCACCGCTCGTCTCACCGCCCTGCAGACAGGGGAAGTGCAGGCGACCTGGGGCATCCCCGACGACCAGGTCTCGGCTTTGCAGTCGAACACCGACATCACCACCGCCACGGTGCCATCGACGGTCGTGACGACGATGTGGTTCAACTCGTCGCGGCCGGCGCTCTCGACGAGCGCGGTGCGGAACGCCATCTGGGAGGCGGTCGACTTCAAGACGATCATCAAGAGCCTGTACCCCAACACCGGCTCGCTCGCCAACTCCACGGTAGCGACGAACATCCTCGGCTACTCGGCGGAGGCGGCCAAGAAGTTCGACCCCAAGGCGGCCAAGGCCGCGCTGGTGAAGGCCGGCTTCGACTTCTCGCAGCCTCTGCAGATTCAGTATTCGGACGGCCAGTACACCCAGTTCATCCAGGCGATCGCATCCGATCTCCAGAAGGTCGGGGTCACTGCTGTGCCGACTCTGAAGGATTCGGCGACGTTCCTGAAAGACCTGTTGGCCCTCAACTGGGACATCAACTTCCAGGCCCTCGGAACGCCGACCTTCGACGCTGCGACCAACCTGGGGCGCCTGTACACCTGTGCGGCCAAGCGCACCGGGTACTGCAACCCAGCCCTCGACACCGTGCTGGCCGACGCGGGCAGCACGAGTGACGTCGCGAACCGGAAAGCGGACTATGCGAAGGCCAACAAGATCATCTGGGACGACGCCGTCGGCATGTACCCGATGAACCTGAAGATCGCTTACGCCTGGTCTAAGAAGCTGAAGGGCTTCACCCCCGACCCGTCGTTCCTTCCGAACCTGGCTACGGTCTCCTACTGATGGCCGGCCGCTCTACGGACACCGTCACCCGCGCCGGCACGGCGCGGAATGGCGAACCCCGACTCGACATCCGCGACCTGGACGTGAGGATGGTGATCGACGGACGTGAGGTGAATCTCATCGAGGGGGTCGACCTCGCCATACTTCCCGGCCAGACCACGGGTCTCATCGGGGAGTCCGGGAGCGGCAAGTCGGTGCTTGCTTCGGCGATCATCGGATTGCTGCCGGACTCGATGACGCTGCATGGCGTCATCGAGTTCGGCGGCGAGAACCTCACCCTCGTGTCGCCCAGGCGTCGCCGCGAACTGCGCGGGCGATCGATCGCGATGGTGTTCCAAGACCCGCTCGCCTCACTCAACCCGGTGCAGCGCATCGGGAAGCAGGTGGGCGAGATCCTGCGCCGGAGCGGGATGCACGGCGCCGCACTCCGGTCGCGGGTCGTCTCGCTGCTCGAACGGGCCGGCATCCCGCGTCCCGAAGAACGCGCGCGGGCGTTCCCGCACCAGCTCTCCGGCGGACTGCGCCAGCGCTCGGTCATCGCGATGGCACTCGCGGGAGACCCGGTGCTCCTGCTCGCGGACGAAGCGACGACCGCGCTCGACGTCACGGTGCAGAAACGCATCCTCGCCCTGCTTTCAGAGCTCCAGGCCGACACCGGAATGTCGATGTTGTTCGTCAGCCACGACCTTCGCGTCGTCTCTCACATCGCGGAGCGGCTGGTCGTGCTGTACGCGGGGCGCGTTGCCGAGTCCGGACCGACGCGCGAGGTGCTCGCGAGGCCCGCGCATCCGTACACGAGAGCGTTGGTGCAGAGCATTCCTGCCGTTCATTCGAGGAGTGACATCGGCACGCCGCTCAGTGGCGTGCCCGCCAGCCCTCTCGACCGCCCGACCGGATGCGCGTTCCATCCGCGCTGTCCTCTCGCGCAGGAGATCTGCGCCCGGGAAATCCCCATTCTGCGCGAGGTCGCGCCGGGACGCCGGAGCGCCTGCCACTTCGCCGAGGAGGTGCTGGCGAATGCCTGAGGCGCTGATCGATGTCGATGACCTTCAGATCGGATACGGTCGCCGCCGACGAGATGGCTCATCCCTGGTGGTGCGCAATGTGAGTTTTGAAATCGGCGAACGCGAGGTGCTGGCGCTGGTGGGCGAGTCGGGGTCGGGGAAGACGACAGTCGCTCGCGCCGTCGCCGGCCTGATCAAGCCGTGGGGCGGGGAGATGCGGTTCGGGTCGGACGGGGACGAGCTC
>JAQBRI010000012.1 GCA_028286585.1 Candidatus Kaiserbacteria bacterium
CATGCGGCAATAGCATTTGATAATGCCAAACTCCAAAAAGCCGCCCAGGACGAAATCGCTCAGCGACGGCGTGCGGAAGAAACTCAGCAGCTGCTTCTGCACGAAATCCAACATCGTGTTAAAAACACGCTCGGAACCGTCCAGGCGATTGCGTCCCAAACCTTTCGCAGCGCGCCTGCGGAGGAACTGCGTGCCTTTTCAGCCCGCATCCAGGCGCTGGCCAGCGCTCATGATTTGCTCGTGCGCCGACACTGGGAGTCAGCGGCGCTGAGCGCCATTGTGCACCATGCTTTGGAGCCTTTCCAGGATCCCGCCCATCGCCGCTTCCACGGCGAAGGCCCGGAAGGGGAATTGACCGCTAACAATGCGTTGCTCCTGGCCATGGCTCTTCATGAGCTCGGGACCAACGCGGTTAAGTACGGCGCGCTTTCCAATGATACAGGTACGGTTTGCGTCACCTGGCAGGTCACCAAGGCGCAGGATGGACAGCCTAAGATGGTACTGGAATGGCGCGAACAGGGCGGACCTAAGGTGACGCCGCCCACCCGGCGGGGATTTGGCTCGACCTTGATCGGCCGCGGGCTGGGCACGGGTCAGGGGCACGCGGAAATTGAATTCCCACCCCAGGGCGTGCAGTGCACGATCACGTTTCCGCTGCGCCACGGTTCAACCCCATCCGACACTTGACGGCATTGCCCGGTAAGAAGGCCCATACGTTTTCCAAAGCAGTGCGCGTTATTTCTTGGCGTTATCAGCGCCGCCGTCGGTGGGATCGCTATGGCCGGTGGTCAGATCATCGTCCTGGGTTGCTTGCTCGGTGCGTTCTTCCATTTCGGAGCTAGGCCGGGGCTGCTGCGTTCCATTGCCGGTCGGCTCGCGACCATTCATGACTTCGTTTCCCTGCGGACACCCTTAAATTTCTCACCGTCCTTCTTTTGGGCCACGAACTGACCCGACGTCGTGTCGCGCTTTACGAAGGTTTCCTCGCCCATCACCTGCGCCTTGAGCTGGCTGCGGTCTCGGACTGCGCCGTTGCGGTGGCCGTCGCCGGCCGGTTTGTTGGTAGCCATGAAATCTCCTTTGGGTAGTTCAACGCACGTCCCGGTAAATAGTGCCTTGCTCCCCGAGATTGGCGCCCCTTGCCTACGCCTTGGTGTTGCCGCCTCTTGCCAGCTATGTCGGTCTTAAGGCGTACAGAACCCGTTCTTTCCTTTCGTGTTTTCTCTTCATGCGGCCTATAGATAAAATACGTCGGCTTTTCCTTCACGAGGAACAAGAGCGCGCCGGACGGGCGCTTGGGAACGCCGACAAGGACAGAGAAAACAAGAACCAGTCCCCGGACATCACGGGGGCGCTACGGCTTCTGGCGGAGCTCAGACGGTATCAGCGCAAGCTGCACTAATCGCTCATCACTCAGAATTCTATCTGTGGGTAGGACATCATGGAAAATTATAAAATCCGCGTGACCTCAAGGCCGGGCACCACCATCGTAGAAGAACGCCGCCTGGCCTGTGACCACGCCGCTGTCCGACACGGCCAGTCCCTCGCACACGCCGGCGACAAGCTTGAGGTTTGGCGCGGCGCAGAATGTATTTTTATGAGCGAAGAATTGGGAATGGGGCGCGTCCAAGGACCGGCCTATCATTAGGGCGCCAACCGCGGCGGCCGCGACTGGCATTATGCCCGATTGAACTGCGCAGGGTTTGGCTTGGGCGGATTGCCAGCAACGCTTGGCAGCCAAATTCGCGCGATCGCACGCGCGGCGAATTTTCTGCGGCTTAGCGCCGGCTTTTCTACCATATGCCACAACAATACGGCACACACGAGCGCCAAAGGCAGACAGGCGGCCCAGCTTTGCCACCAGGCGGTGCCCGGGAAAAACGCAACGTATGTTTGCTCAATCGGATATCCGACCAGGTAGAGCCCATAAGAATAGTCGCCAGGCAGGGACGGCAGAGGTTGTAGGCCCAGCCAGACCACAAAGTAGGCGAGCGGCAACATGGCCAAAGCAAATCCTTGCGGCTGCATGGACAACAACATGGCGGCGCAGAGGGAAATGATTGCCAGCGGGCCATGCAGCGGCAAGACGGTTGCCGCCGCGAAGATAATTATGCCCGCCAAGAACGGAAGAGCCAGATCACCGGTAGGCAGATGAGCGAGGAGGTCGTACTGGGCGTAATCCGCCAACGCGATGCCGGCGAAACTCACCAGACAAAGGATTGCCAATACGTGCCTATGTTTCGTCAGTCCCACCAGGCTGATGATGGCCAGGCCCGTGTAACACCACAGTTCGAGTGGAATCGTCCAGAGTGAGCCATTGACCACGCCAGACCTGGGATTGTGCAGAAACACACCCGGCAGCTGGTAATGGGGCTGCGCGAGGGCATTCGTCAAATACTGGCTCAGCGTGTTGCTCGAAAAATATGTCTGCCAAGAGCTTTCCGTGACCAGTGGGCCCAACACGAATGTCGACATCAGCACAATTGCGAGCAAAGCAGGTAAAAGCCTAAAGACTCGAAGGCTGAGGAACAGTGTTACCGATTGCGATCGCCACAAGCTGGCAGTAACCAGGAACCCGCTCAAGGCAAAAAACATCGGTAGCAGCAGTCTGGCGACGGCCCTTAGTAAAGGTGGGATCGCGTCGGCGCTGCCATAGGTGATTGTCGTGCTATGAAAGGTGAAAATCCCCACTGCCAACGCAAGCCGCAGCCAGTCAAAGCCAGGATGCACATGCGCACCGTCAAATTTCTGACCAATGCTCAATCGGACCTCAATGAAACTGTCGAACCAAAAAAATGGGTCGCTTCCCGTCAATAGGAGAAAGGCGACCCAAGTTGGGTGAGGATGGCTTAGGCAGGCACTGACAGCGCGCCGGAGGGACCGGGGGATTGCACGCTGACAACACCCGCCTTGCTGGATTAAACACGGCGCAATTTGGAACGTTCCCCTCAACCTTGGTCCTGAACCGTACACCTTTGCTGCAAGCTCCCCGGGCGCAGGGCTTGAGGTCGATCTGACTTCTCGCGCGCGCGGCGGAGACGAGCCGCGCTGTCGGTTTTGATCCCGCACAGAATCCGTCTGGAACAGTGCCGCGCCTTCGCGCGATT